>NZ_CP019163.1:0-740378 GCF_001468205.2 Pseudoalteromonas sp. 13-15 | reverse complement strand
TGGCTCCCCTAACCCTACAGGAAACTCATCACTTTGCACAAACTCAATGTCCATTTCGGGTACATCTTGCATTCTCAGTGGAAGGTAAGTATTAAAGTTTGTAGCAGCTACTTGGCCATTTTTATAAGAGTTGGACTCATGTAAGGCCATACTCGCTCCCCATAATAATGACCCTTCTAATTGAGCCATCGCACCATCAGGATGTACAATTAAACCGGCGTCAACAACAGCGTATAACTTTTTAAGGGTGATTTTGCCATCGCTTTTGTTAACGTGAACATGGGCTGCAGTGCCAATCCATGCTGGCATGTGGCGCTCTTGCCCTGAACTAACCGAAAAACCAATGCCCTCGTTTTCGTTCAGCTTTATTGAGCTAACTTTGTCTGACACTTTTTTAAGTACATCATGTAAACGGCGCGCGCCACCCACACTTTCAGGTGCTTTACCCGCTTGTTTTCCTTTACCGTCAAGCATTGATAAACGAAACTTAACCGGATCAATACCTTGCTTGTGCGCTATTTCGTCTATAAAAGACTCAAGGCTCCATACAATCCAACCCGGTCCAACTGAACGTAACCAACCCGGCGTAAAAGTGCTTTGTGCTAACTCGTTATTGATGGCACGAGCACGATGGTTACTCATGCTATACCAGTGATCAGCACCTGAGGCAGAAAACGAATCAAATTTACCATTACCATCAACACCAGGAGCCAAAAAACCTGGCGCCATTGCTTTAGTTGGCCAGCCTGCAGCAAACGCATGCTCTAATGCGCTAAGCTCTCCCTTTTCACCGAACGAAGCGGTTAATTTAGCCGTAGACGCTGAGCGAGACTGATCAAATAAACTGTCATCTTCACGGGTAAATACAAGCTTAACCGGTTTACCTATTGCTTTTGCCGTTAATGCAGCAGGGACTGTCCAATCACCAAATAAACGACGTCCAAAGCCACCACCCAAATAGTAAGGACGAATAATGACTTTATTTTGCTCTATATCAAGGGCTTTGGCTAAAGCAGGTAACGTGAGTGATTGCCATTGGTTACCCGTATGTACAATCCAGTTACCGTTTTTAAATTCAGCTATGGCGTTAAGTGGCTCTAATTGGTAGTGACTTGCTGTCGCCGTGGTGTAAGTTGCATCAAATGTGTTTTTTGCATCGGCCAAAACCTGAGACGTATTGCCTTCATCTACAAATAAAGTACCGGATGCGCTATCGTCACATAATTTTTTACCCTGCGCCTGAATATCTGCCTCGGAGACATTGGCCGTTTTGCCTACCTGGTAGCTTACATTTAACGCATTAACCGCTTTAATAGCACTGTGATAATTATCAGCCAGTACAACAACCCATCCTTCAACGGTATTACTAGGATCGTTTAATATTTCAAAACCGCGATAACCTTTAATTGCTTTTGCGCCACTATCATCAACGCTTGTTACTTTACTACCGTAACGTGTCGGAGGAATAACCGGACGCGCATACACCATCCCTTCTATTTCAACATCAATGCCATACACTGCTGTTCCGTTTGTTTTAGCGGGTATATCTAATGCTTTAAAATCTTGGTTTAAGCCGGTTAAATGACGTTTATTGGCTGGTTTTAAAGGAAGCTTTGCAACTTCTTCACTTGTAAAGGTAAGATTAAATTCACCTTTTTGTACAATATCAGCGTAACTTACCGATTGACCACCAGCAACAATTTGCCCTTTTTGTGCAATACATTGCTCTGGTTTAACCCCTAGCATTTTAGCCCCGGCATCAATAAGGGCTAAGCGACCTGCGGCACCCGCTTGCGATAGCGGTTTAAAACTTTGAAATACTGACCACGAACCACCTGTAACCATATATCCCCATTTCTCATGGGTGTCTACGTAAGTAATTGATACTTTATCCCAATCACACTCTAACTCGTCGGCCACTATTCGTGCTAAAGCAGTGCCAATGTGTTGGCCCATTTCAGCCTTTGCAATGCTAACCTCTACCCCACCATTGGTATCCATTGTCCACCAAATAGTGGGTGAAAACGCCTGTTGTGAAATTGATTCTTTGGCGCTTAAAGAACCTGAAAGTAACGCAGGCGCAAATGCCATTACCAAGCCCGCACTAGCACTGCCAATCATAAATGAACGACGATTTAAGTTGACGGTTTCGCTGTTTTTTTGAAATAATTTTTTCATTATCCGCTCCGATTAAACGTCTTGCTCATTTGGGTTAAACATCTGTACTGCGCTTTGTGACTCATCGGCCGCACGTTGTATTGCCGACTTTATACGTTTGTACGCCATGCAGCGGCAGTAGTTACCATTCATATGATTGACAATTTCTTCGTCTGTTGGCGACGGATTGTCTGCAAGTAATGTTGCCGCTTGCATAATCTGCCCAGACTGACAATAACCACATTGCGGTACTTGCTCTTCAACCCATGCTTTTTGGAGCGGGTGTTCGTTATTGAGACCTTCAATAGTGGTAATGTTTTTACCCGCTACAGCTCCTACGGGTAATACACATGAACGTGTAGCCTGTCCATCTAAATGCACTGTACACGCACCACACATTGCTATGCCACAACCAAACTTAGTGCCCTTTAGTCCTACTTCATCGCGAATAACCCATAGCAGTGGTGTATCTTCACTTGCTTGTGATTCAATCACTTTGCCATTAATTGTAAACGTTACCATAACCCGCCCCTTGAATTAGCTCTCAATCAACTGCACTGCGATTTGTGCTGAGCAGTTGGTAATACCATTAAAATTAAAGCAACTTGATCCTCGACATTGCTCTTAAGTTGTATGCGCAACTTTATGCCCTGCGCAGTATGTATTTATATAAACATGTTCAATTAAAGTTTAGTTTGTTTTTTTATTTAAGCTGAACCTCTGTTTGAGGTAGATTTATTGCCTAAAGTTTTAATTATTTAATTTAGCGCCTGTTTAGCGGTATAACAATTTAACTGCTCAACGGTGTCTATGTCTGCGCTTGCCTTATTTAGTAAAACGCAGTTTACAATACCGCCGGGTTCACGAAGTAGATGTTGAGCGCCTTTGTCATTAGACAAAGTGGTGAGTAAATCAAAATCATCATGAGGAAAAATTGCCGGCACACCTAATCGTTCTCCATAGTTAGCACACCATCGAGTGGGGTTATTCTGAAAACGAGTGACTAACTGCTGAATATCGCACGCCTCCAATTCAACCTGATCGGCTAGCATAAATAAAATGCCATCCCAACCGTCACTATGCCTTAACTGATTAGCTGCAAGCGCGATTGATTTACCTAACCCTTGCTGCCAATCTAAATTACAGATAATTTCGACATTATTGTAGTGCTTTAGCGCTTGAGTAATTTCGTTATGCCATGCACCTGAAACAACATAAACGGCACCCGCGTCTAACTGTTGTAAAACGTCAACTGCACGAGCAATCATAGTTTTATTATTGCCCACACTTGCTATTAATTTGCATCCATCAAAACGAGACGACTGTCCTGCGGCTAACAACACTTTTGCTATGCGCATACTTCACTGACCCCAATTGCTTAGGGATGTAGCATCTTTATTAGAAAGCACGGCGTGTATTTCACTAATAAGTGACAATGCAATACTTTCTGGCGAGTCGCCACCTAAGTTAAGCCCTACAGGCCCAAAAACAGGCGCTTTAACCTCTTGTATAGCTATATTGGCTTGCTCAAAAACTTGTGCTCGTCGGTGCTTAGGACCCAGCAGCCCCATGTATTTTAAATTAGACTGGTTCAACGCATATAGTGCATTTGCATCAAGCTCAACACTGTGGGCCATTAATATGCTGGCATCCACCTTTTGCTTTTCGCAATATTGGGTTAGCTCTTGAGGCGGACAACGTAAAATTGCATCTGCCTGCTGAAAATATTGCCTTTTAGCATTAGCCGCGCGGGGATCCCATACAGTCACAACCCAACCCAGCTGCTTAGCCATAGAATAAACGGCAACAGCGTCGGCACCGCCACCCACAATTAAAATATGTGGGGCTGGGTATACGGCCACTTGTAGCCAATGCTGATTACTTTTTTCAATAATTTGTGCTTTACGATTAACAGAAAGACCATCAGAAACATTACGTTTTGAAAAAACGCCCTGCCCCAACGCACAAAGAGGTTGCACTGGTTGTAAATAATAACCTGACACTTTTTCTTTAAGGGCATTAAAAACAAAATCGAGATTTAGGTATTTATTGGCGATATTAACTGGCTGTAAAACAATATGGACAACACCACCACAGCCAATACCTAACTGAAAAGTTAAGTCATCTTCATCGGTGGCATCATAGGTAATCGTTTTTGACGTAAGGGAGGTCATTACTTGTTTGGCGTGGCGTTGAATATCTGCCTCTAAGCACCCACCGGAGAGCATACCCAATCGCTGCCCTAAGCTAGAAATAAGCATCATGGCGCCTAGCTTACGGTAGCTCGAGCCTTCAATTTTATACAATGTAGCCAAAACCCATTGCTGTTCGTCTCGTAAAGGGTGCCACGTTGCAAGCATGCTTTTTAAATCAGTTACCATATAAGTGCCGTTAGAATCCTTTATTTATGTATTTTCGTAGCCTATAAAATTTAGCTGTAAATAACTGACTAATTTTAAAAACGTTTAACCTACGTTGAGCCTACTTAGTAAGATCATATTTATATTATATAAATGAAATTTTCGTACTCAATGTAAAGGTTTAAATTTTACGGTTCCATTAAATCGTTTAAGGTTTCAATTAGGCTGTCAAATTCATCATTAACACTTTCGCGCTGTTTTTTATTCAATGTCGGGGCTAGTTCTATTAATAAATTGACATATAAGTCAAGGTTGCTGGCATTTATGGCTAATTGCTCTTCGCTCATAAAGGCTTCACGCTCTTTTATTACATAGCTTAATTTAGTTACAAACTCATCTTCAGAGAGTGTTTCATCAACCATTATTGATTTTGCTGCATCTAATCGAGTTTGTTTGTAATCAAGCCACAGCCCGCCTGACTCCGTATGCTTGTTATTTGCGTCTGTAATAAGTTGCTTTTGCTGGTCAGTGAGCTTACCCAGCCAATCTGAGTAGTAGTCTAACTGGTTTTCTAGGCGTTTAGTTTTGCGCTCTTTACTAGATTGTTCGTTGTATTGCTCACGATCTTCGTTAATTTGATCTTGAATATTTTGTATAAATTCATCCCGCTGATCTCTAGAGAGCGTATACCCTAATTGCGCAAGCGAAAAATGCGCATGCTCAAGAAGATTTTTCCAGTGGGCCCTAGCAAATACTACCTGCTCTTTTAATTGAGCATGATTTAGATTTTGATTAAACAGCGACTTTAAATTTTCAATATCTTGCTTGTATGCTGGCAACTGAGTATCGCGATGCCATTGCTGTGTGGTGTTAATAATCTCTTTTAATTGCTTGTTCTGTTGTTTGTTTAAATCAACGTAATCATCAACCCAAAATGACGATAACCAAGTTAAATTATTATATGTAAACGAGGCAGAACAACTCGTTAATAGCAGTACGCTTAACGCAATAGTTATATGTGACAACTTATTTTTTATTGTTTTTAACATTTTCACCTCTGCAAATATAAACACTTCACTTAGCTAAGCACTTACATAATGAACCTACGTAACGTGAACTCGCTACCTTAAATAGCATAACAGTCAAAAGTTTATAATTAGCAACTTTTCGCCATGCTTTGACATAGTTATTTCTTTTAAATTTTCTGTTATATCTGTATCTTACGCTTATAAAATCGAACGTGTTAGAAAAAACGCCCCCGATTTGAGCTATAATCACAAACAGAGTTTATCTAAACTTAAATGCACGCTAGTTTGTTTGTAGTAATAAAATAAACCTAAAATATAGCAACGTTATACGCCCTTAATTAGCTGCAAGTGCAATAGTGTTGTAAATAAAATGGTTTTATTTAACTCACAGTGAAACGATTACTTTTTGGAGACATCGCTATGTCACAGTTTAATTTAAAAACGTTATTACTTACGGGTGCTTTAATTGCGAGCCCTTTTGCGAATGCGACCCTTGAAGAAGGTATTATTGCGGCGAACGAAGGTCGCTTTGAATTCGCTTTAAAAGAATTTGAATACCTTGCCGACAAAGGGTTTGCACCTGGCATTTACGAGCTCGCTAAGTTATACGAAGAAGGCCACGGCGTTACACGCGATTATTACAAAGCAGCCGATCTATACAAAAAAGGCGTAAAAAAGAATCACGCAGACTCAATGTTTGCATTAGCGGTATTATACGACGAAGGCAAAGGCGTTAAGTTAGACAAACAAATGGCTTTATCTCTATTCGAAAAAGCAGCCAAAAAAAACATGCCTGCCGCACAGTTTAACTTAGGCGTGATGTATTCAAATGGTGATGGTGTTAGTCACGACTACAAACTTGCTAAAACATGGTACGAAAAAGCCGCTGGGAATAACTATTCTTTAGCGCAATTTAATTTAGCGCTTATGTACTTTGAAGGGCTAGGAATGCCTAAAAACCTTGAGAAGTCATACATATGGAATACAATTGCCGAATACAATGGCAACATGCAAGCAAGCCATAGTCGAAAGTTAGATGAGCGTTCAATGCTACCTAAAGAAATTGAAGAAGCAAAAGAAAAAGCTGATGCAATTTACACTAAAATCCTTGCAGGTACCTACGCAGGTGAAGGACGTCTATTTTAGGTTAAGCAAAAAATAAAGCTGGACTTAGTATCATTGCGCATACTTAGTTCAGCTTTTTTTGGCTTGTTTTACTTAATATATAACCACTTTAGCAACCTGGTTAGTATTTTACTTTGCTTAAGTAACAACCCTATGCGCGGGTTAAAAGAACCAGAAACGAGTGTATTTTTAGCGTGACTAAACGTTAAAAACCCTTCCTTACCGTGATAGTGCCCCATACCTGAATGACCCACCCCACCAAATGGCGCGTCGTCAGCAGTTACTTGTACTAAAGTGTCGTTAACCGCAACGGTGCCACTAAGTGTTTGTTTAATAATGTACTCTTGTGCCTCTTTATCTTGGCCTAAAATATATAAAGCAAGCGGATTTGGATGCTGTTTAATATAATCAAGAACGTCATCTAACTTCCCATAACTCTTAATAGGCAATATAGGCCCAAATAATTCGTCTTGCATAAGTTGCATGTCGTCGGTCACGTTCGTTACTAAATGCAGACCCATGCGATGTTTATCTGCATCTTGTTGATTTTGTTCAAGTGGCTTAATAACATTTGCCCCAAGCTCTTGTGCTTGCACTAAGTATCCGGCTAGACGCGCATAATGTGAGTCACTAATAATAGAGGTTAAGTTTTTACCTTCAACACCCTGCTTAAAATGCTTTTTATAAAGCTCACATAACTGTTTAATAAGCTGGCTTTCTAGGTTCTTAGGCACAAATACATAGTCTGGCGCGACACAAATTTGCCCGGCATTTGCCATTTTACCGAATAACAGTGCGTGTGCTGCTTTTGCAACATCAGCTTGCTCGGTAATAATCACTGGTGACTTGCCACCAAGCTCTAAAGTAACGGGAGTTAAGTTTTTACTGGCTGCTTTCATTACTAATTTGCCAACCCCAGTAGAGCCGGTAAATAATAAGTGCGCAAAAGGAAGAGACGAAAACTCGCTGGCAACGTCGCTGCCGCCTTGGACCACACATACATGCTGACTCATTTTGTCATCAAAAAGCTTTTCTAATACGGCATTAGTATGTGGTGTAAATTCGCTGAGTTTTAACATTACTTTATTACCGGCTGCGATAGCGGTGACCACTGGCACAACCGCTAGCTGTATTGGGTAATTCCACGGTGCGATAACACCTACCACGCCTTTAGGCTGATAGGTGACACTCACTTTTGACGGCCATAAGCTAAGCCCCACAGAACGTTTACTAGGCTTTGACCATTTAGGTAATTTTTTAATAATATGCGAAAGCCCTTGCACGGTAGGCAAAATATCACCAAGTAAGGTATCAAACGCAGTCCGGTAGCCAAAGTCTTTAGATACTGCACTGATAAGTTCTTCTTCTAGCTCTACAATGCGCGAACGTAGTTTTTTTAAAATGGCAATTCGAGAATGAATAGAAGGATAAGGATTATCTAAAAACGCATTTTGTAAACTAGTAAATTGCGCTGATAAAGAGGCTATTTGTGCTGTGTCTGTTGTCAAAATAGATTACTCGACTTTTAATGTTATTGTCGACTATAACCTTGATCTGTTTTTCGAGCAATAACACTAATTTACCTATTACAACCACACACATAGTGATTAAGAGTCGCTTTGTTTAAGATACAAACCGACTCAATTTTTAAAAATTAAATACTGTTTTTGCGAGCGTTATTGTTACAAGTGTAATTAACACGATAGCGACTAGGTTAAGTGCAAAACCTGCTTTGATCATATCGCGAATTTTAATTTTTCCCGAGCCAAATACAATGGCATTTGGTGGTGTGGCAACTGGCATCATAAACGCACAACTGCACGCTATAGCGGCAGGAATAACCCACACTAAAGGCGAGCCAAAAATACTTTCAGCAACTGGGCCTAATAACGGCAAAAAGCCCGCCGCAGTAGCTGTATTACTCGTGATTTCGGTTAAAAAGGTGATAAGCGCTACAACAACCACTATGCCCATAACTAACGGAATAGCACTCGCCCCTTCTATCATTTGTGCAATGTATTGTGCTAAACCAGAAGATTTAATCTGTGATGCTAACGATAAACCACCACCAAATAATAACAATACACCCCATGGCACTTTAGATGCACTTTGCCAATCTAAAATTCGCTCATCACTGCCCTTCTTAGCTGGCAAAACAAATAACAACAAGGCTGCTGTAATAGCAATAGCAGTGTCTGAAATGCTAAGACCCGATAAATCAGCTAATAGCGGTCTAAAAACCCAACATAACGCGGCTAGTACAAATACTGAAAACACACCTTTTTCAGCCCGTTGCAACGCACCGAGTTCAGCAAGTTCATTTACAAACATAGCCTTACTGTCTTTAATGTTTTCTGCATTTTTATCAACTTTATAGCTGAATTTAGTAAGCCATATCCAACACACCAGTAACATAACAATTGCTAAAGGCACACCTAGCATCATCCATTGCCCAAAGCCTATTTCAATTTGGTAACTTTCAGATAAGTATGCTGCCATAAGCGCGTTAGGCGGTGTTCCTATTAACGTGGCAATACCACCAATGCTGGCACCATAGGCAATTGACAGCAGTAATGCTTTTGCAAATCCATCTTCACCAGAATCAGAGTGACTCACTAAATGAATAATTGATAACGCGATAGGTAACATCATCACCGTTGTAGCCGTGTTTGACATCCACATAGATAAAAAAGCTGTTACTAACATCATTGCTAAAATTTGTAAGCTCGGTTTTTTACCCGCATATAACATAGTGGTTAACGCAATTCGTTTATGTAACCCCCAACGTTCCATAGCTATTGAGATTAAAAAACCACCCAAAAATAAAAATATAAGTGGGTGTGCATAAGGCGCTGCCGTAATTTTGATAGGCGCAATGTTTACAAGTGGCGTTATGACGAGCGGTAACAATGAAGTTGCAGGAATAGGAACAACCTCAGTCACCCACCAAGAGGCCATCCAAAATGTTAAACCTGCGGTTTTAAAGGCTGTATCAGATAGGCCATTTGGTGGATCTAATAAACAGGTTAACAGCATTACAATGGGCCCAAACCAAAGCCACACGCTTCGTATAATAGGGTTTGTTTGATTAATATTATTTAGGTTGCTTACCATCACCGCGCCAAAAGCTATTTAACAGACGACACAGTAAAGAAGATAGTAAGGACTTGTCAAATGGATATCAGCCATAACTAAATTTGCATAGAGTTAAAGGCTTAGAGCTTTAGTAAGAGTAATAAGTGTAAGACATCATACAAATTAAGAAGGGCAATTTATAGAAACGCCGTAAACAAGAGGTCTACGGCGAATATATCAAAATTAACTAGTCGCTAATGCTGATCTATTTTTTATATACTTATATAAACCAATTAATGAAGCAGCTATCCAAAATATTTCTATCACAAAGCTTGCTAAATTAAAGTTATAACAAAGGCTTATTAATAATAAAATCGCCCCTGTTAGGTTCATCATGTTGTACGTCAAGCTGGTTGGTGTTGTTTTACCTAATTGAAGTAGAAAAAACGAGCCAACAACTAAAAATGTGCCTGTCATACCGATGATGTCAAATAAGAGTGCTATCACGAAACTATCCTTTATCCATTTTTAAATAACCCAAAAAACTGGCCCATTCCATGGGGAGGGTATTTTTCATTCATTGAAACAGCAAAACCGGGCGATCATAGCAACAAAGCAGTTTCAAACAAGGCCATATGTCCGCATATGTTTTTAGCTTATTTAAATGTAGCTTTTCCACCTATCATTTTGTAGGCAGGTGCGCCGCGGATTAAAGCAGGTCTTGCAAAAGCCCGCTCACAACTTGGGCAAATACACGGAATTTTTGTGAAGTCTTGAGATATACGCTCTTTAAAACACTTAACAAGCGCCCCCTTCCCCCCTTTGCGATATTTAAAAAGTTGCGTTTTGCATGACGAGCAAAAAATATCAACGGTTTTTATAGGGCCTTTTTTGTTTGGTTGTGCCAAAACACCTCCGTAATTAATAATTATATTTAAGGTTAAATAAGATAAGTTTAATGAGGTAGCCCGTAAATTAAAACAGCCGTAGTGACTAGAAAATATTTTAACCGCCCAGTTCATGACTTATTGGCAGTAGCTAAAACATGATTTAAGTGATCAGCGAGGCATTTAAGGCTAAAGGGCTTAACAATAATGCCTGAAACTTTAGCTGCGATTACATTTTTTATAGTTTTAGAATTATCTTCGCATGTCACCATCAAGACAGGGGTTGAGGTAAGCTGTTCGTCATTTCTTATTCTATTTAGTAAATCTTTACCGTCCATTTTGGGCATATATAAATCAGTGATGACCAAATCAAAAGACTGCTTTTTTAACAGTGTGAACGCCTGAATACCATCGGTCGCTTCAACAATATCAAGATAGTTTAGATTTCTAAGCATGTTAATTAATACATGTCGCATCAGTGGTATGTCATCAACAACAAGTATTTTCATATTATTTAGTTACCTGAATAAATAAAAAGATAGACAATTTTGTGTTTATAAATCAATTATGGCCACCCGCCTAAAATTAATCCCATCAACGAAAATTGGCTTACATAGTAACCACTGTTTATCAAAAAAAGTTTTACTGGACGCTGCTCATAAAGATAACTTAAACCCAAAGAGCTGCTCACCCAAAATAAACCAATAGCAAAACCAGTCCCTACACTCAAACCCAAGCTCGACTCGTTACCTAAAAATATCGACAGTACAAATGCAGCCAAAAATGAAAATGAAAATGTGCCAAAACATACGCGTTTTTTATTGGCACTTTGCAGGTCAAGCTCGGTCAAGCCGCAACTTTCAAGCCAAGCTTGTCTAAATAATAAGTTTGAATACCAAACACTACTTAACGTAAACGACGAAAGCGCAGCAACCAGTATCGAAATAAAATTAATATCCGAAAAATTCATACAACACTGAAATTTCCTGAATCGTAACGTCTTTTTAATGTAGTTAATATTAACTAAAGCAGCAAATACTAAAGTGTAATCAATACTTAAATACCAACAAACTATTAGAACACAGCAAACGTTGCTTTTGTTAACTCAGCTATATCGTCTATGGCTAACTTTAACTCCAACCCACGCTTACCGGCACTGACATATATAATTTCAAACTCACTAGCACTGCTGTGAATATATGTTTTAAGACGTTTTTTTTGTCCTATTGGGCTCACACCTCCAAGTATATAACCGGTACTTGCATTTACTTTTTGAGGCGCGGCCAAGGCCACTTTTTTTGTTTTTGCCACTTTAGCAAGCTGTTTAAAATTAACTTGTTGAGATACGGGGGTGATGGCAACGATTAATTCACCTTCATGCGTTTCTAGTACAAGTGTTTTAAATACTTGCTCACTATTTAAATTGAGTTTTTCAACTGCTTCTAAACCATAGTGACCATTGTTTGCATCGTGCTGATAGCTCAGTATTTCGAACTTTATTTTTTGTTTTTCGAGCAGTGCGATAGCGGGTGTCATTGCGTTCTCTCTTTTTTAGAGGTGTTGGCAAATTTAAAGCAAAAAAAACGGCGCTGTAAAGCACCGTTTATTTAAACAACATAATTTTTACTTTGTTAAGTCATCAAAAAACTTTTTAACACCATCAAAAAAGCCTTGCTCTTTAGGACGGTTTTTTGAGCTATCTGTGCCCATGCTTTCTTCTAACTCTTTAAGTAGTTCACGTTGGCGCTCGTTAAGATTAACAGGTGTTTCAATAACTACCTTACATATTAAATCACCTTGTGCGCCACTTCGTACAGACTTAACGCCTTTGCCACGCATACGGAACATTTTGCCGGTTTGCGTCTCTGACGGTATTTTAAGTTTTGCACGACCATCAAGTGTAGGTACTTGAATTTCACCGCCTAAACCAGATGTAGTAAAGCTAATAGGTACTTCACAATATAAATTGTTACCTTCACGCACAAATATATCGTGTTCTCTTACCGACACTTGTACGTATAAGTCACCCGCTGGTGCGCCATGTACCCCGGCTTCACCCTCACCCGATAAACGAATACGATCGCCTGTGTCAACACCCGCTGGTATTTTCACCGACAACGTTTTAGTTTTTTCTACACGGCCTTGACCATGACAGCTATTACAAGGGTCTGAAATAATTTGACCTTGTCCCTGACACGTAGGACATGTTTGCTGAACAGCAAAAAAACCTTGGCGCATTTGTACCTGGCCTGCACCATGACAGGTAGTACATGTTTTAGGTTTAGAACCCGCTTTTGCACCGCTTCCATCACAAGGGTCACAACTTACCCATGTTGGTACTTTAATTTCAACTTCTTTACCACGAACCGCTTCTTCAAGCGTTAAATCCATGTTGTAACGTAAATCAGAACCGCGTTGCTGGCGAGATTGACGTCGGCCACCGCCGCCACCAAAAATGTCACCAAACACATCGCCAAATACGTCACCAAAATCGCCATGTCCGCCACCAAAGCCGCCATGACCACCGCCACCGCCTTGTTCAAAGGCCGCATGACCGTATTGGTCGTACATCTGGCGTTTTTGATCGTCAGTTAGAATTTCGTATGCTTCTTTTACTTCTTTGAACTTGGTCTCAAGCTCTTTATCGCCTGCGGTACGATCAGGATGATATTTCATCGCTAAGCGTTTATACGCTTTTTTTATGTCTCGCTCACTCGCATCTTTGCTTACGCCGAGGACTTCGTAATAATCGCGTTTTGACATATCTATCACACTACTCTTTCTATTTTGCAGCGTAAGCTGCGGGATAAACCGATAAATCTAATCGATTTATCATTGAATTATGAACCTTAAATACATGCAAAAGGCGCGACAAGCTATTGCTCGCGCGCCTCATTTGTTCATCCTAACCTAAACACCTAACCGAGTTAAGTGTTTTTGGTCAGTTAGAAGCGTCGGCAACAATTACTTGTCGTCTTTTACTTCTTCAAACTCTGCATCAACAACGTCATCATCTTGCTTAGCTGATTGTTGTTGCTCACCTGCGTCTGCTTGACCTTGCTGTGCTTTAGCTTGAGCAATTTCCATTAACTTTTGAGACTTTTCAGCAAGTGCTTGCGTTTTAGCTTCAATTTCGTCTTTGTTGTCGCTCTTAATTGCAGCTTCTAAGTCTACAACTGCCGCTTCAATCGCTTCTTTATCTTCACTTGGTAAAGCATCGCCCGCTTCTTCAACTTGCTTACGTGTACCGTGAACCATTGCATCTGCTTGGTTACGAACAGCTACAAGCTCTTCAAACTTTTTGTCTTCTTCAGCGTGCGCTTCTGCATCACGTACCATTTTTTCAACTTCTTCATCGCTTAAACCTGAAGACGCTTGAATAGTAATTTTTTGCTCTTTACCTGTGTCTTTATCTTTAGCAGATACATGTAAGATACCGTCAGCATCAACATCAAATGTTACTTCGATTTGTGGTGTACCACGTTGAGCAGGACGAATACCTTCAAGGTTAAATTGACCTAAAGATTTGTTGTCGCTTGAACGTTTACGCTCACCTTGTAACACATGAATTGTTACCGCAGACTGGTTATCTTCTGCTGTTGAGAACGTTTGTGATTTCTTAGTAGGAATCGTCGTGTTCTTCTCAATAAGCGCTGTCATTACAGAACCCATTGTTTCAATACCTAGAGACAATGGAGAAACGTCTAGTAATAGTACGTCTTTAACATCACCTGCTAGTACGCCACCTTGGATTGCCGCGCCTACAGCTACAGCTTCATCAGGGTTAACGTCTTTACGTGGCTCTTTACCGAAGAAATCAGCAACTGTTTTTTGTACTAAAGGCATACGTGTTTGACCACCAACAAGAATAATGTCGTTGATGTCGCCTACTGATAAATCAGAATCAGCAAGTGCACGTTTAAGCGGCTCTAGAGATTTAGTTACTAAATCTTCAACAAGTGACTCAAGCTTAGCGCGTGTTAGTTTCACGTTCATGTGCTTAGGACCTGTTGCATCAGCAGTTACGTACGGAAGGTTAACTTCTGTAGATTGTGCTGAAGAAAGTTCAATTTTTGCTTTTTCTGCAGCTTCTTTAACACGTTGCATTGCAAGTGGATCTGTTTTTAGATCTAAGCCTTGGTCTTTCTTAAACTCTGCTACTAAGTAGTTGATAACGCGGTTATCGAAATCTTCACCACCTAAGTGAGTATCACCATTGGTAGCTAGTACTTCAAATGTATGCTCGCCTTCAACTTCATCAATTTCAATGATTGATAAATCGAACGTACCACCACCTAAATCGTATACAGCAACAATGTTTTCGCCTTTGTTTTTGTCCATGCCGTAAGCAAGGGCAGCAGCAGTTGGCTCATTGATGATACGCTTAACTTCAAGACCAGCAATGCGACCAGCATCTTTAGTTGCTTGACGTTGTGAATCGTTAAAGTATGCAGGTACTGTAATTACCGCTTCAGTTACTTCTTCACCTAAGAAGTCTTCTGCAGTTTTTTTCATTTTTTTCAGTACTTCAGCAGAAATTTGTGGTGCAGCGCGTTTTTCGCCGCCCGCTTCTACCCATGCATCGCCGTTATCAGCTTTAATGATTTTAAATGGCATAATGCCGATATCGCGTTGTACTTCTTCGTCTTCAAAACGACGACCAATTAAACGCTTAATTGCAAATAATGTGTTAGTAGGGTTAGTAACCGCTTGACGCTTAGCAGATTGACCTACTAATGTTTCACCGTCTTGCGTGTAAGCAATGATAGACGGGGTTGTGCGATCGCCTTCCGCGTTTTCTATAACACGTGCTTTGTCACCATCAAGTACTGCAACACAAGAGTTTGTAGTACCTAAATCGATTCCGATAATTTTACCCATGAAACTTCTCCAACTTCAAAATTCGTTATACGTTAATTCGTTCGATGACTAGTAAATAGGGATGCCCTAAAACTAATTCAACTGTAAAAATGAAAAAAAATTCATTTTTTATGATTTATTTACAAAATAACCCCAATAATTGTAAGGAATGATGATTTTTAGAGCGTTTGACACACCTTTAAATACTGGCCTGACCAGTTCGGTTGTGTTATAAATTTATTAAATTGCACTTTTAAAGGATATTTCCCATGCATTTTGACCAACTACTTGAGCAAGCCGCTAAAATAGGTCAATCAGATAAAATCGAACAATCCGCACTTACCATGCAATTTCCTGAAAATTGGTGCCAAGGAAGAACCGCTTTTGGTGGTTTATCAGCTGCATTGTTATATCAAGCTATTAGAGGCAAAGTGAATAATGACCGCCGACTTCTTTCACTAAGTACTAATTTTGTTGGGCCTTTACTCGCCGACACCCCTTTTTCACTTTATGTTGAAGTATTACGTGAGGGTAAAAACAGTACACAAGTACTCGCTAAAGCAATTCAAAATGAGCAAGTAGCCGTAATCGTGCAGGCTTGCTTTGCTAAAAATAGAGAGTCAGCTATTAATGTTCCTGTTTCAAAGTCGTTAGGTTTAAGCCCTGTTAACGAGCGTTATACGTTACCCTTCATAAAAGGCCAAATGCCTGAATTTTTTCAGCATGTGGATTTGTGCCCACAGCAAGGCGCAATGCCTTTTACAGGGGCAGACACATCTCATTTAGGTGGGTGGATGCGACTTAAACATACACCTGAAACCATTACAGAAGCGCATGTAATTGCACTAACCGATGCATGGCCGCCAACATTATTACAAATGTTTAAACAACCCGGACCTGCAAGTAGTATGTCGTGGTATTTAGAGTTTGTTCAGTCTCCCAATTTAACGCCTGGCGAGTGGCTTGGCTTTGAAGCAATTACGCATCACTCTAAAGATGGATATGGTTTAGAGGACGGGTGTATTTGGTCACAGTCAGGTGAGCTTATTGCTCTTACCCGCCAAACTGTTGCCGTGTTTGATTAGGGTCGGTTGAACTTTGCGGATTAAAATTTGTTCAAACTAGGGGCTATATAATAGCGGCGCGAGATTTTTAACCTAATGGGCTCGATAACTGCTCCTGCATTACTCTACTGGCTTACAACCATGTAAGAATAAGTAAAAACTGAGTAACAAAGAGTAAATAGCCCCCTAGGAAGCCCCCCCTTGGGAAGCGCCTGTTTGGCTTTAATACTACGCTCTCGCCAATTTATGGGGAATAACCATACTAAATAGGATCTTCCTTGATATTAAACAGACTGCTGCAAATCCAACCTTAAAAGATAAAACCCGCACTATATAAAATGCAGGCCAATCAGATACTTTCTGGCTTGGCCTGTATTCAAAATTAACAGTTCGCGTTGTATTACAGCTTCAAATATTGCAAAATCAAATAAATGCATTATTGTTTGGTACTAAATTGCAAACTGTTTGCCCCTGCTGTGACCTGATCATAGATATACCAAGAATTATCGCTAAGCAAATGGCGATTTGCCCGCATTGCCATCATAAATTATGCGAAGCCAACGTAAACCACGATAATCGCATAGTGGCGTTGAGCTTTAGTGCTTTGCTAATGCTATTAAGTAGTATGTTTTATCCTTTTTTATCCTTTAGTAGTAATGGTATTACCCAAACTATCACCCTCCCCGACGCAGCCCGAATATTATTCAATTACGATAGTGAATTGTTAGGCCTTTTTATTGATTTAAGCATTATTGCTTTACCAATGAGTTTATTAATTATTTTAATACCCCTTCATTTAGGTGTTTTAAAAACATTGCCACAAGGCATTGCGCGTAGATTGCTTAAGTTTACTTTGGCACTTGAGCCATGGATTATGTCTGAGATATTTTTAATTGGTGTTTTAGTCAGCATGGTTAAAATTATGTCTTTGGCTGATATAAGCTTTGGGGCAAGTTTTTGGGCTTATGCTGGCTTTGTTATTTTATACATTGCCGCTTTAGTACACTTAAATCGCCCAAGGTTATGGGCTCAAATAAAACCAGTAAAAGTGTTAGAAGGTGCCGAGCACGCTAAACGCGCTATTGATGAAAATATTAAAGCCTGTCATGTGTGTCATCAGCTTTGTACAGGTAAGGTCTGCCAGCGATGCCACACCAAAACACATGTACGTAATCCTCATAGTGTTCAAAAAGCAACAGCTTGGCTCATCACATCTATTGTTTGCTATATACCAGCCAACGTATTGCCTATTATGAATACAACAAGCTTGGGTGATGAAACCCCTTCCACACTTATTGGTGGGGTTATTTTACTTTGGAAAAGTGGTTCTTATCCCATTGCAGGTATCATTTTTTTTGCGAGTGTTGTTGTTCCTTTAGCCAAAGCATTTGTACTAAGCTTTTTGTGTATTATGGTAACAAAACCTGCAAACAGGCATACAAAAAGTTACACTAGAATTTACCAACTCACTGAGTTTATTGGTAAATGGTCAATGATTGACGTTTTTGTTGTCGCCATTTTAGTGGCTTTAGTACAGCTAGGTAATTTAATGTCAGTTACACCAGGCTTAGGCATTGCATTTTTTACCGTTATGGTAATATGCCAAATGATGGCTGCTCATTCATTTGATCCACGCCTTTTATGGGATTCACCTAAAAATAAATCATCAGAGACTAAAACATGACCGAAACTGCCCAAGTAACAGATGAACCAAGAATCTCTGCTATCTGGATTATTCCAGCCATAGCGCTTTTTGTCGGCGTGTGGATGCTTTATCAATATCAAGCAAATAAAGGCCCCACTATATATATTGAGATGCCGCAAGCCGAGGGCATTATTGCAGGTAAAACAGAAATAAAAGTGCGCAGTGTAAAAATAGGGCAAATAGACAGCGTTCGTTTATCCGACTCCCAAGACAGTGTGATTGCACGGGCTCAAATAGATAAAAGCTATGAAGACTTACTTACCGACGACGCAAAAATATGGGTGGTAAAACCACGTATAGATGAAACCGGCATAAGTGGAATGAGTACTTTACTCTCTGGGGTATATTTAGAATTTGCACCGGGCGAAAGTAATACACTTAAAGAAAATTTCACCCTGCAAGAAGAACCTGCATTAATAGGCAAAGACGTGCAAGGTGGTCGCTTTAAACTACTTAGTTATAACGCAGAAGTACTTGATGTTAGTACCGGAATATTTTTTAAGAATTATAAAATTGGCCAAATAGAAACCGCAACATTTGATTGGGAAAACCAAGCAATGAAGTACGGTATATTTATAAAAGCGCCTTACCAAAACTTAATTACCAACAACTCGATTTTTTGGGTCAACGCCGGTATAGAAATTGATTTATCTGCTGATGGCATAAATATTAATACAGGCTCTTTAAGTAAGCTTTTAAAAGGCGGAATTTCAGTTGGCTTACCCGATAACCAAACACCGGGGGAAATAGCTAACGATGGCCACAATTTCTCACTTAGCCAAAGCTATAAAGAAGCACTAGAAGAACGCTTTTACGACTTTGACTATTACATAATAGATTTTGAACAATCAATTCGAGGGCTCAGACCCGGTGCCCCTGTTGAATATCGTGGTATTCGCATTGGTACAGTAGTTGAAGCGCCTGCAAACATAATTGTTAATGGTAAACCTGCCCACTTTAAAAGTGCAAACACGTCAGTACCTGTTCTTATAAAAATAGAGTACGGGCGTATTTATCACCACAGCGCAACAGCTAAAGACTTTTGGAAAGAAAGCTTAAAAGGCTGGATAGAAATTGGTATGCGCGCCTCTTTAAAGCCCGGAAATCTTTTAACTGGTGCAGTTTATGTTGATTTTGATATGTACCCCGATGCCCCAGAAGCGGAGTTTGAAAAACTGGGCCAGTATACCGTTTTTCCTAGTATATCGAGCGGAATTACCGTACTTGCCGACCAGGTTTCTGATGTATTAAACAAAGTTAATAATTTAAAAGTTGAAGAAAGCTTAGCCCAAATACAAGTTGCCTTTGCCGATTACCAGTCTCTTGCAAATGAAATGCGCACACTATTAAATGAAAAAGATACTCAAAATTTACCCGGTGATATAAATCGTAACTTTGCAAAAATGACCAAAAGCATGGAGCAATTTGAAGTGACCATGCGACAATTTGATAAAACAATGGCGAGTTATCAGGCTGGGTCTGAATTTCATCATCAATTACAACAAACACTGCGTGAATTTAAGCGCTTAAGTGAAGAAATACAACCTTTGACACGCGGCTTAAATGAGCAACCAAACATGCTAATTTTTGACAAATCACTGCCCGCAGATCCAATACCAAGGAAGCAATAATGAAAACGCTATTACTCATAACAAGTTTGCTTTTAGTATTGTCGGGCTGTAGCTCAGCAATACAAAATGCGACTCAGTATTATCAATTTGAACAGCCTATTGATTCATCATCACGAAATGTTAGTGAAACCAACGCACAGTTGAGAGTACAAACAGTTGTTTTAAGAGGCGCATTAAACAACTTAGGCATAGCGATGAAAATTGATAATAATCAAATTCATGCTGCAAATTATCATTTATGGGGCGAGTCTCCTGACGTTATGCTTACTGCCACTGCCCAACAAACTTTATTTAAAAATATGCCGTCTTGGATGGTTATTAAAGGGCTACCTGTAATAACCGAGCTTGATCAGCAAACATTTTATGAGCTTGAGTACGAAATTCACCACTTTAATGGTGATATGCAAGGCAATGCTGATATCTCTGGCCTATGGCGCTTATATTATACTCACCCAGAAACCGGCCGCCGCTTGATTAGTGTGCATAACTTCTCACGCCTAGTGCCCATAAAAGACGACGGCTACGACGTTTTAGTAGCCACGCTTGAGCAAACGTGGCTAAACATAAACTTAGATGTAGCCAAAGCAATAGAACAAGCACGACTTTAATAACCATATATATCAATGGCGGTTTTATCATCACTAATAACCGCCTTGCCTACCCTGTTAAAATCTAACTTTAATAATAGACACTAATAAACATTGTTATTATCTGTATCACCATTTGCAGCAACGCGTTTTTTTATTCAGACTTCACCATGCTTACAGCACTACGTTCTCGTTGTAACTTAATGAACTTTGGAGTTATGCAATTACCTTACACATTAATAGCAGCATCGCTGGCTGTTATGAATTTTAAAGCATGAGATAAGTACTTTGTAGATATTGAAATAAATAAAAACCCCCAATGTATCAGTACATTGGGGTTTATTTTTTGACTTATTTATCAATCTTATTTTTGTAACTTAATGCCATTGTAATAAGCATCAAGCGTAGTGATTTTGGTTTGATTAGGTAAATCAGCAAAGTCACTTTCAATAAACTTAGTACCGCGCAGCTGCACATTTAAACGCGCTGCTTGTGGGTTTAGCATAGTTTGCTTGTAGTACTGTTTTATATCTGCAAGCGTTACTTTTTCTACTTCATTAATTAACTTTTGTTTTGAGTCAAAACTAAAGTTTTCTCGGTACCAATCGTTAATTAAAGGACCCATTTCATCATTTAAGTTTTTTGGTTGCTCTTTAAGTGACACCAAAGTCGCATTTTTAAGTTGTAAAAATGTGTCTTCTGTCATGTTATCGAGCTCTACCGCGTACTCTTTTTTGAACTGGTCGAAGCGAGCTTGTACTTCTTTAGGCCCTTTTACAGGGGTTTGTATAAACAAACCAACAGCAGAATAATCTTCGATTGAGCTTGCAATAGCACCTACTGCATAAGCGAGTTGTTCTTCTGTTCGCATTTTGTCAAATGCGATCGTCCTAAAATGATCGCGTAATACAGCAGCTTGAGCCTTTTGTTTGTAACCCGGTATTGGGTGAACGGTCATATCAACCACGGCAACATCGGCTACATCTATATCCTTTTGTAATACTAACGTTTCACCCGGTTGTGGCAACCACGCTTTACTACGAGCAAACTCGCTCACCGTATGATTTTTAGGTAAAACGGCTGTTAACTCACCAGCCATTGACTCTATATCTTGCTGGTTATAATTACCGTAGCTAAATACACGCAAATCATTATTAGAGAATGTGGCTTCTTTTAACTTTGTAAGATCAGCAACAGTTAATGTTTTTGCGGTTTTGATTAATTCATCAGTATCAAAACTGCCTGTGCGTGTTAGCTTAGAATAAGCACCAAACGCTTGAGCATAAGGAAATTGCTTTTGTTGATTCAATAAGTCACGCGTGTAACGGTCAATAGCTTGCTCGAAAGCTTGTGAAGTAGCCTTAACGTCTAATCCACTCAAAGCCTGTTTAAGCAATACATCTTGCTTATCAGTGAACCCATTAAGTGATAATACAAGCCCATTACTTGGTGCAAGTCTAACGCCCATACCGGCTACAGCAGCTTCAGTGCTTAATTGGCTTTGCTGAATGTTATATAAATCAGCCCAAACAGAGTAAAGCACTTCAGCACTTATGTCGCTCAGACCCGGTTGTGTATTTATGTAAACCTCAACGAGCCCTTTAGGTTGCTCAGCAAATTTTTGACTTGCTTGACGCCATACTTTTACGCCCTGCTTATCGTAAACAAGCTCTGGGTGTTTTTGCTCTTTAAATTCAGCCGTTTTAATTGCAAAACTTTCAGGTAATAGATTATTAACACTAGGAAGCGCTAATTTAAACTCACTTGGCTTATTCCAGCTTGCTATTTCATCATCACTAATGTCATTTATGCGGTATTTGCCGTCGTAAAAGTATAATTGAGAGTCTGTTTCTTCTTGTTGTGAAATGTACCAAATACGCAGTGAATCTGCGTTGAGCTGGTTTAGAACATCATTAACGGCGTCAGCATCAAACTTTGCATAGTGGTAAGGCGCGTTAATCGTGTGATTAAGCGGGTAAACTTGCATGCTGCCTGTTAGAGCACTTACATAGTTAAACTCGTCGCCCTTTTCTAAAAATTTAAATTGGTTATTAAGCGAGGTACGTATTTCGTTAAAGTACTTGCTATTAACCCCTTCTTTTTTTATTAAATCAATGTATTGCATAACCACTGCAACAATTGCTTCGCGGTTTTGCATACCTAAATCAGTAAGCTCAATATCGACCGTTAAGGCACCATAGTTTGCATATTGTGTTGGAGAGGCTGATGCCCCTAGCTGCGAAACCCAGCCCTTATCTCTTAGTATTTGTGCTGGGCTACCCGGCATTTCATTGCTTAATAAATATGAAACAAAACGGTTAGGTTTAACAGCAAACTCATCACTGTTGTTGGTAATTGTAAAATCAAGTTTTAACTGTTTTACATCTTCATTTGGCGAGTAAAATACGCGTTTACCGCCCGCTTTATCAAAATCTAAATTAGCAGTAACACTTGGCTTTTCGATGTTTTTATTTTTAATGTCAGCGAAGTATTTTTGCGCTTTTTGTTCCATATCTGCGATTGGCAAATTAGAAATAAGTGCGACTTTCATAATATTTGACGAATAATATTTATTGTAAAAATCAACGGTTTCTTGATGAAGCGAACTACCTTCTTTATCGCCTAGTGTTTCTAGGTTACCAATTAAAAAGCGATTAGCTGGATGCTCGCCCATCATTTTACGCGCTAATTTAAATTGGCCAAAGAAGTCCAGTTCGCGGCGCATAGACCACTCAGCATTCACTGCGTTTTTTTCTTTTTCTGTGTATTCTGGGTATAACTTAGGGGCTTTAAAAAAGTCAGAAAAACGGTCGAGTCCTTCGTCAAACGCATCGTTGTTTATTTTGAACATGTAGTTTGTAATTTCGAGCCACGTGTAGGCATTGTGCGCTCCGCCATTTTTGGTCATGAAATCTGAATACCCTTTTGTATCAGGGTAACGTTCTGTGCCTAAAAACAGCATATGCTCTAAGTAATGCGCCATACCCTGCTGAGACATAGGATCATGCAGTAACCCCACCCCCACACTTAGTGAAGCAGCAGATTTTTCTGCGCTTGGATCAGACACTAAAATAACCTCAATTTCGTTAGCAAGCTTTAGTGTTTTATATTCTCTATTATCATTTGGGCTAACCACTAAACTGTCTGATAGTAACGAGGCTTGTGGCGAGGTTGCTACTGATGAAGATGTATTCGAGCAACCGCTGAGAACAGCGAGTGCGATGGCACTGAGACAAATAATTTTTTTCATTTTATTTCCATTAAAAGCATGATGCAAAAAAGGTTATGCTAATTCAAAAGCAGGTTTGATAATATAAACTAACACTTTGTACTGAATACTTTCTAGCAGTTAACGCTTTTTTGTGTAACACATTGTGAAAAATGTCTGCATACTGACTAAAACAATAACAAGGAACTACAATGGAAAAAATAATAATACTTGCCATGTTTGTGCAAGTCACCCTGTCTTTGGCTGTAATGATTATTATGGGGAGAAGACGCTTTGCAGCAGCTAAAAATAAACAGTTAAACTTAAACGACTTTGCAACGATGCGATTAGATAACGCAGGTGACCATGTAAGGGTTGCGGATAGAAACTTTACTAACCAGTTTGAAATACCCGTTTTATTTTACGCCGGTTGCTTGTTAGCTTTGCAATTAAACAGTGCAAGCGTTGTGGTTGCAATTTTGGCCTGCGTATTTGTAATAACACGCATATTACATAGCATTATTCATTTAGGATCAAATAACGTAAGAGCTCGATTTAACGTGTTTTTAATTGGCTGCGTGTCTGTATTTGCGATGTGGCTTGCGATGATTTGGCGGCTATTTATTTAATATAGGGCGCAGCTATATACTAGCTGCGCTGTTTATATTGCTCTGAATGAGGTTACTTCGTCTTTTTAAGGCGTGGAACAGCTAGTAAAAAAGCACTCAGTAACCATATTAGCGCTCCCCCCGAACTTCCATCTGAGCTACCGGAGTTATCCGCGTCAATCAGTGTATTTTCAACAACGGTCAATCCGGCTGCCGAATTAGGATCGTCGTCTAATATAGTAACGCTCTGGATTGTCACTAAATTAGCACTACTAATAGACACATCACTGCTCGCACATTGCTCTGTTGTTATATCGACTACTGGTGTTTCACCGCAATGAACAAGGGCCGCAATTTTATCAAGCGTTTCCTGACTTTCTGCTGTGATTTGTCCAAACACTGTAAACCCACCATTTTGCGTATCAAGTGCCGCACTTCCCCCACTATTATTCGCCATATTAAAAAACCACTGGCTAGTAGCACTATTAGGGTTGCCCCCTAACTTAGCCATGGCAATAGTACCTTTAACATTAGAAAATACAGGTTCATTGATAACAGCAGGTTTAGTTGTTATTGGGTCAAGTGTGTCTGAAAATGTAAAACCACCGCCTTGAATTACAAAATTGTCTATTGAACGATGAATAACTGTTTCATTGTATGAGTCGTCTTGCACATAACTTAAAAAGTTTTCTACGGTTTTTGGTGTTTGCTGGTCAAATAAATTAATCTCAATTGTGCCTTGGCTAGTTTGCATTTCGACTATGGTTGCATGGCTAGCAAAGCTTAATGAAGCGAGCAATGAACACAGTAAACGTTTTTTCATGTTAGATCCTATTATTATAGTTATTTAAAAATAAGTTTTGTTTAGGTTAATGCTACACACTAAGAAAATCGATAGCATTAAGATAGTTGATACAAATTAGACCGTTCTGGTAACATTTCAATTACACAATATTGATTTATATTTTCTATGAATATGTAAACCGAGTAAATGTTTAACTTTGCTCATTGTTAATTATTAAATAACAGAGATAACGGATACACATGACACACACACCACACACAATTTGCGACTTTGGCCTACACAAAGGCGAAGCATACACCAAACTCCCAGCAAGCTTTTTAAATTGGATGGTTGCTACAAAACACGAAAAATCCCATTACGCTAGCCAAGAACTCAAACGCAGGGAAAATGCGGCTACGAGTCGTAATTAGCCAAAAATATAAATATCTGCCTTTTTTATATTTCAAACTAGTTTAAACTAGCCACCTACAACATTAAGTACAACTTAATACACAGGTATTTTATGCGCATAATTTTTATTTTTTCGATCATTTTGGGTGTACTGGGATGCACATCTGCCACAACTAATGAAAAAACATCTTCTACACAATACTTAACCGTTCTTCATACTAACGATAATCATGGTCGCTTTTGGCATAACGAAAAAGGCGAATACGGTATGGCTGCTCGCAAAACACTACTGGATCAATTACGTAGTGAAGCGAAAATAAAAGGTCATGCCGTTTTACTGCTATCAGGTGGCGACATAAATACAGGTATACCAGAATCTGATTTACAGTATGCAGAGCCTGACTTTAAAGGGATGTCTTTACTCGGCTACGATGCAATGGCATTAGGTAATCATGAATTTGATAACCCACTTAGTGTTTTAGCCAAGCAACAAAACTGGGCTAATTTCCCTCTATTATCGGCTAATATAGTGGAAAAGTCGTCAGGTAAGAACGCTTTTGACGCCTATAAAATATTTGAAAAAAATGGCTTAACTATTGCCGTGATAGGTTTAACTACAACCGATACAGCAAAAATAGGAAACCCTCAGTACATTGGTCACTTAGAATTTAAAGACCCTGTTCCAGTAACAGCCAACCTAGCTAAAGAGATAAAAGCAAAATACAACCCAGACATTACTATTGCTGTTACTCACATGGGCCACTTTATTGATGCTAAACATGGCATTAACGCACCGGGGGATGTAACACTTGCTCGCTCATTGCCTGCTAATACGCTTGATATGATCATAGGTGGCCACTCACAAGAGCCTGTGTGTATGGCATCAGAAAATGTAAACGATGATAGTTTTAAACCTGGCTTAGCTTGTAATCCTGATCAGCAAAATGGCACGTGGATAATGCAAGCCCACGAGTGGGGAAAGTACGTTGGTAAGGCTGAGTTCAAATTAGAAAATGGTGAATTGAGCCTACTTGATTATAAATTAATGCCAGTTAATTTATATGTAGAAAAAACACAAGCTGACGGCACATTAAAAGAGGTACTTGCGAACGAATATATTAAGCCAGACCCGTCATTAAAAGCGTTTTTAGCTAAATACCAAGCGATTGGTGCTAAACAAATTGAGGGGACTATTGGCTCTGTTGATGCAAGATTAGAAGGTGATAGAAACAAAGTACGCTATCAACAAACAAACCTTGCTCGCGTTATCATCCAAGCACAAATGAATGTGGTAGGTGCAGATTTTGGTTTGATCAGTGGCGGTGGTATTCGCAGCTCAATTGATGCCGGTGAAATAAGCTATAAAGACATATTAAAAGTTCACCCTTTTAAAAACCGTATAACGTATATGGATTGGCAAGGTGCTGAACTATGGGACTACTTAAATACAGTAACAAGCTTCCCAGCAGACGCTGGTGCTTACTTGCAATATCACAAGCTTTCGTTTGACCGCAAAAATGGTAAGCTTACAAACGTATTTATTAACGGTAAACCGTTCGATAAAAGTAAAACATACCGCATGAGTTTAAATAGCTATAACGCATCGGGCGGTGATGGTTACCCAACTATAAATACGCTAAAAGGTTTTGTTAGCACTGACGAAACTGACGCCCAAGCACTTAAAACATTTATATCGCAACATAGTCCAATAAAAGCGGCTGAGTTTGCTCCTAAATAAACACGGTTAATAATAGGGAAGTAATATTACTTCCCTATTATTTCAATATTTCCCTTTGCAATATTTATGAGCCCGTAGCTGTGCAGACGAGAGCGAGAGCCTTCTCCATATGCTTTTGGAGGGTAATAAATCTCTTTTTCCTCAGGATATTCATTCAAAACGTCGTCAAGCGAAGCCCTTATTTCACTCAACGTTTTTTCAAGGCTATTATTGAAGTTTGGTCGCTTCCTTATCGTATGCCCTAGCTCTGTTAATCGGGAAAAATACTTGTTGGCAAGTTCAATAAGCTCATCGGGTACATTTTTATTATGATTTAAAATAACATCACCATTAGCTGAACAATACTCAACAAGGGCTAGGTAAAAACACAATGGCTTATTAGCTAATTGAACGCTGTGCTCTTTATCATAACTATGTGAAAGTGTTTTATTGCGTAAATCAATTATGACCGCTAAAGGCATTGGCATTGATGCAGCAGAGTTAATACTCTTGTTTAAGCTTAGCTTGCTTTTCTTACTTTCTACCACTTTTAACCACACAGCAACAAAGAGACTGATAAGTAAAAAAAACAAAAAAAAGATTTTATTACTAGGTGTCAAGTAATGCTCATCTACACTAAAAATAATATTCACAGGGCCTTCACTCGTCGCTAAGCTACTGATAAATTGCTTTGCCTTTAAATCGCTGTGAGCAATCTCGCCTGTACTGATATCGATGACACGCAAGTTACTCATTCTTAGATAACTATTTAGTGAGTCAATATAGCCAACTAAAGCATCTTTATTACCTGCATGCTTATACAGTTCATTTGGCAAATCGAGTAATGGTAAATCTAGTGCAATTTGTTTTTCAATTTGGACCTTTTGCTGCTCGCTAACACGCTCTGTTTTATTAATCATAGATATATAAAACACTAAAGAAAGCATTAAAAAAATACATGAGGACATTGCAGAAAATTTAAGCCTACTCATTATCTTCACCTATCTTAAAAACAGCTGTATTATTCTCACATTGCCAAAAGGGCGAAACATTTTGATAATAATGAAGTTCTTGGTCTTTAGACATAGCCATTAGGTGTTCTTGTACAGCACATAACAAATCTGTGTTGTTTTGTTGCATTTTCAAGTACCAACGTGTGCCTGTTATGTTATTGCTTAATGGGGTGATATAGTTTTTCGAGAAACGGTCTTTATCGTTTTCTTTCCAAAACGACGCAATAATATCTACTTTACCGTTGGCTAATAAATCTCGTAGTTCATTATGAGAACTTGCGTACAAAATATTTAAATTTGCAATATTTATATCGAGATCTTTAAAGACCTGTTTTGGAAGAATATGCCCTGAGCGACTCGTTGGGTAATCAAGCAGCCCTATTTTTTTGTCTAAAAAATAAGATTTTGAAATAATTGGCTTTTCTTTTGAAGATATAAAGAATGCAGTGTAATCAGAAAAACCAACAACGGGCATATAATTATAGGTAGATTCAGCTTTAAAAGCCGCCATAATGTTGTTTTTTGCGAGTATCAGGTCTGCAATTCCTTTACCTACAAACTCTAAACTGCTTGATGTTTTATACCCCCAATACCCAACAACCACTCCGTACTGTTTAGCAACGACATAATCACCACACAACTTCTGTGTAAGTTGCACTGCAATATTTTTAGAGGGTGTAAATACAATAAGCTCACTATCGTTTGCGGTCGCTGTTGTACGACATGTTGTTGATGTTTCAATAAGTACAGGAAAAGCGAGTTCATCGTCATTTATAATTAATTGACCACACACCCAAGCAAAAACTATTACTATAAACAAAAATGTAACAATTGAAGTTTTTTGCAATACCGTATTTTTAATATTCAAGCTAAAGACATCCTAAAATACATTACTTATTCATTTGAACAATTTTAATTACTTATTACAACAAGTAATTTTACCTATAGATGCTAAGGCACTGATTTATAATAAATATGAATAAGAAATTATGAATTTTATTGAGTCCTTCCTAATTTCAACAAAAGTAAGGACAATTGACCTTATTACAACGCAGCAACACCACTCCAAATTAATTAGGGAACCTTAATGCGTATCAATGTAAAATATTCGATAACGTCAGCGCTTTTAATAGGTGCCATTTTTACAAGTAGCGATTCACTTGCTTGGGGCCAAAACGGTCACCGGGTTGTAGGTAAAATTGCTGAATCTCATATAACAGACACCACAAAGTCAGCTATTAAGCCATTCTTAGCGGGTGAATCACTTGCACAGGTTTCAACTTGGCCTGACGAGATGCGCTCAAACCCGGGGAAATTTTGGCAAAAGCAATCTTCTCGTTGGCACTACATTAACGCCTCACCTAACAAGTCCTTCACAATCAATCACGACCATACAAACAACAAAGAGTCGGTTAGCAATATTCTAGAAGGCATCCACTATTCTATAAAAACACTCAAAGATAAAAACAGCAGCCTAGATGCAAAGCAATTTAGTTTACGTTTTTTAGTTCACTTAGTTGGTGATAGCCATCAACCTTTCCATGCAGGAAGAAGCGAAGATAGAGGCGGAAACCGTATTAAAGTGTCGTTTTTTGGTCAAGATACAAACTTACACAGCTTATGGGATACTAAATTAGTTGAAAACGAAAACTTATCATTTACTGAGTACGCGCAGTTTATAAATACTAATAACAGTGAACTAATTGCAGAATATTTAGAAAGTACACCAACTACTTGGATTGAAGAATCTCATAATTTAGCAAATGCACTTTATAAATCTACAAATGAAGAAGTTGGCTACAGCTATGTTTATAAAAATACACCTATTGTAAAAACACGTCTGCTACAAGCAGGTGTCCGATTGGCTGGTTTGTTAAACGCTATGTTTGACCCTTCAGCTAAAGAGCTGGAAAAAGCGTTAAAAAAAGTATCTATGTAATTTGTGACACATAAAACCTACACACGGGGATTTTTTGTAAAAGCTTGTTTTACATTTCACAAGTTTGTCATAAAACATCGGTAGTATGAGCTCGCTAATAGAGTGATTACTCAAAAAAAGGTAAAAATAGTCAAAATTTGTACTATTTATTAAAAAAACATTGCAGTTGTATTTTATTTGTAACAAACAATTGGGGTACAATAGCGATGGTTTTTAAAATATAAACCTGCATTTAGTTTATTTTTTGAAAACCAAAAAATAAAAATATAAAAATTTAATTATTAACTACACGGGAAAATTAAATGAAAACTCAAATACGCAAAACGGCCCTATCACTTGCTATCGCAGCATGTGTTGGTGTTAGTGGCGCTGCAATTGCAAATGAAACAACATCTGCAATTAAAGGTCAAATCACTGGTCCTAACGGCAACCCTGCTGCTGGCACTAAAATTACAATTTTACACGTTCCTTCAGGCTCAGTTAAAACAACTGAAACTAATGATGCTGGTTACTTTACAGCTAAAGGCCTACGTGTTGGTGGTCCATACAGAGTAGTTGTAGATTCTGACACTTATGCAGACCAAGAGTTCAATAACATTATTCTTAACATTGGTAACGATTACCCGGTAAATGCTTCTTTAGAGAATATCTCTAACATCGAGCAAATTGTAGTTACGGGTGCTCCTATCAGTGCTATGTCTGGTGGTACAGGTCCTGCGTCTACTTTTACGCTAACGGATCTTGAAAACCAACCAGCTATCAACCGTGATTTAAAAGACATCATCCGTATTGACCCACGTATCACAATTGATGATAGCCGTGGTTCAATCAACTGTGGTGGTGGTAACCCACGTTACAACAGCTTAACGCTTGACGGCGTTCGCATGAACGATAACTTCGGTTTAAGCTCAAACGGTTACCCTACTATCCGTGCCCCTTTCTCTTTCGACTCTATTGAACAAGTTTCAGCTGAGCTAGCCCCTTTTGACGTTCAATACGGTGGCTTTACATCGTGTAACATCAACGCTGTAACTAAATCTGGTGGCAACGACGTTCACGGTGGTGTTTTCTTCGATTACACAAGCGATTCAATGAAAGGCGACGAAATTGAAGGTGATGAAGTTGATAACGGTAACTACACTGAAAAACGTTACGGTTTCAACGTAGGCCTTCCGCTTGTTGAAGATACATTATTTTTATACACCTCATACGAAAAACTTGAAGGTGTTCGCCAGTTTAACTACGACGGTTTAAACACTGGTAGCGTAACAGCTGATGACATTACACGTATCACTAATGCAGCTCAATCGGTATATGGTTACGATGTTGGTGGTATGCCATCAAGCATGCCTGTTGAAGATGAAAAAATCTTAGTAAAACTAGATTGGAACATCAACGAAGATCACCGTGCAAACTTAATCTACAACTACAACGACGGTAACACAATTTCTCAGTCTGATACTGGTTCTAGCCGTGTTTCTTTATCAAACCACTTCTATGATCAAAGCGCTGAGTTTACATCAATCATTGGTTCTGTATATTCAGATTGGTCAGACGATTTTTCTACTGAAGTTCGTTTAGGTAAATCAGAGTTAGACGCAACGGTTCAGTCATTAGATGCTGCAAGCAGCTTTGGTGAAATGCAAATACGTACTGATAATGGCGGTACTGTATTCATTGGTCCAGATGATTCTCGTCAGTCAAACGACCTAGATTACGACACAACTACATTTAAAGTTGCTGGTACTTATTACTTAGACCAACACACTATTACTGCTGGCTATGAATATGAAAATCTAAGCGTTTTTAACTTGTTTGTGCAGCACACTGAAGGTGAGTACCGTTTTGGTTCAATCGATGAATTTGAATCAGGTATAGCCGACCGAATCTACTACAACAACTCAGCTGGAACAAACAATCCAACTGATTCGGGTGCTAGTTTTGAGTATGCTCAACACACGTTTTATGTACAAGATGAATACGCATTTACTGACTTAGATGCAACCATTCAGTTTGGTTTACGTTACGACAAGTACACAAGCGATGACGTTCCTAACTTTAACGAGAACTTCACTAATCGTTATGGTTACAGCAATCAGTCTACATTTGATGGTATTGACTTACTGCAACCACGTGTTGGTTTCCAATGGTATGCAACAGATGAGCTTGAAGTTCGTGCTGGCCTAGGCTTGTTCTCTGGTGGTAACCCTAACGTATGGCTGTCTAACTCATACTCAAATGACGGTATTACACAAATCGCTACAAGAGAGAGTCAACTAAGTAATTATGATTCTGATTCAAGAACTATTGACTTGTTTAACACTCCAAACGTAAATGGCGGAACTCCTGGCTTTGAAGTTCCACAAGAACTTTATGATATCATTGGTGCTACAGAAATTGGTTCTGGTGATGGTACAGTTAATGCTGTAGACCCAGATTTTGAAATTCCTTCAGAGTGGAAATACTCACTAGGTGCTACATACACAACTGAAGACGAATACGTAATTTCTGTAGACTACTTATACTCTAAGAAGAAAGATGCTGCTGTGATGCGTGACATTTCACTTCAAGATAGTGGCGAAACTACGTTTGATGGTCGCCCTATTTATGAAAGAATCGATGGTCGCGGTGGTGATTTACTTCTTACTAACGTAAGTGGTAACAGCGGTGATTCTTCAGTTATTTCTGCTGCAATCAGCAAAATGTACGACAACGGCATTAACTTTAGCTTTGGTTATGCATACACAGATGCAGACGATGTAAACCCAATGACTAGCTCTACAGCCGGTTCTAACTACGGTAACATCGCGCTTTCAAACCCTGGTAACCCTGGTGTTGCGTCTTCAGATTATGAAATTCCGCACCGTTTCACTATGACACTTGGTTACAAACATGAGTTTGTAGATGGCTTTGAGACACGCTTTAACCTTTACGGTGAAGCATATAAAGGTTTACCTTACAGCTTCACGTTCGACGGGAGCGATAGTGTTTGGGGTGATGAAAGCTGGAATGGTAGCCGTCAATTACTTTACGTCCCACTTGAAAACGATCCAAACGTTGTTTACGACATGTCGGCTGATGAAATCAATGAATTCAATGACTTCATTGCTTCTGAAGGACTTAAACGCGGTGAAATTGCAGGCCGTAACCAACAAAATTCAGATTGGTTTGTTAAGTTTAACTTTAAGATTACACAAGAATTACCAGGCTTTATGGAAGGTCATAAAGGTGAAGCATTCTTCGTAATCGACAACCTTACAAACATGCTAAATGATGACTGGGGCGTACTTAAGAAAGGTCCTTTCGTAGGTGCAAGCATGATCTCAACATCTTTAGATGATCAAGGTCGTTACGTTTACTCAGGCTTTAACGGTAATAACGCAAATACTTCAGTGCAAACTGGTGCGTCATTATGGGAAATGCGTGTAGGCGTACGTTACACTTTCTAATCTAACTTGTTAGACTAGTTTATTTGATAAAAGCCCATCATTTGATGGGCTTTTTTATGCCTGTAATTTATTTTTTAGCTTATTAAGTACACTTATTAATAAACCTTGTTCATGTGTGTTTAACGAAGCCAATAGTTCTTTTTCCCACTTTAACGCCTCGGGTACTATTTTTTTATACATATCTTTTCCAGCTTCACTTAATGAAAGCATGGCTGCGCGCTTATCCTCTGAATTAATTTGAGTTATTAGCAACTTTTTTTCTACTAATATTTTTATTGCACGCGACACAGTCGATTTATCCATATTTGCCTGCGTACATAAATTTTTGGCATTACTTTGACCAAATTGCGCTAAATTAGCCAAAATTCGCCATTGAGGTATCGTTAAGTCAAATTTGGTCTGGTATACCTTAGCAAGGTCATTACTTACCAAACCTGCTACATTAATTAGCTGATATGCTAAAAAGGTGTCTAAATCCAGTTTCATTGTTATCCCGTTAAATAGGTTTACTAGCTGTTCATTTATATTTACATACACATTCATAGAGCAATTTGAAATTACTCTCACTTGAGAGTATCTTAACTTAAATAAATAAAACATAAAACTAGCCTTCTCTCACAGGAGTCAGTAATGGCAGAACAGTTAAAGTACATGACCGGTTTTGGTAATGAGTTTGAAACCGAAGCGCTACCCCGTGCCTTGCCTATAGGGCAATTTACTCCTCAAAAAGTTAAGTACGATCTTTACACTGAACAATTTAGCTCTACAGCATTTACCGCGCCTAGAGCCGCAAATCGCAGAACATGGCTGTATCGGTTACGCCCTTCGGTAGTGCAAGGTGATTACACCGCTGTTGATAACGGCTTGATTCGAACTGCGCCTATAACTGAAGCCGTAACACCTCCGACTATGCTTCGCTGGAACCCCGTTGAAATTCCTACAAAGCCAACTGATTTTCTAGATGGACTCATAACAATGGCTGCTAACGGCAGTGCTAATGGGCAATCTGGCATCGGTATTCATGTTTATGTTGCTAACAAGTCTATGGTTGATCGCTACTTTTACAACGCTGACGGTGAAATGCTATTTGTACCCCAACAAGGCGAGCTACTCCTGCATACAGAATGCGGTAAGCTCTGTGTAAAACCAGGTGAAGTTGCAGTTATACCCCGAGGAATGAAGTTTTCTGTTGATTTAATACAATCAACGGCCCGTGGTTATATCTGCGAAAACTATGGTCATGCTTTGGAGCTTGCAGAGCGAGGCCCGGTTGGTGCAAACGGCTATGCCAACGACCGTGACTTTCAATACCCAGTTGCGGCTTTTGAAGATAAAGAAGGTGATTTTGAACTAGTGTCAAAATTTAATGGCAACTTATTCAGCTGTGAGATTAAGCATTCCCCGTTCGATGTTGTTGCATGGACAGGTAATAGCGCGCCTTATAAATACGATTTATCGCGATTTAATGTAATGAATACAGTAAGCTTTGACCATCCGGATCCGTCTATATTTACCGTTTTAACCTCGCCATCAGCTACTGAAGGGATGGCTAATGTTGATTTTGTCATTTTTCCACCGCGTTGGATGGTTGCTGAAAACACGTTTCGTCCGCCCTACTATCATCGTAATATCATGAGTGAATTTATGGGGTTAATTGAAGGTATATATGATGCAAAAGAGCATGGCTTTGTGCCAGGTGGCGCAAGTCTTCATAACTGTATGTCTCCGCATGGACCTGAAGCGGATGTATTTGAAAAAGCATCTAATGCGGAACTGGTTCCACAAAAATACGAAAATACCTTAGCGTTTATGTTTGAATCACGTTATGTCATTTCACCAACTAAATACGCATTAGAAGGTAATGAGCGCCAACCAAATTACACAGATTGTTGGCGAACAATTAAAAAACACTATTCAGGCAACAAGGATTAATTATGAAGCTATACAGTTATTTTCGCTCATCAGCTGCATACCGAGTGCGTATTGCGTTAAACCTAAAAAAAATTGACCATGAGCTCGCAATTGTAAATCTTTTAAAATCAGAGCAGCTTGAGGAAGGTTACCTAACACTAAACCCACAAGGGCTTTTACCAGCCCTTGAAACAGATGAAGGTGTACTTGGTCAATCATTAGCTATTTTAGAATGGCTTGATGAAACATACCCACAGTCACCATTAATTAGCGGCTCTGCTTGGCAAAAAGCCCAAATAAGAAACTTAAGTTTTGCAATAGCGTGTGATATTCACCCAATGAATAATTTGCGAGTACTTAAGTATTTGTCGAATGAATTAAAAGTAGACGATGATGCTAAAAACACCTGGTACAAACATTGGGTTGAAGTAGGTTTTGATAAAATAGAAATACTACTTGGAGACGACGATTACTGTGTTGGAAACAAGCCAAGCCTTGCTGATGTTTGCTTGGTACCTCAGGTATTTAATGCTATTCGTTTTAATGTAGATATGAGTCGTTATCCAAAAATTGCAGCCATTTATGAACGATGTAATAAATTAGCTGCGTTTAATGATGCCGCACCGCAAAATCAACCCGATGCGACCTAAATACTGCTGAGCTTAACTTTTGAGCGCGCTATGAATAATCGTAACGTGCTCAATTAAATCTAAACCCAAATCCGTTAAGTAACCGCCATCAGGGCTATCTATAACGCCTTTATCAAATAATCGTTGTGCTGCTTCTATCAAGCTTGCTTCTGCGTCAGAATGTAATTTGATACCCTGCATTTTGCTATCAAGCGGAAACTTTGCAAGTAATGTGAATTCATCTATCATCAGCTGGTTAAATTTCATGTGTGTGTACCTTTTATTGTTCTGTTTATTTTTTAGTGTGTAATATTACACTAGCATGTTTTTTAGCATTACGTACTATTTTTAAAGTCAATTTTAGGAGAATGTTATGCGCGCATTAATAATTCTATCCGCCTGTTTTTTAAGCTTATCACTCTCGTTATTTTGTAATGCCGAGCCGCATAACAGCCGCACTTTTGTGAACGCAAGTCAGTTAACTCAGCACCAAACAATGTGTTGGTACGACGACAAACGCTATAGTGAAGGCGCATTAATTAGCGTTGATACGTTCAATTTACTGTGCGGTGCCAAAAACCCCAACCAAACCAATAGCGCATTAATGTGGCTTAAGCTCAATGAGCAAGGGAAAGTTATTTACCCAAATCGACCTAAAAAGATTACAGTGAAATAGCCTGCTTATTGTATTTAAGCTACAATAAGCATAGTTTAAATAAGCAGTATGGCTATGGATAATCAACCTAAAAACCCACTACATGGGATCACACTAGAACAAATATTGGTCGAGTTAGAGCAGCGACTTGGCTGGAAAACGCTGGGCGAACAAGTAAAAATTAAGTGTTTTACGGATGCACCAAGCATAAAATCTAGCTTAAAATTTTTACGCAAAACCCCGTGGGCCAGAGACAAAGTTGAAGCGTTATATATTCATACAATAAATAACAAACCACTTCGCAAACCAAAAAGCGCACCTCGTAAAACAACAAACAAGGCTCCAGATACAACTGACTTTGTTTGGCCATCAATAAAAAAGTAAAAATATAAATAAAGGCGCACTTTAATGCGCCTTTATATTTTAGTTTTACTAAATTTCCTTACTGATCACATTAAGCGATGCTGGCAGTATTTCAATAACAAGCCTATCAGCCGTTTTCACTTCGCCATCAATGACATATTTAATTCCGTTCTCTGAAGATATTTCGACTTTTTTAGCATTTGTGTGTTGAGAATTAATGGCTAAATGGCTTTGCGTTATGCTGCTAAACATAAGCTCGGCAATACTCAGTACCGTAGTGGAATTTTCTTTATTGGGTATAAGCCAATTTATATCGAGTAGCCCATCACTATGATTAGGCTGCCCTCCCCCTTGAGCAAGTAGCGTTGTAAACGGTGCTGCATTAGCAACAACAAAGCTGCTTGTAGTGATCATCATTGGGTCGTTATCGTCCAATTTAACGTTGAGCTGTTGCGATTTTTGTTCCGAAAACGCCTGAAAAAATCCTGTTAAATAAGCGAGTTGCCCAAATTTATTTTTAAATTCGCGGTCAGCTTTTTCAATCATTGCATGTTCAAAACCTATCCCGGCTAAAAGTAGCATTAAATCGTCATTACAATATGCCGTATCTATTAACGTAGATTGACCATCAATAATTAAATCACACGCTTGCTCTACAGGTATAAATTTTGAACTTATTCCCATTAAAACGTGAGCAAGCGCATTAGCAGTCCCGAGCGGAATAATACCCAACTTACAGGGTGAATTAACTAATACGCTCGCAACTTCCGCTACTGTTCCATCGCCACCACAGGCAATAACAATATCAGGGTTTTCACCAAGCGCTTGTTTGGCAAGCTCTATACCATTAATGTCTGGGCTTGTGGTCATTACGGTTAAATCGTAATAAGTTGACAGGCGTGCAATTATAAATTGCTCTTTTTCTTGCCATATTTTTGTACCCGACACGGGATTTGCAATTAGAAATGCACGATTTTTAATTACTAGTTCGCCACTTTTGTGTCGCTTTGCTAGGTGGCGCAGTTGGCGTTTATTTAGATTAGCGGTTTCACGTGTTTCTTTAATTTGGGCAAGCACATCATGCACGTCGGCGTGTTTATTTTGACTAAGTAAGTAAGCAGCCATTACAAACACTGAACGTCCGCGGCCCAACGCACAATGCACAACCACTTTATTGTTTTTTTGGATTTGATGATGAATCCAATTTATTGCCTGGTTAAGCTGAGAGTGTGTTGGCACGCTATGATCAAGTACTGGGATATTTAAGTAGTTAATACGCTCTTGTGTCGAGCTCCACTCTAAACCGTCAAACTCACAAGTAACATCTAATATAGCGGTAATATTATTGCTTTTTAACGTGTCTATATCCGAGGGAAATAAGCGGCATGCTAAAAAAAGGTTATCGTTAATTTGCTGAATTGGTGGCACTTTATCATGCTTACGCGACCACGCGTTGTACACTTGCGCCCCCAATAAAAAAGGAATAAACGCCCAGCGTATATAAAATGGAATAACGCCGTTTTCTCGCTTTCTGAAAATTTTACCTATATTAAAAATGTATGCCCCACTGACCAATGACAGTGATAGCGCGGTCCAGTAAAAAAATAACGAAAAATAAATTGAATGTATTTCCCACCCTATAAAAATAAGTACACACGCTAATATCAAATAACTAATTGCAGCCCACATAAGATCTCCATTTATATTTATTGCTATTCATTAATTAACAAACAGCTTTTATAATTGTATTTGCAATTTACAAGCCACAAAACGGTAAAGCATATGGCACCACTTTTTATTTATGTTATTGATATTTAGTAGCTATTTAAATACCGTCTTTTTTGGTTTGTATGGGCTTTGCTCTTTTTACACAATGGGTGTGTTAATTTTTCACACGTATCATAGTAGTACCTAACTAAGTCTAAGTCTTAGTTCCATATTAGTAAATCTGACTCACCAAGCTAATTTATTTTAAGTGTAACTTAGCGTAGCGACTCTGCTATAAACAAAAATCGGCTCAACCATTACAGATGCTTTTCTCTAATATAGTTTTTAAACTCACAGAATCATACCAAATAATAAACTACAGATAGTCATTGCAAAAAAGAGCGAAAAGTATACTGTTGCAAGCTACTTAACTTTTTTGCATCCAAGTTCTAGCCTCAACCGTTTTTAAAAAGAGAATAAAAATAAATAGGATATTTATGGAAAACGATAATTTACTGTCTCTGTTATACGATACATCACAGGGTGATAAGCATGCATTTTCAACCTTGTATCAACAAACAAGCGGAAAGCTTTTTGCCATTAGCTTAAATATGCTTTCTAACAGAGCACACGCCGAAGAAGTGTTGCAAGACGCATTCATTAAAATATGGCATAACGCCTCAGAATACAATGCTTCTAAAGGCACCGTCATAAGCTGGATGATAAGTATAGTACGTTATAGAAGTCTTGATGCGTTGCGTTACAACAAAGTAAGAAAAGAGCAAACAATGGGAGATGATGACTTTGATATTCAGAGCGTCGATGTCAACTATGACGAAAATACTAAATTAGTAAACTGTATAGAGCAGCTTGAACCCCAGCAAAAGCAGGCCATTCATTTAGCTTACTATAAGGGGCTTAGTCACAGCGAGCTAGTAGACCATATAGAGTCGCCATTGGGCACAGTTAAAAGCTGGATCAGACGCGGGCTTACACAACTTCAGAGGTGTTTAACATTATGAATTATACAAAACCCGAGCTGTTAGACGCGCTAGCAGGACAATATGTACTTGGCACACTCAAGGGGCTGGCACGAAAACGTTTTCAGCGCTTGTTGCTTAGCTCAAGCAAAGCACGTGAGGCAATTTTTATGTGGGAGCAAAACCTTAATAATCTAGCAAGTGCAATTACACCACAAGCACCTAGCGATTCTGTTTGGGAAAACATTTTGCAAGGTATTGAGTCAAAAACAGTGCCTAGTCAAACAGTGGTGCAAACTAAGCCGTCGATTTGGCAGACATGGTCGTTTATAGCCACCGCCGCGTGTATTGTGTTGGCATTTTTAGTCATTCAACCGGCCAAAGAAGTGACGCAATATCAGCAAATTGCACTCGTGCAAAACCAAGATAAACAGTCTTTATGGTTTATTGAAGTAAACGAAGATGCATTAACTATTAAAGCCAGTAGTCAATTAGTTGCCCAAAGAGATAAAGATTATCAACTATGGATGATTTTAAAAGGGCAAGATTTACCTGTTTCGTTAGGTATATTACCTAAACAAGGCGGTAAATTTTTGCTAAAAGATAAACGCTTTAACGCTGACGATATCTCACTGCTAGCAGTCAGTTTAGAGCCTTTAGGTGGTTCGCCAAACGGCTTACCTACCGAGGTACTTTATACAACCGAACTCGTGTTACTTTAACCCCTTGTATGGCTGCTTATATAAGCAGCCATTTTTTATTTAAATAAAATGTAACTTTTTTGCATCCAATCTAAATTCCCCCCCGTTATTAGCTATGACTTCTATTTAAAACTAAAGGAAAAAGTCATGAAAGCTTTAACACCATCAATACTCGCAGTAGTAATATGCAGCACTTTTATTAGCGCACCAAGTAACGCATCAAGTCACCGAGAAGCGCCAAATATTAGTCGCTTTCCGACCTTAGATTCTACCGATTTTTATGTATTTAATAGCTATGAACAAGGAAAAGAAGAGTACGTCACACTAATTGCAAACTATATTCCATTACAGGATGCCTACGGCGGCCCTAATTATTTTGCAATGGACCCAGATGCAACTTACAGCATACACATAGATAACGATGGCGATGCCGTTGAAGACATTACTTTTGCATTTGATTTCCAAAGCATGCTACCAAACGATAATCAAGGTGTGCAATTAGCTGTAGGCCCAGAAGGCAACCAGCGTACTGTTTCTGTACCACTCAAAAATGTGGGTGGTGTATCAGCCGGTGATAATAGCGCAACTAACTTCAGTGAATCATATACTCTGAGTATGATTAATGGGCCGCAGCGCACAGGTGTTGCAACCTCATTAAATAATACCACTACGGGCACATCTACATTCAGTAAGCCACTTGATTATATTGGTAATAAAACATTTACCTCTAAAGCTGACTATCAAACTTACGCAGATCAATTTGTATATAATGTGTCAATCCCGGGTTGTGAAAGCATGGCACAAGTATTTGTTGGCCAAAGAAAAGATGCGTTTGTCGTTAACCTTGGTAAAACATTCGATTTAGTAAACTACGTACCAGTAGAGGGCGACAGCGCTCCGGGTGCTGGTGATGCAGGTGGCTTCCCTGGAGGTATTACCCAATCGGCTGACAATGACGACCTTGCAGATAAAAACGTGACATCAATTGCTATTGAAGTACCAAAAAGCTGTATTGTAGGCGAAGGTAATGGCGTTATTGGTTCGTGGACCACTGCAAGTTTACCACAAGCTCGCATACTAAACCCGAATGCTAAATTTGCTAATAATGCAGTTAATGGTGGTGCACTTACTCAAGTATCGCGTTTGGGTAATCCACTTGTTAATGAGCTTGTTATTGGCATAAAGGATAAGGATACCTTCTCTACAGCACATCCCAAAGACGATGGACAGTTTTTAGATTATGTATCTCACCCAGCCCTTCCTGAACTTTTAAATATTTTATTCAAGGATGCTGTTAATACGACACTTGGCGCTAACCTCGAAACATTAGCCCCAACAAACTTTCCTCGTACCGATTTAATTACTGCATTTTTAACAGGTTTTGCTGGTGTTAATCAACAAGCAACCGTCACTCCCTCTGAAATGCTTCGTTTAAACACAAACATCGCGGCAACAGCGCAAAGTGAGCAGTCTGCATTTGGTGTTGCAGGAAACGATTTAGCTGGCTTTCCAAACGGCCGACGCCCTGGCGATGATGTTGTTGATATTGCTCTGCGCGTAGTAATGGGTCGTTTATGTCATCCTATTCCTGTTGCAGGCGAAGATACTGACCTAGGCTTGTGTACTCCCGAAGATGCAAGCGTTGGTACAGTACCATTTACCGATGGCGCACCTGTTGATGCAACAATGATGGACTCAACCTTTCCGTACTTAGCTACCCCACTTGCGGGCTCTAAATAAGGAGTAAACTAATGCAACACTTAAAAATAACGCATATAGGTATTCTGCTTAGCGCATTAACGCTGGGAGCGTGTAGCAATGATGACGACAATAAAAAGCCGTTGCCTGAGGTTAATACAGCGCCTTCAGTTAGCGACATCATGTTAACAACGCAAACGGAGGTGAATATTACCGACTCACTTACAGCCATAGATAAAGAAGGTGATTCACTTACTTATTCATTGGTCAGTGAGCCTTCATTAGGCATGGTAAATATTGACGCTGATGGCAACTTTACTTACACACCAAATAAAGAGGTTACGGGCACAGATAGCTTTACTTTTGGCGTATCTGATGGCGTTAACAGCCAAGTAAGTGCAATGGTTAATATCACTATTGAAGCTTTGCAAGTCGACTTTACTCAGTTTACTAGCGATGCATTTAACCAAGCACCGAATGCAGAGCCACTCTCTGTAAATGGAAGAGAGTTTACAAATAAAGACACAGATATTAATAATTTAATTAGTAATCAGTAAATAAGCTGACTGGCCATGGATGGCTATTTTAAGGATACAAATATGAAATCACCTCTAGTAAACCTGATGATTACATTAAGCTTAGTGTGCTCATTTGAGCTTTTTGCAGCGGCTTATACACCTAATGACAACGACGTAATAGCAGTCACTAAATCGGATTTAACTGCCTCACTATCGATAAATGAAATAGAAAATCTAGTCAATAAAAGTCAATTCGTTGGACAAACGGAGCATATGCAAGGGGTACTCAAAAACAGGCTCGCAGAAATATACTTAAATGAGCCAACGCCACAGGTAGGCTATTTGTATGCACGCGTTTTACAAAAAGAGCATTTGTTTAATGATGCGATAAACACTGCTAATAGTGTTTTAAAAATAACGCCTGATCACAGCAACACTCATCTATTGCTGGCTAATTTGTACATGACACAAGGCCAGTTTGAACTTGCTAAACAGCATTGCTTAGCACTAATAACAAGGGTAAGCACATTAACGGCCAGTACTTGTGTACTAGACGTGCAAAGTCAGCACGGTAATTTATTAAGAAGTTATCAATCTTTATTAAAGCTAACGAACAATAAGCCTATTGGACTCAATACAAAACATGTCCTAGCTGAAATGAGCTTTAGATTACAAAACTACACAAACGCATTAAAGCACCTTGAAAATATAAATTTAGTAAACTCTCCAGTAAGCCTAATTGCTTTATGGGCAGACATACAACTGGGCTTAAACAAGCCACAGCAAGTGATAACCAAATTAAGTAATTTATTAAAAGAATCGCACGATCTAGAAGATGCGCTTTTGCTGCGCTTAGCCATCGCAGAAAAAAAACTAAACACAACACAATACAAATGGCAAAACGCCATGAAGCAACGAGTAGAGCTCAGAGAAATTCGCCACGACAGCTTTCACGCAAGTGACCTCGCCAACTATTATATTCACGTGCAGCCAAACAAATCTAAAGCCTTGTATTGGGCAAATATTAACTGGCAACAAGCTAAAATGAATATCGACCAAGCGCTGATTGTTCAAGCAAAAAGGATGTAAATGTTATGAGAATATTAATACGCGTATTTTCTATTATGTTGTTAAGCTTATTATTTTCAACAGCAGCTTTTGCGCACCAGTTAAGCACCGGCTACATTACGCTTAATAGCAACAATACAGCTCAATACAGCGGCAATTGGGAAATCAATGTTGCAGATTTAGAGCACGTTATAGCACTCGACTTAGACCAAAACGCCAACATTACCTGGTCTGAAATAAAAGCAAAACGCGACTCAATTGACGCATTTATAAAAAACAATCTTATCGCAGAACAAAACGAACAAACTTGCGCACTCACTGTAAATAACAATTACCAGGTAAGTGAGCACTTTAATCAGCCTTACTTGGTATTACCTGTGTCATTTTCGTGTTTAACAAATAACGAGATTACGCTTAAGTATTCAGCCTTTTTTCAAGATGACGCAAATCATAAAGTCATTGTTAATGTGAATAACATAGCACGTGTGTTTAGTATAAATGAGCCTAGCCAAACCTTTAATACTAACCAGTCGAGCTATTTAGATACCTTTACAGAATATGTGTATCAGGGCGTATTACACATTTGGATAGGCATCGATCATATTTTATTTTTAATTGCGCTATTACTAACTTGTGTTTTAACCCGTGATAAAAACACCTGGCAGCCCATTAGCTCTAAAAAACACATTATCAAACACACTGCATGGATTGTTACAGCATTTACGCTTGCTCATTCTATAACGCTTACAGCAACAGCGCTTGATTTAATATCTCTCAATACTCGCTGGGTTGAACTAATTATTGCAATTTCTGTATTGTTTGCAGCCCTTAATAATGTTTGGCCCGTTGTTTTGCGTTTAGGCTGGCTGACATTTGCTTTTGGGTTACTTCACGGGATGGGATTTGCGAGTGTACTTGGTGAATTAGGTTTGTCGAGTAACTATCAATTAATGAGCATATTGGCATTTAATTTAGGGGTAGAGATTGGCCAACTAAGTATTTTATTAGTAGCGTTGCCTTTATTAATTGCATTTAGAAAAACCGCTTGGTATGTAAAATGGTTAATGCCTGCAGGGTCTATAGGTATTGCCGTTGTGGCTCTAAACTGGTCTATTGAACGCTTTTGAACATAACTATACCCATTCGCCTAATTAAGTGATCTATTTTGAAGATGGAAAAACGTCTTGATAGCTAGGAAAACAATTCGCTATTTAGTTGTTATCGGCAATTTCTACTGCATTGCTCTGCATTCATGCAGTCGTAAATGAGAGTTTTTTAACGTAAATAGCGAGGCGTTTAGCCCCACAAAATGATTAAGTATTATTGCGGCTTGGTATTACTTTAAACGGTTGTTAATACTATAAACCCGCTAATATAGCGGGCATATAGTTTATGCATTTTAATAGCACTATTTTAATCTTCAAACGGCATTAACAACGTTTTCATTGCCGGGCGAAGCGCAATTAAAACTGTCTCTTCGGTAAGTTCGGGGTAAAGCACTTTTCGCAAAAGTAAGCCTGCCATTACTGAAAAAATAACATTAATACGGCTTTCTAGCTCTACCTCATCTATGCCTTTTATCACACTGCGTTCACTTATTAGCAATTGGCGCATTCTATTTCGCGCTTGCGTGTCGGCATCACGTAATAGTTTAGCTACCTTTACGTTTCTACCAGCTTCAGCGAGCATTTCTAAATCAACCGCGCATTCACCGGTATCCATATGCCTTTGAACGCCGATATTTAAACCGTTCAATAATACTGTGAGCGTATCTTCTGGTTGCCCTTCAAAATGCTCAAATATAGAAAACATTTCTTCCATATCTTTTTCAATAATACTTTCTATAATGGCTTCTTTACTTTCAAAGTAGTTATAAATATGCCCGGCACTCATTCCTGCTGTTCTGGATATTTCAGCCATACCTGCAGCATGAAAGCCTTTACGACGAAAGCATTCAGCCGCCGCAGTTAAAACCTGATCACGACGCGCTTTGGCTATCGCTGGATCTGTCTGTCTTTTAGTTTTCATACAAAGCTCCACTGCCAAGTGATTAGACTCGACAATAAGGCAAATACTTAATCATTTTGAAATACGCCTTTCACTCATAAATAAGTATTTAGCCCTATATAAATCTAGTTAATTAGCTGCAAAAAGGTGTTTACAGCTAAAACCCTTACTTAGTTGGTTTGATCGCTTTTCTCCCAGCCACCGCCCACTACTTTATACAGGCTAATTTGGCTAGCTAACAAAGCCTGTTGACCCAAAATTTGCTGTTGCTGTGCAGCGTACCAGCTGCGTTGTGCATCAAGGACTTGTAAATAGCTATCAACACCTTTATCGTAACGCGCCTTTGATAGCGAAAACGTAGACCCTCGGCTTTGTAGTAACATATCAAGTGCGCTTAATTGCGCTTGATAGCCTTCGTTATCTGCTAACGCATCGGCGACTTCGCGAAATGCTTGCTGAATTTTTTGCTGATAAGTAACTACAGCAATTTGTTGGTCGGCCTTAGCAACATCTAGCTGAGCTTGGTTTCTGCCCATATTAAAAATAGGTAAAGTAACTGATGGAATAAAACTCCACGTACCCGAACCTGCATCAAATAAATCACTTAAATCGTTAGAGGCAGTTCCCGCATTAGCCGTTAAGCTAATACTGGGGTAAAAAGCAGCACGCGCTACACCAATGTTGGCATTAGCGGCTAATAACTGATGTTCTGCTGCTTTAATATCTGGGCGTTGAGTTAATAAATCAGAAGGTAAACCAACCGGTATTTTAGGCAACGCTAATAACGAGTCCAGCACCTTATTTGGCAGAAGTTCAGGGCTTACTGGTTTTCCTACTAATAAATCAAGTGCGTTTTTATCGCGCTTTAATAAACGTTTATACGTTGCAATATCAACCTTTGCGCTGGCAACGGTACTTTTCAGTTGCTCTAACGTAATTTTAGATGCTGCGCCTAAATCAAAACTTTTTTGAGTAAGCCCAAGCGACGCTTGTTGCGATTTTAACGTTTCCTCAGCAAGCCCAAGTAACTGTTGATCGGTTGCATAATTAAGCCACGCATTAGCCAGCTCTGCTACCAGCGACACTTGCGTGCTGTATTGAGTAAGCTCAGTAGAGTATAAATTTTGCAACGCTTGTTGAGTTTGGTTACGAACCTTACCCCATATATCTAATTCGTATGAGGTAATACCTACAGTAGCACTGTATTGCGAGCTTATAGTGGCCTCATTAGTACTTGTTAAACTGGCAGGCAGACGCTGGCGAGTGCCCGAACCATTAACATTTAAGGACGGATACAATACTGAGTTTTCTATTTGATACAACCCACGTACCCGCTGCACATTGAGCATCGCAATTTGCAGATCTTTGTTGTGCTCAAGGCTTTGACCTATAAGCACCTGTAATTTTTTATCGCTAAAAAACTGCTGCCACTTTAATGTGTTAACTGTGGCTTGCTCTGTTTGAACTGAATACGTTTCGGGTACTGGCAGCGCCAAACTGTGCTGTTCAGGTGCCAACTGGCACCCACTTAAAGCAGCCAACGCAAGCACACTCAACGAAAAGGTTTTTATATGCATTATGCTGTCTCCTCGTTAGTGTCTTTTTCTTTTGCAGGGAATACACGGCGTACTAATACAAAAAACAGCGGCACAAAAACAACAACCAAAATAGAAGAGGCGAGTGTTCCACCAATAATTGAAATGCCTAATGCGTTTTGCGCACCAGAGCCTGCACTTGATGCTATAGCGAGTGGAATAACACCACAAATAAAGGCCATTGAAGTCATTAAAATTGGGCGTAAACGCAGTCTTACTGCAGCCACAGCCGCTTCAACTAAATCAAGCCCTTCGTCCATTTTATGGATAGCAAATTCCACAATTAATATGGCATTTTTAGACGCTAACCCTATCGTAGTTAATAAGCCCACTTGCAGGTAAATATCGTTTGATAATCCGCTACCCAATGCAGCCATAGCAGCACCAAATATACCTAACGGAACAATCATCATAACCGCAAACGGTACCGACCAACTTTCATAAAGAGCCGCTAAACATAAAAATACAAATAACAACGACAAACCATACAATAAAGGTGCTTGGCCGCTGCTAGAGCGTTCTTGAAATGAAATACCGGTCCATTCAGACGATATACCATTTGGCAGCTGTTTTACCAAGCGCTCCATTTCATCCATTGCTTGTCCTGTGCTGTAACCAGGTGCAGCGGTTCCTTGTATTTCCATTGCTGAAAAGCCATTGTAACGTTCTAAACGCGGCGAACCATAAGTCCAATAGGCCGTTGCAAAGGCAGAAAACGGAACCATATCACCCTCATTATTACGTACATACCACTTATTTAAATCTTCAGGCACCATTCGAGATTCAGCATCGCCTTGCATATATACTTTTTTAACACGCCCACGGTCAATGAAGTCATTTACATAACTACTGCCCCAAGCCGTAGCAAGGGTGTTATTAATATCGGTTTGCGACACACCCAATGCTTGTGCTTTAGCTAAATCGGTATCGAGTTGTATTTCTGGCATATCTTCTTGACCATTAGGGCGTACACCAGCCAATATCGGGCTTTGGCTTGCTAAACCTAATAGTTGATTACGTGCTGCTAAAAGCGCATCGTGGCCCAAACCTACACGGTCTTGTAAAAATATATTAAAACCATTTGCTGTTCCCAGTTCTACAATTGCTGGTGGTGGAAAAGCAAACACAAACGCTTCTTTAATACTGGAAAAGTACCCCATAGCTTTACCTGCTACACCTTGCACAGATAAATCATCACGTTGGCGTTCATCCCAATGCTTAAGATTAACAAACCCTATTGCTGAGTTTTGGCCAGAACCTGCAAAGCTAAACCCGGTAACAGTAAAAATACCGTTTACTGCTTCAGATTGTTCGTTCAAGTAGTGGTTTTCTACTTTTTTAACCACTTCAAGTGTTTGCTCGGTTGTAGAACCCGCAGGTAACGAAACTTGGTTAAATAATATGCCTTGGTCTTCATCTGGTAAGAATGCGGTTGGTAAATTTGAAAACACATAAGCCATTCCACCTACAATTAAAAAGTATATAACAAGGTAGCGTTTAGCATGTTTGATCATACGGCTCACAAAGCTTTGCGCACCCGAATTTGTTTTGTCGAACCCGCGGTTAAACCCTGTAAAAAATTTACCAAATAACGACTTATCATTATGAACATGGCTAGGCTTCAAAAGCGTTGCACACAGTGCCGGCGTAAGTATAAGCGCCACAAGTACCGATAAACCCATAGCAGAAACAAGGGTAATTGAGAATTGACGATAGATTATGCCCGTCGAGCCGCTAAAAAAGGCCATCGGAATAAATACAGCAGAAAGCACCATTGCAATACCAACAAGTGCGCCTTTAATTTCGTCCATTGATTTGCGGGTTGCATCAAGCGCTGAGAGTTTTTCTTCGGTCATCAGTCGCTCTACGTTTTCTACAACAACAATGGCATCATCAACTAGTAACCCGATGGCAAGCACCATAGCAAACATGGTCAATGTATTAATTGAGTAACCAAAAGTGTATAAAATACCAAACGTACCCAGCAATACCACTGGCACTGCAATTGTTGGAATAAGCGTTGCTCTAAAGTTTTGTAAAAACAAGTACATAACAACAAACACCAACACAACCGCTTCTATAAGCGTATGAATTACTTTTTCAATTGAAAGCGCCACAAACGGTGTAGTGTCGTAAGGCACAACCGCTTCAAGTCCCTCAGGAAAAAATGGCTCTAATTCGGCAATGGCATCTTTTACACCCTGCGCAGTATCAAGCGCGTTGGCGCCACTGGCCAATTTAATCCCTAAGCCAGAAGCTGGTTTTCCGTCATAACGCGCGACAACTCGGTAGCTTTCACCACCTAGCTCAACACGGGCAACATCACTCAACTTTACAAAAGAGCCATCAGCATTGGTTTTAACTAAAATATCTCTAAATTGCTCAGGCGTTTGTAAGCGGCTTTGCGCGGTCACAGTCGCGTTGAGTTGCTGTCCCGCCACCGCAGGCATAGCACCTAATTGCCCAGCCGACACTTGTGCATTTTGAGCACTGATAGATGCACTTATATCTGCAGGCGTTAATTTATAGTTTTGAAGCTTAGCCGGATCTAACCAAATACGCATTGCATACTGCGAGCCAAATAACTGAACTTCACCCACACCTTCAACACGCGAAACAATATCTTGCACGTTTGATGACACATAGTCGCCAATATCAATGTTGGTCATGCTGCCATCTTTAGACATAAACGCATAAACCATCAAAAAGTTACGGGCTGACTTTGCAACCACAACACCTTGCCTTTGCACGGCTTCAGGTAATAGTGGCGTTGCAGTAGCTAACTTGTTTTGTACTTGAACCTGAGCAATATCAGGGTCGGTTTCAGCGCTAAACGACAGTGTGAGCGTTGCTGAACCGCTAGACTCTGACGTTGACGACATGTATAACAAGCCATCTAAGCCTTTCATTTTTTGCTCTATCACTTGTGTAACAGTATCTTCGAGCGTACGCGCCGATGCACCTGGGTAGGTAGCCGTAATACTTATTGCTGGCGGCGCGATAGACGGATACTGCGCAATAGGTAAACTTTTAATTGCTAATATACCTGCTAGCATCACTACTATGGCAAGTACCCAAGCAAATATAGGTCTATCGATAAAAAATCGTGACATGTAAATTCTCCGTTATTGCGCTTTAGCAGTTTGAACTTCAGATGGGCTAACTGGTGCGCCCGGGCGAATTTTTTGTAGCCCTTCTACAATCAGTTTATCGCCTTCCATTACGCCATCGGTTACAAGCCAATTAGATCCAATGGTGCGGTCTGTTTTCAAAACGCGGCTCTCTACAGTATTGTTTTTGCTAACAACCATTGCGGTAGGTTCACCTTTCGAATTTCGACTAACACCGCGCTGTGGAACTAAAATAGCATCGTTTTTAACACCTTCAACAATTGAGGCGCGAGCATACATCCCTGGAAGTAGTAACTTTTCAGGGTTAGGAAATTTAGCGCGTAATGTAACCGACCCTGTACTTGGGTCAACTGTCACCTCAGAAAACTGTAAAGTGCCTTTATGAGAATATAAAGAGCCATCTTCCATAGTGAGTTCAACATCGGTTTGACTGGTTGAATCCACACTTAGGTCGCCCGAAACAATCGCTTTTTTAAGCTTGGTTAATTCGCTACTCGACTGCGTTAAATCAATATAGATAGGATCAAGTTGTGTAACTGTTGCCAAAGAAGTGGCTTGGTTGGCACTTACTAACGCACCTACGGTGACATTCGATTTACTAATTTGCCCACTAATAGGCGAAGAGACATGACTGTATTCTAAATTAATTTTTGAGGTTTGCAGCTGCGCTTGAGCAGTAAGGAGTTCGGCTTTTGCTTGCTTATAGGCTGCATCAGCCTCGTCGTAATCTTGCTGGCTAACCGCTTTAATTTTTAATAATTCACTATAACGAGACGCTTTAGCTTTACTGCTTGCAATGCTTGCTTCAGCGCGGGCAACAGCAGCTTCACTTGCCGCTAAGTTGGCTTCAAAAGTAGCAGGGTTAATTTGGTAAAGCGCTTGACCTTTTTCTACTTGAGACCCCTCGGTAAATAAACGTGATTGCACAATACCGCTTACTTGCGGGCGTATTTCTGCAATTTGAAATGCACTAATACGTCCAGGCAACTCTTGCCTTAAAGTTAGCGATTGTTTTTTAAGCGTAATAACCCCTACCGGCACAGCTTTAGGAGCAGCTGCCTGCGACTGCTCTGTCACTTGGTCACAACCAGTTAACGCAACTGAACCTATGAGAATTGAAAATACAAATAAAGCGGTGCTAGAACGCTGCATGTTAAATACCTTTAATTTAGAGTGAACGATCATTCTAAATTAAATGTTAGTGAGAATACATCTTAATAAGCTGATCTTTACACAAAATTACACTCAACTATGCGACCTCATACTAAATCACCAAGTAATGTTAATAAGGCTTTTATAATAAATATTTGCACCTACAAGCTAACTATAGTGCTCAGCGCACTGTATTTTTTTAAAAATAGAAAAGTACTTACGCAAAAACCTTCTTTGTTTAAATTAAAGCCTAAAAGTAGATAGTGAAAAGATTTAAATATTATATTTCAGTTAATTAGAGGTATGAGCCATTTAGCCAGATACCCATTAGGCAATAGCCAAATACAATTGTTGTAACAAACAATTTGATAAACTTTCATTAACAAAAAAGCCAAGGCGAACTTGGCTTTTTTATTCATGACGTGGTTAAGCGTTTATAAAGTGATTAGGATGGCAAGCTTTAAGCTAATCTAGATACAAGCAATTGCTCTACACGAATACCTTCAACATCAACCACTTCAAATTTAAAGCCCGCATAACTTATATGCTCAGCACGTTTAGGTATTCGTTTCATGGTGTAAATTAAAAAGCCTGCCACCGTCTCAAAATGCATCTGCTCTGGGAACTCATCTATATCGAGCACTTTAGCTAAATCGCTAATTGGCGTCAGTCCATCAACTAACCACGAAGTTTTATCTCGCTCGATTATTAGTTCATCCCCTTGGTGAGTTATTAAATCTCCCATAAAGCCTTTCATTAAATCTTTTACAGTAACAATACCAACAAGCAGCGCGTATTCGTTTACTACAATAGCAAATGGTTTAGCAGCACTTTTAAATGCGTTTAATGCCTCTGACAAACTTAATGTTTCTGGTAAGTAAAATACATCGGTATCAACTAATTCGTCATTGATGTTAGCAGCTTCACCTTTGAGCACTTGGCGTAAAATATCTTTTGATTCAACAGAGCCATGTAATTTGTCTAAGTTACCCGTCACAACTAAAAAATGATTATGCGGGTGATCAATAATTTTGGTCGCAATGTCATTACTGCTTTCGTTTAAATCGAAGTACACAATTTGGTCACGCGGGGTCATTACGCTTGATAAAAAGCGTGCTTCTAAATCAAACACATTACCTATTAAGTCATACTCTTGCTTTTGCAAACTACCATACTCAGCGCCAGCTTCCATCATGGCAACAATGTCTTCTGTGGTTACATTATCTTCACGCTCTGCGGGGACTTTAAACAGTCGCAGTACAAAGTTAGTCACGCCATTAAAAAACATCACTAAAGGCGTTAATGCAAATGTAACCCAACGCATTATGTTAACGACCTTAACGGCGACAGCTTCTGGCATGATCATCGCTAGTCGCTTAGGCATTAAATCGGCGAATAAAATAAATAACGAGGTAATAGTAAAAAATGAGAATAGAAAGCTAATTTTCTCTACATACGCACCCTGATAAAATAAAACCAATACTTTTTCAACGTATGGCGATAACGCTTGTTCACCTACAATGCCGCCTAATATAGCGATAGCATTAAGTGCTATTTGTATCATGGCGAAGAACGCGCCCGGATTTTCTTGCAGTTTTAATACCGCAGCTGCATTTAAACTGCCTTCGTCTGCCATTACGCGAAGTTTTATTTTTCGTGACGCTGCAATTGCTATTTCCGACATAGCAAACAACGCACTGATCAAGATCAAAAGACTAATCCCGATTAAATCACCCATTTAACGCTCCAAAAAGTTAGCGCTTTTTATATAAAAAGCAGCTGATTATAGTCGCTTTTTTAATCGCAGCAATTGATATTTTCACTTTATGTTTAAGTTTTTATTATTCAGCTAGTTAAATGATTTTTAGCCACTAATTAAGAGAGGAGGTTTGTCTAAATGCAAACTGTAACTGTGTGATTAACGACTCATCCATATTTATGTTACACGCAAAATATAATGGAGATTGAGCCGTATTTAAATCAAGCACTGGCTCGAGTAAATTTAACTTTGGTGATGTTTTGAGACGGTAATTAAATTGTTTTTTACTTAGAATGACAAAATCAAGAATGTCACGGCGTGCACTAATTAACTTATCTATTTTATCTAAATTATCAATCAACAACAAATGCCGGCTTTCGTTAAAACCGCGTTCAAGTAAATAATGATGGCTAAAGTTATCTCTTAATACTGCTATTTTATAGCGCTTGGCATCATGTAAAGTCTTTAACTTTATGCCTCGAGATTTCAGTCCATAAATCGCTGACTCAAACTCTTCAAGTTCAGCTATCCACACAAAGTTATTTTCTCTTGGTGGCAAACGAACAATTGAGAAAATACAGGTGTTTTTATCTCGAAGGGCTGCGTTATAAGACACACTCCAATTGTTAGCCGACATAGTGTAACTAATACCAGCAGCATTAAGGGCGTTTTTTACCTTTTCTACAGAGCGACCTGCCAATTGGTTGTTTGCATCGAGATATTGAAAGTCAGGAAACACCTCCGTCACTATGTTAATTTCGTGTGCTTTTACTGTCGTACACAACACGCAAAGTAAAAAAACAAATCCCTTCATTGGGTAAAAGCCTCAACTAAATTAGTGCAATTATTCAATAAATATAGTTGAGGCTTTGTAGACTGCTAGTTTTGAGTATTTAATAAAATAAGATTAAGTCAATAGTATTAGTTTTGAAGCACTTATTTATTCATCGCATTAATTAAAAACGCTGAAATTTTTGCGCCTTCTTTTAATGTTGTTTCAGAACTTGCTTGGCCCACTAGAGAACTATCGGTAAATGGTGCTATTTCCATCATATCAGCGCCCGTAATAGGAAACTCATCGGCAATGGCTGATAAAATGTCTAGCGCGTGCTTAGGTGTTAAACCGTTATCTTCCGGTGTACCGGTTGCAGAAGCAAATTCGGCATCGAGTGCGTCAATATCAAAACTTACATACACTTCATCAACATTATCCGCTTTTAGTTGCGCGATAGTCTCTGCAGCAACAGCGGCTGCACCGCGTTCAATAATTTCATGCGCCCAATGTTGCTTAACCCCAAATGTGTTTTCCCAGTGTGATTTTGGTTTTCCACTTGAACGTATACCAAATTGAATTAAGTGATGGGGTGCAGGTAAAAACTCTAAGATATGTGTACACCAAGAGCCAAAACATAAATCTATACCCAAGCGCTCCACAAGCAAATCGGTGTGCGCATCAAAATGAATAATAGCCGTACGCTTCCCTTGCTCGCGTTTTGCTTTTAAATACGCTTTGGTTAATGGATAACTAATAGAGTGATCGCCACCAATACCAAAAATACCTTTATCTTTAAACGTGGCATAAAAGCTGTCGCACACATCTTCAGTAATTGATAACGGACTTACGTAGTAGTCGTTATTCTCGTTTCCGTATAGCGCTTTTTGGCAATTAGAGATGGTTGTGTCGTTTAGGTACTTGTCATGTAACAAATGTGGAATAACACGCACATCGCCTAAGTCGAACGAATGACATTCAGGGTGCTGATCAATTAATGCTGAGCGAACAAACAAAGGACCCCAATTGGCACCACGTAAAATACCGCCACCACAATCAGAACTAATTCCAAGCATGACCGCTTTATGGGGAGAGTGAGGCAACTCATTTAACGATTCGCGCCATAGCGTATCTACATTTTCGGTTTGACCATACAGTTTATTTCGAAGTGCCGCTTTTCGCTCTTTTGCAGTATTAACGGTAAAAACACCATCGCCAGGAGCACATAAGCAGTGCTCTACTTTACTATTAAATGCTTGAATTTCTTGACTCATAATAAATCCTTATGAATTGTTCAGTGCGTATTTTAGTGATTATTTATGCAAAACGATTAAACAGGCCTAAACTTTAAATAATTAAAAAATTAAAAATTTTCTTTGTCTGTATCATTAAAAACCCTTTCAAAACCAACTTAAAATAAAAACATAAGCAACTGATATTTAAAAGCTTTTAATTAATGCAGGCAATTATCATTTATGACTAACCACTTAGTTGAGTGATACTTATAATGCTTGCGCACACAAGTCAACCGCACAAGTAAACCAGCAATCCATGGGTGTGCTTGAATATTCATAGTTGATGAATAAAATACGCTAAAGCCCTATTTTACTGGTCTAAACAAGCACTCAATTATATTAATACGGACATACGTCCTGTACTTAAGAAAGGTTTCTAGCAATTATGCTAGATTGATAAAAATTATTTTAAAAAGGCTTAGATATGGAAAAGGTATTTCACTTAGGACTATGTATTGACGATCTACAAGGTGCAAAACTTGCGATTGTGCCCGGTGACCCAGATCGCGCTGCACGTATTTCTCAATTCCTAGACAACCCAACCTGCCTTGCTCAAACACGTGAGTTTCATGTTTATCTAGGTCAACTAAATGGCCACTCTGTGGTTATATGCTCAACCGGTATTGGCGGTCCATCTACATCGATTGCAGTAGAGGAACTTGCTCAATTGGGCGTGCGTCAATTTTTACGCATTGGTACTACGGGTGCTATTCAACCTCACATTAATGAAGGTGAAATCTTAATTAGCCAAGCGTCTGTGCGTTTAGACGGTGCAAGCCAACATTTTGCACCACTTAGCTACCCTGCTGTGTCTGATTTTTATGCAACACAAGCCATGGTTGAAGCATGTAAAAACTTAGAAATTGACTTTCATATTGGTATTACAGCGTCTAGCGATACATTTTACCCAGGCCAAGAGCGCTACGATACTCATTCGGGTTATGTGCCAAAAGCATTTCAAGGTAGTTGTGAAGAATGGCAAAAGCTGGGCGTAATGAACTACGAAATGGAGTCGGCCACATTATTCACTATGTGTGCAGCCCTTGGCTTGCAAGCTGCCTGTGTTGCCGGTGTTTTAGTTAACCGTACTCGTCAAGAAATTCCTAACGTTGACCACGGTGAAATAGAAAGAAAATCAGTGGCTGTTGTATTAGAAGCCGCCAAGGTGTTACTAGGTTAATTTTACTTAATAAGTAAAATTGATATGTAAAAGCACAGCTTATTAGCTGTGCTTTTTTGACACTATTTAAGCGCAGCGCTAATTATTTTTAGCTCTGGCAGATCAGTAAATCCCGATAGTACCGCCTTCGAAACACCCGCTTGATTTTCGTGCCCTTTAGTTTCTAAAAGTGTGATGCCTTTCACCGTCTCTTTATCAAAACTAAGGCCAGCTAAAAAGAACTGACTCAACGCGCTTTGCAAAGGCGATAAACTTGGGCTATAAGCTGCGTTTTCTGCATAACTGCCGTAAAAATCCCCATTATTGAATGTACTTACCTTGACCGCACTAAAATTTTGACTGTACGGTACATACGCATTTAACGCAAAGCCAGAAAAAGTCTCTTCGATCTGTTCGTCATCAAAAACCGCAAGCTGAGGCTTTGGGTTAAACAAACTAAATTCGTTACCCAAATCGGTTGGTCCAAACGAGTGAGGTAATAGCTCTGCCAATTTAAAATGTTGACTTGGAAGTAAAATATCAAACTCTTTCGCATCGGCTAATTCATTCATAAATTGGCGACAATAGCCACACGGAGCGTCGCTTATAGCAATTTTAAGAATTTTTTTAGCACCATTTAACCAAGCATTATTAATGGCAGACTGTTCTGCATGAACAACGAGACTCAGTGCTTGATGATCAAACTCTACATTAGCGCCAAAATAAAAATTAACTTGTTGCTGCTTATCTATAGCTTTTACAATTGCACCAACATGAAAATGTGATACTGGAGCTACTGAAAACTCAGACGCTAAAGGTACTAAACCTTGTAACAGTGAATCGACAGAAACATTAAACTCTTTGCAAAGCTGTTCAATGTTGTTTGTGTTTAATATGCCGCGCTGCGACTTTAATTGGCTACGTAAGGACTCTGTTTGCGCTACGTTTAACGTGATATGAGAATTTGTAAGGGCTGTATCTTCTTGTACAGTAAAAGTTGCTGAAGCCATAATGTATTTTAATTATTCAATGGCTAAGTAGTTTAAAAGTTTAAGACCCAAATTGCTAGGGCCTGTTGACCTTTCAGGCTTAAAACTTGTTCAAACTAGAGACGATTTAATCGTGGTGCGAGGTTTATAACCTAGTGGGCTAAGTAAACCGAGCAAAACTTCCTAGTCCTGCTCATGCTCCTTCCCTTCACCCATGTAGGCAACAAAGAGTTAATCGCACCTAGGGCGAACATTCGGGCAGCACGTGTTTGGTATTCATGCTGCGTTACCGCCTATTTATGAGGAATAACCATCCTATAAAGGCGCTGCCTTACCTAAGTACCAAACACACTGTTGCAAATTTAACCCCGAAAGATAAACAGGCCTATGTTATTAAACACAAAAAAGGGAACACGGCGTGTTCCCTTGCTAAATAACAAACGTTAACAATTAACCAGTATTACGCATACCTGCAGCAATACCTGTCATAGTGATCATTAATGCATTATCGATGTCACCTTCGTTATGCTCCTCGTTAGAGCGGGCACGGCGAAGCAATTCAACCTGCAATACATTGAGCGGATCGGTGTATGGGTTTCGTAAACTAATCGACTCTTTTATCCAAGGCTGAGCTGCAAGTAAGCTTTTTTGCGGGCTTAATGACTGCACAAGCTCAATGGCCTCTTCAAGCTCTTTTCGCAAGGTTACACCTAACGGCTTGTACATATCTTCCACCAGCGCATTATCATAGTGCTCACTTAACCAGCTATCTGCTTTACTAAATACCATTTCAAGCATTTCTAAACGAGCTCTAAAAAATGGCCAATTGAGGCTCATTTCGTTTAGTGTTTCTAAGCCATATTGGTCTAGTGCCTTTTTTAAGCCTGTTAACGCACCTAACCAAGCAGGCAACATTAACCTGTTTTGACTCCATGCAAAAATCCATGGAATAGCACGTAAACTTTCAACGCCCCCATTAGGGTTGCGTTTTGCAGGGCGAGAGCCAAGCGGAAGTTTAGAAAGCTCTAATTCTGGCGTTGCCATTCTAAAGTAAGGAACAAAGTTTTCGTCGTGGCGAACAACATTGCGGTAATGCTCACACGACTGCTCACTAATAAGCTTCATAACTTCGCGCCATTGTGGCTTAGGCTCTGGCGGTGGTAATAAGTTACTCTGCAGTACTGCCCCTGCATATATATTTAAGCTTTGTAGTGCTACATCTGGCAAACCAAATTTAAAGCGTATCATTTCGCCTTGCTCTGTTACCCGTAAACCCCCCTTAAGTGAGCCTGGCGGTTGCGAATGCAGTGCTTGTGCAGCCGGTGCACCACCTCGACCAACAGTTCCTCCTCGACCGTGGAATAGCACAAGCTCAATGCCACGCTCGTCTGCAAGCTGCACGAGTTTATCCATTGCTTCGTATTGGGCCCAACCTGCTGCCATCATACCGGCATCTTTAGCCGAGTCTGAATAACCAATCATTACATTTTGCGTATTTTGAATATGGCCGCGGTACCACACATTATCGAGTAGCGTCGTGATCACGTCGCTTCCATTATTCAAATCGTCTAATGTTTCAAATAATGGGGCAACTGGCAATTCAAAACTACAGCCGCTTTCTTTAAGAAGTAACTGTACAGCTAAAATATCGGATGCAGTGCGTGCCATTGAAATAATATACAAACCAAATGTTTTTTCATCTTGCTTTGCAATTACATCGAAGGTGTCGAGCACTTCTTGTACATCAGGGCTTGGTTGCCAATGCTTAGGAATAAGCGGACGACGCGAATTAAGCTCCGCTAGTAAAAATGCTTGCTTGTCTTGCTCTTGCCACTGGTTGTAGTCCCCTAACCCTAAATAACGCGTAAGTTCAGAAAAAACGTCGCTGTGGCGTGATGAATCTTGACGTACATCCAGTTTTGCCAAACGTAGGCCAAAACTGTTTAAACGATGCATTAAATCAAGTAGTAAGCCATCGGCAACGACTTTCATGTTACATTTTAATAATGAACGATAGCACACCTCAATTGGGTGCTTAAGCTGGTTAATATCAGTAACAAGATCTTGTGCGTCAGTGCGTTTGTGCTTAATTTTTGCACCTAGATGCGCCACTGTTTCAGACACTTCGCCTTTAAGCTTTTTAAGCACAGTGCGGTAGGGTTCAAAATCTTGGCCTGCCAACTCAATGAGTTCGTCGCTGGCGTCAGACATAGATAGCTCAGCGCATAACGTATCAATATCTCGGCTATATAAATCAAGTGCCATCCAGCGACCATGGTCAAGAACTTGCGAAGTAACCTGTGCAGTAACGAATGGGTTACCGTCTCGGTCTCCACCCATCCAAGAAGTGAATTCAATTGGGCTGTAGTCAATGGGCAACTCTAGACTTAATTGCTCTTTAGCATGCTCCGAAAATTCACGTAAAAAACGCGGAACAGCATGCCAAAGGCTATTTTCAATAACTGCATACCCCCATTTAGCCTCATCAACAGGCGTTGGGCGCGAACGACGAATATCGTCTGTATGCCACGCTTGGCTTATTAACTGAGCAATTCTATTTAAAATAGCTTCGCGCTCATGCTCCAAGTTATCTTTTCGCTCAAGCGATGCTAAACAATCGCTCAACTCAACGTGCTTGTTAATAATTGTACGGCGTGTAACCTCTGTGGGGTGGGCCGTTAGTACTAAATTAATGTGGAGTTTTGAGAGTGTGTCAGCAAGGTGGTTAGAGTCTAACTGACCTTCTTGTGCTTTAGCGGCTAACGTTTTTAATGTTTGAGTGAGAGGGTTTTGCTGGCCAAGACCAGCGTCATTAAAACGCGATACAGTATGAAACTGCTCTGCCACATTGGCTAAATTTAAAAAATGATTAAATGAACGGGCAACCGGTAAAAGCTCTTCATCACTAAGGGCATGTAATACTTCAATTAACGCCTTGCGATCGTCTTCATTACCACTGCGAGAGGATTTTGATAAAGCGCGAATTTCTTCTACTTTATCTAAAATTGCTTGGCCTTGGGCATCTTTTATAGTTTGACCTAATAATTGTCCAAGTAGACCTACATTACCTCGCAGGGCGGCATATTGTTCACTCATTTCTCAGTCTCCTTTGTTTCATGGAGGACTATTAATATCATTAAGAGCGCATATTTAATAGATCCATTTGCAATGTCATGTCGTAAAAAAGTATAGATAAAATAATCACAAAGCACTGGTATGATCATTTTTTACGACGGTAACTGCCCACTTTGCAGCACTGAAATGCAACAGTTAAAACAAGCAGATAAACACAGCTTAATTACCCTTGAGGATTTAAATGCTGCCGATTTTAGCGAGCGCTACAGGCATATAAACAAAAACCAAGCACTTACGTACCTACAAGCGCAACTAAAAAATGGCGAGATGATTTATGGGCTAGACGTAACATACCAAGCTTGGAAAACAGTTGAAAAACACCGCTGGTTGAAACTTTTTCGCTTGCCGGTTATTCGTATTTTTGCAGATTGGGGCTATATTTTTTTTGCAAAACACAGGCACTCTGTAAGCAGGTTGTTAATGCCTAACACCCAGTGCAACAACGGCCAGTGCGCCATAAAATCAAAAGGAAAAAAATGAAGACAATTATTCTTTTTGGCGCTAGTAGCGCGATTGCTAAAGCCTACGTAAAGCACCTTCAAAACCAAACAATTGAATTTAACATCATATGCGTCAGTTCAAGTAACCATGTTCCACAAGACAGTAACAACATTACTTTTTACAATACTGATTACTCTACTGACAGCTTATTTGGCCTTACTCAACATTTAAAAGATGAGCAAGCCGACATACACCAGGTAATAATGTTCAACGGTAAGTTACATAACTCCGAGCACATGCCAGAAAAAAAGCTTGAAGACATCAACGCTGATTATTTTAATTTGTTACTAAACGCAAATACGCTTACCCCATTGCTCTGCTTACAAAGCGTTTTGCCTTTAATCAATCATAAAACGCACTGCACTATAACTGCCTTAAGTGCACGAGTAGGTAGTATTAACGACAACAAAATGGGAGGCTGGTACACTTATCGGGCATCTAAATCAGCCCTTAACATGTTATTTAAAACTGCCGCAGTAGAGCTTGCTCGTCGTGCAAAGAACACCAAACTTGTGCTATTTCATCCTGGTACAACTGACACAGACCTGTCTAAGCCTTTTCAAAAAAATGTACCCGAAGGCAAATTGTTTACACCTGAATTTGTAGCTCACCAACTTTTTGACTTAACAAATAACAACCCTGATTTAGAACTAAATGGCGAGCCAGCTTATTTAGATTGGCAAGGCTCAACTATACCGTGGTAAGGATTTAAAATGCATTTTACTAAAGCGCGTATCGACGCACTTGAAAAACGTACTCGTACACATTTAATAAACTCGTTATCTGGGTTTAAAAGTGCAAACCTAATAGGCACACAAGACCTACTAGGCAACACTAATTTATCGATTGTTAGTTCGGTTATTCATTTGGGTGCTCACCCTCCCCTCGTAGGTATGATAATGCGCCCACACAGTGTACCGCGCCATACGTTTGAAAATATATTACAAACAGGTGTTTACACTATCAATCAGGTAAATAAGTCTATTTATAAACAAGCGCATCAAACCTCAGCACGCTACGACAAAGACGAATCCGAATTTGAAGAAACAGGGTTAACACCTGAGTACTTAAATGAGTTTTCGGCCCCTTTTGTCAAAGAGAGTCGCTTAAAATACTCAGTAAAATTTGTTGAAAGTAAACATCTTGAAATTAACGGAACTGAACTAGTGATTGGTGAAATTGTCGATGTGTATTTAGATGAAACCGCTCTGCAAAGCGATGGATTTCTAGATTTACAAGCCATTGATACTGTCGCGGTTACTGGCCTTGACAGCTACCACACAGCAAATAAATTAACGCGCCTTCCCTACGCAAAAAAATAACTTTTAGGGGTGTTTTTCACCCCTTTATCATGGCAAACACATAACCCAACTTAGCCCCAACGCACTCACAATCCCAATCGATGTTGCTGATCGCAGAACATTGAATTTTAAAAATGCATTGCGCACAATAGCGAAAATTCCAAGGAGAATCCCATGAGCACAATCGGTATTGGCACGCAAACCCCAGAGCAAGCATTAGCCAGCTTAAGTAATATGACCCAATCGTTAACACCTATTCAGACTGACGAACACATTGAACGTATAGCAAAAGCACAAGCTTATATGACAGCTAATAACATTGATGCAATTTACCTAAATGCAGGGACCAACCTCACCTACTTTACGGGTATGAAGTGGTATGCGAGTGAACGTATGGTTGGCGCAATTTTACCTGCGATTGGTGAAGTACAGTACATTGCACCTTATTTTGAAATTGGTACTCTAGATGGCTTTAAAGTGGTTGAAGGGCCAATACACGGCTGGCAAGAGCACGAAAACCCTTATGCGCTATTTGTTAGCGTATTAAAGCAACTAAACATTAGTGACGACGCCACCATCGGCATCGATGAAAGCGCACAGTTCTTTATATTCGATGGTATTAACAAAGCGCAAAAAGGATTAAATATAATCAATGCGCAAGGCGTTACTGCACATTGCCGCATGCACAAATCGGTTAACGAATTAGCACTTATGCAGGGCGCAATGGACATGACCTTAGCCGTTCACCAAGCCACTGCGAGTATGCTTTACGAAGGTATTACCACCACAGAAGTCGAAGCCTTTATAAAAAAAGCGCATCAAAAAGTAGGCGCTCCGGGCAACTATTTTTGCATTGTACTGTTTGGTGTAGCAACGTCGTTTCCACATGGTGTTAAAGATGCGCAAGTGCTTAAAAAAGGCGATATGGTATTAATAGATACCGGCTGTAAAGTACACGATTACCTTTCAGATATAACCCGCACCTATGTATTTGGTGAACCAACACCGCGCCAGCGCATGTTTTGGGATCACGAAAAAGCAGCGCAACTGGCCGCATTTAACACCGCAAACATTGGTACTACATGCGAAGATGTTGACGCAGGTGCTCGTAACTATTTAGCGGCTCAAGGGCTGGGCCCGCAGTACCAAACACCGGGTTGCCCGCATCGAACTGGCCATGGTATTGGTTTAGATATTCACGAATGGCCATACTTAGTTGGCGGTGATAAAACCCCACTTGCCCCAGGCATGTGCTTTAGTAACGAGCCAATGCTAGTGATACCCGATGAATTTGGGGTGCGTTTAGAGGATCATTTTTATATGACCGACAACGGCCCTCATTGGTTTACAGAGCCTAGCCACAGTATCGACGACCCATTTGGGCTTAACGCTTAATTCCTTCAAGAGCAGCTGTTTAGCTGCTCTTTTTATTTTATTCGTTGATAAAGTCCAGTTCATCCCAATATCCCTTTTATACAAAAGCAATCCGCAAAAGGATGAATATGAAAAATTTTAAAATTGATATCGTGTCAGACGTAATGTGCCCATGGTGTGTAGTAGGTTATAAAAATCTTGAGACAGCACTTGGCCAACTTAAAGACGAAATGAGTGCAGATATTACATGGCATCCTTTTGAGCTAAATCCAGATATGCCAGTTGAAGGTCAAGACTTAAACGAGCATTTAATGCAAAAGTACAACCTAACTGAAGAACAAGGCGATGAAAATCGTAAAAACATGTTTGAAGCAGGAAAGCGTGCTGGATTTACGTTTAACTTTGATGGCAAACGTATCATGATCAACAGCTTTGATTTGCATCGTTTATTAATGTGGGCACGCGAAGAAGATAAACAAACCGAGTTAAAACTCGCCTTTTTTGAAGCGCACTTCACCGATTTAAAATACTTAAACCAAGAAGACGCTCTGCTTGATGTTGTCGAAAGTGTTGGTCTTGATAAAGAAGAAGCCCGAAATATTTTGCACTCAGATAAATACGTTCAAGCTGTACGCCAAGAGCAAAATAACTTTAAACAAATGGGTATTACCTCAGTCCCTACGTTTATCATAAACGATAAATACGCACTCACTGGCGGACAACCAAGCGACTCATTTATTCAAGCACTAAAACAAATTAGCGAAGAAGAAGCCAAGCAAGACGCTTGATATACAAATAAATTTTAAAACAAAAAAAGGCTGCACATTGCAGCCTTTCTTATATATTTATGAGTTCAAAAATAATACAAACTTGTTATTTACCTTCGTTCTCTTTTGGTGTCATTATAGAAACTAAATTTAACAAATCAATAATAGTACCTATAAAGGGATTTATAATGAAATATATAATTACAACACTAACTTCACTGTTTCTTTTAACTGCATGTTCGACAACACCTTTAGCTGATAGCCCTCACTCTACGCTTATAATGCCGAGTCCTCCGGAATATCCAATTAAAAACGCCCGTGAAAAGATAGAAGGTAGCGTGACAATGTCTTTTGATGTAGATACATCTGGTAAGCCAATTAATATTAAGGTGATCAAAGCTGAGCCTGTTAAAACTTTTGATAAAGCTGCAATTCGCTCTCTTTCTAAATGGCGTTACGCACCTAAAGTAGTTAATGGTATTGCAGTAGTTGATGAAGACTTAGAAATGACTATAGATTTCAATTTAGAAAAATAATAACTAACTAAAACAAAAAAGGCTGCACATTGCAGCCTTATTTATATACCCAAAGATGCATCTTTAATTAAAATAAACTAAGTACGATAAAGCACTTTAATAACATGCCAGCCAAATTTAGTTTTAACTAGGTGTGGCTCTAAAATAGCGCCATTAAAGGCTATTTTGTCAAACTGCGGAACCATTTGCCCGCGTCTAAATTCACCTAAGTCACCGCCTTTTTTACCCGATGGGCACGACGAATATTTTTTAGCTAAGGTTTGAAATTTTGCACCTTTACCTAATTGCTTAATAATGTCTTCTGCTATTTCTTTGTGCTTAACCAATATGTGGAGTGCGTGCGCTGTACTTGCCATTTCAAAGCCCTGATAATTTAAAACGCGGCGATTTTAGCACAGCCCCTGTTTGAGGGCATCTAATTGATTCTATAAGTAGTGAAGTTCATCACATTTAGAGGGAATACGGCAATACTGATATTTTCCAAATAAGGTATAACGGTTTAAAGCAATTTTATCGTACAGCCAATTATTAAAGGTGTTGGGTAAAATATTAAATACAGTGGCTAGTTTGTAAGGGTAACCAAGCTGCTTCACTACTTCAAAAAAAGCGTGGCTTTGTGTGAACACTTTGCCGTTTTGTAAGTACACCATCGAAGCGTATTGGGTAGTTGAAAAACCAAAGTGAGTTAATAGCAGTTCACCTTTTGGGGATTGCACGCTGCATAGTTTAAAAATGGCATTGGTATCGTTACTAATTATAAAATTACACCACGCACTACATAATTTACACTGCGCATCGAATAATATAATTTTTCGATTACGCATTAGTGTGACTGCATTTTCACTCATTTATTTTCCTTAAGCGATTAGTGCTGGACCGGCTTTTTTTGTAACTTACGTTGCAATGTGCGTCTATGCATATTTAATTGCCTAGCTGTGACCGATATATTGCCATTATTACTGTGTAGCACTTGCTGAATATGCTCCCATTCTAAGCGTTCAGGTGACATAACAGCATCATCAATACTCGTTTGAAGCTCACTTGTTTCGTTATTAAGTGCTTTTAATAATGTTGCCATATCAATAGGTTTAGTTAAATAATCGTTTGCCCCTAAGCGCATTGCTTCAACCGCAGTGGCAATGCTAGCAAACCCGGTTAGTAACACTATATGTGTATTTTCTAATAAGTTGCGCAGTGGCTTTATAAGCATTAAGCCGTTGTCGTCCCCAAGTTTCATGTCTAATAAAATAGAGTCGGGTACTATTTGGCGCGCACGAAGTAACGCATCACTTTGATTATGAGCAACGTCACATATAAAGCCTTGCTTAGTTAAACGCCTAGCAAGCGTACTGGCTAAATTTATATCATCTTCAATTATTAGTAACTTCATTATGCTGTTTGCTCGTTATTAATAATGGCTAATTGTACCTTTGCTACAGCACCGCCTTCTTTATGGTTAAATAAGGTTAGCGAGCCATTTAGTCGCTCAAACGTGACATTAGATAACAACACGGCCAAACCCATGCCTTGTTCGCTAGGCATTACCTGCCCCCCTAGTTCAGCTAGTTGTGAGGACGTAAAACCATCGCCAAAATCACGGATTAATAAATCTATACATTGATCTTGCTGGTTAAGCTCCCAGCTTAACTCAAGCTCTGTTTTACCTTGTTTTTGATTAGCTATAGCTGCATTTTGCAATAAATTTAATATAGCTGGTAACAACATTGCGTCACTTAAAAGAATCGCATTAATGGAAGGTGTAGACCATTTAATATGTTGACCGGGGTACTGTAATACAAAGGTATCGTTAATGGCTGTTTGTAATTGAGCTATGGTTATTTGATCTTTAGCATTGTTAACCCGTATTTGCTCCGATAGCGCTCTAAAACTATTAAGTTGCTCTCGACATTGTTCAAGTGGGGTTTGCATCTGTTTAACTATAGTATTGTTTGGTTGCTCCTCTAATAATTCTTCAAACAACAGTTGTAAGTTAGCTATCGGTGTTGCTAACTGATGAGTTATTTGTGCTGCAGCTCCATCAAGCGTTACTAGTTGCTCATTTCGTAATTGTTTTTCTCGTGCTTTAGCAATGACGCGTTCGCGTTCTTTTAGTGCACGGCTCATAGCCCCTATCACAAGCGCTATTACACTGGTACTTAAAACAAAATTAACCCACATGCCAACAAAGTGACCGCTCATGTTCATTTGATGCATACTGTGATCGGGCATGTTTATTAACAAAAAGCTGTATGCAGCAATGGCAAGCAAAGCAATATAGGCTAAGCCTTTTTCACGTAGCGTTACCGCTGCTATCATAATAGGCAGTAATAATAACGACACAAATGCATTAGTTGCGCCGCCACTTAAAGAAAGCAAAACAGTTAAAAACAAAACGTCAGCAGTGAGTTGCATCAGCATAACCGAGGGTTTAGCGTGGCTAACGTGTCGGTAAGCAAATAGACTGACTAATTGAAAAGCAGCTTCTAAAGCAATAACACCAAGTAAGGGCAGTAATGCCAATTGGTAATCAAGTAAAAAATAAACACTTAATACTGCAATTAATTGTACTGCAATGGCGCCGCTTCGTAGCATAAGTAAACGGCTGATAGTGGGATCAGTTTGCATTAACAAAACAATGATTTTCCAATTTAATATATAAAAATGAGTTGAGGTAAAACGTTACTCGTCGTCCATTGAAATTGTAAAAGCAGCGCACGGTGTGCCTTGATGAAACACCATTTGCCATTGCTGTGCGCTATTTTTACGCCATAACGACATACGAAGTGAATAATTAAATTCGGCACGGGCTGAGCGCCTATACGCTGCTTGATAACTTATTTGCGCCACATCTATACTCAACATTCGGCCTTTAAAATGCTGATTATAAAACTGCGGCACCACCTCTGTGGGTAGACGTGTGAGTACTTGATATTTATTAAACGACGTGCCATTAGCAGCAATTTCGATAAACTCATCGTCGAGTAAAGCGTCGAGTGCACGCTCTGATTGGCGAACTTCAGGCTCAAGTAATTGACGCTCAGCCTCAATTAAATGATTAAACAACGACGCTTTAATTTTGCTGCTCATGTGCTTCCCTATTGCTTGTAAATTTGCCCTGCTTTCATAACAAATTGCACGTTTTTGAGTACGTTTATGTCTTCAAGTGGCGAACCATTTACGCTGATAATATCTGCTTGCTTACCAACACTCAAGTCGCCTAACTGATGGCTTTGCCCTAACAATTTAGCAGCATACACTGTGGCTGACTTTATTGCATGCGCCTCACTCATTCCATTATCAACCATTAAACCAAACTCGTTTGCATTAAGACCATGACGCGATACACCCGAGTCGGTACCAAAGGCAATGTTTACCTTGTTTTTGAGCGCTAACTTAAACGATGCCTGCATTTTAGGCGTTACTTCTCGCACTTTATTCGCAATTGCCGCTGGCATATTAGGATTAGTAAGTACCTCTTCACTTACCGTGGCACCAGCAAGCAGTGTGGGAACTAAATAGGCCTGCGTTTTATTGAATAAATCGACTGTTTTTTTATCTAAATAAGACCCGTGCTCTATTGAGTCAACCCCAGCTCTAAGCGCTGCTTTAATTCCTTCTGTTCCGTGGGCATGCGCTGTTACCTTTCGCCCTAAATGATGCGCTGTATCTACAATAGCTGACAGTTCATCATCAGTGAGTTGTTGATTCACTCCCGCTGCGGTATTACTCAACACACCACCCGTTGCAGTAATTTTAATTACATCAGCACCACTTTTAATAACTTCTCTCACAGCACGGCGGCAATCGTCAGCGCCATTACAAATGCCTAATGTCGTTTTAAAAACATCGGTTATGTCTTTTCTGTAGCCATGCATATCAGCATGACCGCCGCTTGGCGATATTGTATTACCGGCTGCAAAAATACGAGGTCCTGCAATGTCTTGTCGTTCAATTGCGCGTTTTAACGGAAAAATAACTTGATAGTCGCTGCCTAAATCACGCACCGACGTAAAGCCGGCATCAAGCGTACGCTGTAAATATTTAATAGAACGAAGCGCATAATCGGCTTCATATTCTGTAGCCCAACGATGTGGGTTTGCTTGAGCGTCACGTTCAAAAGTCACATGTACATGCATATCAATCAAACCTGGCATAACAAACTGGTTTTTTAAATTAACTATTTCAGCATCAGGTAAATTAAGTACTGACTTTGATACATAACCGTCTTTAATAGCCGTTATTTTGTCATTGGTAACAACTAAGGTTTGTTCTTTTTTTAATGCCTGCTCAGATGCTACAAGTAAACTACCTGCGTAAATGATTTTAGATTGTGCTGCGTTTACATTATTAACGAACATTGCCAATACAATTGACGATAATGTTGTGAGTGCTGTTTTCATACATGCTCCTTTTTTATACTAGCTTTACTCTAAAAAACCTTTAATAGCGAATATTTACGATACAAAGCATGCTATAAACTAGTCTTATAAGTCGAATTTTGGTATAACTTGCCGGTAATAAATTGAAGTTATACCACCTTAAGAGAACACACTATGCCATACGCACATATCACTGGTTGGGGCAAATGCATACCACCAGCAAGTATTAGCAACGATGAAATTAGCGAAATAGTTGATACCACCGACGAGTGGATCACCACGCGTACTGGCATCAAATCTCGCCGTGTAAGCCATGTAAGCACGGCAGAGCTGGCAACTGTTGCAGCAAAACACGCACTTGCTTGCGCAGGTATTGACGCAAAAGACATTGATCTTGTCATACTTGCAACCTGTACACCTTCAACAGTTGTTGCAAATACGGCATCCCAAGTGCAAAAAAATATTGGCGCAACAGGTGCAGCCGCCATGGATACGAATGCTGCGTGTTCTGGCTTTTTATACGCATTACAAGCTGCTACTGCGCAAATTCAAGCAGGCATGATCAAAAAAGCGGTCGTTATTGCTGCTGAACGAATGACTTGGTATGTAAACTGGGCGCGCCGCGACAGTGCAGTACTATTTGGTGATGGCGCTGGTGCTGTTGTACTAGAAGCTGCAGAAACACCGGCAGGTTTACTTGGCACTAAAACAGGGTGCGATAGTGAAGACCGCGACATTCTTCATATTACTAACTTTGGTAGTGATTTGAACAAATATGAACCCATTGGCCCGTCTGATCTGCTATTTGAAGGCAGAGAGATATTCAAGCGTGCCGTAAAAGGTATGAGTGAAGCCTGTGACGACGTTCTCGAGCAAGCTAATTTAAGCCTAGACGACATAAACGTACTAGTACCACATCAGGCTAATTTACGCATAATTCAGGCAATCCAGCACCGTTTAAAAGTACCTGATGAAAAAGTAATGGTTAACATTGCAGATTATGGCAACACATCAGCTGCAACCATTGCTATTGCGCTATGTGAAGCAGTTGAACAAGGGTTAATAAAGCCTCATTCAAATATTATGTCTGCGGCTTTTGGCGCAGGTTTAACATGGGCTGCAAGCTACATAAAATGGGGCGAACGTGTAACTCCAATTCGCGTTAGCGACGCACAATTAGCACCTTGCACCCAAACAGGTTTAGAGCTTGTGGCGCCAGCTGTAAAAGCATGTAAAGACGCTGAATAAGCTTGCTTTAAAAACGTATAATTAAAACGCACTTTTTAGTGCGTTTTTTATTTAAGGAAAATAAGTTTATGGAGCTTTTAGGTATTCATCATGCTGCAATTATTTGCAGTAATTATCCTCGCTCTAAACATTTTTATAGTGAAATTTTAAAACTCAACATTATTAACGAGCATTATAGGGAAAAGCGTAATTCGTATAAGTTAGACTTAGCAATGCCTGATGGTAGTCAAGTTGAGTTGTTTTCGTTTGAGGGTGCGCCCTCAAGGCCTAGTTACCCGGAAGCACAAGGCTTACGCCATTTAGCGTTTAAAGTCCACAATGTAACTAAAGCAAAAGAATATTTAGAAAGTAAAAGTGTGGCAGTTGAAGAGATTAGAATTGATGAAATTACAGGTAAAAAATTTACTTTTTTTGCCGACCCAGATGATTTACCGCTAGAGCTATATGAAGTTTAAGCTTCATATAGCGCTAATGTTTTACGGGTAATTAATGATTAAAGCGGTTTTGCAAATAGTTAAACACGGCTCTAATGCCAAGTGCTTCACCGCCAGCAGGGCGACCTGGCAGCGCACGTAAATTCCATGCCATCACATCAAAATGCACCCAAGGCGTGGTTGGCTCTACAAATTCTTTTAAGTAAAGTGCGGCAGTAATTGCGCCACCAAATGGAGTACTTGCACTATTAGCCATATCTGCGACATCACTTTTCAAAAATCCACGATACTGCTCAAATAAAGGCAACTGCCAAACAGGGTCATTCACACTGATTCCTGCATCAATTATACCATTTGCTATATCACGCTCTGTAGAAAAGAAACCAGGTAACTCAGTACCTAACGCTACACGACATGCCCCTGTTAATGTTGCAAAATCAATAATAAGCTCCGGATTATCGTTTTGTGCTTCACTTAACGCGTCACACAAAACTAAACGCCCTTCAGCATCCGTGTTATCTATTTCAACCATAATACCTTTGCGCGTTTTTACAACATCGCCCGGGCGAAATGCATTTCGCGACACCGCATTTTCAACTGCCGGTACTAATACTCTCAAACGGACAGGCAATTTAGCAGCCATAATCAGCTGAGCTAATGCAATAACATGCGCAGCACCGCCCATGTCTTTTTTCATATTACGCATACCATTGCTTGGCTTTAAGTCGAGCCCGCCAGAGTCAAAACACACACCTTTACCAACAAGCGTTATTAGTGGCGCATCATCTGCTCCCCACTTTAAATCAAGCAAACGCGGTTTATTCTCGCTTGCACGACCTACCATATGAATAGTTGGGTAGTTTTGCTCTAACAATTCATCGCCTATCCATTGTGAAAAATCACCGCCATGAGTTGAAGCCAAATCTTCCATCACTTGCGATAAATGTTGCGGCATCATATCGACGGCAGGCGTATTTACTAAATCACGCGCTAAAAAAATAGCTTCCGCTTGCTGTTTGATACGCGTGTAAAGCTGTTCATCGCCAATACACAACTCGGCTTTAACAGTCGGTTTTTCTTTGTATTCACTAAATTCGTAGCCACCAAGAACAAATCCTAATGCCACAAACTCTATGAACGTATCGTCACCTTGAATTTGATAACTACCCACTGGTAGCGTATTGGCCAAATTGCCAGCAGCCCAAAAGTCGTTTGGGCTTTGCATTAAACAAATTACTTGGGACAACTCCCCGGAATTGCTATCGGGAATTAACGCTAAACCTTGCTTTTCAAAGCCTGTATTGTTTAGCCAATTTTGAATAAATGTTGGCTGCTTTGATTGCCAATCAGAGAGTTCGCTTTTAAGAATAAATGATAAAGGAATACCAGAAGATGTATTGCGAAGTAATGCACTCATTAAATAGCTCATAATTTGTAAAAATTGTTCATACGAGCATATCAATAAGCACTATTAAAAGGTATCGCTAATTGTCGAGTTTTTAGTGTTATTTATTGTGTATATTTTTTTTAACTGATTCTTGATGCGATTGTTCTATTTCGTTATCAAGTTCTTTTATTGATTTATTAATGCTAAACGAGCTGGGCAATACATCCACCCCCACTAACCGCCCTAACTTAACAACAAGTGGAATAGTAACGGGTGAAAAAGGAAGCACAGCAAATACGCCCAATCCAAGGCCTTTTAAAATATCGACAAACTGCTCATTCGCTCGTTTAAGCTCTGCACTATTTGTTTGCCCTTGTGTGTAACGCTTGTATATGGCCAACATCTCTTTAGTTTCTTGTTTTTCTTGTGCAAGTGCAATTTTAAGCGCCACCATAGCACGACGAAAACGAAGCTGTTGACGCTTTTTACTAATTTTTACTACACGCCAAGGAGCACGGTGAATAACTTTATATAATCGCATTTCTATATTTTCACACATGCTGTTGGGTTAACAAAGAATAATTTACTTGATTATGACTATACTTTATCCTTCGCACCAAACTAGTGCCAAAAAGTATTAACTATGACTGATTTCACAACTCAAATTCCACAAAAACCTGAAAAACCAAAATCTGATGAATGTTGCGGCAGTGGCAATTGTTATTCATGTGTGTGGGATGAATATAGAGAAAAATTAGCAACATGGAAATTAACAAATTTGCAAACTAAAACAAAAAAACAGGATGGCATTTAAAAAGCCAACCTCGAAAACCCCTTCCCCACCTGCATTAATATTCCCAATTACATCTTAACCTGCACACAAATGGTTATAAGTAGCACTAAAATGCACCACCTTTGGATTTTTTACCTAATTAAAGTTTTGTTATTTAATAGTTAATTAATAATTGCTCTTGTTGTTTTTTATGTATAGTCTGTATTCAGGAGTTAACAGAAGGAGAGTATTTACGCTCTTTTGATTCGATATTTCAATCGCGTAAAACCACTCTGTTCGTTCCACAATTATGATTAAGGCGTGCTTTAAAGTACGACTAAAACAAAATTATTCTAACTGGGGAAATTTAGAATGAAATTAAAAAATAATACGCTAAACCAAGCGATTAAATTTGCATTAGCCACAACCACCGCCGGATTATTCATCTCGGGCTCTGCAATAGCAGCAGATGAACAAAGCGAAGTTAAAGTTAATAAGAATGTAGAGAAAATTGCTGTAGTAGGTACGCGTTCAGCTCCACGTTCAATTGGTGATTCACCCGTTCCTATTGATATCATAGGTGGCGAAGAGCTAGAAAAGTCAGGTAACACTGACATGCTAGAACTTCTTAAAGGCTCAGTTCCTTCTTTCAACGTTCATCAAAACCCTATTAGTGATGCAGCATCACTAGTTCGCCCTGCTAACCTTCGTGGTTTGCCATCAGACAGCACTTTAATACTTTTAAACGGCAAACGTCGTCACCGTGCATCTGTAATCGCCTTTTTAGGTGGTGGTATTAACGATGGTGCACAAGGCGCCGATATTTCAGTTATTCCTAGCATTGCAATTAAACAAGTAGAAGTACTTCGTGACGGTGCAGCCGCTCAGTATGGTTCTGATGCTATTGCAGGTGTAATGAACTTCCAATTAAAAGACGCTTCAGAAGGCGGTAAGTTTGAAGTTCGTAAAGGTCAATATTTTGAAGGCGACGGCGATACAACTCAAATTTCTGGTAACGTAGGTTTACCGTTTACAGACAGTGGTTTTGCAAACTTAAGCTTCCAATACAAAACAGCAGATGCAACGAGTCGTTCAGTTCAACGCCCAGATGCAGCAGGTTTTGCAGCAGCAGGCGTACCAGATGTTTCGTCTCTTGCTCAAGTTTGGGGTGCACCAGAAGTTGATGACGATATCTCACTTTTTGGTAATGTAGGCCTAGACTTAACAAACAACTCACAATTTTACATGTTTGGTAACTACTCTGAGCGCGATGTACGTGGTGGCTTTTACTACCGTAACCCGCATACTCGCTCTGGTGTATATTCAAACGATGATGGCGCAACACTCCTTGTTGCAGACTTAACTGACGACATGAGCGCCAACTGCCCTACTATTTCAATTACAGACGGTAATGTTTTAGACGACCCTGCTTACATTAACGGTGTAGCTAACAATCCAGATTGTTTTGCATTTAACGAAATGATCCCGGGTGGTTTTACACCAAACTTTGGTGGCAACATTACTGATACCTCTTTAACCATTGGTACTAAAGGTGAATTTACAGACGGCTTCATGAAAGACGTATTGTATGACCTGAGTGGTACTGTGGGTTTAAATGAATCACGTTACTTTATTTACAACACGGTGAATGCATCTTTAGGTCCAGATACACCACGCGACTTTAGCCCTGGTAAATATGAGCAGTTAGAGAAAAACTTTAACTTAGACCTATCTAAAGGCTACGACTTTGGCCTAGCTTACGATGTGAACGTAGCCGGTGGTTTAGAATGGCATGAAGAAACATTTACAATCATCTCAGGTGATGAAGCATCATACACTGCGGGCCCATTAACAGCGCAAGGTTTTGGCATTGGTTCAAACGGCTTCCCTGGATTCAAACCGTCGCAAGCAGGTGAGTTTACACGCCGTAACTACGCAGCATTTGTCGACGTTGAAGCACCATTTACAGAAGACTTCTTAATGGGCTTAGCGCTTCGCTTTGAAGACTACGACTCGTTTGGTAGCACAACAAACTACAAATTAATGGCTCAGTATCATGTAACTGAAGATCTAAATATTCGTGGTTCAATTAGCACAGGTTTCCGTGCACCAACCGTTGGTCAAGCAAACGTAAGTAACGTTCAAACAAACCTAAGTGACGGTGTGTTAAGAGATTCTGCATTATTACCGCCAACTAACCCAGTTGCTGTTCAACTAGGTGGTACAGAACTTGAGCCTGAAGAATCGCAAAGTTATACATTTGGTGCAGTTTATACAATTGGCGATTTGTTCCTAACTGTTGATTACTACAACATTCAAGTTGAAGACCGTATCAGTCAATCTGAAAAAATTACGCTTAGCCAAGCTGATAAAGATACACTTTCAGCTGCGGGTGTACCTAATGTTGAAGGTCTTGCGCAAGTTAGTTTCTTCACTAATGACTTTGATACAACAACTCAAGGTGTTGATGTTGTAGCTAATTACACAGCAGATATTTTAGGTGGCAGCTCTACATTTAGCCTTGCTTACAACTGGAATGAAACTGAAGTAACTAAGTTCAGTGATATTACGGGTGAGTTTAAAGTTAAACGCCTAGAAGAAGACTTACCTAACCACCGTGCAACACTTACGTGGGCACAACAGTGGGAGTCAATCTCTGCGTTTACTCGTCTTAACTACTATGGCGAATATCAAGGTGTTCACGTAGATTACGATGCAACAGCTAAAACAGCAGACGCATCTGTAACGCTTGATGCAGAAATTACGTACTTTGTGAACGATTCAATCAGCTTCTCTGTAGGTGCACAAAACTTACTTGACCAAGATGCTGAAAAACTTGATTTCCAAGATGCAACGGGTATCCCAAATAATAACTGGGGTGGTAAATACTACGAAACATCTCCTTACGGTATTAACGGTGGTTTCTACTACGCTAAGGCCACGTATACTTTCTAATTTTTAGAATGAAAGCATTAAGGCGAAATGTTAAGACATTTCGCCTTTTTTATTTTATAGTAAATAAAAAATAAAATGCCCCACTATGCTACTAGATAAAGCCAACAAACTACTCGAACAAAACAAGCTCAAAGAAGCTGAATTTCATTACAAAACGATACTTGCTACTGAGCCCGAAAATGGCGAAGCCTTATTTGGTTTAGGTAAAATAGCACTAAGACTAGAAAAGTTTGATGCCGCAGTTTATTTACTACAAAAAGCCTGCGAACGTTTACCGCACATGTTAGAACCTCTTCACGCATTGGCAGACGCTTTTAATGGTGTTAATTCACCACAGGACGCACTTACCGTATTAGAATATGCAAAAAGCCTAGCAAGCCATAACCCTGAACCACATTATTACTTAGCCCAGCATTATTTAACACATGGTGATTTGGATAAAGCGCACACAACATTTGCACACGCATTGAGTATGGGCTTATACCCTGTCACAGCCTATATTTTATTTGAATTGGTACAACTTGGCCGTTTTAATAAAGAACACAATTACATTAGTAATTTGCATCACTTAGTAACTCAAACAAACAACCTACGTCTTAAAATGGTGTGTTATTACGCGTTAGGCAAAAGTTACGATAAACTAAACGATACAGATCAAGCATTTAACTATTTTGAGCTAGCAAATACGCTACAATATAAATTGAGTACGTTTACAACCAAAGAGCTTGACCCTTTTTATGAGCAGATCATTAAATACAATACTCTTGATTTATTGGCTACACGTGAAGAAGACTTTTCCGCAACAATCACGCCTGTATTTATAATTGGCATGCCAAGAAGCGGGTCAACTCTACTAGAGCAAATGCTTATAAGTCATAGCGAATGTTCAAGCCTAGGCGAAAACACGAGTATTAGTAATAATGTTGTTGCCTTTTTAGAGCAAAAAACCAAAACTCCGTATCCTCAGTGCTTAGCCAATTTAACGCCTAGCCTAATTAATCAAGCTCGTAATATTTATATTGATACACTAAAAACAGCGACACCGTTAAGGCCGATTATTATTAATAAGCTACCAAGCAATTATCAATCGCTCGGGCTGATTTATATTTTATTTCCAAACGCTAAGTTTATTAATTTATCACGTAACGTTAATGCCACAGCATTTTCTGTATTTAGTAATTATTTTGCTGAGAACGAGCCGTACTTTTGCTCTTTAACTGAATTTAAGCACTACCATGGCTTATATGAAAAACTAATGACACATTGGAATACTTTAAGATTACCTGTGTTTAATTTAGCCTATGAAGACTTAGTAAATAATCCTGAAGACAAATTAAATACTCTTTTTGAGTTTTTAGGGTGTAAATATGAGCAAAACTGCTTATCGTTTTACAATCAAAAAAGAGCCGTCACAACACTGAGCAAACAAGCTGTTCGCCAGCCAGTAAATACAAATGCCGTTAGTAAATGGGAACGATACCAAGTTCCCTTGCTCAAGCTAATGAACAAGGGTGACTCTTAAACCATTGAAGTAAATCGTTAAATTGCTCTTTGCGGGCTATTGGATGAGTTAACATATTTATGTGGTCGTAATCTATACGGTGTCCATGGCGACGACCATAAATACGCATTTGTTGAATACCTGGGCCAGATTCATCAATAAACCTTTGAATATCAATAGGCTGCGCTAATGCTTTATCTTTAACCGCTGCAATATGTAGCGTAGGTGGCAAATGAAGTGAACGTAGTGCTTTTGCGTAATCAAAATTATCATCTGAATCAACCCAAGGCTTTTTTTTAGCCCACTGCATGCTTTGATAATGCGACTTTTGGGTTTCGTCGTCACTTCCCCACTTTAAGCGCTTTGCAGGTAAATACCCGTGCTTTTTAGCAAGTAATGGCGCCATAAAATACCAAATAAAATTAGCTTGAAGTAATTTTTTTGGATGATTATTAAACAGTGAGCGTTTTGAACCAAAGTAAACACATGCTTTTACATCATCAATATAATGTGGAAAGCGTGCAAATACGCTATTCATTAAAACGCCACCCCACGAATGCGCCACCCAGTAATCTGGTTTAGAACCTTCGAGCTGCTCAATTTTGTTAATAAACGCGGGAATATCTTCTAATATAGCTTCGGTTTGCCCATAGGCAGCAGATTTAGATATAACAGGCTTACTTTCTCCGCGCCCACGCAGATCAGCGACATAGCAACGATAACCGTGCTCAGCTAAAAATGGAGCAAGACCTTTATTACTATGTGTATAAAAAATTTTGCCATTTTCGACTGCACCATGCATAAAGAATACGATGGGACCATTTTGTTGTTCATCGAATATTTTGCGTAAATGCAGTGTTTGTTTATCTGCTAAATTTATAGTTATTGATTGTTGAGAAATGGCCAAGCTTAATCCTTATTGTTACCCTCAACTCATCGTACCAGTATTTTTAAATATGCCAAAGTAATTGTCTGCACTTTAATTACGAGGATTTGTTACAATTAACTATTGATATAGATTGCTAAAATAAATTCATGACTAAAAATACACCAAGTGCAAAACTACACCCACGCAATCAGCATAATAACGGTTACGATTTTAACTTACTAACAGCTGCACTGCCGGCTTTAAGCCCTTATATAGTTAACACGCCTGCAGGTACTAAAAGTATTGACTTTGCAAATAATAAAGCAGTAAAAACACTCAACCAAGCGCTACTCAAAGCGCACTATAATATTGAATTTTGGGATATTCCCGAGCACAACTTATGCCCACCAATACCAGGGCGAGTAGACTATATCCATCACTTGGCCGATCTATTAAGCGAAGATAATAAACAAACAATCCCGCAAGGTAAGCAGGTTAAAGTACTTGATATAGGTACTGGTGCAAATTTAGTTTATCCATTAACAGGGACGAGTGAATATAACTGGCACTTCACTGGCTCAGATATAGACCCTGTCTCGGTTAAAATAGCCAAGCAGATTGCACAATTTAATGCCTTAAAGATAACGGTTAAACTGCAAAAAAAACCGGCTAATATATTTAAAGGTGTTATAAACCAAAAAGATTTATATCACTTAACGCTTTGTAACCCGCCATTTCATGCAAGCGAACAAGAAGCAAAAAAAGGAAGTGAACGAAAATGGAAAAACTTAGGAAAAGCGCCCAGTAAAACGCTTAACTTTGGTGGTAACAACAACGAGCTTTGGTGCGAAGGTGGTGAAGTACAATTCATCACAACAATGATTGCAGAAAGTGAAGAATTTGCACAACAAGTGTTGTGGTTTACATCTTTAGTGTCAAAAAAAGACTCGCTTAGTGCACTTGAAGCAAAACTAAAAACATACCCAGTTGCGGAATATAAAATTATTGATATGGCTCAAGGCCAAAAAGTTAGCCGATTTCTTGCTTGGAGTTACTTTGATAAAGAGACGCGTGAACACATTTGTAATGAACTTGATTAAATAAGAAAAAGGAAAAACTATGATAGATTTTCGTTCAGATACGGTCACCAAACCAACAAAAGAAATGCGCGATATCATGTACAGTGCACCAGTCGGTGATGATGTTTATGGCGACGATGAAAGTGTAAATAACCTAGAGAACTTCGCTTCTACTCGTTTTAATTTTGAAGCCGCACTTTTTTGCAGCTCTGGAACACAAGCAAATTTACTTGGTTTAATGGCACATTGTGAACGTGGGGACGAATATATTTGTGGCCAAAATGCGCATAATTATAAATTTGAAGGTGGTGGTGCAGCAGTTCTAGGCTCTATACAGCCACAACCGATAGAAAACGAACAAAACGGTTCCATTAATTTCAATAAAATAGCCGCTGCAATTAAACCAGACAATAGCCACTTTGCAAAAACGCGATTACTAAGCCTAGAAAATACCATTGGCGGTAAAGTACTTAGCCTAGAGTACCTTGCCCAAGCACGGGACTTTGTTAATGAGCATAATTTAGCTCTGCATTTAGATGGCGCACGTGCGTTTAATGCATCAGTTGAGTTAGAAGTTGATATTAAACAAATAACGAAACATTTTGACTCTGTGTCTATTTGCTTATCTAAAGGGTTAGGTGCACCGGTTGGATCATTATTATTGGGGTCGTCTTCGTTGGTAAATAAAGCTAGGCGCTGGCGTAAAGTACTTGGTGGTGGTATGCGACAAGCCGGAATGCTCGCTGCTGCGGGGCAATATGCGCTTGAAAATAACATAAGTCGCTTAAAAGACGATCATGCTAATGCGCGCTACCTAGCTGAATGTTTAAGCTCACTTGAAGGCTTTAACGTAGATATGAGTAATACGACCAATATGGTGTATGCATCTTGTGATGAAGATTTTAATATTGTAGATATAGCTGCGAAGCTAAAACAGCAAGGTGTTCTAATAAGCCCAAGTAAACAACTCAGGCTAGTTACGCATTTAGGGATAACTCGAAAAGATATAGACACATTTATTAACGCGTTATCGGCCCATATTTAAAGCGGCTTTGTAATGTTTGCGGCATACCGATACATAACGATCGTTGCCGCCAATTTCAACTTGATTACCATCGGCAATCGCATCACCATTTTCATCTGTACGTAATACGTGATTGGCTTTGCGCCCACAATGGCACACCGTTTTAAGCTCAATTAATTTATCAGCCCAAGCTAGTAGGTATTGAGAGCCAACAAACAACTCACCTCTAAAGTCGTTTCGTAAACCGTAGCAAAGCACAGGAATGCCTAACTCATCTACTACATCAGTTAACTGCATGACTTGCTCTTTGGATAAAAACTGACATTCATCGACTAATATACAATGGCGCTTTTTTTCATTGTTAAGCAATTGAATCAACTCATACACATCTTTACTTGCATCAAATACATGTGCATCTGCTTGCAAACCTATTCGAGAGGAAACCTTGCCAACACCTTCTCTATCGTCAATAGCTGCAGTGAGGATAACTGGCTCCATACCTCGCTCTTTATAATTAAAAGCCGATTGTAATAAGGTGGTAGATTTTCCCGCATTCATTGCAGAATAGTAAAAGTATAATTGAGCCATGATGGTGCCAAGTTACAAAAAGTGCGCTTATGCTACCCTAATATGCACTGAATACCAATTTCAAACGCCAAATAAGCTTATGATTTAAAGTATTAGTTTTGAGGTTGTTTGGCAGAATTTAAATAATCAATGTAGATAGGAGCCGAATCAAATTCACTAACCCACTGCCACATTTTATGACTAAGCGTCGGATGATTTTCATAAAATTGATGCGAAAAAACTAAATAACCAAGCGTAAATTCGTATGGGGGAAATAGTGCTTTTACATCGGTGTCACTATAAGGGTAACTAGACGTTTTAATTTTATCAACTTGGCAAATATCTATGCTTGAGTCCACAACCCCTTTGTTAAGTAGTTCAAATGCATTTTCTTTAGACACCGTCTCGTGAACAAAAAGAGGTTCTTTTTTTAAAACAGCGCTTAAGCCATAACCGCTTGGCACAGCAATTGTAAATGTTTTGGTATTAAACTTATCGCGTGATTGCCATTGCGATCGAAATTTATCACGACCTAACAAGCAGCTGCCAAACCTGCTAATAGCAAACTGAGCATTAGGTTTTGCATCTTCATCCATTGGGTAAACGGCTATTTGCTCTCTGCCTTCTCTGAAGCTAGCAATAACTGCATTTACTTTATTTGATTTAAGATCCTTCAAGCACCTTCGCCAAGGTTTTCTCACAAACTCAATATCAACGCCATCAACTGCGTCGTCCAATAGCCGGAGTACGTCTGCCGAAGCTCCGGGCCTTTGAGTAGGGATCTCTTGCCCTGCACCTAAAAACATTGGCGCAATTTCCTTGTCTTCATAGCAAAAAAGCAGCTTTTTAGCAGCGGCGTTTGCAACATTAATAGGTACGATGCATAAAAAGATAAATATATAAAATAATGTATTAACTTGCATGGCTATTTTTTATTCGAGTATTTTCTATAGTGTAACCTTTATAATATATGACACAAAGCTTACGGCTACTAATTCACAAAACCCCTTCATGTTGTAAAAGCCAACGTTTTCTTTCGAGTCCACCAGCGTACCCAGTTAGCGTTGCATTTGCGCCAATAATTCTATGGCAAGGCACGATAATGCTAATTGGGTTTTTACCGTTAGCTGCCCCCACTGCTCTTACCGCTTTTGGGTTATTTAATGCGTGAGCAATATCACCATACGTATTGGTTTTACCGTAAGGAACATCCAAAAGTGCGTTCCATACACTTTTTTGAAATTCAGTCCCTTTAGTATCCAATGGAACATTAAATGTTTTACGCTTTTTATTAAAATACTCTTTTAATTGCAGCGCACAGCTTAATATCGGCTCATTAGTTACTTTAGCAAGAGGCACATGTGGGTAGGTTTCAAGCGGATAAAAGCCAACGTAACTCACCCCTTTTTCAGTTGCTTGAATTATTATATTGTCTATGGGACTTGGTATGTATGTTTGAATAATCATGATAGTTGCTGCCAAAGTTGAAACGTTAAATAGGAACGAAATGGGGTGCACTTTTCACTGGTAAACGAACTTGCCGCAGCTTGTGCTTTTTTAATTCCTAAATCACCATCAAGTAATATATCGGGTTGGCTTTGCCCTCTTAATTTTGCATAGTTCACAGTCCATGGGCCTATTCCTTTTAAGTCAAGCCATAAATCTAAGTCACTATTGCCAGGGTTATTGGCGCAAAACAAAGCTAAATTATGTAGCGCATTTTTGCGCGCTTGTGGCATTTTAAAAAAATCAAAGCTGCTTTGTGCTACCTGTTCGGCACTCGGAAAATACACATGGTTTACGTCTTTTTCTCCGAGCTCATCAACTAGTTTAGTGACTAAGCTATGCGCTGCGGCTACGCTTACTTGTTGTCCTAGCACAGCCCTAATACCAGCCTCAAACTCTGACCAAATACCTGGCAACCTAAGTCCGTTACACAGTGTGAATGCATTGTTTATGTTTGTATTTAAATGAGTTTCTATTAAATTAATATCAGCATCTAAGTCTAGAACCCGCCGTATGTTATTTATAACTGTTTGCAAATATTGCGTGTCGTCTATCTCTACCTTTACTTTAAAGTGATGTTTACTTTCGATAAATTCGGCAGTGAAACATCCTTTATAAAGCGTATTTGAAAACGTACGCCCGTAGCTATTTTCCGAAATCCATTCAACAGGTTTAATTAAACGTTTTTCTATAAACGAGCGTAAAGCAAGCCAATTATAAGGAGGCCTAAAAGGAAGGGTTAAGGTAAGTGACGTACTTTGAATTTTGGTATTTTGACGCAGTGCTGATGGTGTCATATTTAATTGTTTGAAAAAAGCATCGTTAAATCGCCTTGTACTTTTAAAACCTGCCGCGTATGCAATGTCGGTTAGCGATAAATGCGTTTCTTGTATCAGCTTTTTTGCAAAATGACATTGCTTAAATAAACGATATTGCGTAAGCGACAAACCAAAATGTTGTTTAAACAAACGTCTTAAATATCGGCTACTCACTCCTAACCTTTCAGCTAACTTTTCGCAATCATGTTCATCGTATTGGTCAATGAGCTGCTTTGCCCTCAAAGCGGTTGTTTTGACCCCTTGCCAAGCCGCACTTCCCGGTGCACTGTCAGGCCTACAACGAATGCAAGGCCTAAAACCGTCTTGCGCTGCATTATGAGCAAACTCATAATAAATAACATTTTTTTCAAGCGCAGTAGGCGCTGGACAAATAGGCCTGCAGTAAATACCCGTACTTTTTACCGCAACATAAAAAAGACCATCAAATCGGTGATCGCGACTTTGACGTGCTTTTTGCCAGTAAGATGAAATCATAAATAGCTCTTTTAATGAGTGACCAGCACAAAGTTTAAATAAATTTTTAACCATTGCTAGCCACAATCGGAACTTTACTATTTAGCAAAATCTATTAACTCTTGACCCGTTAAACGATAAATAATCCATTCAGTTTGGGGCTTTGCACCTATACTGTCATAAAAATCTATTGCAGGCTTATTCCAATCCAAAACAACCCACTCAAAACGACCACAATTATTGCTCAACGCCTTATTAGCTAAATGCTTCATTATGGCTTTACCAGCACCTTTACCACGGCTATCTGGACTTACGTATAAATCTTCAAGATACAAACCGTTTTTACCTAGCCAAGTAGAATAATTGTAAAAATAAACTGCAAAGCCTATAGGTTCATCGCCATCTAAACATATAATACTGTGCGCTGTGGCGCCTTCGCTAAATAATGTATCTAAAATAGCTTGCTCATTTGTTTTGACCGCATCTGGCTCTTTTTCATATATCGCAAGCTCTGTAATAAAATTTAAGATAATTTTGGCATCGCTTGGCTTCGCATCGCGAATTATAATTGACTTGCTCATAGTAGTGACCCTAAGTGTGCTGCACTATTGTTAAATTAAAATATGTGTTCAGTAAGTATTTATGGTGCTGATAATGTATTACACACCATGAAATTAATGTGTGTTTGAGTATGCCATACATTAATTAGCTTAATTGATTAATAAACAAAAAATATAATTGAATTAAAAACTATTAATATGGTTTGCTATTTTTTGCACCTGAGTTCAGCGCTATAAAGTTAATTACGACACCCGTATTACCTAAGCTGTTTTAAATATATTCAAGCTACTCTTATTCAAGCAAAAATTGATTATGCGCCCAAAACGCAAAGAGCCTATAAAGCAAGCAACAATGCAAACTTAAATAAGAATCAAAACCAATAGTAACACAATGATTTTTATAGAGAAAACTTGCAATTACTTGGTTTTACACTACACTAGCCATAATTAACAAAGCTATGGTGGCATATCATGAAAGGTAATCAAAAAGTAATCGACGCATTTAATGCGCTACTCGCCAACGAGTTAGCTGCAATCGATCAGTATTTTATACACTCTCGCATGTATGATGATTGGGGTTTAAATAAACTTTATGAGCGCCTTAATCATGAAATGGAAGAAGAAAAAGACCATGCTGACTGGTTAATCAAACGTATTTTATTTTTAGAAGGTGTCCCAAACCTTACCAAGCGTCGTGATTTGCTTATTGGAAACGATGTTAAAAGCATGATGCAAAATGATTTGACACTCGAATTAGAAGTTGTTGCCTGCGTAAAAGATGTAATTGCTATCTGTGAAGAACAGCAAGACTACCAATCTCGTGCAATACTCCAAAAACTACTGTTCGATACAGAAGAAGATCATGTTTACTGGTTAGAACAACAACTTGGCCTAATTGAAAAAATTGGCTCAGAAAATTACCATCAATCTCAAATGGGTTAGCAGGAGCTAAAGTTATGAAAGGCGACTTAGAGGTAATTAAAGCGTTAAATAGCGTACTTGCTAATGAACTTGTCGGAATTAATCAATACTTTTTACATGCACGTATGTTTAAAGACTTTGGTTTTAGCCAGCTTGATAAAGCAGACTACAAAGTGTCAATTCAAAAAATGAAAAACGCCGATCGTTTAATTGAGCGTATTTTATTTTTAGAGGGTTTACCAAACCTACAGGACTTAGGCCGTTTACGTATTGGTGAAAACAGCGAAGAAATGATTGCTGCTAACATGAGCTTTGAGCTTGATACTATAGACGAACTTCGCGCTGCGGTTAAATTAGCTGAAAGTAAAAAAGACTACATTAGCCGAGAAGCACTCGACCATATTTTAAACGAGCAAGAAGAGCAAATGGACTGGCTGGAAACACAGCAACAACTTATTGAGAATGTAGGTATAGAAAATTATCTTCAATCTCAACTTTAACAACACGTTATAAACATAAAAAAAAGCAGCCACATGGCTGCTTTTTTTATGCAATGTTTTTTAAAATAATTAAGCGACTTGATCTGTTATGTCTGCAATTTGAATCAGCTTGCGATTCAAAATCTTCTTAGTACAACCACAGCATTTTCCGCATTGGCTGCCGACGTTAAGCTCTTTTGCCAACTCACGCATAGTTGTTGCACCATCATCAATTGTTTGTTCAATTTTTTTATCTGTGACACCGTGACATAGACAAATGTACATGATTACAAACCACTCTAATTACTTTCGATATAGTTATATTAATCTAAATAGTAATAGTTATCAATAATTATTAGAGTATTATTTTAAATGTGGCCAGCGCCACTTAAATTGAGATTTATTAACTAAAGTCTCACTGAACTTCCCAGCTTTCACTAGAGACCGACTTATAATTTTGAAGTACAAAACGAAAGTTAACTTCCGGTTTATAAGCCTATTGTGCCACTTAAGTTTGTGATAGCAATAGGGCAAGCTAAGTAGGTTTAAGTGGCTTTTTTAGGGAAGTAATTTAAATAAGTTTTCACATACATGTTATTGTTATATTTGATATTTTTTAAATTGCTCCCACACAGCATCTCCTACTGGTCCCAACACTTCTCCCCTTTTCTTAATAATATAATATTTCAGCGGCGTTATATTTTGCACATCACTAAGTGACAGCATTTGTAGAGTATTATTTTCAATACCTTCATCAGCTAAATAGCCTGGTAATTTGCCCCAACCCATTGCATTTTCGATAAGCATTTTTTTAGTTGGAAAGTCATTTACATACCATCGTCGCTGACCTTGCTGTACACCCCACTCTATGTTTTTTGAACCAGTGCCTGAGTCCTGCACAATTATTTGGTATTCGTTTAACAAATCAGCGGCTTGCTTAAGATTTGGATTTCGCTTTATCAACTCTGGGGAAGCTACATTGATTAATGAACCGCTATTTAACAAATGCTTTTCAATTTTTTCTTCTTGTGCAGAAAATTCCATTGTTGGTGTTATACACAGATCAGCATCACCATCAAGTAATGCTTCAATTGCACCTGTTATGTATTCTTGCCTGATTATTATTTGAGTTTCAGGGAACTGATTTTGCATATATTTAAGTAATGGTAATATACCTTTTAAATTAAATGATGCTTCAATTGCAATCGTTATACTTACCTCGTTCCCCTGTGCTATGTGGTGTGCAACTTGTTTAAGTTGTGCTGCATCATCTAACAATTTCACAGCCTTATGAAACATAGTTTTTCCTGCACTGGTAAGCTCTAACCGATAACCATGACGACTAAATAATGCAAAGTTAAGAGTATTTTCTAGTTGCTTAATACCTTGGCTTATTGCAGGTTGAGTTTTGTGCAAAAGAGCACTTGCTTCACTCAATGATCCAACATGAGCAACAGTAACAAACATACTAAGCTGTTCTAATTTCATAATTTACGCCAAACATGTAAAGCTAAAGTTTATATCTTCTAAAAAAACATTCAATATTAATTAATGAGAACTGTAATTACTCTAACGTCAAAAGCTAAGCTTAGGCTTAAATCACTCTTATCAAAGTTGGGAATAACATGAGCACAAAAGTAAAAATAATTTTTATGTACACATCACTTGGATTAACAACACTTGCGTTTATAGCTGCAGGCGCTGCAAAACTAGCAGGAATTGAGCAAATGCACTTATCTTTTGCACTCATGGGGTTACCTGCTTGGTTTGGCTATTTTATTGGTGCAAGTGAACTGGCCGGTGCTATTGCTATTTGGATAAAAAAACTAAGCATTTTAGCTGCGAGTGGTTTGTTAGTTATTATGGCTGGTGCAACATTTTTTCATGTAGTTTACGATAGTGTTGCCAATGCAATACCTGCCGTTATTTTATGTGCTTTTTTAATCAATATCATAATGAACCGAGTCAATGATATGTAGGCCTTGGTTGATAAGTAACCTAGCGCTATTTTCAATCCAATTAATAACGATATATTCGCTTCTATCGCTACTCACATCCTCTTTCACAAGATGACAATGCTTTAAGATAACAAATTGGATTACTAAACAAACAAAGGCAAAGGTTGTTTTATCTATTAAATTTTAATTTTGAGTTCATACCCTGTATTTGATAATTAGATAGATGACGTACTAAAGTTTATTACTTGAACTTTTAATATGCCTAATTAACTGAGGTGTAAAACATGAAAAAAACATTTTTAAGCATTTTCTCGATTACAGTAATAACTTACTTACTAAGCGGTTGCACAACATCAAATAGCGGTAACATTACAAAATTGAGTGAAGATAAAATAAGTACCAGGTTAAATAAATTACCTTCCTCGCTAACCTCTAGTGATTTGTTCAATACCACTGTTATTGAACCCACTCAGCTATTTGATAACCTTTATTTTGTAGGATATGTCAGCGTAGGCACTTTTGTTATCACTACAACTGAGGGCATTATTCTAATCGATACAATGTGGACACCTTATGACGCCAAACATGTGATTGTTCCTGGATTAAAAGAGCTAGGCTTAAATCCTGAAGATATTAAATACGTGATAGTTACTCACGGACACAGCGACCATTATGGTGGCGCTCACTACTTTGAGTCACATTATGGCGCTAAAATTTTAATGAGAAAGAATGAGTGGAGCTATATCCATAATCCAAATGCACCTGTATTAACTGATCCTTTCGGTAATTTCTCTACCGAAATACCGTTACCAAGCACTTACACCCAGGTTATCGATGGTGAAAAAGTAAGTTTAGGTAAAACTAATTTAACGGTACTTGCTACACCAGGGCATACCCCTGGTGGGTTGTCTTTAATAATACCTGTTACAGATAATGGCAAACCTCATACAGTTGCACTTTGGGGAGGTACCGGTTTACCGGATACTAAAGAAGCAAATCAAACTTATTTGCGCTCTTTAAATTATTTTCAAAAAATTGCAAACAAAAACGATGTTGATGCGAGCATCTCAAACCACCCGTTTTCACATGATTTAATTAATCAAATTAATACATTAAAAAATCGTAAATCTGATCAATTAAACCCTGTGGTAATCGGTAATAAAGCATTTAATGAGTACATAGACGATGTATTGCGAATTAAAGTTCAAAAGAAACTTTCGTCATTTGAGTCAAACTAATATAGCTTTACACTCACCGGCGTTATCGTGCTAATTGATTTAGGAGCAGAGGTGCAAACTTGACTTCAGACATTAAAAATTTTGACTGACTACTTCTCGCTCTTTGCCGAGGTTTGAGACATTGCCAACAGCAGGACTATGGTCAGATTACACTCTGGAATTCCTATGGTTTGCTAGACAGCTTATAGCTCTGAAAATGTTGGTTTAGCGACAAATAAGCTTAAGGTTAGACACTAAGATTCTAAAACAATGGCCAAAATGATTTGACTACTACATTTTGAGAATTCTTCTACTAAATATACATCTGAATTGTTGGATGTACTACCACTACTGTGTTTTTTATATAGTGGCCGAACTAACTGTTCCACTACACTAAGTCCTTGTATAGTTTCTATCTCACTTTACTAAATAGTAAAATTATTATTTAGTATCAGGTATTTCAAACGCATTAACTTTCTTAATATTTTTATTTAGTTTAAGCAAGACATCAATAAGTGTATCAATCTCTTTTTCTGACACTTCATGTAATAGCAATCTTTCTCGTTCTAAAGCGACAGTCAGAATTTCATCATGAAGTTTTTCTCCCTGAAGAGTTAGCTTTGCTAGCGAAGAGCGACCATCATGCTCATCCTTTACAAAACTAATATGCTCTAACGTTTGTAATTGCTTTAAAGCGCGACTTACAGCGGCTTTATCTAAACCAATGACCTGACAGATGCGATTTGCAGAAATATTTGATTCCACCTTGAGCATTGCTAATACACGCCACTCAATAACGCCTACATTAAAGTTTTTCCGATAGCATACAGATGCACCACTTGAGAGTTTATTAGAAAGAAAATTTACAAGCGCAGGTATATATCGTTCAAGATCTAGCTGCTTAGCACTAGGTTCTTTGGGTTTAGAAGGCATTGGTTTTTCCAATTTTCAGGGTATAAATAAATTTTACTAGGTAAATCTTGAGATTAAAACTATTTATGATCATTGCTTATTACGATCAAAGAGTTTTACATTCATAACGTTAACACTGAGTTAATCCCTACATCCAAATTATAGTTGACACCTCAACTACAATTCAACATTATAAACATAAAGTAACAAACATTAGGAACTTTATGTTTTCAGTAAACGTACACTGTAAAAAGGTTGAAACACCTAATATTGTCAGTTTTGAGCTAATACCTATAAATGCGCAAGCTTTACCTAAATTTGATGCGGGTAGCCACATTGATGTGGTGCTTAATGATAAAATAACTCGTCAGTACTCACTTATCAGCCATCCTCAATCCGATGAGTTTTATAAAATAGCGGTATTAAAAGATGCCAATTCACGAGGAGGCTCAATTGCACTTCACTCTGATGTGCAAGTCGGTGATACATTATCAATTTCTGATCCTCGCAACCTCTTTGCACTCAATTCAACTCATAATAAAGCACTATTATTCGCAGGCGGTATAGGCATTACTCCAATAATCTCAATGGCAAGAGAGCTTGATATTAACGGCGTTGATTTTGAGCTTCATTATCATGCTAAATCCCCCGTAGAGGCAGCTTTTTATCAAGAATTGCTAGAGTGTTCATTTTCTGAAAAGGTATTTTTTCACTTTTCAACCCAGCCAAAAAAAGATGCAAAAGAACTTATTGGTGAATTTAAAACGAATACGCATTTATACACTTGTGGCCCAGCAGCTTATATGGAATATATTTTTGACAGTGCAAAGTCAAATAACTGGAAAGACGAGTACTTACACAAAGAAAATTTTAAAGCTGAACCTAAAGCAGAAGGTTCTGAAGATATTCCGTTTAAGCTCATTTTGAGCCGTTCAGGCTTAGAAATTGATGTTTCTGCAGAGCAAACCGCTTTAGAAGCAATGGAAGATGCAGGTATTGAGTTAGACGTATCATGCGAAATGGGAATTTGCGGTACATGCGTTACCTCTGTGACATGCGGTATACCCGACCACAGAGATGAATTCTTTACTGCTGATGAAAAAGCAAAAAACGATAGGTTCACACCCTGTTGTTCAAGAGCGTTAAGCGACTCTCTAACGCTAGATTTATAGAGAAAATTTTAACACTAGACTTTACACGAGACACTTATGACCACACATACACAAACTAATTCGGACACTAAAACCCCCTTTCCTCTTAACATGTGGTACTTAGCAGCGCTAAGCAAAGAGTTAACCGACAAGCCACTAGCTCGCACTTTATTAAACACCCCTATAGTTTTATTTAGAGATGCACAAGGCCATGCTAGCGCACTTGAAGATCGTTGTTGCCATCGTCAACTACCTTTATCGATGGGAACACTTGAAAAAGAAGGATTAAGATGCGGTTATCATGGTCTATTATTTAATGGCCAAGGCCAATGTCTTGAAGTACCAGGGCAAAAAAAAGTTCCAAGAAAAGCAAAAGTAACGCCTTTTACACTTAAAGAGCAAGATGATTTAATTTGGATTTGGTTTGGTTCAGAGCAAGGCTCAACCCCTGATCAAGACCCACCTCGCTATCTTTATCATTCTGACGAAAAATATGTTTACGATGGTGATGTATATCACTACCAAGCACCATTTCAACTCATACATGACAATTTACTTGATCTTAGCCACTTAGGTTACGTACACCTTAAAACGATTGGTGGTGACGCTAAAACGCATATGCATGCACAAATGGATGTAGAAGCTATAGGTGATAAAGTGACCGTAAAACGTTACATGCCAAATTCAACCCCGCCACCAACATATACAGCTGCTTATCCATTTAAAGATAAAATAGATCGCTGGCAAGAAATTGAATTCTATCCATCACATTTAAGGATATGGACTGGCGGTATTGACGCAAACAGTGAATCGGTAACTAACCCTAACCGTGGCGGCTTTCATATGCGTGGCTTACATTGCATAACTCCAGAGACAGAAGAAACATGTCATTATTTTTGGACTATATCAACAAACCCAACAACTGATATTGAAAATGTAAAACAAAAAGTAGTAGAACAAACTCGTTACACGTTCAATGAAGACAAAGTGGTTATTGAAGCGCAACACAAATCAATGAAGCACTTTAAAGGGCAACCTATGATTGATATCCATGTTGATACCGGTGCAAATCACGCTAGGCGAATAATTAAGCGCTTATGTGAAGCTTAAAGGCTTGTTTTATTTATATTAAAAAATACGGTATTACTTTTTCAATGGCCTACAAAGTAATACCTCATCTTGTTGAACCAAGAAATAGGCTGATTTAAAATTACGTCGATACCTAGTAGACCAGCTTGCTACCTCTGTTGCTATTAGCAATAATAAATGCACTCGCAACCCATGCTATCAAACACCACTTTTAATTCTTTATAAATCTATGCGTTTAAGGATCATATTTGTTTAAACTTCCTATTACTACCATCGCGCTTATAATTGTATGCAGCGGATCTATTATCGGACCTCTTGGCATGGCCGGTGTCAACATTGCCATTCCAAATCTTGCAGAGGATTTACAAGCAAGCGCTAAAATGATTGGTTGGATGCCGACCCTTTACTTACTTAGTAGCGTAATATTTATGCTGCCTTGCGGGAAAATTGCCGATAACTATGGTCGAAAACGAGTATATGCATTTGGTTTAGGCCTAAATGCACTCGCATCACTGATGTGTGCTATTGCGTCATCAATTGAATGGGTGCTTTTTTGGCGTTTTGTACAAGGCGCTGCAGGTGCCATGATTTTTGGTATTGGTGTTGCAATTATTACTTCTATTACGCCAAATAATAAAAGAGGCATGGCACTAGGCACCTCTGCAGCGTGTGTGTATATAGGCTTAAGTGCAGCCCCTGCAATAGGCGGTTGGCTCACCGAAATATGGGGATGGCGAGCTGTATTTTACTCTCAAATTCCGCTTGTGCTTCTGCTACTACTTGCTATTAAACTTTTTTTACATGGAGAGTGGAAAAACGATAAAAAATCTTCGTTTGACTGGTGGGGTACTGCGCTTTTCTCACTCTTTGCAATATGTTTAGTATTAGGACTCAGTGGTTTACCCACTATGACAGGATGGGGTTTAACATTACTTTCGGTAATAAGCTTAGGATTATTTATTATTCACCAAAGTAAAAGTAGGCGACCATTAATCAGAGTACAAATGTTTTTAGAAAGCAGAGTATTCAGCTTATCGCTGTCTACATCGTTTTTAATGTACGCCAGTAATTTTTCATTGGCTTTTTTGTTAAGCTTATATCTGCAATATATTAAAGGGTTAAGTCCTTCTCATGCTGGCCAAATCGTGTTACTGCAAGCAGTTTCTATGGCCATTATGGCACCATTGTCTGGTAAACTTTCAGATAAAATACAGCCACGCATAATAGCTACATTTGGCTGTATAATTGTTATGGTCAGCTTTTTTTTACTATCACTGTTATCTATGGACTCAAGTATCACATACATAAGTGGCTCACTGTTATTGTTAGGTATTGGCTTTGGCTTATTCTCAACGCCTAACAATAATGCAATTATGGGCGCTGTAGATAAGAATGAGTTAGGCGTAGCCTCTTCTTCCATGAATTTATCACGAACAATTGGTAATTTATTTGGAATGAGCTTGGTAAATTTAATTGTGCATTATTACTTAGGGGACAGCACGTTTTCAGCGCAACATAGTCATGCTTTAATGAGTACAATTTCACTCGCGTTTAACGTGTCTTTAGGCTTTGTAATTCTAGCAAGCTGTATCTCGGCATTTCGTGGGAAAGCCTAAATTATGCGTTGCTGATACGAGTTACACGTATAAAAGTAATTATAAATCGTTTTATACGTGTAAGTGTATTTATAAATCGAGTGTTATAGACCCTGTTTTTGCTCTTGAACAACACGGCATAATCAACTTGCCTTGTGCTTTTTCTTTGTCTGTTAAAAAAACATCGCGATGTTCCGGATTGCCTTCCACTACACCAGTTTGGCAAGTGCCACAAACTCCTGATTCACATGCAACTGGTATAAATATCCCATTAAGCTCTAGCACTTGAGAAATAGACTGCACTTCGCCTACAGTAAACTGTTTACCTGAGCTAGCAATTTTTACAGTGAATGACGTGTCTTCTAAAACATTTTCAGCAACCACTGGTGCGGCGAAGTACTCTCGATGTAATCTCTCCTCAGACCAACCTAGCAAACGAGCTTGAGTTAATACATATGTTATAAACTCAGCAGGCCCACATATATACAAGTCAGTATCATGAATATGCTCACTTAGCACCTGTTCTACATCCATACGACCCGATTGCAATTCTTGGCTAAAGTGAAACACTATTTTATCGCTAAACGGCCCTAATTTTAATGCTTCAACAAATGCTGCAGTTTCAGAAGATTTAGCGCAATAGTGAAATGCGAAAGGTGTTCCCAAACTATGTAATGTTTGAGCCATCGTTATTAATGGCGTAACCCCTATTCCACCCGCAATCAGTAATGTATTTTTCTTTGGCTTCAGCAATGAGAAGTGATTTTTAGGTTCACTTACTTCGACTTTATCGCCTATTTTTAGGTTATGCACCTCCGCTGAGCCACCACGAGATTGAGGATCTTTTAATACTGCAATTTCGTAGTAACGAGGGTCGCACTGTAACCGACATAGAGAATATTGACGAAGCAAACCATTTGGTAGCTTTATATCAATATGTGCACCTGCCTCAAATGGTGGCAAATTCACATTGTCAGCGCGTCCAAGTACGAGCCTCACAACCGCCTTTGCCTCAATGACCACATTTTTAACAATAACTGAAATCATCTTAATTCCCTTTGTTAAAATGTTACTGATTGGAGTGGTAGCTCGTCTGTAGATATATTTTTCGCATTTATTTCTTTATCGATTAAACGCTCAATGATACGTCGCGACTGAACACCACCGGCATCTATATCAAGCTTTAAAAGATCAAATTGCGGAAAACTCTTCAGATTTTGCTGCTGACGTTCTAATACCTCTAAATCTTCTTGGAAAATACTGCCTTGCCCTTCTCTAATTTTATCAGTTAATGTAACGTCTTGAGCATTAAAGTTACGTGCCATCCCCCAAAAGTACCACATCGTATTTTCAGTCTCAGGAGTAATAAAATCAACCACTGTACTGCTCGCTTTTTTATTCTTTGGTGCATCAAAACCACCATAACCAGCATGTGCTACACCCACATCAATCATTACATGTGATGGCGGCATAAAGCGACAAATTTGCCAACGGTCTACTGGTGTATCCGATGCAAGCCCATTACCCTCCAGAGCAGTTCGCCAAAATGGCGGTGCCATAATATTTTCCATATAACGGCGACAAAAAACTTTATCGCCTTCTACTTCAGTTTGCACCGGAGACTCATCAATTTCTTTTTGGCCTATACTACTAGCATGAACGTAGGTTTCATGTGTTAAGTCCATTAGATTATCGATCATTAAACGATAGTCGCATTTTATATGATACAACCCCCCCCCATAGGCCCAAGTATCATCTTCAGCCCAAGGTAAGTGTGGGATAAGATCTGTATTTGCAGCCTCTTTATCACCAGGCCAAACCCAGATAAAACCAAAGCGCTCCTCAACTGCAAATGACTTCATACACGGAAATCTCTGCACACGTTGCAGCGGCATTTCTTTTGTTTTACCGTCCTCACCCATTTTTAGACCATGATAGCCGCATACAAGCAAGCCGTCCTCAACATATCCTAAAGATAAAGCTGCGCCACGGTGTGGACAAAAATCTAGCACCGCAGCTACTTTTCCATCCGCCTGACGATAAAAAGCAATACTTTGATCACACACTTTTCGGCCGAGTGGTTTATTGTGATTGATTTCATCACTCATTGCCGCCACATACCATGTATTTTTAATAAAGGTCTGCTTAGCCATACCTTGATCTCCTGTTGTGTTTTTGTTGTCATTGGATCCAATATAAACTAATAAACAAGATAAATGAAACAAACATGCACAAATTGGATCCATATAATTTTCTTTTTTGCACTTTTAGTCACGCTTTAGTTGTAAATTCACACTATTTCAATGACTATATGCAGTGTAGATTCCTAATTGGATCCAGTTTAAAAAGTAATTGAGGTAATTTTTTATGACTAAATCAGGCCAAAATGCAGTAACCACATTGCGACAAATGATTTTAACTGGAGCACTAAAAACCGGAGAAAGGCTCGTTGAAATTGCTACTTCTGAACGTCTAGGTGTTTCAAGAACGCCTGTAAGAATTGCATTTAGAACACTTGAACAAGAAGGTTTGTTGACCAAACTTCCTAGGCGTGGCTACGAAGTCCGCTCAGTTTCACCAATTGAAATTGAAGGCGCTATTGAAGTAAGAGGAGTATTAGAGGGCCTAGCTGCTCGACAAGCTGCAGAAAACGGCCTTAACGAAGAACAAAAACATGAAATGCAATCCCTGCTTGCTTGTGGTGATTTATTATTTGAAGGGGCCGAACTAACTGAAGATGACTTAGCAACCTACCATGATATGAACCGCCGTTTTCATCTACTAATTATTGAAGCGTCGGGTAACTTGGCTATCCAGGCTGCACTATCTAAAAATGAGCACCTACCATTTGCCTCGGTAAGCGCGCTTGCCATCGACAAAAATAATATGCAAAAAGAGTTTAAACGCTTTGCATTTGCACATCAGCAACATCACCACGTATTTCATGCAATGCTTTCTCGCCAAGGTGCTCGTGCTGAAGGAATTATGCGTGAGCATGCACAAGCAACACTCGGTTACGATCGAAACTATCACCGAACAGAGCTTAAAAACAAACTCACCGTTATTTCGCACGCAAATAAATAACCTGCACAGAAGTGTTACTCACTCTTAAATATTGAGGGAGCCATATTCTATAAGATCTAAAGCTTGCTAATGAAGGAGGCCTTTAAATATTAAAACTTATTAAGCCTTTGTGCGTTCACGCGAGACCAACATAGCAATGCCCATACCACCACCAATACAAAGTGTTGCTAACCCTTTTGTTTTATTAGCTCGCTGCATTTGATATATCAGTGAGACTAAAATACGACAACCTGAAGCACCTATGGGGTGGCCTAAAGCTACCGCCCCCCCATTTACATTTAATTTTTTAGGATCAAGCCCTAATTCATTATTTACGTGCAGTGCTTGGGCTGAAAATGCCTCATTAGCCTCAATTAAATCAATATCATGCACTTGCCAGCCCGCTTTTTTACACACAGCCTGCGTGGCCGCTATTGGGCCAGTGCCCATGTAAAGCGGCTCAACACCTTCGCAAGCGGTAGCTTCAATCACAGCTAAAATAGGTAAGTTTAACTTTTTTGCATACTCGTCTGAAGTAACCACCACCATCGCTGCGCCGTCGTTAATAGTCGAACTATTTCCAGCGGTAACTGAACCGTCTTTTTTGAACGCAGATCTCAACTTACTAAGGTTTATAATTTGTGTATCAGCTTTTACTGATTCATCAACATCAAAACTCTGGATATCGCCTCCACGTTTTGCAATATAAATAGGGGCAATTTCATCTTTGAATAAACCACTACTAATAGCATGTGCTGCTTTTTGCTGTGAATGAACTGCAAATTTATCTTGTGCTTCTCGTGAGACCGAAAATTTTTCAGCTATATTTTCAGCTGTAATTCCCATATGTATATTTTCGCGACTATCCCACAGCCCATCTTTTATTAAGCTATCAACCAGTGATAAATCACCTAATTTTTTAGGTACTCTATTATTGGGTAATACGTGCGCCGCCTGAGACATACTTTCTTGCCCACCAGCAACCACCATTTTAGCATCACCGCAAAGAACTGATTGCGCAGCCAATTGCACCGCTTTTAGTCCTGAGCCACATACGTGATTAATAGTAAAAGCAGACACATTAATAGGTAGTCCGGCATTAAGTGCTGTCTGCCTTGCTGGATTTTGGCCACAACCAGCTGTTAGCACCTGCCCTAAAATCACCTCCTCAATGTGTGGCTTTACTTGCGGTGTTTCATCAAGAACGGTTTTAAGTAACTGACTACCTATTTCAATAGCTGATAGGCTTGATAAACTTTGTCCAAAACCACCAATTGCGGTTCTTTTTGCAGCAACAATAACAGCCTTCATGCTACCACCTCGGGCAAGTCCATTTCGGGCACATGTTCAGGAATAACAAGCTCACCTGCTGTTAACCGTTGAATATCTTCTACCGAGACATTCGGCGCCCTTTCTAACAAATGAAATTTACCGTCTTTAATTTCCATAAAAGCGAGATCAGTTAGCACTTTTTTAATACAGCCCTTACCAGTTAGTGGCAGTGTACAATTTGCTAATAACTTTGATTCACCATGCTTTGATGCATGGGTCATAGTGACAATAATGTTATCGGCACCCGCCACTAAGTCCATAGCACCTCCCATTCCTTTAATTAACTTCCCGGGGATCATGTAAGACGCAATATTACCATTCACATCCACTTCAAAAGCGCCTAATACAGTTAAATCAACATGGCCACCACGGATCATGGCAAACGACTCTGCACTATCAAAAATTGAGGCGCCGGTTGCCATAGTCACCGTTTGTTTGCCTGCATTGATTAAATCAGCATCAAGTTCATCTTCTGTTGGAAATTGCCCCATACCTAACAATCCGTTTTCTGATTGAAGCATCACTTCAATGCCTTCAGGCACATAGTTAGCAACAAGCGTTGGAATACCAATACCTAAGTTTACGTAGTATCCATCTTGTAGTTCTTGCGCAACACGCATTGCTAATTGCTCTCGGGATAAAGCCATTGTTACACTCCTTGAACTTGTTTAGCACGAGTTGTGCGTTGTTCTATACGTTTTTCAAATGAACCTTTAATAACCCGATCCACATATATCCCAGGGGTATGAATTTCATCGGGATCTAATTGCCCTGCTTCAACAATTTCTTCAACTTCAACAACCGTAACTGTGCCAGCTGTTGCAACTAAAGGATTAAAATTACGTGCTGTTTTTCGATAAACTAAATTACCATATGTATCAGCTTTCCAAGCTTTAACAATGGCAAAATCACCTTTAATCGACTCTTCTAAGATGTAAGTTTTACCATTAAAGTTACGTTCTTCTTTTCCTTGTGCAACTGGAGTTCCATAACCCGTTGCGGTGAAAAAGGCAGGAATACCGGCACCACCGGCACGCATTTTTTCGGCTAATGTGCCTTGGGGGGTCAATTCAACATCCAGTTCACCAGACATCATTTGCCGCTCAAACTCTGCATTTTCGCCAACATAAGACGCAATGATCTTTTTGATTTGTCGTTTTGCAAGCAGCAACCCTAAACCAAAGTCATCAACGCCACAGTTATTTGATACGACCGTTAGCTCTTTAGTACCTTTATTACTAATTTCCTTGATTAAATTTTCTGGTATACCACATAATCCAAAGCCACCTGCTAACACTGTCATACCGTTTTCAAGCCCTTTAAGCGCTTGAGTGTAGGAAGTTACTACTTTATTAAATCCAGCCATTGTTAATTCCAAATAATGAATCAGAGGATTAGTTTGACAATAAAGTAAGAGATAGTTAATTTTATAATTCTATTTTATTAATTAGTTTTACTTATAAATGAATATAAAACAGTTGAAAGCATTTACGGAGGTTGCAACTAACTTAAGCTTTGTAGAAGCGGCTACAAAGTTACACTTATCACAGCCGGCACTTAGTTTAAGCATCAGAAATTTAGAAGAAAGCTTAGGTGGAAAATTATTATCGCGAACTACACGTTCTTTAGTGCTGACACAAGAGGGCAAGGCATTATTACCTGTTGCTAAAAATATATTAAACCAAATTGATGCCGCAGAAAGAGAGATGAAAAAGCGGTTTTCACTTGAACTTGGCCACACCTCCATTGCTGCTATGCCGTCTTTTGCAGCTTCAGTTTTACCTAAAATAATTAAGCGATTTCATTCTAAGTATCCACACATAAAGCTTTCTGTGGAAGATGTACTCTCTGATACAGTAATTGACATGGTAAGTGACGACTTAGTCGAGCTAGGTATCTCATTTGAACCTAAGCATAATAGCGACTTAGTGTTTCACCCTTTGTATAAGGATCAATTTATTGTGGTGTTACCCCCTTCTCATCCACTGACTCAATCTCATACTATTAGCTGGGACGAATTGCTAAAGTTTGAATTAATCACTCTGCAAAGTCCTTCTTCCGTTAGAGAGTTAATTGAAGAAACCTTATCGCAACATAACATGACGCTTAACCCAGCATTTGATGCGCATCAATTAGCAACCGTTATAAGAATGGTGAGGGATAGCTTAGGTGTGGCGATTGTGCCCGCACTTTGTAAAGCGCAAGCACTGGAAGCAGGCGTCGTATGCAGAGACATAAACTCTCCCAGCATAGCACGACGCGTCGGTGTTATTTCAAAACCTATAACCTCATTGTCAATTGCGGCTAAATCAATGCTTGAAACCATTAAACTCTATTCATCAGAACTTACCAGGCAAATAGAGCTTAAATAAATTTTACAGTTGTAGTTGCCCCGTCTCGTCACACTTTAAATCGCTTGCACCTTTAGCTTTGAGTGCTGCAACTAAAGATGCTAAAGCACAACATACCGCAATTAATACCAAGACGGTACTCAAAGAGCCCAGTGGTTTTTGTAGTAATGTAACAACAATGGGCGCTAAAAATTGGCCTAAAAAGAACATTCCTGTCCACATACCTGTACCTTTACCTCGCACATTTTCAGGGAGTAATTTCAATACCCATGTAAGAGTAGTTGGTAACAAAGAACCAAAACCTAAACAGCCAATAAATATGGCAATCGATGAAACAACAAGAGACGAAGAACCCGCGGTGACTAAATACCCAAATGCGCTTAAACCAAAGCCTACGCACAATAGAAGCGGCCCTGAACTACGCTTAATTTTACCGTAACCAAAAGCACCAAGAGCAACACCTATATTTGCTAATGCTCCAATCCCACCAATCATAGCTGGTGTTACAGCCTGGCTAATTGCTAATACTTCACCAAGCTTTACAATCATTGAATAAAAAATGATACCAACAAACAAAGTTATAAATAATAAAGGCACTACTTTTTTTACTGGAAAATGCCCTGCTTGCTCGGAAATGTTTGCTTTTACTTTAGGTTCAAACAAATTTAATGCCACAAGTAGAGCAACTGGCAAAGCAAGTAAATATAAAACAAATGGTCCTCTTGAGCCTAATAACTCACCTAACATGCCGCCTAGCGCAATTAAAAAAATGGCACTTAAGCTTACCGAAGCAACCTGTATTGAAATCCATTTTTGCCTTTCTTTTCCTTGAAAGTAGTCAGCAATTAATGCAGTAGCAATAGTCATAATAATTGCTTCAGTTATTCCTAAAAATACTCTTGAAGTAATGATAAGTGATAAGTTTTTTAAAAAATAAGGCAAGATACCTATTACGCTGTATATGATAAGCGCAATAATTAATAGTGGTTTTCGTCCCATTTTATCTGATATAGCGCCCGCCAAAGGTGAGAAAAGTGCTACGCAAAGTGCTGGAATCGTCATTGCAATAGGCACCAATACCTCATACCCATCCACAAGTTTAAACTCTTCTAATAGCATAGGGAGCACGGGAACGAGAGAGATCACTGCCATTACGGGCATAATCGCCGCTAAAATTAAAATAATACCATGTTTGGTTGAAGCAACCGGATTAGAAAGACTATTCATTGAAGCTACCTTTAGTGTGTGTTGTAGGTGTGTTTGTAAAACCTATTAAATCAGTGAAGCTTCACTATGTGTCTAAATTAAAAATTTGTGGAATTAAATATTTGGATAGGAGGTATCAAGTAAATAAATAGTTAACATATTTAATTTTATTTTTACACAAATCCCTCCCTAAGGCGCATTTTTGCAGATGTATCTATGAAATTGATAATTTCAATTATAAAAATCAATTAACTTGATACATATTTTTACTTTATTGTTAATTTTGCGTTGCACACACATCGCAATCTTAGTGCTTGCTTTTTACAAGCCATTAGGAAACGTTTTTGCACACACACAATTATAAGGATGGAACAATGAACAAATCGTATTTACGTTCATGTATTCTGACTGCATGTTTAACACCTTTAGCTATTTCGGCTCAAACTGCTGAAAATATACAAGAGTCTAAAACAGATGGTATTGAATTAATAACGGTTACTGCTCTTAGAAAAACAGAAAGTTTACAAGATGTAGCTGTACCAATTGATGCTGCAACAGGAAAAGAGCTGTCACGCATAGGGGTTACCGACGCAACAGGTTTAAACAAAATATCACCAGCACTAAACGTTGTTTCTGGCGGTGGTTCAAATACCGTATTTTTTGTTCGCGGTGTGGGTAACTTTGCTGTAAACGCATACACAGATGCAGCACTGGCGTTTAACGTAGATGGTGTATTTTTAGGAAGACCAACAGCCACAACGGCATCATTTTTAGATGTAGAACGTATAGAAGTTTTAAAGGGCCCTCAGGGCACTCTTTATGGCCGAAATGCAACAGCTGGCGCGATCAATGTTATTTCAGCAAAACCGGAACTTGGTGAAACATTTGGCAATATCTCTATTGGTGCTGGTAACTATGGAACAATAACAGCTTCTGGTGCTGTAAATTTACCAATAAGCGATGACTGGGCAGCTCGCTTTGCAATTGGCAAAACTAAAAATGACGGTTATAACGATGATGGCACGGCGGCAACAGATGATACCGCGTTCCGCGCCCGTTTATTTGGTGAGTTTTCTGAAGATGTTAACCTTACTATCACTACAGACTACTCAACAACAAAAGGTAATGGTAATTCACCTTCATTTGAAGGCAGTTACGGATTTCCACTTCAAGGAAGTAATAATCACCCAAAAAACATTCCAGGTTATAACTTTAACCCTGCTCCAGATAACGTATCGGCTCCTCATACAGGCCCAGCAACACCTGCTGCAGTTGAATACTACACAGGCCTACAAACCTTACCGGCATTTACTTCTATCACTCCCCTATATGAACCATATATAGACAACGAGTTTATGGGGGTGTCGGCAGAACTGAATGTTGCAACATCAATGGGCGATCTAACAATAATTCCGGCTTATAGAGAGAATACGGTTGACGTATTATTTAATAACCCCGCTTTCCAAGCAGCCATTAATCAAGAAAATCACCAACAATCTAGCTTAGAAGCTCGTTTCACTACAACTGTAGGGGCGCTTGATTTAATCATGGGTGGCTTTTACTTTGATGAAGCAGTTGATGGTCTAGCCTCATTTAACCAATACAGCTTGCAATCAACGCAAGATATTGAAAACTCAAGCACTAAGTCAACCGCGTTTTTTGTCCATGGTAAATATCACCTATCTGATGAGCTTAGGCTCGTTGGCGCTGTGCGTTGGACTAAAGATAAAAAAGAATTTAAGGGACAAGCGGATGTATTTCTAAATTTATGCATTAGAGATTTGCCAGCCTACCCAGGCGGACCAGAAATCCCTAATTGTAACGGTGCGCCAGTTATACCGGTTGGTGCAACTGTTGCAGAAACAATTGCATCTATTGATCCAGCAGATTTGCCAGAAGGGGCTCCTATAGCAAACCGCGGTCCTGTTCCATATGGTCAAATCCCATTATTCCCTGGCGCACCCGACAACCTGCGTGCAAACCTACTATTCATTAATCAAACCCAGATCGATCGCGTTCAAGAAAATAACGAAATTACTTACAGAGCAGCGATAGAATATGATATTGCACAAAGTAATTTACTCTATGCCAGCTATGAAACAGGCTATCGTTCAGGTGGATTTAGTCCTACCAACGGCCGAGAAGAGTTTTTACCTGAATATATAAATGCATGGACATTTGGTTCAAAAAATAGATTTTTAGATAATTATTTACAAATCAATGCTGAGGCATTTATTTGGGATTATGAAGATCAACAAGCCAGTCATTTTGGTATTGATGGTAACGGTAATTCTGCGTTCTTTACTGAAAACATAGGTCAATCAAGCATTAAAGGAATTGAGGTTGATATTCTTTATCAACTGACTGAAGCAACACGGATCAAAGGAAATGTTCAATATCTAAAAAATGAGATTGAAGAGTTTAGTTACCTTCAAAAAACACCAGACGAAGCTGTAAATGTTGTGACAGGTTGTGACACAGAAGTAAAAAGCGTGACTGATGGGGAGCCCACATATAATGTAGATTGTTCAGGTAAGGAAGGCAGAAACTCGCCATCACTTTCTTTAACTGCAAGTATTAACCATTACTTAGAGTTTGAAAATGGTTATTCGGCATCAGTGTCTCTTGATGCTCGTTACCGCGACGAACGTTGGGTTGGCTTTGACTTCTTGCCTTCGCAACGTGCTGAAGATGTGGTTACCTTAGACACTTCTGTGCAATTATTTTCAGCAAATGATAAGTGGTCAATACTCGCATACGTAAGAAACATAACTGACGAAGAAATAAAAGCAACATCGCAGTTATTTGCTAATGGTGGCAACACAATGGTGTCAACCTACGAAAAACCAAGAACTTACGGTTTAACATTCAAATATGACTTCTATTAAGAGAGCACACACAATGCAAAAAAGTAGTATTTTATTTAATTTATTTCTATCTCTAGGCTGTTTAGCATTTACGCTTAACGGCAACGCAAGCGAAACAAAAAATGAGTGGATAACTCTAGGTACGATGGCAGGCCCTATTCCAAATGCTAAGCACTCTCAACCATCTAACGCGTTAGTTGTTAATGGCAATACGTATGTGGTTGATGCTGGTGACGGTACTGCAGGGCAATTAGCAAAAGCGGGCTTAGACATAAAAGATGTTGATGCCGTCTTTTTAAGTCACTTACATTTTGACCATACAGGGGGGTTACCTGCAATTTTGAGTTTAAGGTGGCAAACAAGTGCACGTAATGAGCTTGTTGTATATGGCCCTCCGGGAACTCAGCAAACCGTTGATGGAATTTTTGAATACATGACTTATGGCACGCTTGGACACTACGGTGTACCAGGCCAAGTTCCTGCGCCCGCTAATACTAATATCAAAGTTGTTGAGGTTGAAGATGGGACTCAATTAAAACTTCCAGACTTCACTGTGGATGTTATAAGAAACTCACACTACAGCTGGCCAAAAGGAAGTGAAGAGTGGAAAAAGTTTCAAGCACTTTCATTTAAATTTAGTCTACAAGATTATACTGTTGTTTATACAGGTGATACGGGCCCAAGTAGTGCAGTTGAGAAGCTATCTAGCGGTGTTGATTTATTAGTAAGTGAGATGATGGATATTGATCACACAGTCAACATGATAAAAGAAACAAACCCTCAAATGCCTAAGGGTAAGTTTATTGGCATTCATAAACATCTTTCGAAGCACCACCTTTCACCAAAACAAGTTGGTGAGTTAGCTAAAGCAGCCAATGTAGGCAGTTTAGTTATTACTCATATGGCACCGGGGTTAGATACTCAAGCCGAAATAGACTTTTATACTAAACAAGTTGCAAGTGAATACAAAGGGCCGATCTCAGTAGCACAAGATTTAAACCGTTACGAACTAAAACGCTGACCTGAGTATTGTATCTGATTACAGCAATGAAAAGCCGCCAATTAAGGCGGTTTTTTATATGCCTTGAGCGGCATTCATTATTTTTTCTCTTAACCATCGGTGTATAGGATCATTATCAAGCGTAGGATGCCACATCATAGATTCCACTAGTAGTGGCGTATCATAAGGAAGTGAAACAACCTTTAAATCATGTTTTTGTGCATGTATGTTAGCAAATTTTTTGGGTAAAATAGCAACGCGCTGAGTTCCTTTCAGTGTGTAAATCATCGTAGAAAAATCATTAGTTATTATATCAACTTTGCGACTCCCTCCCATCGTTTCTGTTAACCATGTCTCAATACTTAAATGGCTTGTCCGTGCAAAACCAACTGATACATGCCCCATGCTACCTACCTGTTCAGCTGTAATCACGTCTCCATCAACTAACTCGTTTTTTACATCAACAACACATGCAAGCTCATCTGACATGAGTATAGCGCTTGGGTAGTTATCAAGCATTACTCCCTCGGGTGCAATAAATAAATCAGCCCCCCCTTTTATAATTATATTAGCCTCATGGGAAAACGGTGATAAGAACTCAAATGTCATCCCTGGGGCTTGTTCCGCAAGCTCAGTTAAAATACTGGAAAACAGGACTTGAATAACATAATCTGATGCAACAATTTTAAAATGACGTTCGCTTTTTAAGGGATCGTTAAAACGCTTTCCGATGATCACCCCCCTAATTGTTGTTAAAACTTCTGTAATAGGCACCTGTAGCTCTAAAGCAAAGGGCGTTGGTTGCATTGTTTTACCTACTTGAACAAGTAAATCATCTTCAAAAAAGATTCTTGCTCTGCCTAATATACTACTGGTTGCTGATTGAGATAGATGAAGGCGTTTTGCACTTTTTGTTATATTTTTTTCCTCTAACAAAACATCTAATGCGACTAATAAATTCAAATCTAAATGCTCAAATCTCATAATTTACTCACTGCTGATTGTTTAAATTTAATAACTTTAATGTATTAAATTTTTGGATACAACCTATCTAAACATTCAATTTCATCAATTGCAATTTAAGGATTAACATGAATTAAATAATAGTTTAACAAACACCGCGACCAAACAATGAAACTAGCAACAATTAAAAACACAAATCAAGATGGTCAACTCGTCTTAGTATCTGAAGACTTGAAAGACTACGTAGAAGTAGGCGACCTGGCCACTACACTTCAAGATGCGTTAGATTTATGGCCTGCTATAGAAGAAAAGCTTTTAATACGTTATGAGGCCCTTAACGCTCTAGAACTAACTGACATTAATAAAGTAAGTGACGCCGAGTTTATGGCTCCTTTACCGCGTAGCTGGCAATGGCTCGATGGTTCTTTATTTTTGAATCATGGAACGCTTATGCAACAAGCGTTTCACCTTGAACCTATTGAAGGTGCCGATTCTTACCCGCTAGTTTACCAAGGTGCTGGTGATAGTTTTTTGTCGGGCAGTACACCAATCATTGCTCCTAGCGAGCAAGTCGGTATTGATTTTGAAGGTGAATTTGGCGTCATAGTTGGTGACATTCCTATGGGGAGCAGCGCAGATTATGCGCTTGGTCAAATACGTTTAATCGTTATGCTTAACGACATTAGTTATCGCGCACTTGGCCCTCGAGAAATGAAAACCGGTTTTGGCTTTGTGCAAGCAAAAGGACCTACCTCATTTGCTCCTTTTGCTATTACACCTGACGAACTCGGCCAACACTGGCATAACGGGCGAATAAACCTCCCTTTAGACGTTTATCGCAACGATAAATGGTTTGGGTCACCGGAGGGTTCACAAATGCATTTTGGCTTTCATGAGCTCATCGCTCATGTCGCAAAAACTCGCCCTATCAAAGCAGGCACAGTATTCGGCTCGGGAACCGTTTCTAATGCTGATGTTACCAAAGGCCAAGCCTGTATCTCAGAACTTCGTGCTAAAGAAATGATCGCGACAGGTAAACCGCAAACAGAATTTCTTAAATCTGGCGAGATTGTTCACATGCAGGTACTTGATCAGCGCGGTAAAACTGTATTTGGCGAAATAAAACAACACGTTACAGTGGAGAATACAGATGTTTAATCCATCACAATATAAACTTATCGATTTGTCAGTTACGCTTGAAAATAATCCATACACAGATCCCCCACCACTTCTGCCTAAAATTGAGTACACCGATCACCAACAAGGCTGGCCTGAGATGGCCTCAATGTTTCCCGGCTTAAAAAAAGAGCAATTACCGGGCGATGAATCATGGGCTGCGGAACGTTTAGAGATCACCACGCACAGTGGAACACATATGGACGCACCTTGGCATTACGCCTCAACGACCGATGGCGGAAAACCAGCGTTTGGTATTGACGAATTACCGCTTGAGTGGTGCTTTCAACGCGGTATTAAATTGGATTTCAGGCATCTTCCAGATGGTTATGTGGTTACTGCTGACGATGTTGAAAAAGAACTTGCTCGCATTAATCACACTCTCTGTCCATTGGATATTGTGCTAGTGAATACGCGTGCGGGCTCTGTATTTGGAAAGCCAGGATACTTAGATGCAGGTGTCGGCATGGGTCGCGAAGCAACCCTGTACCTTTTAGAGCGCGGCGTAAAAGTAGTTGGAACCGATGCCTGGAGCTGGGATGCACCATTTAAATATACAAAGCAACGCTTTGAAGAAACTGGCGATCCGTCAATTATATGGGAAGGCCACAAAGCTGGAAGAGACATAGGCTATGGGCAGATGGAAAAACTAGCAAACTTAGAAGCCTTGCCTAGTACGGGTTTTTTAGTGTCTTGCTTCCCCTACAAAATAAAACATGCATCCGCTGGTTTTGTCCGAGCGGTTGCATTTTTAGAAAAATAATTAATGCAAACAGAACACACTTAACGAAGAGAGAAAATATTATGTTTAAGTATTTCCCAACAAATTACGTATGGAATTTATCAATTAACCTAGCCATAGAAATGGGTGCTCGCATTGGTGAAATAGAAGAAATGTGTGGCCCGTTACAAGAAGCCGCAAAATCACCAGATAAAGAAGGAGTTCAAGCATTTAGAGACACGTGGGCTAAAATGGCCGATAAACTCTGCGGGCTTGCCGAAGAAGACATTGAACGTGGCAGACTACTTTCAGCAGGGTATAAATATAATCGTGCTGCAACCTACCTTATAACGTGTGAACGTCTGCAAGCACATGGTGCACCGGGTAGAACTGAGCTCTACAAACGTTCACTCGAACTTTTCCATAAGTCTATCGAACTGAGTCAAGAAGACTGCCAGCGCGTTGAAATCCCGTATGAAGGTAAGCACCTTTCAGCCCTTTATGTAAAAGCTAAAGGCGTCGAAGGTCCTGCCCCAATTCTTATTCAGATAAACGGCCTTGATTCATCAAAGGAAATGAAATATCGCGTTGGTTTACCACAATGGTTGGCTGAGCGTGGGGTTTCATCACTAATTTTAGATCAACCAGGTACTGGTGAAGCATTAAAACTTCAAGGGTTACATGCGCGTTTTGATACTGAGCATTGGGCAAGTGTGGTGGTTGATTGGCTTGAACAACATGGCGACGTTGATAGCAAACTGATTGGTATGGAAGGTGTTTCTTTAGGTGGTTATTACTGTCCTCGCGCGGTTGCAAATGAACCTAGATTAGCATTGGGTTGTGTGTGGGGTGCAAACCACGATTGGCGAGATGTTCAAAAGCGTCGATTAGAAAAAGAAGGTGACTTCCCAGTACCTCATTATTGGACTCATGTGCAATGGGTTTGGGGCGCCAAAGATATTGACGATTTTATGGAAATTGCTGAAAACGTGCATCTCGACGGCCAAATTGAAAAAATTAAAGTGCCATTTTTAGTCACTCATGGCGCTAAAGACTCTCAAATACCCCTTAAATGGGCACACAGAACATTTGATCAGCTAGTGAACAGCCCAAAACGTGAGCTAAAAATATTTACTGAGCGCGAAGGCGGTGTTCAGCACTCAAGTTTTGATAACAGTTCAAACGCGGGCCAATACATTGCTGATTGGGTAGCAGAGACATTTAATGAATTAAAGGCACAATAGGAGTCACACCATGAATATTATTGGCCCAGATACACTTGTTTTTGGTGTTGAAGACACTGAAAGCTGTAAGCAGTTTGCACTTGATTATGGTTTAACGCAGCAAAGCGATACTCGCTTCGCAGCACTTGACGGGACAGGCATTGAAATAAAAAAAGCAGATGACAGCTCACTACCGAGTCCTCTTGCAACTGGTTCAATGCTACGTAAAACGATTTACGGCGTAAAAGATCAGCATACTATTGATGCATTAAAAACTGAGCTTGAGAAAGACCGAACAGTAACAACTCTAGACGATGGCAGTATCGAGTCTGTTGACGATTTAGGTTTTGTTATTGGTTTTCAAGTAACTATACGACAATCACTCGAGAACCTACCAGCAGAAAAGGTCAACGCGCCTGGGTCTGAAAATAACCGTGCGGTAAATAATATTGGTATTAATACAGACTTTAAGGCGCAACCTCGTAGCCTTTCTCATGTTGTGTACTTTGTACCGGATGCCGTTAAAGCCGAAGCTTTTTACGCACAGCGTTTAGGCTTTATTACTACGGATCGTTTTACCCATGTAGGTCCTTTTATGCGCCCTGCCGGTACCAATGATCACCACACATTATTTTTTATAAATACCCCGCCACACATGCAAGGTATTGAGCATTTTACTTTTCATATGAGCGGACCAACAGAAGTTTCTCAAGCTGGTACTGCCTTAGTTAATAAAGGCTACCAAAGCTTTTGGGGGCCAGGTCGTCATATATTTGGATCAAACTGGTTTTGGTACTTCAAAAGTCCGTTTGGCTGCAACATTGAATATGATGCTGATATGGATTTACATGATGATGAATGGACTGCGCGAGAAGCGATGCCTGGTGCTGATAATTCGCAAGCTTTCTTACTTCAGTACCGGGAAAAGTGGGCACCAATGGGCCCACCTCCGGGTAAACCAGAGTAATCATGAGTAAAGTATTTATCGCCCATAAAAGCGATATTACAGAGGGGCAAGCGAAAGGCTTTGACCCTCTTAATCAAGGGCGCGACAGCCTCTTTATAGTTCATAAAAATGGGGAGTATTATGGCTATAAAGATATCTGTCCTCACTACGGTGATACCACATTACCTTGGAAAAAAGATAAATACTTAGATTCAAAAAGTGATCAAATAGTCTGCGCTGCCCACGGCGCTTTATTCGAAATTCGCACTGGTATTTGCACACAAGGGCCATGTAAAAATCAGGCCTTAACAAACATTGAATTAGATATTCGCCAACACAATGAAATTTGGGTGGATATAACAACAATAAAGGAGTTCTAAAATGAACCCGTGTATTTCTAATGTATTAATAATTGGTGGTGGCTTCTCTGGTATGTCAGCAGCCATCGAACTTGAGAAAAAAAATATTGCTGTCGATTTGGTCGAAATTGATCCTAACTGGCGAGCAGAAGGGGCTGGGATCAGTTTAGGTGGAGCTACCATTCGAGCTTTTCAACAACTTGGAATTTTAGAAGAGTTTTTAGCAAAAGGCAGTGCCCATGAAGGGCTAGATATATATGCCCCGCATGGTTTGCACCTTGCCCATATACCAACGCCATTAATGGCTGATGCTAATATTCCAAAAGCGGGCGCTATAATGCGACCAGCACTTGCACAAATTTTGGCAAATAAAACGAAACAAACCAATGCCAATGTTAGGCTTGGCTGTACATTTTCATCTATAGAACAAGACGAAAATGGGGCAACAGTCACCTTTACCGATGGCACGACAAAAACATATGACCTAATTATTGGTGCTGATGGCTTGTACTCAAAAGTACGACAAATCATATTCCCTGAAGCTGAAAAGCCTAAATTTGTAGGCCAAGGTGTATGGCGAGCCGTACTGCCTCGCCTTGAAGGCATTGATAACACGGTAATGTGGGTAGGCGAACATATTAAAGTAGGGGTTAACCCTATGTCGAAAAACGAAATGTATATGTTTGTTACTGAAGATAAAATTGAAAATAATTATATTGAACCAAAAGACTTTTTACCGTTATTAAAAGCACTTGTAGCCAAATTTCCGGCTCCTGTAGTACAAGAGATACATGCTCATCTAAATGAAAACTCTAAAATTGATTACCGCCCGCTTGAAGGACTATTAGTTAAAGATGCATGGCACAAAAACCGAATCGTCCTTATCGGCGATGCAGTACATGCAACAACACCCCATTTAGCGTCGGGTGCATGTATAGGTATTGAAGATGCTATTGTATTGGCTGATGAACTAACTAATCATGCTCACTTGGAACAAGCACTTAGCGCCTTTAAAGAGCGCCGTTGGGAGCGTTGTAAGCTTGTTGTTGAAAACTCGGGGCGGCTTGCTCAAATTGAAATAGAAGGAGGCGACAAAGCTGAGCACTCTGCAATTATGCGCGACTCCCATATTGCTTTAGCTAAAGCAATATAACTGACCCGATTTTAGGTTAACTAGGTTGTTAATACCCCTTCGCTGAAAATGAGTGACAGCGAGGGGGTATTATTTACCTTATCCCAACTAATTATAAAAATAACGGATGCCTTGCCATATCAAATGCAGGGATAAAAAGCTCAAGATAAGTCGTAATGCCTTTCTAAAGTTAGCTCCATGCGTTTTATTTAATACATGTAAACCTACAAACGTTCCGAACACACCACTAATAACCATACAAAAAATTAAAGGCAGCCAATCAAGAAAAGCAAATCCAACAACGCTAAAAACCGCCGCTTTTAATACATGCTGAAGTGCCATACAGCTTGAAAATGTTGCCGTAAATTTTAATTTTTCATACTCTTTTGTATACAAATAACTGCTTACAATTGGGCCGCTAGCGCCAACAAATACAGAGAGAAAGGCAGTACTCAACCCTGCAATAAGGCGCACGCTTGGTGATGTGCCACTAAATTTGGGCTTTGGACCCCACAACAAATAAAAAATAAATATTGCCAACACAATTTTCATCGGCTCAAGTGCTATTTGTGTTAATACGGTAGTCGATAACACAGCACCAAACAGCCCCCCTACTGAAAAATAAGCCAACATATCTAGGTCAATGTATCTATACGTTGCTATTGCACGAGTCGCATTAGAGCCTAACTGAACAAGGCCATGAACAGGAATGACAATGGACATAGGCAGCATTGAGGCCATTGTAAGAAGTAGTAATAACCCGCCTCCTGCACCAAATGCGGCAGTAATAAATGATCCAAAAAAAGCGGATGCAATTAAAATCCCCGCATAAAGCGGGGTGAGTAAATCATTTAGTAATAAGCTCAAACCGAAAGACCTTAATTGCTACATTTAAAACTCTTCTGTGTCTATTTCTGCTTGAGTTGCTTCAGGATAACGCGAACCACTAACTGAAGATGGTGAGAATAAAGCTGATAGTTGCGTTAACTGTTCTGCAGACAGTACAATATTTTCAGCACTTACATTATCGGCTAAATGATGACTATTCTGTGTGCCAGGAATAACATGTACATGCTCACCTTGATGAAGCACCCAAGCTAAACACAATTGAGCCAGTGTTAAGTGTGTGCTCTGTGCAATAGATTTTAGTGCACTTAACAATTGCTTATTTTTGCTAAAGTGAGGTTCGTTAAAGCGCGGCATTCCACGTCTAATATCCCCTTCAACTAGTGCCTCTCGACTGGTGACCTGATCAGTTAAAAAGCCTCTGGCTAATGGTGAAAATGCAATAAAAGCAGCCCCTATATGCTTACATGTTTCGAGGACTGCAATCTCAGGATTACGCGTCCATAACGAATACTCTGTTTGCACTGCTGCAATCGAATGTACGCTATTTGCTCGCATTATTGACTCAGCTGACACCTCAGATAAGCCAATTGCTTTAATTTTTCCTTCAGTAACTAAACGCGAAAGCTCACCAACACTCTCTTCAATCGGTACAGATTTATCCATACGGTGCAAGTAATATAAATCTAGGACTTCTGTATTTAGTCTAGTTAAAGACGACTCTATTGTTGAGCGAAGCGTTTTAGGACGCCCATCAATAACGCGTTTACCATTAACGCCGGCCATACCACACTTGCTCGCCAAAAAAATTTTATCTCTGTGCTGTTTTAATGCTTTGCCCAGCAGGGCTTCATTTTTACCAAATCCATACAAAGCGGCAGTATCAAAATGTTCAACACCTAACTCAATCGCCTCGTGTAATAAATTAATTGCAGATTCATTTGAGGGGGGATGCCCATAGGCATGGCTCAAGTTCATACACCCCAACCCAACTGGATTAACGCTATAACCATTAATTTGACGCTTATTCATACCCCCCTCCTTTGCGATTAATTATTGATTATTTAATTGTTGCTCTAAGTCGTGAAGCACACGATAACAATCAAGTACCTGATCAACACTCGAGTTAGGTTCTCGGCCATCTTTGATAGCAGTAAAAAACTCTCTATCTTGTAGCTCAATACCATTCATAGATACGTCAACATTAGAGACATCAATCGCATTTTCTTTGCCATCCACTAAATCATCATAGCGTGCTATATATGTACCTGTGTCACCGATATAGCGAAAAAATGTCCCTAAAGGACCATCATTGTTAAACGATAATGACAGGGTACAAATTGCACCATTTTCAGCTAATAATTGAATAGACATATCTAAAGCAATACCGAGCTCTGGGTGAATTGGCCCCTGAATAGCATTAGCTTTAACCACTTTAGCGCCAGCTTGATAAGCAAACAAATCAACAGTGTGAGCAGCATGGTGCCATAAAAGATGATCAGTCCATGACCGGGCCTCGCCTTTAGCATTAATATTTTTACGACGGAAAAAGTACGTTTGTACATCCATTTGCTGAATATTAAACTCGTTAGCCGAAATTTTATTATTAACCCATTGATGAGATGGATTAAAGCGGCGAGTATGCCCAACCATACAGGTCAGCCCCGTGCGCTTTTGTACCTCAACTACTTTTAATGAATCTTCCCAGCTATCTGCTAATGGGATTTCAACTTGCACATGCTTACCCGCTTCCATACATTGAATAGATTGCGCAGCGTGTTGCTGAGTGGGTGTGCATAAAATCACTGCATCGGCATCAATTTTAAGCGCATCGTCTAAGCTTGTAAAAACTTGCGGTATGGCGTAGTCATCAGCCACTTTTTGAGTTTTTTCTGGCGTACGACCAACGAGTGCAACCACTTCAACACCGTCGATATTTTTAATACCATCAAGGTGCTTAATGCCAAATGCGCCTGGTCCAACAACAATTACTTTCATAAAATTTCTCCAGGTTATTTATTCTCTAAAACAAGATGACCAACAGCAGTATTCGATGCGGGTACATGGTAATGACGCTTCTTTAATTCAACCTCATCATTGAGCGCTCCACGCATTACAAGCCACATAATAAGCTCAATCCCTTCAGAGCCAGCAAGGTTAATGTATTCAAGATGAGGTTTTAGGGCTAAGTTTTCAGCATCATCAACAATGTCATCTAAAAAGGCATTATCGAATTCTTTATTAATTAAACCTGCACGTGGCCCCTGTAATTGATGGCTCATGCCGCCCGTCCCCCAAATTTGTACATTTAGGTCTTCATCAAAGCTTTCTACAGCTTTACGTAAGGCCTTACCTAAATTGTAACAACGCTGCCCAGATGGGGTTGGATAAAGTACTACATTGACAGCAATAGGAATAACTTTACACGGCCAATTTTCAGGCTGACCAAACATTAGCGATAACGGGACCGTTAAGCCATGATCAACATCTAGAGTATTAACAACAGTTAAGTCAAAGTCGTCTTGAATAACAGATTGAGCAAGATGTGATGCAAATTCAGGATAGCCTTTTACATTGGGTACAGGACGTGGCCCCCACCCTTCATCTGCTGGTTTAAACTCTTCACCTGTTGCAATCGCAAAGGTAGGAACTAAATTAGAGTCAAACGCGGTTGCATGATCGTTGTATACCAATAATACAACGTCAGGCTTTTGCTCCTTTATCCATTCTTTAGCGTAATCATACCCCTCGAATAATGGTTTCCAATACTCATTATCAGTTATGCCATTATCGATTGCGGCACCAATAGCCGGAACATGTGATGTTGCAACACCTGCTTTTATTTTGGCCATGATTAACTTCCTTTTTTTAATGTATTACTGCTGTCGGGGACACGACCCCCTGATAGCATCATTTGCGCGTATTCATCTTGTGTCATACCCGTCATCGTTGATGCTGCGGCTTGAAAACTAATACCGTCGCTAGAAAATATTTTTGCAAGGAAATAAATATTGCCGCCTAGGCTCATCATTTTGTTGTAATCACGTGCTATAACCGCTTCTTTTTGTGCTTCACTCATTGGCCACTCATCAAGATAGGCTTTCTGACCTGCTTTAAACCTTTCACGATTTGGCGCTTTCATTAGCGACATGCAAAATTGATTTAAGTGAAACCCTAAACGCGCCATATCAGCATCAAATATAGTGGTGCCTGGCACTTCTTTATATGGTTTATTAATCGCCATATGTATTCCTTATTTTGACCAATACAAACGCATTGGATTATCAATTAATAACTTTTGCTGTAATTCAGCAGTAGGGGCAAACAGCGGGATCATGTCCACTAATTTACCATCGTCAGGCATGTGGCTTTTCATATTTGGGTGAGGCCAATCTGTGCCCCACAAAACACGGTCAGGGAAACTTTCGACGACTTTGCGCGCAAAAGGAACAACATCTTGATAGCCTTTATTTGGACCATCAATAGAAATTCGTTCAGGGCAGCTTACTTTAGACCATACATTTTCATTTTCGCGCATAAACTTTAAAAACAACGCAAAGTCTTCCCCTTCAACAGATTTAGTAACATCTGGGCGCCCCATATGATCAACAACTAATATCGTTGGTAAACTAGTGAAAAAATCATAAAGCTCGGGTAAATCTTGGCTTTCGAAATAAATAACAATGTGCCAATCACGTTTAACTATTCGTTCTGCAATGCGTTTTAACGAGTCAAATGGCAAAGCATCAACTAACCGCTTAACAAAATTAAAGCGTACACCTCTAACACCTGCAGCATGCAATCTATCAAGCTCAGCGTCGCTAATATCCTCTTTAATAGTTGCAACACCACGTGCTAAACCATTTGATGCCAAAAGCGCATCTACCATCGCATTATTATCAGCTCCATGACAGGTTGCTTGCACTATCACATTTCGACTAAACCCTAAGTAGTCGCGTAAATCCCAGAGCTGCTGTTTTGATGCATCGCATGGTGTGTATTTACGTTCGGGTGCAAAACCAAACTCATTGCCAGGGCCAAACACATGACAATGCGCATCAACAGCCCCTTTCGGTAACTCAAAGCTAGGTTGTGATGGCGATTGATGCCAATGAAGCCAATCGGCATCCATTACAAATTGACTCATAAACCCAACCCTTTTAATTTGGCGTCTAAACGTGGGTATACGCGACGCGCATTGTCTTCAAATATCGCTTTTTTGTCCGCTGCCGATATTTCTAATGTGTCAATGTAACGTTTAGTATCATCAAAATAGTGTCCTGTTTGCGGATCAATACCGCGCACGGCACCAATCATTTCAGAGCCAAATAAAATGTTTTTAGTATCAATAACGTCTACTAATAAATCAATCCCCGGTTGGTGATATACGCAGGTATCAAAATACACATTTTTCATTACGTGCTCATTTAAAGGTGGCTGCTTCATCATATCAGCCAATCCTCGGTAACGCCCCCAATGATAAGGCACAGCTCCACCACCATGAGGTATAATAAACCGTAAATCAGGGAACTCTTTAAACAAGTCACCTTGCAAAAATTGCATAAATGCGGTGGTATCAGCATTCATATAGTGCGCACCTGTTGCGTGAAAATTTGGGTTACATGAGCCCGATACATGGATCATTGCAGGAACATCTAGCTCAACCATTTTTTCATAAAGTGGAAACCAACTCGGATCGGTTAACGGCGCTGAAGTCCAATGACCGCCAGAAGGGTCAGGATTTAAATTACAGCCAACAAATCCTAATTCATTAACACAGCGCTCTAGCTCAACAACTGAATTTTCAATCGGTACACCTGGTGATTGTGGTAATTGGCACACTCCTATAAAACGCGTTGGGTATAAGTCAACAACCCTTGCTATTAAATCATTACACGCTGAGGTCCATTGTTTTGATACCTCTTCATTACCTACGTGATGCGCCATAGCCGATGCACGAGGTGAAAAAATGGTCATGTCTAGGCCGCGCTCATCGAGCAATTTTAACTGATTTTTTTCAATACTTTCGCGAATTTCATCGTCTGAAATATGGGGAACGTCTGGGAGCGCTTTTCCCTCTTTGAATGCTTTAATTTGCGCTTCTCTAAAAAGCTGTAATGGCTCTGGCGCTGTTGTGTAATGGCCGTGGCAGTCTATTATCATTGTTGTCTCCTGCTGAGAGTATTAGTGAAACTATTTATTTGTTGTAGTTCAAGCCATTGCTGAGCCGACCATTAATAAGCGCGCGGTTCTTAACAGTGCAGAGCGATGTATTTTATAACTATTCAATTTAGTGACACCTGATACCTGCATTTCAACCGTAAACTGACCCGTTGGATGCTCGACAACAATATCAAATATCCCATCATCAAAACTATGGCTGGCATACCTATGGGCTACTGTACCTTTTAAAACACACGCACTAGCTACACTTACACTGCCTAACACCCCAATGGCCTCATGAACACGGTGGGGTATAAATGTTCGAGTGTTAATTACCCCACCATTTTTTGCAGGGCTTACTAAAGACATTTTTGGAATCGTTTTATTAGTCACATCCCCTAAATTCATCTTCTCACCCGCGATCAAACGAATAGCTTCAATCTTTTGCTTTAAATCGGTATTATCTTCGAGTGTATTAGGCGACTCATCACCCACTAAACCAAACTCGCTAGCATCTAAAATAACCACCGGCATGCCGTTATCAATACAGGTTATTGAATACCCATTAATTTCATCTATGGCATTACCCGTAGGAAAAAGTGCACCACAATTGGCACCCGCTATATCTAGAAAGTCAAGCGTGATAGGCGCTGCTGAACCTGATACACCGTCGATTACGGCCTCCCCTTTATAGCTTACTTTGCCATTAGGAGTTTGAACGCGTGCAACAGCTGAGGCTGCAGTATTTAGCATATGAATTCGTACATCGGTTGTTTTTTCTTTTGCATTCACTAAGCCCTGCTCAATTGCAAATGGCGCAACACCGGCGAGTAAATTGCCACAATTTTGTGTATCACTCACCACCGCTTTATCAACTACAACTTGTAAAAAAAGGTAATCCACATCAGTATTTGCTCGCATTGATTTTTCAACAATAGCCACTTTACTGGTGAGAGGATGCGCACCACCTAAACCATCAATTTGCCTTGTGTCAGGCGACCCCATTATGTGTAACAGTAATTCATCGCGCTTTGAAGGATCACTCGGAAGATCACTGGCTAAAAAATAAAGCCCTTTAGAGGTACCACCGCGCATAATTGAGCAAGGAATAGCCGCGTGCATTTACTTATCCTCACTTTGCTTTATATAAGTTAAGCCTTTAGCTGCTAAACGCTCGCGCATAGCATATATATCCAAACCTAACTCACCCGAAGCTAAACGCTTTCGCTTGTCTTCTTCGTTAGCAACACGCTTCAGGACTTTTTCATGAACCTCTTCACCGCGACTTTGCTCAACAACAACGACGCCGTCATCATCAGCAACAATGATGTCTCCAGGTTTTATATAAGCCCCTGCGCACACAACAGGTACGTTAACATTTGCAATGGTTTCTTTAACTGTACCTTGCGCACAAACATCTTTAGACCAAACAGGAAAGCTCATTTCAGTCAATGTTGCGATATCGCGTACGCCACCATCTATAATTAATCCTTTGACACCACGCGCTTGTAATGAAGTTGCCAACAAGTCACCAAAAAAACCGTCAATACACCCGCTTGTAGGTGTAACAACAAGTACATCACCTGGCTGACATTGCTCTACAGCTACATGAATCATCCAGTTGTCGCCAGGAGCTACTTCACATGTTACTGCACTGCCAGCAATACGAGCTGAGCGATAAATAGGCTTCATATAGCTGGCTAATAAACCAACTCGACCTTGTGCCTCATGCACTGTTGCAACTTCAGCATTTTGGTATTTATCTAACGTCTCTTTATTAGGACGCGCTATATCTGTAATGCACACAGCCATACTACTCACCTTATTTATAATTATACGTTGTTGATGCAACGAGTATATTCAAGAGGGCTATATAAAGAACTTTAAAAAGCTGTTAAAGATCATTAATTTTTTCTATAGTGCAATTAACTATGCGTTGATTAAATAGCTAAATAAAAATGAAATTCAATAATAGACACTTACTAATATCCTTGCATATTAAGAACTTGAAGTCGTTAAGCAAAGCAGCCAATGCTGTTCACCTAACCCAATCAGCACTCACTCAAGGCATTAAAAAACTTGAGGACGAACTTAATCAACCCCTATTTGTTCGCAGCCACTCGGGAATGACACCAACGCCTAGTGGTTTATTTTTCTTAAACCGAGTTGAACGTGCATTTGAGTATTTAGATGAATTTTCGAGAATCATTTTTAATAGTAGAAATAAGCAAGATGGCTTTAATCGCTCTGTCACTTCAAAGCAGCTAGAAGCGCTCATAAATTTAGTTCAAATGAAAAGCTACACCGCCGCAGCTAATAAGCTCAATTTGTCACAACCTACCTTGCATCGTAGCATCAAAGATTTAGAGCAACTGTGTCAAAAGGAGCTAGCAGTGCGCTCTCCCACGGGCATTGAACCCACGTGGACGGCAAACTTGCTTAATCGCTTTGCAAAGCTGTTTTTCTCTGAATTACGCCAAGGTATTTATGAAATGAGGGAGTTTAATGGGCAGATGGATGGTTCTCTAAAAGTGGGGAGTTTACCATTGGCACGCTCAGCTATTGTACCATTGAGTATTATTGCTCTAAATAATGAATTTCCTGATGCGCAGCTAAGTATTATAGACGGTCCATACCAAGAGCAGCTAGCTAACTTACTTCATGGTGAAATTGACATCATTGTCGGTGCATTACGCATCCCGGCTCAACATAGTGATATTGAACAAATTCCATTATTTAAAGATCAACTTTGTATTGTAGTGAATGCTCAACATCCTTTAGCAAGTCGCCAAACAATTTCAACGAAAGAACTGCAGCAACTAGAATGGGTAGCACCGAACAAAAGCACACCCGCATGGCAGGTTTTTAGTAGTATATTTGTCAGCCGTGGCCTGACCCCACCAAGCCATGTGATAGAGTGTAGTTCGCAAATTGCTGTGCGTGGTATTTTATTAAACAGTTCGCGAGCAGCCTTATTACCAGCCAAACAAGTTGAAGTAGAAGTTCAATCGGGAATATTAGCTATATGCCCGATGACACTACCCGATACTGACCGTAATATAGGACTGACGATAAGAAAAGACTGGCAACCTACCAAAATGCAATCGCGTTTTTTAACAATAATTAATAATCATACGCGCACGCTAAAATCAAGCTAGTTAGTATTGGACTGTTGCTTGAATAATGTTGGCGTCGTGCTGGTGGCTAACTTGAAAAAACGGCAAAAATACGCGCTATCTTTAAAACCTAAATGAAGTGCTATTTCGTCGATTGTTTGTGTAGTATAGATTAAACGTCGCTTTGCCTCAGTAATCAGACGCTGGTGAACAATCGCTTTGGGAGAATCATTTAATAAGCTTTTACAAATACGGTTTAACTTTGAAGTAGATATATGTAGTTTCTCAGCGTATTCTGGAATAGTCATATGCGATGTATAATTTAGCTCAATTAAGTTTCTGAAGTTAAAGACCATTTCTGCTTCTCGACTGCGGGCGCCACTTGTAAACTGAGTCGTATTTTTTTGCCTATAAATATTTAATAAAATCAATTTTAGCAATTGCTCAACGGCAATAGATGTGCCTAATTCATTATAATTAATTTCGTACATGAGTAGCTCTATATAGTGATTTAAATGTGCTAAACGTGCTGTATTTTCAAACTCAACCGTTAATGGATTTAATAACAACTGGTTGAGATTAGTCTCATCATGATTGCTTATTAAAAAACTGTCGTCTATTGAAATTACAAACCCTTGTGTCCGTGGTTTAAAATGAAAGCCATGTACAACACCTGCTGGAATAATGACCCCCCAATCCCCATTAAGTTGATACGCTTTTTCATCTAACCTTGCCGTCCAAGTGTTATTAAATACAATGACAATTTGTGCTAATTTATTATGGCGATGTGGTGATATCTCCCACATCAGTTCACTACTTCGAAAAGCGATATCTTCCACATGCACATCACCGGGCTCTTGGCGAATAAACGGCTCTCCGTATAAGCCATAAAATGGAATGTTTTTCTTCATGTAAATATTTACTCAAATTAACTTTGACTCAAAAGTACAACAGATCACGTCAATTGTGAATGGTTTAAGCGTTAACTAATGAGCAATATAAACCAACACGATGTTTTCAACGAGTATAAAAATGCAATCATTAAAAACTAAAGTAGCAATCATAGGTGCAGGGCCCTCTGGATTGTTACTCGGCCAACTTCTAGCTAAAAAAGGGATCGATAACGTAATTATAGAACGCGCATCAAGTGGATATATTTTAAATCGCATTCGCGCAGGTATCTTAGAGCAAGGATTGGTTAGTCTACTAGCAGAAGCTGGTGTAGATGAGCGAATGAAAAAAGAAGGCCATATTCACGATGGCTTTGAAATAGCACATTATGGTAAACGCCATCGCATAGATATAAAAGCACTCACAAACGGCAGCACAGTTATGTGTTATGGGCAAACAGAAGTTACCCGTGATTTAATGCAAGCACGCCAAAGCATAGGTGCAACAACTTATTATGAGTCTAGTGATGTTGTCATTCATGAGCAAAACTCAAACTCCCCATTTGTAACGTTTACTAAAAATGGTATTGAATATAAATTAGACTGTGATTATATTGCTGGATGCGATGGCTTTCATGGCGTTTCTCGACAATCTATCCCTAAAGAGAAACGTAACGAATTTGAACGCATTTACCCATTTGGTTGGCTTGGATTACTCAGCGATACCCCCCCTGTTGCTGATGAGCTTATTTACTGTAAAACTAAACGAGGCTTTGCCTTAGCGAGTATGCGCTCTTCAACCCGTTCACGTTATTATTTACAGGTGCCATTAACTGATAAAGTTGAAGATTGGTCTGATGATGCATTTTGGGCTGAGCTTAAAAAACGCTTACCTGAAGATGCAGCTAACAGGCTGATTACCGGTCCCAGTTTAGAAAAAAGTATCGCCCCCCTTCGTAGCTTTGTATGCGAACCAATGCAAGATGGACGCTTATTTTTAGTTGGAGATGCAGCTCACATTGTACCTCCCACAGGCGCTAAGGGCCTTAATCTGGCAGCATCTGATGTGTCCACTCTTAGCAAATTGCTAAATAAGACATACAATGGTGAAGAGCCTAATGCAGTATTAAAATACTCCGAAATTGCATTAAAAAGAGTATGGCATGCCGAGCGATTCTCATGGTGGATGTCAAACATGCTGCATGAATACGATGATGACAACATAAATGAAAACGAGGCTAAAACGTTTAAACGATTCATGGCATCCGACCTTGATTTTCATCTAAATTATGAAGAAGGTAAAAAAGTTATGGCTATCCAATATGTGGGAATGCCATACGAAAAAATTTAAATAATTCCCTTAAAATAAAGTAAGCCCATATGACATGTGTCATATGGGCTTACTTTATTAATGAATACAACCAGCTAACTTACTTAATTATTTCGTGCGAACGCTCAATTTTCAATCTACCTCCTTAGCTTCTTCGAACTAATTAAATTCAATAGTTTCATTCTTTATTGCTAAATATAGTGGCCAACGTTGAGTGCAATAATGTGATGAGAGCCCATATTTGGTAGATTTTAATTCAATCAGCACGGGTTCCATAAATATTTATTGGCTAATTAGATTGGTTATCTCATTTAAGCGATTCGCCAGTGGGTCCTGTTTTACCTCACTTCCGTTCTCGTTAAATTCAATTATTCTATTATCTTTAGCATTGTAGGTAGGCCAAGCACTGCCTTGCTTAGGTGACGGATCACTGTATTTAGCAAACCTTACCCATGCAGTGTGCATTGCACTGGCAACTTTAAAATCGTTTTGCGATGCTGATAGGTTTTGCTCTAGTATATTAAATACAAAAGGTATTTCAGTAGCATGGTATGCACCATCAACTTTGCCTTTTAACTGACTAGGAACGTAATTAAAGCGATAAAGCCATATAGGCTGATCATTCATACTTGCTTTGCTTGCAATATAGCGCGCAGGTTCTACAAAACGCTTATCACCGAATATCATAGAGCCTAGCAGTGGATAATTTAACTCCCCGTTTTTAGCTAGCACAAACGGCAAATACGCTTTAGTGAACTGTACTCTATTGTTCACTGATTTGAGCGTTTCTGTGGCTATTGCAATAGCACCTTGAGGATTATAGTCTTTTAAAAACCCCCATTCAAAATCAGTGCTCCCAATAAATAAGGGAATTTTTTTTTGCTGACCTTGAGCATACCCCACCTCGTCAGTTGTTAATACAATAGATGAGTCAATCATCGGCCCGCTATAAGTAGGCGTATTTGCGTTCATCATATTCAACCCGCTTAGAACCTTTTCTGCAGGCAAAGCACGTAGTTTTGCGAGTGCTTCTTTATCATTGGTATTAATACCCACACTTTTAGCAAATTGAACGCCAGCATCTTCAGCTGAAAGGTTACCTCTAGTGCCTTTTTTATTTAAGTATACGACCGTTTCTGTTGAATCGCTTCTCCCTCCGCCTGATTGCACAATTACTTTATGAAACAGCCCTTCAGATTGAGGCGATAACATATGAACATTTACTGATCGTCCACCCGCTGACTCACCAAAAAGAGTTACATTATTGGGATCCCCACCAAAATGGGTAATGTTATTTTTAACCCATTTTAATGCAGCAATTTGATCCATCAAGCCGTAGTTTCCAACTGGTGTATTTTTGCTTTGCTCACTCAACTCAGGATGAGCAAAAAATCCAAAACGCCCTAACCTATAGTTAAAACTAACAAATACAACACCCGACTCAGCAAACGACTGACCACTATAAATAGCTGCTGACGAACCGCCATTGACAAAGCCTCCGCCATGTATCCACACCATAACAGGGCGCTTTCGAATGGCACCTTGTGCTGGTGTCCATATATTTAAGTAAAGGCAATCTTCACTCAATGGGCCTTTTAAGGGCGCCAAGTCACTCATAAATGGAACTTGCATACAGTCAGGAGCATATTGAGTTGCATCAAGCACGCCTTGCCAAGGCGTTGCACTTTTAGGTTTTTGCCAACGTAAATTAGCAATAGGTGCTTGTGCATAAGGGATCCCCAAAAATTTATTAACAGGACTTTTTGTATCTATTACAGATACCCCTTTGACAAACCCTAATTGTGTCTTTGCAATCACATTATGTGTAGTTTTTGCTTGCTCATTGAGTTCAGTTAAGTCTTGAGCATTTGCACAAATACTTATACTCATAAAAATTGCAGTGATAATACGGCTTACTCTTAAAGTATTCATATAAAAATCCCTAAATAATCAGTTGCTTTATTAAGCAACTGATTATTAGACAGTGCTGCTAAATCTAAAAGCCGCACTATTTAACTTAATTATTCTATTGAGCATTAAGGCTCAATAACCAAAGCTTTATCTAAATTAAATGCAGCGCGCTTTAGAATATTGCGTGAAGAGGAACCAATATTGACGCCATATTGACCAGCTTCTGCTAACCATACATTTTGTTTTTGATCGAAAGATGTTAGCGCTCTAGAATCAAATTCAAAGCTTATTATTTGTGTTTCACCTGGCTCAAGGAGCTTAGTTTTAGCAAATGCTTTGAGTTCATTTTCAGGTTTCTTTAACACATTTTGGGGCGCCGATATATAAAGCTGAACAACCTCTTTTCCAGATGACTTACCTGTATTGGTGATCGCTAATTTTGCCGTTATTTTATTGGTAAACGTTTCAGTGCTAAGTGTAATATCACCATAAGTGAAATTGGTGTAAGACATACCAAAACCAAACGGATAGGCTACCTCTTCATTGTGTTTATTAAAGTGGCGATACCCCACCCAAATGTCGTCATCGTAGGTAACCTTTGCAGGCACAGTTTGCATTATGCCTTCAGGCTTTGCATCAGGATCAAGAACGGTGCCTGGGAATCCTCTAGCCGCGGGGTAATTATTAAGCTCTAGCGGCCACGTATCTGTTAACTTACCGGATGGATTAATATTACCTACTAAAATATTGGCAATTGCATTGCCTGCTTCCTGCCCAGGCTGATAAGCCAATAAAATTGCATCGGCTTTGTCTTGCCAACTAGCAACTTCAATTACACCACCCACATTGAGAATGACAACAACGGGTTTGCCTTGCTCACGAAATGCTTTAGACACATCGTTAAGCATAGCTAACTCTTTATCAGTAAGATAAAAATCGTGCTCAGGTCTGTCTATAAATTCACCCGAACTTTTGCCAAGTGTTACGAGTCCGTAGTCATATTTTTTAGCTGAAGCATTAAGGTACTTTTGATTAAGTGAAAACTCTGGTAAAGCTTGTTTAGGCATGAAAGGCGCTAAAGGATGCTTTGAAACCGGTATTTTAGCTTGTTCTTTTTTTATATGAGCCTTGTAGGCATCAGCAAGACCAACTTCTATTTCTGCTCCTACATTTTTTAAACCCTGCTCCAGAGAAGTAACATAAGCCTCATTTACATCACCACTGCCCGTTCCCCCAATAATAATATCAAATGAATGAATGCCAAATAACGCAACCGATTGAGCTTCTTTTAATGGTAAAGTATCTGCGTTATTTTTTAGTAATACCATTCCTTCTTCAGCAGCCACTTGAGAAAGCTTTGCATGTGCCTTTAGGTCCGGCTGATCAGAGTACTTATATTGTTTATAGACTAAGCTTTTTTGAACTAACGTCAGAATGTTCTTAACGTTTTGATCTAACAATTTTTTATCTAATTTTTTAGCACTAATAGCACCTAAAATTGCTTGCTCTTGATAATCCATACCAGGCATAAGCAAATCATTCCCTGCTTGCATTTGTGCAACAGGGTCTGTGCCACCAAACCAATCTGTCATAACAATGCCATCAAATCCCCATTGTTTTCTTAAAACGTCTGTTAATAAGTAGCGACTTTGCGATGTATAAACACCATTTACCTTGTTATAAGACGACATAATTGTCCACGGATTGCTTTCTTTTACGGCAATTTCAAATCCACGCAGATAAATTTCTCTAAGAGCTCGCTCGCTTAATTGAACATCAATCGTATTCCTGTTCCATTCATGGTTATTTGCTACAAAATGTTTAAGTGATGTACCTACACCTTGAGACTGAACCCCATTCACAACCGCTGCAGCTATTTTTCCGCTCAGTAGTGGATCCTCTGAATAGTATTCAAAATTACGCCCCCCTAATGCAAAGCGATGAATATTTAGTGCAGGTGCAAGTAATACATCAACCCCATACTCTTTTGACTCATTCCCAATGGCTTCACCCACCTCTTGCGCTAACTTTAAGTTCCAAGAAGAAGCGATCAAATTGGCTATAGGAAATGCCGTTGCATAAAACGTGTTGCTTTTAACGGTATCTCGCTTGGGATCTATTCTCAGACCAGCGGGTCCATCTGCTAATGTTATTGAAGGAATCCCTAAACGGGGAATAGAAAAGGTATTGCCTGCAGCACCGGCCACTTTGTCTTTTGTTTGACCAACGGTTGGACTGCCCTGACCTGTATCCATACCTGTACCACGAACGAGTTTAACTTTTTCTTCCACTGTTAATGCTTTAATTACATCATCAAGAGGGTCAACACCAAGTTTAGGTAACTCAGTAGATCGCGTATCTAATGTAGTAAACGCACTGGCAAGTAATAAGGAGAACCACACTGCTGATGCAGTTTTAAATTTTGCAGATTTATTATTAATTTTTTTCATTTAAACATACCTATGTATTTAGAACTGAAGATAATGACTAACAATAAAAAAGCTCGTACAGCGTACGAGCTGTTAAAGCTTAAAACTCCCACCCAAAGCGTACCCCGCTTGTACGAGGGTCTGAAATTGTTACAGTTCCATCTGATAAGCCAGGAAACACTGGGCCCAATGATGCATTAGATACGGTAATTTCATCTTCTATATTTTTAACATAAGCCTGTACAAACCAATCGCGTTCAGCTGAGCGATAAGTGAAAGAAATATCTGATTTATGAAAAGAAGGTTGTTCAAACTGTGATATCGACGCAGTTGATAAAATTGAATACGAGTCACTCCATCGAGATGAAAGATCAACTTCTATATCAGCCCCGCTATCAAGCATAAATACATGCTGGTAATTAAGTAACACTGTAAACTCTGGAGAGCGATTTAGTTTTTCGCCTTTTAAATTTATGTCTTGATTTAACTGATAATCAGTATAATGAGCATCTAGCCATGTGAAGGCTACATTAAGCTTATCGTTAGCAGTAATATAATAACGAGATTCCACCTCAAGACCCGTTACACTAGCCTCCCCCGCATTACTGGTTACTTGACATGAACCACCACATATTTCAGAAACATTACTTAGCTGAAGGTCTTGATAGTCATAATTAAACAGGTTTATAAAGGTACGTAAGCCATTATCTAAGTCCATTTTTATGCCCAGCTCATATGCTGTCAGTGTTTCTGGGTCGTAAAATAATGCCGACTCAGATAACGGATTAAAACAATTAGGCATTCCTTGTGTACACCCGTCATTAAACCCACCAGCTTTATAACCTGTTGATACCAGGCCGTAAAGTAAAGTATCTTCGCTTAAGTCATAATCCAGGCCCACTTTCCAAGTTAGCTCTGAGTAATCAACTTCTGCGTTATTTAAAGAATCTGGGATTGGATTGGTTTGCTCATTAAACGTAAAATCAAGTGGTTCATCAACGGTATAATGATTAATAATAGCGCCGACACGGGATTTTTTATCTTGTGTTAAACGTGCGCCTAACGTGAAGCTGAACTGATCACTTAAGTTAAACGTGCCCTGGCTAAATACAGCCAAGGATTCAGATTTTGTTGGTTCTTGGGGAAAACCAAATATGTAACCATCCTCGCCTTGCTCACCCGCATAAATATAGTAGTCAATGGCTGATTTCTCAGCAAATGAATAAATACCCGCTTGCAAGTTCATTTTATCAGTCACATGAGTAAAGCGAAGCTCATGAGAGTTTTGGTCGTAGTTACCTTCAAACACTTGTCTGTCTGATATGTTGATTATGCCAAAAGGCAGTTCTACTGTTCCTACTAAACCAGTAGTGTTTTGATCATTTCGTTTAAATTCTCTGTATGAGCCTAAATAGGTCATTGTTAAACTCGGTGATATCTCCCAATTAAGCTCACTCATGACTCCCCAAGAAGAACCATCTTTTGAAGCTTGCGCTAAGTCTTTCCAACCTATAGTTCTTAACTCATCTGAGCTTAAGTTATCTGCAATATAAGGTGGGTTTTCTCCTTTGACTGTATTTAATGTATTTATATTGCTCAAATCATAAAAATTAGAAAGCTTTACTGCACTGCGCCCAGAGCCCTCGATAGAGGAATGGTCTGCTCTAACTAAAAGGTTTACATCATCAGAAAGCTCAAACAACCCGCTTAATCGAATCGAGGTGTTATCTTTGCCTGGATCAATACTGTATTCAGATTCCGGATTTTTATTTAGGTATGTATCGCGCTTATCCCAATTTATTGCAGCACGTATGGCCGCACTTTCTGAAATAGGTACATTGACCATAGCTGTGGCTTGACGGCTTCCATAATTTCCTACTCCGCCATCAAGTGATCCGTATATTTCATCTATAGTCGGCTTGGCTGAAATAACATTAATTAAGCCTGCTGTTGCATTTCGCCCATAAAGTGTACCTTGGGGGCCTCGTAAAATTTCAACTTGATCTAGGTCAAAAAATGAGACTTCTTGAGCTTGAGGCCGCGCAATATAAATACCATCTTGTAAAAATGCAGCTGAGGGGTCACCTTTTTCAGTGTTATCGGTGCTAGATACACCACGTATTGTTATTTGTAGTCCATCTGAGCCTGCACGATCAATAGAAATATTAGGTGCTTGATCTTGTAACGTAGTGGGATCTGAAATCCCTGCGCTCATCAACGCTTTTGCAGATAGAGCAGTGACTGCAGCAGATGTGTTAGCAAGGTCTTTTCCTGTTCGAGTTGACGATACAACAATAACTTCAAGATTTTCCTCTTTTTTTAGATTTTCGTTTTGTGCAAAAGCTAATGGTGCAGATAAAGCCATAGATGTACATGCCGCAGAAATAAGACAGCTTAATCGTGTTTTTGTGTGGTGATTCATAGTTGGTCCTAGTGTGTTTTACGTTACATAAAGTTAATCCATTGATTTATTTACCTAAAAATTACAGCAACATAACGTAACGCAATTTATCTTTGTATGATGGCGATATAATCGCCACACAAAATGTAATCGATTACATCACATGACTCAACAACAAAATATTAACAAAAATTACATGCTTACAAATCACCTATCTTAGATTAAGCATTAAACGCATAAAATCAATTGGTTATAAATTTTAAAGGGAGAGATAAAGTTATATGCTTTAATCTATTGTTATTTTTGATGCATACAATCAATAATATAAATACGTAATTTGTAATTGGTTACAGTTTTGGGTTTATGTGTATACTAGTCGTAGTATATTTTCGGAACTAATTCTCTATGGCTAACATAAAAGATGTTGCATTTGCCGCTGAAACCTCTGTTGCAACAGTATCTCGATACTTCAGCTCACCAGAAAAACTATCAAAGAAAACGGCCGTTAAAGTGGCAAAAGCTATCGAAGAACTTAATTACAAACCAAATTTGCTGGCAAGAAACTTTACACAATCTAAATCCTATTCAATTTTAGTTATTGCGCCAATTAATAACCCTTTTTTACTTGATGTAATAAGTGGTATTCAAGAAGTTGCTATAGCTAATGGATATACTGTACTACTAGCCGACATTATGCAGTCACAGCGCGATGGTACATACTATTACAACATGTTAGAAACACGACTCGTCGATGGGATAATTGACTTTCAAGCTAGGCTTAAAGACTCTAAAACACCCTCCCCCCCGATGCAAAATATTGTTACACTTTGTGATTATAAACCTAATGGTATCTATCCAGTTGTTTCCATTGATGATGTAGGGGCGGCTGAAGAAATGGTCGATTACCTTACATCTTTGGGTCATAAGCACATTGGCTGTCTTAGTGGTTTAAATTTTATACATGCAACAAAACATCGTCTAAAGGGTTATCAAAACGCACTCAAAAAAGCCAATATTCCTTTTGACTCTGACTTAATCATTGATGGCGATTTTTCTTCAACGTGTGGCATAAAAGCTGCAAAACTTTTTGCTGACATGCCCAAACGACCAACCGCAATATTTAGCATGAGTGATAAGATGGCAATAGGGTTAATTCAGGGCTTTAAAAAGCTTGGCTTAAAAGTTCCCGAAGATATTTCAGTGGTCGGCTTTGACGACATTGAGTTTGCAAAGTTCTGCGATCCTACGCTTACAACAATTCGCCAACCAGCAAAAGAACTTGGCTCTGAGGCAATGAAACTTTTATGCGATATTATCAAGGGAAAATTTGCTCAAAATAAAGCACCAGCTCCTTATTTTTTGCCAACCGAATTAATTGTCAGAGGCAGCTCTGTGGCCCCAAAATGACTTCCCATAATTTGCTAGTCACCTAATGAGTTACATTGTAACTTTTAACAATCGGTGTTTATGAGCAAAGACAAACGTTATATCACTGGTTAAAAAAGCCTATAAGCGATAGATCGCTTGATGATATCCGCTTGATGAAGCTCATTAAAGCGTTTTATGTAGCCAGTGTTTGTACGTATGGTAGCCCTTGGATACAGGCAGACTTGCGTAAAGCCGGTGAGCTATGCAATGTAAACCATGTAGCTAAGATCATGCGACAACATAAGCTTAAAGCAAAAATTGGGTATAAACGTCGCCATATTAAAAGCGGTGAGGCACCACGAATTGCGGATAACTTATTAGCGCGTCAATTTAACCCGCCAGCACCGAATCAATCCTAGGTGAGCGACAAAACTTACATAAGAACCTATTAAGGTTCTTTATATGTGGAAACAGTGATGGATTTATTCTCTCGGCGTATTGTGTTGCTCAATGGATAAAATATGGGTAAGTACCTTGTTATAAGCACACTGTTGATAGCTGTATATCAACTTCAACCGAAGACTAAGTAATGGTTCATTGCGATTAAGCTAGTCAATACGATAGCGCTGACTATCTCGCATTTATCAAAGAACATAATCTTGTGCTTAATGAGCCGCGCTGGGAACTGTCATGATAATGCACTTGCTGAAAGCTTTTTCGCAACGATTAAAAGGCGAATAATTAAGTTTAATATGTACTCGACACGCGAAGATACGAAAGCCGAGATATTCAATTTTATGGAAATGCTCTACTATCAAAAAAAACATTCACACTCAGGCGATGTTTCACCTGCTTAATTAGAGGAAGCCTATTATTCTAAGTTAAAAACTGTCTAATGAAAGTTGGGAAGTCGAGCTCTTTTTGAAAAAGGACGTAGAGTGTGATTTAACACTCAACAAATTTACTTTAAGGAAGCGGCACTCTTAAACTAGACCCTATTTTTGCAATAACAGCCTTTAGTATCTGCTACGAGTAATTTTGAGTTAAACCCAGCAACTAAGTTAGTCATAGCCGTTTCTACAAAACCACTGCCCTGTGAGCAAGCCAATCCTTCGGATAATGGCCCCGCATAAACAAACTCGCCATTCTTATCAATAATTACAGCGGCTGGCGTAGCTGGAATAACATGATGTAACTCAGCTGAGTAAGGATGCTCGATAATATTAAAGCCTTTTTCGTCAGCAAACCGTTTAAGTGCGGTAATGTGTGCTTTAGCCTGCTTTGCGCAACCACAGTTTTGCTCTATGACAAGAACTAAAGACGCCTCGTGTATTTGCGTATTCAACCCTAGCTGCTTTTTAAAACTTAAAAACCAACCATCCTGTAATAGTACTCTGTCACTATCAAACGATTTTAGCTGGCTAACCTGAAAATAAACTAAGCCTGATATAACGAATCCTAACCAGGCTAGTATTATAAACTTTAAAAAATGTGGGCTACTTAAATTTAGCAATTGATTGCTCAAGTACATCAATACTGACGTCGATTAACTGTACTTTGTCGGTGAGCTGCTTAACAATATTGGAATCTTCGTACTGGTTTTGGCGCATTTGGTCTGTGCTATTAGCAATTTGTTCTGTATTACCAGCTTGCTCTGAAACAACTTGTGCAACCGAGGTAGTACTACTGGATACCGCTTTTATCTGTTCACTCATTGCTGAAATGTTTTCTTTCATTGCAGTGCTTATTTCAGTTAAATCAACAACAAAGCTTACGCACTGAGTCATTGATTGAGTAGATGTTTTACTATTTGTAACCAAGTCTTTAAGAGTCAGGCCTATTTTGTCAGTAGTTGCTTTACTATGGTTTGCCAATGATCGTACTTCATCCGCTACAACTGCAAAGCCCCTTCCGTGCTCGCCAGCCCTGGCAGCTTCAATGGCTGCATTGAGCGCAAGTAAATTTGTTTGCTCAGCAATCCCAGATATTTCGTTTAATAAGCTTGAAATGACATCGCCGGCAGCAACGAGTTGATTAATTTGCTCTTCTGTATGATTTAACAAATTCAGTAGCTCTCTACTTTTACTGTCGGTCTGTAATACGTCGTCTAGAGCCCCTTTAGCAGATTGTGTGATGCTATCTACTTGTGTTTTCAACACTTCGCTTTCTTGCTCTACTAATTTGAAACCATGCGCAACTTGAGCACCCGAATTAGCTATATCATCTGTTTGCTGAGTTCGCTGCTGTGCACCATTCGCTAGTTGATCATGAACTTGAATTAATTCACCGGAATTGGTTTTTAGAGAATACGATTGAGTTTTAACTTGTTTAATAACGTCCGACAAGTAATCGAGTAAGGTGTTAAAACCAACAACAGCTTCGCTTTGCGTGTAATCGGCTCTAAGAGATAATTTAATGTGCTCAGAGTTTTCCATAATTTGCTCAGTCGCTGAGCTAAGTGATGTTCCAGCCCGGCGCTCTCTCTCTAAAGTAATTGCTATGTAACCTACAACAAGCACTTCAACTATTGCATAAGCTGCATGAATAATCACAGTGCTAAAAGCAAGCCTATCAGGGTCAAAAACATAAAAGCCCGTATTTTGGGTTTGTAAGTAGTAGAAAGAAAGGTGATGGACGGCAACAAATACAATGGCTGTAATAAAAACTCGCCACTGAACAAAAACAATTAAAATAGGCATTAATATAAAAATTTCAAAATGCACTTCAATTAAGCCAAATGCTTGCTGTATATGCAAAAAAGAAAACATCATAATTGCAGCAGCGACTATGTGGGGTGTAATAGGGTTATTTTCTTGAGTTTTAAGTAGCCATATTGGTAATAAACACAACGGCAAACCGACTATAAATGCTTGAGTTAACGTACCAAAATAAAGGCCTAATCCTATAGATTCGACGAATAAGATGACAAAAATTACTGTTAATAAACGGCTAACACTAGACATAAAGACCCTAACTTTTAATTTTACTAATACATTTAGCCTAGTGAAAATACAGCCAAATAGTACCAATATTATCAATGAATAATTTAAAATTTAATATTAATAAACATTTAATTTACACTATATACAAGTAACCTATTTAATTATAGGTAATATTTTCTTAAACGTAGGCGTAGCTGCAGTTTTTGTCCATTGAAATATAATAATTTCTGCACATGAAATTACCACTCCGCCGTGCTTTAGTTGTTCTGTTGCAATAATTTTATGCTCAGCATTACGAGAGCCTATTGCATCTGTCACTAAAACCACTTCAAATCCATTTTTTAATAAATCAATACACGTTTGTAAAACACACACGTGCGCCTCAGTGCCCACTACAACAATCGTTTTTTTGTTAAAACTAATTAACTTATCTAAGAAGCCAGCTTCTTCACAAGCACTAAAATGCACCTTACTAAAATACGTAGCACGCGGTAAAACAGATTTAATTTTGTTGTCGGTTTCTCCTAATCCTTGGGCGTACTGCTCTGAGATAAGTGTTGGTATATCGTGCACACAAGATGCCTGCGCTAATTTTAGTGTATTTTTTAAAAGACTTTGAAAATCACTAATCATGGGGGAAAGTCGCTCTTGAATATCTATGATCAGTAAAAGACTATCTTTGGCTTGTATGTTAGTTAAAGCCATTTTAAGACCTCCCTAAAACCCTTAAATAATGTTAAATATTAGTTCATTGCATTAAATTTGCACTGACAAAATATGTTTATTTTTTGTAAAAACAAAATAAAAACTGTGCTATATTTAACACTTAGCTGCATGTAGCTGCACCTGTTTTGGAGATCGGTCATCAGTGCCAATAAGTAAATTATCCCTTTTTTTTCTATTTATAATGTTGTGTATTCCTCATGCATTTGCATCGCAAAATTATGCCCAACAGTTACAACGCCTTTCTACTGATGAAGGTCTTTCACAAAATTACGTTGTAAAAATACAAGAAGATGAGATTGGCTACATTTGGATTGCAACGCAACAAGGACTAAATAGGTTTGATGGCTATAACGTTGAAACATTCGACGGTGGTTTTGACCTAGACAAACATTACATTTTTACAGTACTAAAAACACAAGACGGTAAGTTACTTGTTTCTACTGATATAGCTGGTGCATACCTAATAGACCCGCAAACTTTAAAAACAGAAAAAATCTACTCAGGACAGCTCGATAAAGAAAAACAAATTTATTCACCTGTTTCAGCAATGGCCGAAAAAAACGAACTTTATTACTTAGCAATTGATAACCAAATACTCACTTACAATAAAATCACTGGAGCTTTCACACAAACAGCGGCTTTACCCAACAAAACGTCGTATATACGTGCTCTAATACTACACAATAATACACTTTTCATTGGTGCCAATGATGGGCTATTCACGTTCAACCTTGTTAGTAATCAGCTTACAGAAATACCGCTTCACCCTGTCGAAAAAACAACAATAGACAACATCAATGTAAAGTTTTTACAGGTAGATAAAGAGCTTGGTCTTCTAGTTGGCACGGTAGAAGGGCTGTATAAATTCGCATTTTCAGAAGATAACCTTGTACTCAGCTCTAAAATAACGACGCTTATTCCCGATCTTAATATCTGGGATTACATTAATTCTGAGCAGGGTGAGTTTGTAGCAACAGAAAAAGGATTATTTAGTTTTAGCCGAATAAACGGCGAAATAGAGTTCATATTAAATTATGAAAAAAGTAAATTTAATATAAACGATAACTCAATTGACGATTTAACAATAAGCCAAACAGGAGTACTTTGGTTATCATCAAGAAGCCAAGGGGTATTCACGTGGCCCATTAATACAAGACGATTTAAAAATATTAAGTTGCCCGTCAATAATACGATAAACAAAATTCACGAAGACGAAGATAATACTATTTGGTTTGGTACAAACGATGGCCTAGCTCAATACAACCCTAAAACAAAAACTACACGTACTTTTTTAAACTCAACCGACGCTAAAGCAGTGTTTGGTTCGTCAGCAGTTTATGATATTTTTGCTTCCTCTCTTGGAAACAACCAATATTTATGGCTATATTCTTACAATGGGTTTGAATTGTTTGATAAAAATAGTAAGCAATTAGTATCAAATTTAAGTACTAATAACGATTTACTTACTCAACCTACTGTTTTCGGTTTTGCCAAAATTGGCACTCATCAATATGCATTTGCAAACGACAAAAACTTTTACCTATTTAACGAAAAAACGGGTGATATAAGGGTTATTGAAGGACTTAAAAACTTTCTAGACCCGATATATGCCTATGTGTTCCTTCCGCCAATAGAAACACACCCAAATGAACTTTTAATTAGTATGACCAACAGCCTATATAGGTATAATGAGTCCACACAAAGCTTAAACCAAATATTTCAGTCATCAAAGAATAGAGACGACATCTATTACACTGTAGATAATTATTACCTTGACTTAAAAAGAAATGTTTTATGGCTTGCAACTACTCATGAAGGCTTAATTGGCATAGACCCACAAAGCTATGAACGTAAACATTCTCTGGGGCTTAAAAGTTCTTTAAATTCAAATTCAATTTTGTCTTTAGTGCCTGATGAAAATGATTACCTGTGGGCAAGCTCTGAGAATGGGCTCTACAAGGTAAACCTCAACACACTTAATGTTACAAGTTTTTCTGTTAAAGATGGTTTAAGCACCAATAAATTTACAGACTACACGCAAAGAAAATTGAATAATGGGCAAATAATATTAGGTAGTAATGCTGGCGCCCTTCTTTTTAATCCTGCTGATTTCAATACAAAAGCAACAACTAAAAAACATAAATTAGCAATTACAGATGTCAGTCTATTGACAAGAGAATTACCTTTTTCACCTCTTGCATACAGTAATCACCCCCTCAAATTGAGCCATGATGATATGGGGTTAACGGTAAGCTTTTCTGACTTTTCTTACCCAGATACAAATAAAACGTTATATGATGTGGTTCTTGATGGCCCAACATCACTTACCTATGACAACTTAAAATCAAATCAGGTGTTTTTTACTAAACTTCAACCGGGAAGCTACTCTCTCACCATAAACGCACATTTTAAAGATGGTTTAATTAAAGCCCCACCAGTTAAGCTGAGCATGAATGTAGCCTATGCTCCTTGGAAGTCTCCCTTTGCGATATTCACCTATATTATAGTTATGTTAAGTCTCTTCGCTTTATTTTTCTGGCAATACCGTAACCGCCAAAATGTTATTCAACAAGCGCATACAGATACTATAAATTCGAAAAAACAAACAGAGCTCGCTCTTAAAAATAATAAAAGTGGAATATGGGATTTTCGATTTAAAGATGGTTCTGTAAATACCTTACGCGGCATAGAACTGGGTTATGAGAACCTTGAAGAACGAGTATCGATAGAGCTGTTTTTTTCTATTATACACCCTGACGATAAGCGTCGATTTGAAACCAAATGGCAAAGCTTTATAAGCAAAAAAAGTAAAAATAAAAATTGGCAATCAACATATCGTCTCCGCCATAAAAATGGGCAGTGGTTGTGGTATCAAGACACTGGCCAAATAATTTTTGACACTCAAACAGGCAAACCTTTGTATGTATCTGGTATTTATACCAATATTACAGAGCAGCGTGCTAATGAAGAACAAGCCAAAATACTAGGTGAAGCATTTAGCCAAATAAACGATTGGTTACTGATTTTAGACGATCATTTAATGCCATTTTCAGCAAATAATAGTTTTATAAGAACGTTCTCTGATTCAGAGGAATTTACAAATATTAGCCCGAAACTATTTATAAAGTCTATTGGTAAAGAACACTGTAAAGAGTTCGCAAAAATACTTAAAAAATTGCAACCAACTGAAAACTGGCATATTGATACGTTAATAAAAACAGCTAAAAGCAGTAAGCACCCAGTGCATATTAATGTGACTGCTGTAGCAAAAAGTACAACAGAAGTAAGCTACTATGTAATTGTTATTTCTGACCTAACAGAGCAAAAAAGAGCTGAAAATGAGCTGCGTTATTTAGCCAATTACGACGCACTAACAAAACTGCCAAATCGTAGTTTAATGTATCAAGAAATTGAGGAAGCCATTAAACAAGCCGAAAGTTCAAATACACATTGCGCACTCTTATTTATAGATTTAGATAAGTTTAAGCCAGTAAATGACTCTTTTGGTCATGCTGTAGGTGACAAGCTTCTTTGTAATATTACTGAACGGGTGAATAATATTCTTAACGAAAATGCACAGCTTGGCCGCCAAAGTGGAGATGAGTTTTTAGTTCTTATTAAAAATGTAGAATCTCAGGACTCATTAAAAGAAACAGTTATGCTAATTAGTAAAGAATTAGCAAATAAAGTGATGATTGAAGACTTTGCGATTAATATTTCTGCCAGTATAGGCGTTGCTTTGTACCCATTTGATGCAATAACAACCGACATTTTAATTCGTAACGCAGACGTCGCTATGATGCAAGCAAAGCAAAATGGCAGGAATGGTTTTAGCTTCTTTAGCGATGAAATGAACGAACAAATAAAACAAAAGCTAATGCTCGAAAATGATTTAAAAGATGCAGTAAAAGCCGACTTATTTTTTAATCATTATCAGCCAATTGTTGATATTGAAGCAAGAACAATAAATGGTGTAGAGCTACTAATGCGCTGGAAAAACAAAGAGCAATTTGTTTCACCCGCAGTGTTTATTCCAATTTCAGAAGAAACAGGTTTAATCGAGCGCTTAACTGAGTTAGCCCTTAAACGCGCACTTATTGAATTAGCGCCACTACTGAATGACAATCCATTATTTTATATTTCCTTAAACCTATCACCAAAACATATTTTAAAGGAGAACATAACCGAACGTTTACAATGCATACTAGCAGACGCGGGTATTCTGCCAAAGCAACTGAGGCTCGAAATTACAGAGACTATATTGCTTGAAGATAAACTGAAAGCTGCTAAGCAGTTACAAAAATTAAAAGCAGCAGGATTTAAATTATTGCTTGATGACTTTGGTACAGGCTATTCCTCGCTGACTTACTTGAGCCAATTCCCAATTAACGTCATAAAGATAGATCAAAGTTTTGTAAATAGTATTGGTGAGGACAAAGGAGACGAGTCAATTATTAAAACTATTATTTCTTTAGCTGAAAATTTAAACTTATATTGTATTGCTGAAGGCGTTGAAAATCGTGACCAAATGGAGTTTTTAGTTAACGCTGGTTGCCATGTGCTTCAAGGTTATTACTTTGCAAAACCAATGAGCGCCGAAGCACTTAATGAAAATAGTTGTTTTAGAAAAATTATTGAGCTTATTTGAAGCAACTAGCAAGGCATTAGAACCCCCATCCACTAACACACAGTTCTAATGACCTTTGTGGGTTAGTGTTTGTTAAAACTAACAGCGGTTTAATCGCAGCACCAGGTTGGCTACTACTCCTGCACTACTCTTCAGCCTTTACACGGTGTAACAGTAAACCAAAGCCGAGCAACAAGAATTAAACTGCCCCGGGAGATTCCTTTGGGGCCGCGTCTGCTTGCATTAATTCTGCGTTATCAACTATTTGTGAAGGTACACACCTTATGTGCACTGTCTTGCCTAAGCACCATGTAGGCCGTTGGAATTTAACTTTGAAAGGTTAATAAACTCTAGTGAATATGATGGCATTCATGGCTTTCAATTTGCAGTACGCTACTCGTTACTCTAAACCTTTCAGCAAGCAGATTCTCTACCTTTAAGCGACATGCTTCGTCATGCTTTTCAATAGTACAGTGCTTTTTGAGTACCACATGAGCCCCCACCACTAGGCCATCGTAATTACGTGTTACAGTTACATTATGTACGTTATGTACGTGTTCTATGCTTGTGATTTCGCTTTCAATATCTGCTACCTTAGGAAGTTTTGCTTTATTTAAACGCAAACCTTTAATACAACTTATAATTACTTTAATGCCCGTAAACAATACAAACGACGCTATAAGCATACTCGATAAAATATCGATGACCGCAAGGCCTGTGAAATATATTAATACACCAGCAACAAAAGTGGACACAGTAGAAATCAAATCAAAAAACGAATGTAAGAACACGGCATAAACATTAATGCTTGCTTTTCGTCCCTTGTATAACACCCAAGCAGCGGCACCGTGGAACAAAAAGCCCAGCCCCGCAATTACCGACATTAAGTAACTATTTATCTCAAGTTCGTTACCTTCATGCTGATGAATAAATCGCTCCCCACCTTCATATAGAATCACCAAACTAATTGCGAGATATAAAATGCCATTAATAAGCCCACCCATTAACTCAGCCCGTTGATAGCCATCATTGAAAGTTTTAGCTAAGTGAATAGCAAAACTTGAAGCAATTAAGGCAATAAATAGCGAACTATTATGCACAAACAAATGTCCTGCATCAGCTAATACAGCAAGCGAATTAGCATAATACGCGCCAATTACTTGTATGATCATAAATGAGCATGTTATTGCAAGCGCAATGAGTAAGCGCCTACGAGAAGCTTGGTGTGTTGTAATTTCGGTCATGAAATACTTGGATTACCTATACTTAAAATGCAAGTAAGCCGCTAAAGGCTCACTGAAGAAAGGAGTAATGATATACAGTATCAATTATAATGCGTGACTCACATAAACGCACTAAAAAAGTTAGTAATATCAACAAAACTGTACTAAAACTATATTATAAGAATAAAAATCAATCGGATATGTCCTATCTTTTATAGAAAATGAGGTAACTTAAACGTTGAACTCGATTAAAGAGATCTGGAGTACATTAAAGTGTCTCCCTTTTGCTGTTTTGGTCCACGACTCAAAAACACGCAACTACAAAGCAAACGAATCCGCGTTAAACCTGTTTAATTTAAAGCAGCATTCTGACTTGAATGAAAATCACTTTAGTCACATAAAGCTAATAAGCCCTTTAAGTAAAAAAACTTTATTATTACAGAACCTTTTTGATGTTTATCTTATACCTAATGTTCAAAATAAAGTGGTGCTTGAAGTAGATCAAACAGCCTTCTTACTGAACATTAAATTTGCCAATATTACCGAGACCGTTTCAATGATCACCTTTGAAATAGAAAAACAAACAATTGATGAACAATATAATTTTGATGTTGTTATATCGAATATATCAGCCGATCTCATTGATATTCAAAACGATGATGTAGATAAACATATTAATTATGCATTAAAAGCAATTGGCACTGTATGCCATGCAGATCGCAGCTATTTATTTAAATTTAACGACGAAAACACACAAATGAGTAATACACATGAATGGGTAAATAAAGGCATAATGCCTTTTAAGGATTCGTTGCAAAATGTACCTAAAAGTGAACTACCCTACTTTTTTAAATTAATGAACGACACTTACCTTTTTAAAGTAAATGATGTGGCGGATTTACCAGCCTCTGCAGGTGGTGAAAAAAAAGAATTTGAACTACAAAAAATCAAATCAGTAATGTGCATTGGCTTAAGCTACGAAAAAGAGCTTGTTGGTTTTATTGGTTGCGATTGTGTAGCAGTAAAACGTGAATGGACAAACCTTGATTTAATCAGAATAAAATTAGTGGGTGAAATACTAACCAACGCGTTCAAAAATATAAACTATAAACAAAAATTAGAACTTACTCAGCAGCAACTTATCACAGCAAATCAACAATTAAGTGAGCTGGTAAATACAGACGGCTTGACTAACATAGCTAATCGTCGGTGCTTTGATCAAACTATAGATGACGAAATACAACGATGCGTTCGTTACCAACAACCCATTAGCTTACTTATTTGCGACATCGACTTTTTTAAAAAATACAACGATAGTTATGGTCATCAAAAAGGGGATGAGGCATTAAAACAAGTTGCTGAAACACTGCAAAATTTATGTAAGCGCCCCGGCGATCTAGCAGCTCGATATGGTGGTGAAGAATTTGCACTTATTTTACCCTGTACCAATACTGATAATGCATATTGCTTTTCCATTCTAATTCAAAAAGAAATAGCCAAGTTGGGCATAGAGCATAAATATTCAGAAGTAAGTGATATGCTTACTTTAAGTATTGGTTTTTATAGCTTAATTCCTAACACAAAAACAATAGCAGAAGACATTATTGCAAAAGCAGACGCTGCTCTTTATAACGCTAAAGAAACTGGTCGAAATAAAATTTCCGAGAGCCCCCCTCGATAATATGTACTTCTTAAGTGCCCACTTTTTGTAGGTAATTACATTGAAAAGTGGTAGTCTTTATTAGTTTAAAATTAAAACAACACACCATTTTATGATTAATTATTATAAGGAATATTTAAATGGATCCAGTGTCACAAATCCTCGATGTCGTATTTACTGTTGAGGCATTTTTACTCATATTTGTTATTGTGCTTCTAAAAAGCAGTGTTAAATTTGTCCCTCAAAATAGAGCTTGGCTAATTGAACGTTTTGGTAAATACCAATCAACCAAAGAAGCCGGCCTTAATTTTATTATTCCGTTTATCGATAGAATATCTGCCGACCGCAGCTTAAAAGAACAGGCGCAAGATGTACCATCTCAATCAGCTATAACAAAAGACAACATCTCGTTAATTGTAGATGGCGTATTATACTTTCGAGTATTAGACCCGTACAAAGCTACCTATGGTGTTGACGATTATACATTTGCGGTTGTTCAGCTTTCGCAAACAACAATGCGTTCAGAGCTTGGTAAAATGGAGCTAGATAAAACTTTTGAAGAGCGTGACCTACTAAACACAAATATCGTAGCTGCAATAAACCAAGCATCTGAGCCATGGGGTATTCAAGTACTGCGTTACGAAATTAAAGATATTGTGCCACCGAACTCGATTATGGAAGCTATGGAAGCACAAATGAAGGCCGAGCGTGTAAAACGTGCTCAAATTTTAGAGTCTGAAGGTGACCGTCAAGCAAATATAAATGTCGCTGAAGGCAAAAAGCAAGCACAAGTGCTTGCTGCAGAAGCAGATAAAGCTGAGCAAATTTTACGTGCGGAAGGTGAAGCTACCGCAATTACAACCGTCGCTGAAGCACAAGCCAATGCACTATTAAAAGTCGGTGAAGCCGCTGATACAGAGCAAGGGCAAAAAGCGATTCAACTTGATTTAGCAACTAAAGCCATTTCGGCTAAAGAAGCCATTGCACGTGAATCATCTGTTGTTCTTCTCCCTGACAACGCAACAGATGCAAGCTCAATGGTTGCGCAAGGCATGGCAATCATTAATAGTTTAAACAAGCAAAATAAAGGTTAACACCTAAAGAGGTTTGTATGGATTTTATTATGCAAAATTTACCACAAGCACTTATGGTGCTTGGTATAATTGCCTTAATAATAGAAGTAGCCGTGCTGGGTCTCTCTACTATTATTCTATTATTTTTTGGCTTATCACTACTGATAACTGGTTTTTCAATGAGTATAGGAATATTGCCTGACTCATTAACAACTGCACTATGGAGTAACACAGTGGTAACGGCTATTTTAGCCATTGGCCTGTGGAAACCTCTAAAAAAAATGCAAAACCGTGTGGATACAAAGCCCGTAACAAACGATTTTGCAGAGCTTACTTTTACCCTAGATGACGACGTTACCGATCAAGGGTTAACTACGTATAATTATTCAGGTATTAGCTGGAAATTAAAAAGTGAGCAAACAATTACTGCAGGCACTCGCGTATACGTTATGAAAAAAGATGTTGGCGTTATGTGGGTCAAACCAGTCTCCCAGTAACCTGTAAACAAATTATAAAATAACGGGTGGCTCTAGTTGCCCGTTTTTTATCCCGCTAATTTGAATTGTCGTCCCTTGTATATTTTGTAAGTCCTTATTAGACTCGCACACTGCTGAAGTCACAAATAGCAGCTCACCTTGTTTGCCGCCAAATGCTGTACATGTAGGATTGAGGTTATTTACTTTTATTGTATGAATTACTTCTGCATCAGGCGATAAACACATAATACAGCCCATTCCCCATACCGCTAACCACAAGTTACCAATACTGTCGATTACGCAACCATCGGGATCTACATCGGTGTTATTAAATTGATAGAATACCTTCGCCGTGCCAGCAACTTCACCTGTGTTAACATCAAGGTCAAGAACATAAATACAGCTTGTAAAAGAGTCACTATAGTAACCACGAGAGCGAGCTTTATCAAAACACAAACCATTAGGAATGGTTAAATCAGTCACAATGCAATTTAGCTTTTTATTGTAATAGCGGTATATCTTGCCCTGCCCTTTTTCGGCAGTCATATCCATTGTACTTAACCAAAAACCACCCCAGGGATCGGCACGCCCATCGTTTGAGCGCCTATTCGTCTCGCCACTTTCAAGTTCCGTAATTAACTGAGGTATTTTACGCTTTATATTGTAACGATAAATCCCAGATTCAGTTCCTAAAATTAAATGCTCTTTATCTTGCCAAGCTATAGCTGTCACTATAAAAGGCATTTCAACCGAGTAAGCATTTGCTGGTTCATCGAGTGAACGACAAAATAACAGTTTTTCATTGATATCAACCCAAAAGAGTGTTGCCAACATTGGGTGCCATAGCGGACTTTCGCCAAGCTGATTTTGCGTATTATTAAATAAGGTGATTTTAAAATCGCTCATTATAGAGTTTATTTACCTTGTAGGAGCAAACTATGACCTTGGTACAATTATTCGCAGTACAAGGCTCTTAAATTATCGGGCTCGAAAGCAACAACGGCTAAATTATGCTGACTTACGTTCGCGATATAATAACTATAACAATGTCAATTTATGCAAAAATATTGACGCATATTATCCATCTTAATGTTGCAAAATCAGTGACCCTTTTAAAGGTTTATTATTAACATAAGCTTGAAGCCTAACATTAACAAAAAATATAACTCAGTGCGATGGAATTACAGCCATAAAATTACTAAAAATATCATGCCAATTAATTAATATATTAACTACCGACATATTTATTAAATTAAATGTCTTATTTATTGTTTACTTATTATTGAATTAACCTTCAATAGGAATGCAACTTATTGATAATATGTGTTTTATAGCTCGCCCTCACTGGCCTTAGTTGGTAACATAAAGTCAGATTAAAAGGAGTTACAATTATGGCTAAAAATATAAAACATGCACTTGTAGTCGAAGGTGGCGCAATGCGCGGTATATTTGCTGCAGGTGTCCTTGATGAATTTTTATCGCAAAATCATCAGCCCTTTGATTGTTATTTTGGCGTTTCTGCAGGAGCAACAAATGTAGCTGCATTCTTATGTAAGCAACCCATGCGAAACTACAAAGTGATCACAGATTATTCATGTAGGCCGGAGTTTATTAATCTGGCTCGGTTTTTAAAAGGTGGTCACTTATTTGACCTTGATTGGTTATGGGAAGAAACTATTCGTGAAATTCGTCTACAAACCGAAATATTTGAGCAAAACCCACAACCGTTTTATATTGTTACTACCGCTATAGATTCAGGTAAAGCCTATTATTTAGAAGCAACAAACGACAATATGGTTGAGCAATTAAAAGCATCCTGCGCAATTCCTATTGCATATCGTGATTACCCGATTATAAATAACACACCTATGACGGATGGTGGAGTTGCAGACTCTATTCCTGTTATCAAGGCGTATGAAATGGGGGCGCGCGAAATAACGGTTATCTTGTCACGTTCACGAGGGTACAAAAAAAAAGCGACAAAAACGTCTTGGCTCACTAAACAAATTTATAAGGGCTATCCTGCACTCATAAATGCAGCATTAAATAGAGCTGACGTTTATAATAAAAGTATCGATTTTATAGAAAACCCACCCAGCGATTGTATAGTTAATATTATTGCACCACCAAAGCACTTTAAAGTGGGCAGAACCACTAAATCGTTTAATATTTTAAATAAAGGATACCAAATGGGCATAGCTGAGGCACGTGCATACTTGCAATCCCTCTAAAATAAACAATTAAAGAAAATACTTTAACCGCCGATATTAATTATAATTTAGTCAGGAAAAAAATATGAGTGAAAAAATAAATGACGATGCACTTCATGCTCTTAAAATAGCGTTTACATATATGCCAAAAGCTATTGAAGTGACTAAATATGAATATGGTGAGCACTATCAAACGGTCCTTGATCATATAGAAGCCGTAAGAGAAACACTTATGATAAACGATGTTGATCCAGAAGAAGTTGATGGAAATATCAACCCAGAGTACACACCTAACTCAACATACTAAATTACAAATTAGATAACGTGCACACAAATACGCTAAATCTATGTTTTAATAAAATCGTTTTTTATGTATTTAGTTGCCGAGATAGTAATAGCTTTTTATCACTTTTTAACGTTATTCTAAGCTTGCTAAATAAAGTTTAAAAAAATTAATACTATAGGGTTTTTCTATTGAATTTTCTTAGGCAATTTCACGACATAGTCTCTGATCAAAGTTTAACATTTGACAACAAAACGCAAAAGCTTTTAACGTTTGGGCTTAACGTTTTTCATCTTAATTTAGCTATTATTAGTAAGGTTGAAGACCAGTGTTACACTGTTTTATATGCGGTTACCCCCAACAACGATCTTGCTATAGGTACACAATTTGACCTAGAAGGTACTTACTGCACACACACCCTCAAAGCAGGCTCAGCCCTCGCTTTTCACAATGTATCTCAGAGCGAAATTGCAGACCACCCTTGCTTTGCTAATTTCCAACTGGAATCCTACATTGGTGCTCCTATTAAAATAGGTAATGAAGTGTTTGGAACCGTTAACTTTTCTTCTGCTGATTCATCGCCTGTTTTTACAGACCAAACCTATGATTATATAGAATTATTTGCACAATGGTTAGGTGCGGAATTTGCCAGAAACCAAACAAAAGATCGCCTAATAAAAAATAGTAATAGCCTTGTTAAGCTTGAAAGCGTTGCGAATATAGGAACTTGGGAAGTTGATATTGCCCACAATAAAATTTATTGGAGCAAGCAAACCAAACTAATTCACGAAGTTGATGAAAACTATCAACCTATGATGGAAACCGCAATTAACTTCTATAAAGAGGGATCAAGCCGAGAAAATATTACCAAAGCAGTAGAGTTAGCCGTTAGCAAAGGCAAAAAGTGGAATTTAGACCTTGAAATTGTTACTGCAAAAAATAACAACATTTGGGTATCGACCTTTGGAGAAGCTGAATTTGAAGGCGACACCTGCGTAAGGTTATTTGGCACGTTTCAAGATGTAACAGAGTCGATGACACTTCGTGAAGAACTTAAAAGCAAAAAAGCAGAGGCTGAACGCTTACTTTTTGATAGAAGCATGCTTTTTGCAAAAATTAGCCATGAACTTAGAACGCCACTCAATGGTATTACAGGCATGCTCACCACCTTGATAGATGAGCATGATGAACAAAAAAGAACAGAAAAAATTAAAGTTGCGCTACGCAGCTCAGACATATTATTGAATATTATTAATGAGGTTCTTGATTTCTCAAAAATTAATCATGGCGAGCTTAAGCTTGAACCAAATAATGTTTTATTAAAAACTGTTTTCACTGACCTTGTTTCACTTTATACCCCTTTATTTACTGAAAAGCGTGTCGCACTTGAAGTGAAAAATGAAATTAATGACGATTGCTGGGCCTTTTTCGACAACACACGCCTAAGCCAAATTACCTCCAATTTACTCAGTAATGCATTAAAGTTTACAGAAAAAGGTAGTGTAAAGCTGGACACGTTTTTGACCAATATTGACGACGCTTTGTCACTCACTATTACCGTGACGGACTCAGGCAGAGGGATGACTCCTGAATTTCTTAAATCGCTATTTTCTCCATTTACGCAAGAAGTCGATGCTAAAAATACAAAAGGCGGTACAGGTCTAGGCTTAGCAATTGTAAAAGAACTTGTTCAGTACATGGGCGGTAAAATTGAAGTCAGTAGCGAAATTAATAAAGGCTCTACATTTTCAGTTTATATCCCTATAACCCGAGGTGAAGAGCAAGTACTTGAAGATAAACCGCTCGCTAACATTGATTTAAACACAAGCGAGTTATCTGTGCTTGTTGTTGATGACAACGACATCAATAGATTAGTGCTTAACGCATCCCTAAATAAGCTTAATATACACCCCGACTTTGCGGTTGATGGTCAAGACGCTGTTTTAAAATGTAAGCAAAAGCCGTATGACCTTATTTTTATGGACTGTATTATGCCTATTTTGGACGGTTTTGAAGCGACTAAGCAGTTAAGAGAGCAAAAAATTTGCCCCGCAGATAAAACGTATATTGTTGCATTAACGGCTAATACGTCGTCGCAAGATAAACTTGCCTGTAAACAAGCTGGCATGGATATGTTTATATCAAAACCTTTTAAAATGTACTCACTTGAGCTCGCTATCGCATCAGCAATAAAAACCGTTAAGCCAAAATTACATTAAATGTACCTGACAGTAAGTAAAAGGAAATAACAATGAAATTAATAGCTCGGACCATTTTGATTACTATTTTAGCTTTGTCACTTTATGTCGGTTATTCGTCACAGGATTGGCAGTCAATCATGGTAATTTTAATTGTTAGTGGCTTTTTGCTACTACTTACCTTTGTCACTACAAACTCAAAACAAGGTGCAACCACATATAATACTAGTACAAGTTACTCTGATAATAATTGCAGCGGTTCAGATTCTGGCTGTGGTGGCGGTGGCGATTAACCTATTTATATATGATTAATTACGCCATAAAAAAGCCGCCTTTGGAGAGGGCGGCTTGGGTTAACAAACAGCGATGGGTGTACCTTGCTGTTATATCAAGAGAGGTTTTGCACGTTAAGCAGCTGTTTTGTCTTGCTCGCTTTCTTCGCTGTTGCGAATTAAGTAATCAAAAGCACCTAAACTTGCTGTTGCACCGCTGCCCATGGCAATAATAATTTGCTTAAATGGGGTATTTGTAGCATCACCTGCGCCATAAACACCTGGTAATGACGTAGCACCTTTTGCATCAATTAATATTTCACCAAATTTACTTAGCGCTAAGTCACTAATTTTTAACCACTCAGTGTTAGGAATTAAGCCTATTTGTACAAAAATACCCGCTAGAGTAAGTGCCTTGCTATCACCTGATACTCGGTCTGTGTAAGTGAGTCCTGTTACCTTTTTACCATCGCCAAGTACTTCTGTAGTTTGGGCGTTTTTAATAATAGTAATATTATTTAAGCTGTTTGCTTTGCGAATAAGTACTTCATCGGCGCGCAATGTATCTGCAAATTCAAGCACTGTTACATGCTCAACAATGTTTGCTAAATCAATTGCAGCTTCAATACCTGAGTTGCCACCACCAATTACAGCTACAGGCTTACCTTTAAATAAAGGACCGTCACAATGTGGGCAGTATGCTACACCGTGCCCACGGTACTCTTGCTCACCGGGTACGTTCATTTCACGCCAACGTGCACCGGTTGCTAAAACTAGTGATTTAGCTTTTAAAGTAGCCCCGTTCTCAAGCGTAATTTCGTATTTGTTATTAACGCGTTCAAGCCCTGCTGCACGTTGGTTATGCATTACATCAACATCGTACTCTTTCACATGCTCTTCAAGCTGTGCAACAAGTTTTGGCCCTTCAGTGGCTTTAACCGAGATAAAGTTTTCAATAGCTAATGTGTCAGCAACTTGCCCACCAAATCGCTCTGCAACAATACCGGTATTTAGCCCTTTACGTGCAGAATAAATTGCAGCTGATGCACCGGCAGGTCCTCCACCTACTATTAGCACGTCAAATTCATCTTTTTCACTCAGTGCCGCTGCTTGGCGTGCTGCACCTTTACTATCTACCTTGTTTAAAATGTCAGTTAGGCTTAGTGCACCTTGGCTAAATGGTTCGCCATTTAAATAAACAGCCGGTACGGCTAAAATGTTGCGCTCTTCTACTTCCTCTTGAAATAGTGCGCCATCAATCATTGTTGCTTTAATTTTGCTATTAGTCGCGGCCATTGTATTTAGCGCCTGCACTACTTGAGGGCACGTTTGGCAGCTCAAACTAATGTAAATTTCAAAATTAAGTTCTTGATCAAGTGATTGTATTTGTTCAATGTCTTCGCTTTTTGCTTTACTTGCGTGTCCGCCAGTGTGTAAAAGCGCTAGCACTAAACTTGTAAATTCATGTCCCATTGGTACGCCTGCAAACGTAATATGGGTATTTTTAACTGGTGAATGTACAACCATAGACGGGCGGCGTGCGCTGGTATCTGGGTTGTTAACTACCTTAAACTTATCGCTTAATGATGCTAAATCGTTTGCTAAGTCTTCTACTTCTGTTGATTTTTTGCTGTCATCCAAGGCAATAAGCAGCTCAACAGGTTGAGTAAGCGATTCGAAATGGCTTTTTAATTGATTTTTAATGTTGTTATCTAACATGGCTTAACCCTTTTTAGGAAAATTTAAACAGCAAGCCTCCCATGCCAATTAATGCATGTGCTTAATCATCAAATTGAGATAGGAGGCACCAATAAACGAATATTTATTGGTTTAAGGGCAGTTACCTGCCCTTACAGTTGAGGTAATCTAAACCTAGATTTTACCAACTAGGTCTAATGAAGGAGCAAGTGTGTCTTCACCTGGCTGCCAAGATGCAGGACAAACTTCACCGTCGTGAGTTGCAATGTATTGTGCAGCTTGTACTTTACGCACTAGCTCTTTAGCGCTACGGCCAATGCCTAAATCGTGAGTTTCAATTACTTTAATTTCACCTTCAGGGTTCATTACAAACGTACCACGAAGTGCTAGGCCATCATCTTCAATCATAACGCCAAAGCTGCGAGTAATACGGCCTGTTGGGTCGCCAATCATCGGGAATTTAATTTTACCGATTGTGTCTGACGTATCGTGCCATGCTTTATGAGTAAAATGAGTATCAGTTGATACTGAGTAAACTTCTACACCCATTTCTTGAAGTTGCTCGTAGTAATCAGCAACATCGCCAAGTTCAGTAGGACATACAAATGTGAAATCTGCTGGGTAAAAGAAGAAGATTGACCACTTACCAAGTACATCTTTTTCAGATACTTCTACAAAATCACCATTGTGGTATGCAGTTGCGTTAAAAGGTTGAATTTTTGTGTTGATTAATGAAGTGCTCATAGTATTCCTCATTTATATTTAATGTATTAATTTAAGTTACCAAGCAAAGCGAGATTTGTTGGCTAACCTTGCTGGCTTGATTAATATAATAAGCCCATCGATAAATTAAATAAAATTGATTGTTTAGATTAAAACAATCGATTTTTAGGATGAAACTAAATAATAACTAGATTCGTACTTAATTTATTACAATATATCGGTTTACACGCGTAAGGCTGATACAATTGCCTCGCTTACTATTAAAAACACCCAGGGCACACTGTTATGAACAAGTTTATCAATCACATCCAATTAGGCTATCTTGGCCTAATACCATTTCTAGCCTGTTTAGCGTGGCCGCTGATGCTCGGTAGTAACAGTGTTAACTTAGAGTTTTTTACGTTTTATAGCATTGCTATTCTTGCTTTTATGGCAGGTAATCTTTGGCATGCCGGCCAGCAAAGCTATGCTGATGCAATAAAAGCGGTACTACCTGTTATTCCGGTACCTTTTTTAGCATTTTTACCTGTTGAATGGGTTTTAGGGTGGTTATCGCTGAGTTTTTGGCTTGTTCTACTTTTTGAAAAATCAACATCACAGTGGCAAACCTACGACAAAGACTATCAAAAAATGCGCTTTGTGCTGACGTCGGTCGTGTTTGTATGCCACATATTTATTATTGGTATGAGTATTTACCCAAAATAGTAGCTATTACCTTAAATATTGCGCGGTAATAATGTACCATCCGCGCACAGCTATTTGAGGACTCACCATGATTGACCAATTACGCCAGCAGCTTGACGAGCTTGGCGAAAACTATGTAGAAAAAAACGCCGCTTTCAAAATCAAGGTCATTCCATTTTTTTGCGCTATTAGCATTAAAAAAGATCACAAAAATGAAAACCGCCTCAACTTTTATTCAAATCAACTTATTGAGATATTTTTAGTTGTTTTGCTCATATTATTTGGCGTAACGTTATATAAAGCGGACGGTGGGTTTACAGATGGCCCACTGCATTTTGCATTTGCAATTGTAATCACTTTTAACTTAATTATTAAGCAAATAGCCATCGAAGGCCTAAAAACAAGGCTTGCTTTTGAGCGTTTAAATACGGCGAATAAGCAACTTCAAAACGTTAATAAGCAAAACACATAGCAAAGTATGTACTTAAATCCTAATTGGCGAATACTTACTGTTGGCGATGGCGACTTATCGTTTTCTCATGCGATTTTTGAGCACGTAAAACCAAATAAGTTAGTCGCCTCAACTTACGATAGCGCACAAACCATAGAACAAAAATACCCTGATAACGCTTTAAAAAAATTGCGTGAATGCAGTGTTGACGTTCTTAATAATTTTGATGTGACGAGCAAAGCGTGTTGGCAAACATTAAAAAGTAACAACCAATACTTTGATGTAGTCATTTTTCAGTTCCCACTTATTCCTGCATTTGTAGGTAAAGAGGCGTTTGAAGCTAGCACTCGTAAATCAAGTATGAACGTTTTAAACAGAGCCCTATTACATCAATTTATTAAATATGCCACTGAGTTTGCGTTAAACCCAAATGGCCCAATGCTTTGCTTTATAACCTCTAAAGATGTAAAACCTTATCGTGAATGGAACATAGAAGGCAGTTTAAACGAACGTTTAAGCAGCAAATATTGTGGCCAAATGCCATTTGATATAACACGTTTTTCGGGCTATAAAATTCGTAATGTTGACCGTGACAAACACGTCAAAGACACAAGCGGGATCACGTATGTATTTAGCCCAAAAAGTAGCACCTTAGAACCCCAACTAGCCAAACAATTAACCAAACCCAGCTACTTGACATCAAACCATTGCGCGCTTTGCCGAGTTGGACCGTTCATCGCAGAAGAAGACCAAGCAAAACATCTTAAAGCTAAAAAGCACTTACAAATGTTACGCCTAGAATCTGATTGGCAACACTGGCTAAACACCTTTTACAGCTAACTATTGGCTGCCTTAATTAAGTCAGCCGCTTTTTCTGCAATCGCTATAACAGGGGCATTAGTGTTACCTGTGACAATTGTGGGCATTATCGACGCGTCAACAACACGTAAATTATTAACGCCATGCACTTTTAACTTGCTGTCAACAACCGACATCTCGTCCTTACCCATTTTACATGTCCCAACGGGATGATATTCAGTGTCAGCTGTTTCACGAATAAACTCTATTAACTGCTGATCATTATTTATATCGAGTGGATAAACCATATCTGCACGTATTTCATCAAAGGCTGGGCTATTCATTATTGCGAGTGTTTTTTTCAAACCCAACAACATTATGTTTAAGTCATCTTGATGGCTTAAATAATTAGGATCAATCAGTGGTGCTGCATAGGGGTCATTGTTTGCAAGCTTGATAGTCCCTCTACTTTTAGGTCGCATAATACTGCTATGAATACTGTACCCATGCCCATAATGCAACTTGCGACTATGATCGTCTACTAGCCCAATTACAAATTCGAGTTGAACATCAGGTGCCGGCGAATCTTTAAATAATTTAATAAACGCATGAGACTCCGCAAAGTTACTTGTTAAACATCCGTTTCGTTTACTAAACCAATCTGCAACCCCTTTGGTAACTTGAAGCGCACCTTTTGGGCTTATACCAAACGTACCGGCACTATTATTGGCTTTAAAAAGTGGAACCACTGTTAGATGGTCTTGTAAATTTTCACCAACGCCTTCTAACACAACCTTCACATCAATATTATGTAATTTTAAATGCTCTTTTGGTCCAATCCCCGATAGCATTAAAATTTGCGGCGAATTAATAGCCCCCGCACTCAAAATCACCTCTTTATTAGCCGTTAACTCTATTTGCTGTTTGTTACGTGTTATTTGCACTCCTTGCGCAGTTTTATTTTTTATATTTATTTTTTTAACGTGGCAATGTGTGAATACGGTTAGGTTATCCCTATTTAAATTAGGTGTTAAATACGCTTTCGCTGCACTACAACGTTCTCCTTTATGCTGTGTAACCTGCGACAAACGTGCACCACTTTGTTCTTTACCGTTAATATCATCATTTAGCGGTACCCCTTGTTCAGCGCAAGCATTTAAAAAATACTGATTAACAGAACTTGGCGTATTTAGCTCTTGTACATAAAGCGGTCCACCAACTCCATGCAATGGGTTATTTATAAATTCACTGTTGTTTTCAGCTTTTATAAAATAGGGCAACATGCTTTTATAATCCCAGCCAATGTTCCCCTGCTTTTCCCACTCATCATAATCGTGTTTATTACCTCGAATATAAACCATTGCATTGATTGAGCTTGAACCACCGAGCACTTTACCCCTTGGCATAAAACCGCACCGATTGTTAAGTGCTTTTTGGGGTACTGTATTATAGTGCCAACTGTTAATACCATAAGGCACGCTGGCAGCAACTGCAGCTGGCATTTGAACAAGAGCGCTTTTATCTCCCCCGCCGGCTTCAATTAAACATACACTCACATTTTTATCTTCAGATAAACGCGAAGCAATAACACACCCAGCACTACCTGCCCCTATAACAATGTAATCAAATGTTGTGCTCTGCATGTGAGCCCTTATGAAAAATTAATACCTTATTAATACTGCATAGAAAAACACATCAAAACTTGATATTTTTAGACACCAAGTTGCTGGAGTAATGCATGAAAAATTTTATTAAGGCCACATCACTACAAGGGATAGACTCGCTTGTTAAGAGCTTAGGCGCTGACATATCACAAATAATGACACAGCTTGGCCTTAACATTTGCTTTAATAACTTAGAGCAACAATACTTGCCCTATAGTACTTACGCCGAGCTCCTTGAGCATTGTGCACATACGCTCAACTGCCCAAGCTTTGGGCTGCAACTAGCCAATAAGCAGAGCTTTGATATACTTGGCCCTATTGCTATAGCAGCAAAAAGTAGCACTAATTTAGGTGACGCCCTCAATTGGGTTATTAAATATTTGCACCTACACACTCCCGCTTTAAGCTTAACTATTCATCCGTTAGAGGCTGATAAAACACTCTTTTTATCATTTCAAATAAACTTAACCCCATTACCTAAAACAACCCAGGTTTTAGAACTAACTATCGGCCTCGCCATGGGAGTAATAAAAAAATTAAGTAATAACACCTGTAAACCACAATCGGTATTCTTACCTCAAAAGCAACTTGCTAATACCCGCGCATATAACACTTACTTTGGCTGCAAAGTCACGCACAATAGAAATAGTGCCGGTATTGTTATTTTAAAAACAGATTTAGCATTATCAATTGCACAACCCCAGTACGATAAAGTACCTGCCGCGCTGCAGTTTTTAGCTCAAAGCGAACAGCAAAATCAATCCCTGCCAACTCAAGTAAGCGCGTTAATTAGGCCCATGTTGCCAATATATCAATGCACAAACGAAACCATAGCAGCAGCGCTGGGTATGCACCCAAGAACATTGCACAGAGAGTTAAATAAACACAACACAAGCTTTGTAAAACTAAAAGACTCAACCCGGCGCTCATTAGCTGCGCACTATTTGGCGCAAAACCATTACAGTATTTCAACCATCTCAGAGCTATTAGGTTATCAAGAACAAGCAACTCTTAGCGCCAGTGTAAAACGTTGGTTTGGTTATTCTCCGCGAGCATACAGAGCTAAAAAAATGATAAACTTAAATAAACATAATTCTAAGGAATGAGTATGAACTTTGTAATTGTAGGTACTAATTTTATCAGCGACACATTACTTGACGCTGCTAATACCCTCGCTGATTTTAATTTATACGGGGTTTGCTCTCGCGCGCTTTCAAGCGGCGAAGCATTTTTAGCAAAACACCCGCAAAATACACATGCAAAAACGTTTACCAGTATTGAACAAGTTTGCCAAGACGAATGCGTTGACGCAGTTTATATAGCCGCGCCCAACAGCTTGCACAAACAGTATGCGGTTAGGTGTTTAAACGCAGGTAAACATGTACTCGGTGAAAAGCCGTCTGCAGCCAATAGCCAAGAACTAAAAGAAATCATTGCCACCGCTAAGCAAAACCAGTGCTTATACATGGAAGCAATGATGACCACCCATTTACCTAACTTCACATTGTTAAAGCAAGCACTTAGCAGAATAGGCACTCCTCGAAAGTACATAGGTCAATACAGTCAATATTCATCTCGTTACGATAAGTACAAAAATGGGGAGCGCCCTAACACCTTTTTACCTGAATTTGCCAACGGTGCTTTGGTCGATTTAGGTATATACCCTCTTTACTTGTTAATTGCACTTTGGGGCGCGCCGCATAGTGTAAATGCAAGTGGCGTATTACTAGATACCGGTGTTGATGGCGCAGGCGATGTACTGCTTAATTATTCAAATAAGCAAGCTGTGATTAGCTACTCAAAAATATCGCAAGGCGACAACATAACAGAAATACAAGGTGAACTAGGCAGAATGCGTATTGAAGCCGTATCGCAACTCAAAAAAGTAGAGTTTATTGCTAACAATGGCGAATCAGAAATTATATCTGAGCAATTTGATAAGCATTTTATGAAGTTTGAAGTTGCTCACTTTATGCAACTCATAGAAAAAAAACAGTGGGAATCTGATGTAAACACCTTCGCGTTGTCATTAGATGTTATGAATGTACTTGACGAAGCTCGTAAACAATTAGGTGTGATTTATCCAAACGATAAAACACATTAATTTAGCCCTTGACTGGGGTAAGTTGTATATGGGCGTTAACCAACGACAGTTAACGCCCATGGGGAAATGCAAATCACTATACTAACTACACACTTTTACTTACGCACATTACAACAACGATCCCCATCCGTGGGCAATCAATTTGATAAAATGACCTAAAGTATTTACCAATTACTGACTGACAATAGAGCTATTACTCAATCTTAATCAGAAAACAGCCATTGCTCATTTTAACGGCGTAAATCAAAACTAACACACAAAAACACAACCAATCAAGCTGGCCAATTGTTTAATTTTAAACTAAATTGGTATTACACAAATTAAACCAACAAACAATATTGTTTTATAACCAAATCATAGCGCTAGAATTTTGACATATTAGTGAGGTTTGGGGTAACCTTGTCGGTTAATAAATGATATAAATTTTTAGACCTAAATGGTCAATATTCCTTAGGGTATGAAGGTACAATATGGGTAATCGTCGCTTATTTTGGCGCATTGTTGATAAAATAGAGTCTTTAATAAATCAAGGCGAATTTACTGCAGGGAGTCGTTTACCTCCTGAGCGTGAACTTGCAGAAATGTTTGACGTAAGTCGCCCAACAATTCGAGAAGCAATTATTGCATTAGAAGTACGTGGACGGGTTGAAGTTAAAACCGGTTCGGGTGTTTATGTTGTTGAACAAAAAAATGCCTCTATAAAATCAAAAGAGATCAGCGCATTTGAATTAACTCAGGCCCGCGCACTCATCGAAGGCGAAATTGCAGCACTTGCCGCTCAAAGCATTACAGAAGAAGAACTTGAGCAGCTAAATCAAACGCTAATAGTAATGGAAAAAGGGCTTTATGTAGAGCAAGCAGACCGAGAATTCCATGAAATAATTGCCAGAGCAACACGCAATAAAGCGCTTGAATTTGCTGTTTCTAACTTGTGGGATTTACGATTAAAAAACCCACAAATTGTTGCCGATTACAGTAGTGTTTGTACTAATAACAACGAATGTGTGATGGATGAGCACACCGCTATTTACACGGCACTAAAAGCACATGACGCAAGTGCAGCCCGTGCGGCCATGCATAAACACTTCAACCGGTTAATAAATGCATTGTTTGACGCTGTAGAAGCGCGTGCTCTTGAAGAAATAAAACGTAAAAATGACGAAAAACGCGGTCTTTACTCTTTGGACGGTCTCGTTAATAAAAGCGCTCACTAAGTTTAAACAAACTAGCAAACACCTGTTTGCTAGTTTGTTGCCCTTCATTAGCTCTTACTCTGTACAGCCACACCTATTTTTTAATCGCAAACACTTACCAATCGTACTAAAAGCAGATATTATCCCGCCACAAAATATAGCCATTGCATCTTAAATAGTGGAAATTTATTAACCCCTATTAACAGTGCTTTAAATTAGGGACAACAATGCAATCAAGTACCAAAGACTTCATATTAGCAACTGTTTGCTTATTAATTGCCATGATGACCATTCAATCGGGTGCGTCGTTTGCAAAGCAACTATTCCCCATTGTTGGCCCCGAAGGGACGACCGCGCTTAGGCTTGGTTTTTCTGCACTTATATTATGTTTAGTATTTAAACCATGGAAACATATACCCACTAGAGGAAACCGCTTAGCTATTGTGGTTTATGGTTTAAGCCTAGGTGGAATGAACATTCTGTTTTACTACGCTATTGAGCGCATACCCTTGGGTATTGGTGTAGCACTGGAGTTTACTGGTCCCCTTGCCGTTGCTTTATTTAGCTCTCGCCGTAAACGCGATTTATTTTGGGTTGCCTGCGCCATTGCCGGTATATTACTTTTATTGCCAGATATGAGCGGTGAAGAGAGCTTAGATCCTGTTGGTGTTATTTTAGCTTTAGCAGCAGGTGCATGTTGGGCTGGCTATATATTGTTTGGTAAAAAAACCGGAATGCAAAGCTCAGGTGGTGCAACGGTTGCCCTAGGTATGACCGTTGCGGCCATTGTGCTTGTGCCCTACGGAGGCATTATGCAAGCAAGCGCATTCACATGGGAAGTTATTCCTCTGGGGATTGGTATTGCAGTTTTATCAAGTGCGTTACCTTATACGCTTGAAATGGTGGCACTGCGTAATATGCCTTCTCAAGGCTTTAGCATAATGATGAGCCTTGAACCTGCCATTGCATCACTTGCTGCCTTTCTTATTTTAGGGGAGCTACTCACACTCTGGCAGTGGTTAGCCATCTTATTAGTAATTATAGCCTCGGCAGGAAGCTCCTTCTCTGGCGAATCAAAAAAGTAGCCTAAACCAAAAGCCATCAACCACGATGGCTTTTTTGTTAAGCTATATGTGCTTTTTGTTTTTCTTTTTTAGCAGAATATACAAACCCTATTAACGCAATAAGCGGCATTGCAGCCGCAACTAAAGCTATACTTCCCCACCCCCCAAACTCATATAATGAGCTAGCAATTAATGACCCAACTGCACCGCCCAAAAATATACTGGTCATGTAAATGGCGTTAAGCCGAGCACGACTTTGTGGCTCTAGCGAATAGATTACCCGCTGACCAAGTACCATATTGGCTTGCACTGCAAAATCAATTAAAACACCGGTTAGCGCCAATATGATAATGCCGCTTGGTAAATCAAATAGGCTGGGTAAAAAACACAATAATGCAATCACTTTGGCTAATAACGACATTTCGTAGGTATAGCCTTTGTCAGCTAAACGCCCAACAATAGGCGCTGCAACAGCACCGGCTGCGCCTACTAAAGCAAACAATGCTATTTGAGTTTGCGAAAAACCATATTCTCTGGCAAGCACAACAGGCACTGTCGTCCAAAACAAGCTAAATGACGCAAACATTAGCCCTTGATAAAAAGCACGTTGACGAAGCACAGGTTGACTTATTACCAGCGATTTTAACGATCGTAATAAAGCAAAGTAACGTGTTTTATGCGTTGGCAACCTTGTGGGTATAGCAAAGTAAATAACTAAAGCAATAAATAGCATGCATCCCGCGGCAAAAAAGAATACGGCACGCCAGCCAAAATGATCAGCAATTATGCTGGCTACAGGTCTTGCTAGCAAAATACCCAACAACAGCCCCGCCATAATATTACCTAAAACTTGCCCCCGCTTTTCGTCTGACGATAAATGCGCCGCCAACGGAATAAGTACCTGCACCGATACCGAGCTTGCCCCCACTAGCAAACACAAAAACAGCATTGTATTTGGAGTTTGAACAACCCCCAGCCCAATTAGGCTAAAAAATGTAATACACAGAGTAATTAACATTAACCGTTTATTTTCAACTAAGTCGGCTAACGGCACTAAAAAAAATAACCCAATGGCATAGCCAATTTGAGTTAAAGACACAATAAAGCTGGCACTGTGTGCACTTAAACCCACATCCGGAGCTAACAATTCTATAATAGGTTGTGCATAGTAAATGTTGGCAACAATTAAGCCGCAACATAGTGCAATAACGCTTACAAGAGTATGGCTGATCTGCACAGGGTCTGCGCTTAAATTAGACATGGCATTCTCAAAATTAATTAAATAAAACCTCAAAAAACTGAGGTTTTATTAGGTCACTTTATGGGCGAAGGCTTTCCGTGCGGGCCTGAACGTAAATATTGCTTAGGTGCGTTAACTGTTGCACCCAATTCAGCTGCTGCATGCCATGGCCAATGTGGGTTATATAAAATACCTCTAGCTAAAGCCACTGCATCCGCTTTGTGCTCGCTTAAAATATTTTCTGCTTGTTGCGCTTCGGTAATTAAACCTACCGCAATAACCGGCATATTAACGGCCTGTTTTATTGCAGTAGCAAAAGGCACCTGAAAGCAAGGCTCAACAGGTATTTGCTGTAAAGGGCTTAAACCCGCAGTACTTACATGAATAAAATCACAACCAAGCTCATCAAGCGCTTTAGCAAGCACTATTGATTGCTCTAAATCCCAACCATCTTCAACCCAGTCAGTCGCTGAGATTCGAATACCCACGGGTTTGTTACTGTTAAACTCTGCGCGAACAGCTTTAAATACCTCCATTACAATGCGCATACGGTTTTGTAAACTGCCTCCATATTCATCGTCACGCTTATTACTCAAAGGTGATAAAAACTGATGCAACAAATACCCATGAGCACCATGTAATTCGATCAGATCAAGGCCTAGCTCGTCGGCGCGTTTAGCAGCGCTTGCAAAGTCCGCAATTAATTGGCCAATATCTGCTTTACTCATTTCAACAGGTTCAAACGAGTGCTCATCGTAAGCCTGTGCCGATGGCGCAATAGTTTGCCAACCATTTTTATCGCTAGGTGAAATAGCACCTACGTCGTCCCAAGGTTTACCGGTTGACGCTTTACGCCCTGCATGCGCAAGCTGAATACCTATAGGCATGTCACTATATTGCCTAACCGTGTTTAAAGTTTTACCTAATGCTTTTTGGGTTTCATTATTCCACAGACCTAAATCACCATAGCTTATTCGCCCCTCAGGGCTTACCGCCGTCGCTTCCATAATAAGTAAACCGGCTCCACTTAAACTCAGTTGACCTAAATGAATAGTATGCCAATCAGTTGCCTCACCATTAATAGCTGAATATTGGCACATAGGTGCAATAATAATGCGGTTAGGTAAACTGAGCTTACCCAAAGATAACGGTGAAAAAAGCTGGCTCATAACAGATCCTTGATGCATACGAATTAAAAATTAAAAATTAAATGTACGAACTAATAAACACATTCGCCCATTTAGTCATATAAAAACCTTTATTTAAAAGTAGGTTATGGGGAGGTAAAACTTTTTTTAAACCGCTACAACTTACTAAAAAATAAATGGCTCCCTGTCCAGCCAAATAAACTTACAAAAAATTAACACCACCAAAATCCAAGCATACAAAAAATCATGAATAGTCATTCAAATATTCACAAAAATTAAAACCGTACATTAATTGTACCTTGCACGGGTAAAGCTAATAATAAATGGGTGATAAATTTAACAAACCCAACAAACCACACTCATCTAACCCTTTTTTATTCTAAAAAAGTGAATTTTAATTCAATTTACACATTCCCTGATTCGATTGTGACTGATATCATATTCACTGTACTTTACTTATGTTAAATCTTTGAACTAGGGATCATTTTTATGTTTAAACCAAGCTTGTTAACCTTGGCTATGTCGGGCGCCCTATCTAGCGCTTTTTTACTTCCAAATACTGCGTTTGCCCAAGAGCAAGAAGCCGCAAAAGACAAATCACTTGAAGTTATTGAAGTAACAGCAACACGACGTAGCGGCTCAGTGCAAAACGCACCGCTTAACATTACAGCGCTTGATGCCGACATAATGAAAGACCAAAACATCAGCGAGCTCGCCGATGTAGCACGTTGGGTACCTGGTTTAACAATTACCGATCAAGGTGGTCGTTCTGGTTCACCTATTATTGTACGTGGTTTAAACACAAACTCTTCAGGTCCATCATCAGACGGTGGCACGGTTGCAACTTACATTAACGAGATCCCAGTCGCCATTGATATGCGCCTAGTCGACGTAGAGCGCGTAGAGGTTCTTATTGGGCCACAAGGTACGCTGTACGGTGCAGGTACATTAGGTGGTGCTATTCGTTACATGCTTAAAGAGCCTGAGCTTGATTTCACATCACTTGAAGTATTCGGCAATGTATCGCAAACACAAGAAAGCGACTCTATTGGCGGTGAAGGTGGATTCATATTTAACTTACCATTAATTGAAGACACACTTGCCGTTCGTGCTAGTTTAAACATTTACGAAGACCCAGGTTTTATTGACTATGGTTACGTAGTGCGTGAGCCGGGCGTATCGTTACCTGACCCAGATTGGACCGACAGCGCAGCAGTTAACAACAACCTTAAAAATGTAGAAGACGCCAACGGTGAATCAACCACTACAGGGCGTATTTCTGTTCGCTTTAAACCAAGCGAAACATTTGAAGGTACACTTAACTACTTTTACCAAAACCAAGACAGCGAAGGTCGTTCAATTGTTCATTACAATACATTAAGCGCCGATAACGGTCTTAGCGATTTAATTGGTGAATACGAGTCAGGTTATCGCTACGAAGAACCGCGTGAAAAAGAAAACCAACTACTAAGCTTAGAGTTAAAAGCAGACCTAGGTTTTGCTGAATTAGTATCGGCAACAGGTATTTCAAATTTTGATGCAGACGGCCAACGTGACCAAACCGATTTACTTATTCGCCTTGATTACGGCTACGAAGAATTTCCTGCGTTTTCATCGTTCACACGTGAAATTGAAGAACAAGACACGTTCACACAAGAAATTCGTTTAGTATCACAAAACGACAGTGACATTAACTGGATTGTAGGTGGCTTTTACAACAAAATTGAAAGCGATGCGTCTAGCCAAGAATACACGCCAGGCTTTGGCGACTTTGCAGTAGAAAATTTTGGCGCAGATCAATCTCGTCCAGATCAACTTGAGTACTACTCAATTGACCGCGTTGAAATAACAGAATCGGCTTTATTTGGTGAAATTGGCTACCAAGTTACCGACAAACTCGATATTACTGTAGGCGCTCGTTTTTACAAATACGATGTAGAATCTGAGTCAGCGGTCGATTTTCCATTATTTAATACCTTATTCGGCGGCGCAGGCCCAGACGACGTAACACTTAACTTTGAACAAAATGAAGCAAGCGACAACGGCAGCCTATTTAAGTTTAACGCCAAGTATCAATTTACTAATTCAGTAATGGGTTACGCAACAATAAGTGAAGGCTTCAGGATTGGTGGTTCAAATGGTTTAGCACCTTGTCCTGATCCATTACCAGCTAACCAAGCGGGTTGTGGTAACCCAAGTGAAATGCTTTACGATGCAGATACAACAACTAACTACGAGCTTGGTTTTAAAAGCACATGGTTAAGAAGCCGTTTACACTTTAACGCTGCATTATTTAATATAGATTGGGACGATGCACAAGTTGCGGGTGCAACCGAGGTAGGCCAACTACCGTACTTGTCTAATGCCGGTTCAGCCAATGCGAAAGGTATTGAAATATCGTCGCGTGCAATTTTATCTGACTCATTCTCTGTGTATTCTACATATGCATACACAAAAGCAGAGTTAACATCAGACGCACCATTCTTATTTAATTCAGATGGCACAGATGGCGCAGAAGATGGCGACCGTTTACCAGGCTCGTCTGAGCACCAGTTTTCAATGGGTGTAAACTATCAAACCGATGTGTTTAACGACAAAACGCTTGATATTAACTACGGTATTACCGCACAAAGCGATGTAATTTCTCGTGTTGGTTTACGCGATAACGGTGAAACATTACCAGGTTATAGCTTAAGCAATATTTCGGCTAAATTAACCGCCGATGAGTGGTCAGCGACCGTTTACGTAGACAACGTATTTAATAAATACGCCGTTACGTCTGTTCGCCGTTCAGATGCCGATATTACCTCGGCAAATAGAACTGATATACAACGTAACTATGGTTACTTTATCAACCGTCCATTAACGGTAGGCATTAAATTTAATTATAAGTTTGAAATATAATTAACTGTTAAGTTTAAGTACAATCAAAAGGCTCAAATTTATTTGGGCCTTTTTTCTTTATTAACGCGTAACTAAACAATACAAATAAAAAATGCAGCCAAATTTAAAACAACTCCATCAAAGCGCCATTAAATATTTAAACGAAGGCAAAGTACAACTTGCCCACAAAAGCTTAGTTGAACTGGTTTCGCATAAACCTGACTTTGCCGACGGCTATTTTTTACTGGCAATGGTTAACTTGCAAGTAGGGCAAATTTTTAAAGCCATCAAGCTAATCGAAAAAGCCTTAACGCTTGGCTCTAGCATTGAATATACTGCTCAACTGGCAAAATGTTATGCGCTTACCGGTGACTTAAAAAAAGCAAAAAATGTAGCGCTGTCGGTGCCTATTACACAAATAAATAAAGCACTCGACGCCGATACTCTAGGCGTTGCACTTACGCAAGCAGGCCTACACGAACACGCTTTACATTATTTTGAATGTGCACTCACATTAGCCAATGCCAAACAACAACCTCAACCCCAGTTTTATTACAACTTTGCAGTAAGCGCCAAGTTTTTGGGCCTATTTGACAAAGCACACACCGCTTTTGAACATGCCATTGCTATTAATCCGCTTCATCACCAAAGCCACTTTGCACTCAGTGATTTAACTAAAGTAACAAAGCAAAAAAATAATATTACACGGTTAAAGCAAGTGTTTGAGCAGGTTTCACACCCTGATGCTAAATTACACATAGGTCATGCACTGGCAAAAGAATACCAAGATATTGGGGCATTTTCTGACGCCTTTACCGCGTTACAACAAGGTAAAGCAGCAAAGCATGCGCTTACCCCGTTTGATAACGCGTCGTCAAATGCGTTGTTTGAACATATAAAACAACTCAGTGCTAAGCACAAAGCTCCACAAACGGGGGGTAATCCCACTGCTGAGCCTATTTTTGTACTAGGTATGCCCCGCTCTGGCACCACATTAGTTGAGAGAATATTATCGAGCCATAGCGACGTGCAATCGGCTGGTGAACTACAAGACTTCGGCCTAAGTGTAAAAAGGTTAAGCAACACACCCACACCTAACGTGCTCGATATACAAACACTCACTAAAGCGTATGAGCTTGATTTTAATCAGCTTGGCTCAACATATTTAAACGCCACCCGCGTTACTACCGGTAGCCATAAACATTTTATAGATAAACTCCCGTTTAACTTTTTTTATATCGACTTAATCACTAAAGCACTGCCAAACGCTAAAATTATTTGCATGCTGCGCGACCCAATGGACACCTGTATTGGTAACTACCGCCAACTATTTACTATTAACAACCCTTACTACACGTATTCGCTAGACCTACTCGACACTGCTAAATTTTATAGCCGTTTTTATAAACTCATACAGCACTTCAGCACCGTGCACAGCAATATAAAAATTGTGAAATACGAAGAATTAGTCGCACAGCCCGAGCAGCAAATAAAAGAGTTAGTCAGCTTTTGTGATTTAGAGTGGCAAGCACAGTGTATAGACTTTCACTTAAACACCGCACCGGTATCTACTGCCAGTAAAGTGCAAGTACGCCAACCGCTAAACAACAAAGCCATTGGGCGTTGGAAGGCATTTAAACCTCATACTGACGAGGCTCAAAATTACCTATTAGAGCAAGGAATTACGTTGCAATAGCCATTAATTATGCATTGCTTTAGTAAAAGTGAATTTATAAGCCAAAGTTAAAGCTTAGGTTTATATATTCATAACACAATAAACTTCCCAGCTTTCACTAGAGAGCTTTTATATATTGCAATAGAGAGCATTTAACTTGGCTTTTTAGATTGAACTTTTCTTATTTGAGAAATAGCTTCCATTAAAAAAGCCGTATTAAGCCCTACAATTATTAACCCATTAACAGCCGTTAAACTGCCAAGCAGCCTCCATTGAGTGCCCAACACAACGTCGCCATAACCAAGTGTTGTAAAGGTAACAACCGAAAAATAAAGTGCGGGCTCTAATTCGCTAAAAACATCAAAAATTAAAAATATAGCAGCCCATAACCACGCACTCGCCGTTAAGCCTCCTACCAACCAAATTACCATTGCCGTGACGACTAAAATCATCTTTAGAGTTTTTGAGCCATTTAGTAACCAATCGTTAATATTAGCCAGCGCTTTAGACAAAACACCAATAAACATTGCTTGTATTAGCACCGTGCCACAAATAACAAATGTTCCAATAATAAGCTGTATTAGCATTTTGATCCCACTGCTTAAATCCTTATATTTTAAGTAACATTATACATAAAATTCACAACAGGGTAGGAACCTACATTCACTATAATAAAGTATTTTTACTACCGTTATCTAACCGTTTATTATTGCTATTACTACCGTGCTAAAACTCAGCCAAAACCTAAGTAAGACAATATTTAGGTAAATAAAAACAGAAATAAACACTTAAAACCAAAAGGAAATGCAGTAACCGTAAACATCACTGTACCACTTCACACTAAACCGCTAAGCAATCACCGGGAAAGCAATAACAAAAATGTTTGGCGTAAATCATCAATTTAATAACACTACAGATAGTTATGCCTGTACTTGCTTTAACTCACCTGACTCATATTCCGTTAAATTTTCATTTAACTCGATAGATTAGGTTTAATCTGCAAAGTGCCATGAGCAGACATCGAAGGCTTTAATGTCTGAAGTCAAAATTTGACCCCGCTTACTTCCTGAAATGACTAGAAGCATAAGTAAGACTCTAAACAGGAGTCTAAACTTTCTGTTACTCATGGCACATAACGCAAAGCTAAGCGGCTGGCGATAGCCTGTCATTACTTGAGCATATTGTTATGACCGTAATTATCACTCACGTAATCACTTTTAAAACTACCATCAATAGTTAAAGATTTGCTAAAAGTACTTTTCGCAGCCTCGCTATCTCCTTTCGATAAATAGGCGAATGCCAAACTGTCGTAGGCCTGCGGTGCATTGGGAAACAATGAAACTAAATATTCGAAAATATCAAATGCTTCGGTCCATGATTTTGTACTAAGTAGTTCCATTCCTACTTCATTAATTGTTCTGCCGATGAATCGACTGTAACCATTGTCTTTATAAACCTGTTTGAAGTGTTTATAGAATTGTTGTTTTCCTTTTGATTGATAGTACTTAAAGGCAAAGTTTTTTTCCAATTGTCTAATTGGTTGATACTCACCATTTTTGATGTAAGAGTGTATTCGACCAGAAATGCGTTCGGCAACTAAGTGATCAGTGTTTGCCAGAACAACTATTTCATAGCTAGTGTCCAAATCTACTTCCGCGGCTGCACTGACGCCCTGACCACCTCCATATGCGCCCCAATGGGAGCCGTCCATTGCAAATAGGTGGCGATTAATCGCGTCTGAATTTTTTAATAACTTATTACTATAGAATAACGCTCGATAAAATCGTTGCACATCCACAACGGTCGATTCAATGCCGCCATCGGGACTAGGGTGTTCATTAATACCGACCTTTCTCAAATTGCCATTGTACTGGAATGTATATCGGACTGACTGATATTCATGAGAATTAACCGGCCTGAAGGTCGTTGAAAACATCTCAACCCGATTAAAGATATTGTTTTTGAGTAGTTCTTCGAAAGGCTTTCCAGTTACTTTCTCAAGAATCACTCCTAATACCACATACCCATAATTTGAATATTTTCGATCAGTTCCAGGTGTATATAAAAGGGGGTTATTTATCAATATCTTTATTTTCTTGTTTAGAGTATCAAATGCAAGTTGATTCTGACGATATTCGGCCACAAAGATATCAGCAAAGCCTGCACTATGATTTAGTAGGTGCTCAATCGTGATTTTATCAGCATCAGGTTGTTTGAACCCCAACTCGAAGCTAACTAGTTTATCACTTAACTTTAATTTGCCAGCCTCAACCTGTTGCAAGATCAAGACCTTGGTAAAGTCTTTCATGATTGAGCCAAGATTAAAGCGACTTTGAATGCTGTTCTTTATTTTTTCTTCGACATTCTGAAAGCCATAAGATGACGCAAACTCCACCTCATTATCTTTAGTTATCAGTAATGCGCCGGAAAACCAGCCCATCTGCTGGTATTGCATGGCGATGCTGTCTGCAATCGTTGCGAGACTAACAGATTTATCTTGCTTTATATCCTCACTGTCCAAAGCCAGTGAATAACTGGCAAAGAATAAAAGAAAGATTAAAACTAAATTTTGAACCATTTGGCGGAATCCTTTCTGTCATAACGCCGCAAATAAACGGCAAAAATTAGTTGGCTATAGTTTGTGAGGCACGAACAAAGCCAACTGGTTTTTGTCCGCCCTTTTTAATTTGCCTTGTTATGTGTACTTTAGCTCTATAATTTCCAGAGCTTCAACTTTAAGGCTAACAGCTTTATTTTTTGCATCTGTTACTTGAGCACAAGATTCAGGATCATCAGAGTCAAACCATTCGAGGTGAGTCATAACCTCCATTGCGTTAGCTAACACAACATTTTCTGTTTCGTCCTCATAAACGATGCAAATAGGATATTCTGGAGTGTTTTCCAATGCTCAATTGTCCTTGTACACATAACTTCCAAATATGGGACGCCAGCGAGTGCCATAATTTGTTTGTTATATTTCATTGGTAAAAGACTTCCTTGGTGACATCAAAGCCACAATCCTCACCGAATGTAACGACTATCAAGTGTTTTCGAACTAAGCCTGCGTCGATGTCAAACCAAGTTTTAAATTCACTTCCTTCTTCAAAACTTTCTAGGGCTGCCGCAAACGTTGGTTCGTTAAAACTGTCAGCGACTAAGTGGAAACCTTGAAACGGCTCAGAGTTAAGTGCTTTTGGGGCTGAAATCAACACTGTGTAGTTATGCCCAGATAGTTTTACATCTATTGATATTTGCTCTGTGTACTTGGCGTTATACATTTCTATCATTTCATCTGAAATACTACACCCTGCTTGGGCGCCAAATGATAGTGAAATTAGAAGTCCAAAAAAGTATTTGAGCATCAATTGCTCCTTGAAATATAACGCCTTGCTCAGTTGCGCAGCGGTTGTAGTGGATTTTTGTGCGAAAAGGAGCACCGCGAATGCACAAAAAGGAGCGTAGACCGATACGTCAACTGGAGCAATTTGTTAAGTGTTACCCTTCCAAACATTGACTTTTACTAAGAATATTTGATTTTAGATTCTTGAGTTTACGGGTAGATTCCGACCATAGAATTTCGCCCCCATCTCCAATTTCTTCGTAAATCGCTAGAACCTGTGTAACACCAATGAACTCCCATTTCACATCAACACCTTCGGGGCCACCTTTGTACGGATAGTCATGCTCTCGACCAATTTTCTCGACCTTCTCATATGCTTCCGATTTTGAATCCGCTCGTACAAGCACAGTATTCTCCCAGGAAAGAAATCTCTTTTCTGGATCATCTTTTGCTGAGTCCTCAAGCTCGAAAAACCTCAACATATATGAACCTACGTACCATCCAACTGGTGATGTATGTTGTGTCATAGTTTTTGCACTTAACAATTTAATAGTGCGCTCACCGCGCATATTTCTACTGACGCCACGCTCAATTATCTACTTTATATAGTTTTAACAAATAACCTAAGGTATTACTATCTCTAAGTATTCTAAATTTTTTAGATAAAGTTAAGCGAATCAATATGCGCGCAGCGCTCATTTTCATGAATATATGCGCAAAGAGCAGTTTAACGAATCAATTAACGACGATATTTAGCTAATCTCAATGACCGGTTCTCACAGCTCATAACCGCCTTCAAAGCCGAGGGTCAAATCTTGACTTCAGACATTGAGACTTTTGACTAACTATTTCTCGCTCATTGCAGCCCTTAATAACCATTCAAACATGATCAAATTTTATAGCTTTGCCTTAAAATAGGCCCCCCGTTAATAAAACCTATCGCTCATTCAAAGCACTTAATTTAGTGAACCTGAACCGTCCCACCACAACGCTTATTTACTTTTGTGTCGGTTCAACTGCCAATAATGTCGATTCAGATAAACATTAATGAAGCAGGTTATAAAAGTCGCTAACTTTCTTATCAACAAAACGCCAAACACCTATTTTTTTGATAAGGAATACAGTCATGAACATTATTACAAAAACAGTTATAGCACTGAGTTTAGCAAGCCACTTTAGTGCTCACGCCATTGACCTGCGAGTCGATAACATTCGTTTGTACCAAAGTAGTTCACAAAGCTTTTCTGCGCCAAGTTCGCTGTATATTGATGAGGGCAAAATTGTAAGCATTACTAAAGCGACTGACCCACTACAAAACGCCGATAAAACTATTGATGCTAACAACCAATATGCAATACCTGGTTTAATTGATTTACATGTACATTTGGGTTCATCGGGTAGTAACTTTACTGAGTTTCAGTATTTGCCGGTTAAATCGCACTTTAATTCTAATTTGTATTTAGGCGTAACTAATATTGTTGATTTGTTTTCGTTTGAGCAAACCCTAAACGAAGCTGCGCAATTAAAAGCAGCCCAACTAACCCCTAACCTTTTTTATGCGGGTACTTTGTTTACCAACCCTGGCGGGCATGGCACGCAGTTTGGTGGTCAAGCATACGAAATTGCAAAAGATGAAGACATAGCAGCGCTGTGGCAAAAACATATAAGCACTAATCCACATGTAACTAAAGCGGTTATTGAAACCTTTGGCGGTGTAGGTAAATCGTTAACTGATAGCCAACTGGCTGAGCTAGGTAAGCGCTCTAAAGCCGCTAATTTACCGTATTTTGTGCATGTTTCTACACTAAATGATGGTAAACGTGCTATCAAAGCCGGTGCAACGGCTTTAGCGCACGGTATTAATAGCGAAGCGATTGACGATGAATTTATTACGCTAATGAAACAGCATGATGTAACCTACATACCTACCCTTGCGGTGTATCACAATCATAGCGATGAAAAGCATAACCACACTATTAGCTCACAAAGCGAGTTACTAAAAACCATTCCTGAAAAGCTTCAAGGGTGTTTGTTTGAAAAGGTGCCTGCACCTTCAAAGTGGAAAGAGCACGCGTGGGATGAGCGTAAAACCGCTTATGCAAATATACAAAAGCTACATAAAGCTAATATTGCTATTGGCACAGGCTCTGATGCCGGAAACCCCTACACGCTGCACGGTACAGGGTTACACAACGAGTTAGATGCGCTTAAAAAAGCAGGCCTAACTAATGGTGAAATAATTAACGCAGCAACGGTTAACGGCGCAAAAGCGATTAATAAAGCCGGGAGCATTGGCAAACTTACTAAAGGTTTTGAGGCAAGTTTTGTACTGCTTAAACAAAACCCACTTAGTGATATAAATCATATTCACACTATCTCACAGGTGTATAAAACAGGTTTAAAAGTAGACCGCTCAGCGCTTATTGCTCAAAACAAGGCCATTACACCACAAGGCCCTACCTGCAATGAAGAAGTTAAAAGCAGCCAAGCACAGCATACTATTGATGATTTTACCGGTGATACACCATGGCAAGCTATGAGCGATTCGGTAATGGGTGGGCAGTCTGTTGCAACGCTTACCACGCATAAAAATAGCTTAACTATTGATACAACCATTACAAAGCCTACCAGCTTTGGTGCATGGGCGGGCGCTGAAATTAAGTTTTCGTCACCGGCTGATGCCTCAACATTTAAAGGTATTCGCTTAACCTATAAAGGCTCAACTACACCTTTTGCTATGTCTGTTTATCATAGTGATGTAAAAGATTGGGATCACTTTAGTGTACTTTTAAAACCACGCGATGAGTGGACCACGCTTGATATACCTTTCACTACATTTAAACAGTTTGGGTTTGGTAGCCCCGTTACGTGGTCGGCAACAGAATTAACAGGGGTTAACTTAATGTGGCGTAAAATGCCAGGCGCAAGCAACGAGCCGTTAAAAAATACACTACAAATCAAAGAGCTAACTTACTTTTAAATAAGTAACAGTCAAAACACAAACTCTTTGGGTTTTGACTGTTTTTTGTTATGGTTTAATCACTTACAAAAAGAAGCACCTATTATGCTCAAACATCCTTTTTACAAATACAGCTTTTTTATTCTACTTATTGTTGATATTGCTTATGCCCTTGGGCTGATAATTGCTAACTCTGCGCCCTTAACAGGCGGCAGTGCACTCGCCGCAACCGTGTGGTTTATTACTTTTTATTGGGTTCCGGTATGGAGTGCGGCAGCGGTTATTTTTTACCTGCGCAATAAGCACATTAATAAAACAGCACTTGAATGGTTAATTGCCGTTGTATTTATGGCCCTCGGTAATGTGCTTACCGATGTATTACTGACACTGCTTTTTGATGGGCATAAATCAATGGGGATATTTGTTGTATTTAACGGCTTACTTTGGGGCTCGTGTATTTACCTTACCAGTATTTTTATTGAAAGCAAAAAACGCGTAACTGCCGAAAAACATGCGCTTAAACAAGCCCAACTTGCTACATTGCGATACCAGCTAAACCCTCACTTTATGTTTAATAGCTTAAATACAATTTCCGCTTACATACACACAAAACCCGATTTAGCCGATGAAGTACTGCATGAACTGGCTGATATTTTAAGGTACTCGCTTGATACCGCAGAGCAACAGCAAATACCTTTACAGCAAGAGCTTACCATAATAGAAAAGTACCTAAATATTGAAAAAGCACGCTTTGGCGATAAGCTTAAGGTTAATTACCACATTCCTAATACCCTTAAAAACAAAACGCTACCACCGCTACTTATTCAACCTATTATTGAAAATGCAATTAAGCACAATGCTAAACAAACCTCACTTACACTTAATATTACCCTGAGTGAAATGTCTAACGGGGTAAAAATTGTGATAAGCGACAACGGAAAAGGCTTTACTGACGATGTATTAAAATGTGGCTACGGAAAAGGTATAGGGATGAAAAACATTATGCTACGCGTTAATCAACTTGGACAAAGTAAAGTATTGCTCAGTAATGATAATGGTGCTGTTGTTACGCTGGAGCTAGCGTTATGAACAATATAAACCTGCCAAATAAAACGACTAAAATGCGCATACTGTTTGCCGATGACGAGCTTCCTGCTCGCGAAAAATTAAACCATCAATTAAGCTTAATGGAGCATGTTGACGTGGTAGGCATAGCCACAAATGGCAAAGAGGCCATTGCATTAATTAATGAGCTGACTCCTGATGTGGTATTGCTTGATATTCAAATGCCTGAAATTAATGGCCTTGAACTTATTGATTTACTTAACTACCAACCCATTATTATTTACACCACCGCGTACGACCAATTTGCGATTGAAGCATTTGAGCACGCCTCAACTGACTATTTACTCAAACCTTTTCCAATTGCACGATTAAAAAAAGCGTTAGCCAAAGCGCAGCAGCAATTAGAGCAACAACGAGCGCACACTCATGTAACTAGCTGCGCAGGTGAACCCGCTTTTACACTTACAGAAAGTTCATTAAACAAACTGGTTAGTAAAAGTGGCGAGCGCATATTTTTACTTTCCCCAAGCGATATTAAATTTATTAAATCAGAGCAAGGAAATAGCTTAGCGTGGAATGGAGAAACGTTTAATCATTTGAGCGACACGCTCGATCAGCTTGAACACGCCCTAGCCGCGCACAACTTTGTGCGTATTCATCGCAGTTATTTGGTTAATATTGACCATATAAAAGAAATACAGCGCTGGTTTAACGGCAAATTGATGGTGATTGTAAACGACGATGTAAAATCGGAGCTAAGCACCAGCAGAGCCGGTGCCGATAAGCTAAAACAATTACTGCATATTTAGGCTTATTTTAAAGTTAGCTACTGATCATTACTTGAGTAAACACTTAAAATAGGAAATTTATATTCAGCAAACGAGACAGTTACCGACTGCGTTTCGTTACCCTTAAAACTTAACTTAAAAGGTTGAGGAGGTAGTCGCGTTCCATCAGCGAATAAAGCCAGTAAGTGGTCTTCGTTAAGCTCACGATTGGCCGTCGATAAATTAGTGAGTGTTATTACCGCCCAGCGTTCACCCTCGTTATTACTCATTAATATGTAATTTAAAACATTGAAGTCGCCTTTTTTAGGCGTAATGTTAGCATCGTTTGGAAATGCTAAATGCAAGCTATTAGGTATGGCTCTGTCTACGTTTATTACGTTCTCAGTATTTGCCAATACCGAAGACGACAGTAAAATCAACATTAAAATCCATGCTTTAACCATATTAATAACCCCCTTCGAGCGTTTATTGACGTTTGTATAGTCTACATAGTTAAGCATACTCTCAGCATTTACCTATTATGTAAACATACACAACAAATACAGTAATGCTCACTAAGCGCTCATTCAGGGTGGCTTGTGTAACCTTAGTTTTAATTTCACCTAATAAGCATGGCGATGAAACGGAGAAAATTACATGGCAACCACATTTAACAGTTCAGCCGCGATTGAACATTCGCAATTGGCTTTATTAAACACTGAGCACAGCATTCAAGTAAGAGGCGCACGTGTTCATAACTTAAAAAATGTGGATGTAAACCTGCCCCGTAATTCGCTTGTGGTGTTTACTGGTATATCGGGCTCAGGTAAATCATCGCTCGCCTTTGGAACATTATTTGCTGAATCGCAGCATCGTTACCTTGATTCGGTGTCGCCTTATGCACGCAGATTAATCGATCAGGTTGACGAACCCGACGTAGACTCAATTGAAGGGCTACCACCAGCAGTTGCAATGCAACAACAGCGCGGTGCGCCTTCTGTTCGTTCATCGGTTGGCAGCGTAACTACTATTTCTAACGCGCTGCGAATGCTTTACTCACGCGCTGGCGAATACCCTAAAGGGCAGAGCATTTTGTATGCCGATGCGTTTTCTCCAAATACCCCCGAAGGTGCATGCCCAAAGTGTTCGGGCATTGGCCGCACTTTTGAGGTAACCGAACAACTACTTGTGCCCGACAATACAAAAACGATACGCGAAGGTGCAATAGAAGCTTGGCCACCAGCATGGCAAGGTAAAAACTTAAGTCGCATACTGGTATCACTTGGTTACGACATCGACATACCATGGTATGAGTTGCCGCAAAAAGCACGCGATTGGATTTTATTTTCAGACGATACCCCCACTGTGCCTGTTTATCCAGACTACACTATTTTAGAGGTTAAAAACGCCATTAAAAATGGCGAAAAACCTCGCTATAAAGGTACTTTTACCAGTGCTAAGCGCTTTGTTCTTAAATCTTTTGCTACAACACAAAGTCCTCGTATTAAAAAACGAGTGTCGCAGTTTATGCAAATATCCCCATGCCCAAGCTGTAAAGGTAAAAAGCTTAAAAAAGAGTCGTTATCGGTTAAAGTCGCAGGCCTTGATATAGGCGAAATTTCGCAGTTAACATTGAACGAACTTGCAGATAAATTAAGCATTGCCGCTAATACCCCTGCTAAAAGTAACGCTTCAAACCCAGAAAAAGCCATCGTCGCTAAGCGTATTACAAGCGATATTATTAAACGTATAGAGTCACTGACTAAACTTGGCCTAGGGTATTTATCGCTTGAGCGCACCACCCCATCGTTATCACCAGGGGAGTTACAACGTTTGCGGCTAGCAACGCAACTTCGCTCAAAATTATTTGGTGTTGTGTATGTGTTAGATGAACCTTCGGCAGGTTTACACCCTGCCGATACACAAGCACTTTTAAGCGCATTAGATGAACTAATAGCCGCTGGTAACTCTGTATTTGTGGTTGAGCACGACGTAAGTGTTATTCGACATGCCGATTGGGTAGTCGATGTTGGACCAAATGCGGGCTCCCATGGCGGTAATATAGTTTATAGCGGCCCTGTTGAAGGCTTAAAGCAAATTAGTAGCTCACACACTAGTCAGTATTTATTTAAAAATAACCAAACCCAGCAGGCACCCATACAAAACAAGCAACGCCAACCTAAAGCGTGGCTAGCGCTTAAAAATGTTGAACGTAATAACTTACAAAAGCTTAATGTAGAATTTCCGCTTGGGGTTATTACAAGTGTTACGGGAGTATCTGGTTCTGGTAAATCGAGCTTAGTAAGCCAAGCACTTGTTGACTTGGTATACGATGCACTTGGGCAAAAATCGCAACCACAAATGCCAACCGACGAAGCAGAGTTACTCGAGCAAGAGCTCAACGTAGCAACCGGCGGGCAAATAACTCAGGGCATTGAACACATAAAGCGCCTAATAACGGTTGATCAAAAAGCCATTGGCCGTACGCCTCGCTCAAATCTTGCAACGTACACGGGCTTATTCGATCAAGTACGTAAGCTATTTGCAAACACCACTGAGGCAAAAAAGCGAAAATACGATGCCGGTCGCTTTTCGTTTAATGTTAAAAAAGGCCGCTGCGAAAACTGCGAAGGCGTAGGCTTTGTAAGCGTAGAGCTGTTATTTTTACCCAGCGTGTATTCGCCTTGCCCTGTGTGTAATGGCAAACGCTATAACCAAAAAACACTCGATATTACCTACAAAGAGAAAACCATTGCCGATGTGCTTAATTTAACGGTAGAGTCAGCACATACATTTTTTACCAATGAACCCGCTATTTTGCGCGCGCTCAATGCGCTTTTACAAGTGGGCCTTGGCTATTTACGTTTAGGGCAACCTGCTACTGAACTTTCGGGCGGTGAAGCCCAGCGCATTAAACTTGCCACTGAACTACAGCGTACACAGCGCGGCGATACGCTTTATATTTTAGATGAGCCAACCACAGGCCTACACCCAAAAGATGTAGCCATGCTAATGGCGCAGCTAAATGGCTTAGTTGATGCTGGCAACACCGTCATTATGGTTGAGCACGATATGCAAGTAGCCAGTAACAGTGATTGGGTTATTGATATTGGCCCAGGAGCCGGCGACGAAGGCGGGGTAATAGTTGCACAAGGTAAACCTGAAAAGGTCGCTGAGTCACAAAAAAGTAAAACGGCGCCATTTTTAAAAGCGCAGTCAAATCACGCAGGTTCTAATTAAAAATTAATAGTCGTTATGCACAAAATAATAAAGAGCCACGGGCTCTTTATTATTAATCTAAGGCCAACCAAACACCTACAAGCATCATTAAACTGCCTGCAATTCGGTTCATCCATTTAATATTATCGCCTCGGGCTAAAAACAAGCGTAGGCTTTTACCACCTGTTGCATACGCTAACATACTTACAAATTCGGTTATCATAATTACGCTAAGTAAAATAAATAACTGTGGCGCAACAGCCTGGTCAACATTAATAAACGGCGGCAATAGTGAGATCATAAACGCCCACCCTTTTGGGTTAGCAACAGCGGTAATAAACCCTTGCGTAAAAAGCGACTGCCTACTTACATCACTTGGGCTATGTGTATTAACCGACATTTTACCTTTGGCGCGCCACATATTTATACCTATATAAATTAAGTAGGCACCACCGACCCACTTTAAAATAGCGAACGCATCAGGGTAATTTAGCATGACACTTGCAACCCCAAGTACCGCCGCAATAGCTACACTTGCAACCCCTAAAAGCTCACCTATCATCATCCAAAGGGTTCGGCGCACACCGATACTCATACCTAATGTCATGGCAAGCGTCATGCACATACCCGGTGTGATAGATACAAAAAAGAACGTAGGAATAAAAACTGCCAGTGCTGCTACATCAATCATTAATTTACTCTCGTATTCATAACAAAAACGCGGCTATAATTAGCCGCGCTGTTGCTTACCTATGTGTATTGTTATTGCTGGGTATTAACAGCAGGTTCGCTAACAACCTCTACTGGCTGTGGTGTATCATTTAACAAATACTTATCTAGCCACTGCTCTTGCTCCCACAATACATGTAATAAGCTTTTACGTGCACGGTAGCCATGAGCTTCGTAAGGCAGCATAACTAAACGGGCATCTTTTCCTAAGCCTTTAAGCGCGGCATACATGCGCTCACTTTGCATTGGAAAAGTGCCTGAATTAGGATCCTCTTTACCGTGTATCATGAGCATTGGCTCATTGATTTTTTCGGCGTGAAAAAACGGCGACATATTAGCGTATACACTTTGCGCCTGCCAAAAATCACGTTCTTCCCCCTGAAAACCAAACGGTGTTAACGTACGGTTATACGCACCACTTCGAGCAATACCTGTTTTAAATAAATCACTATGCGCCAATAAGTTAGCAACCATAAATGCACCGTATGAATGCCCTGCTATGGCTATTTTGTCTTTATCAGCAATCCCCTTTTCAACCAGTACATCTACTGCTGCTTTGGCGCTAGAAACCAGCTGTTTTCTGAAGTGATCATTTGGCTCACTACCATCAACACCTACAATCGGCATTTTAGGATCGTCAAACACGGCAATACCTTTGGCAAGGTACGGCATTGGGCCCCAGTAACCAATATACGTAAACTCGTAAGGCGACTCGCGAACTTGCGACGCTACGGCTTTGTCTTTGTATTCAAGCGGGTAAGCCCACATAAGCACAGGCAAAGTGCCTTGTGTTTTGTCGTACCCTGGTGGTAAATATAACGTGCCAGAAAGCTCAACACCGTCGTCGCGCGTATAACGCACTTGTTCTTTTGTTACACCTTTAAAAGCAGGGTATGGGTGTTCAAATTGCGTTAGTTGGGTTAACGAATCGTTATCTAAATCACGAATAAAAAAGTTAGGCTGCTCAGTTTTAGACTCACGAACAGTAATAAAGCGTTCGCCTTCGTCATCAAGCAGCGCCCTTACACGCTCGTAATAAGGCGCTTGTGATTGCCATAAACGCTTGCTACTATTTGTTTTTACATCGTACATGTCTAAAAACGGGATGTTACCTTGTTCTGACGCGCCATTGCCGCGCAGGTAAATATAACGCCCACCAACCACTTTAATTACATTAGCGCCTAAATCGTTACGCTCGTAAATAGCATTACCGGGATCTTTATAAGCATCGTTATAACTACGCTCTGAAAACAGCACACGGTTACTATCGGCATTACGTGGCTGTATTACATACGTACGCAATTGACGGTCGCTAAAGCGCCAATCGCTCAGCATAGCAATGTCGTTATTAGCCCACTCCATACCCGCATAACGACGTTCTACTTTTGCAAATAACTTTGGCTCGCGTTTAAACGGTGCACGTAGGCTATAAATGTAGTCATGGTGCGGTACGTCAGTTTTCATGTCGCCGCCATCTTGCGCTTCTGCCCAAATAACTTCAGCACCCTGATCTGCTCGCCATTCAAAATTACGTCTTCCTGTACGCACACTGTCGTAACCTTGTGGAATATTATCGGCCAAAGGTTGCTTAGCAAGCTCGGCTAATGCAAAACCGCGCATACCCCATATTTGCCACGTTGTCGCAAAGCGGCTGTAAGGCACTTGATACGAAAACGGCTCGTTAATTCCCGCCACCAAAATATTAGTCGAGTCGGGCGACACCGAAAACGATTTAAAAAGTGCAGGACTGCCAATAGCTTGGGCTTTTCCATCAAGGGTAATGTAAGCCAACTGGCCTTGGCCAAAAAACTTAAATTGAGCTTCATCAAATGGGCTCGTTAATAAATTTTGATACGTGCGTGCAGGGGCTTTTTCACCAGTACTTTGCTGAATAACTGGCACAACATTTTGGCTGTTGTTTTCTAGTCCTGGTTTACCCACATTTACAGCTAGGTTTGCAATAATGGCTGTGCTGTCTGGTAACCATTGGTATGGCGATGCCGTTAAAACTGAATTTAACGCAGCACTTGAAAGCATTTTTGCTTGTTTACTTTCAACACTATAAAGCCATAAATTTGCTTCGTTTGTTTGTTCAACAATAAACGCTAAGTATTTGCTATTAGAAGACCACTTAGGCGAGCGAATAATACCATTTGGTAAGTTATTAATATTAATAACAGTGCCACTTTGCACATGTTTAAGTTCTACAGCACTAAAATTTGCGCGCACCCGTGTGCGTGAAAAATTAGCCGGGTTTAGTTTAATCCCCGCAAGCTTTAACTCTTCAATTGCAAGCTCATCAAGCGATACAACACGCCTGCGTTCAAATAGCGCAAGCCACTGACCATCACTTGATAAGTAACTTGTGGGCGCCAATTTAGCATCTACCACTGCCGCTAAATCAGGCGAAGGAGTTTGGTAGCCCGGCTCTGCATGACTAAATGGTAGTAATACAACACAACAAATAAAGGCAACTAACAGCCTAAAAGCGTTCATGTTTTTATCCTTTTGTTATTTTTTACACAATTAAGTGTATATAAACACGTTTTGCTTTGTTCATAAAGCATTAAGGTGGCTCAATACATAGCAAAAGATGACTTCACAGCCCTGTTTAAGCTACACTAACGCGTTTTTAATTTATCACTACGACAAACACAACTATGCATAACAAAGCTAAATCTGTCACAATTTTTGATGTTGCCGACCTTGCAGGTGTGTCTAAGTCAACGGTGTCTTTGGTGCTGACTCAAAGTAAAAAAGTCAGTAATAAAAGCAAACAAAAAGTATTAAAAGCAATTGATGAATTAGGCTACGTTTATAACCGCGATGCCGCAGCTATGCGCTCAAAGCGCTCTAACTTAATCGCTGTGGTTATAAATGATTTAACTGACCCTGTTATGGCACAGTTGGCCACCGAGCTTGAGCTAATATTAAACAATGAAGGTTTTCAGGCCGTTATTGTTAGCAGTAACAATAACGTTGAGCAGCAAACACAGGCAATTAATAAACTAAAAGAATACAACGCCGCCGGATTTATAATTTGCCCTGTGACTAATACATGCACCCAATGGTTAGACACATTAAGCTCTCAGCATAGCGTTGTTACGTTAATGCAAGAGCTTGCATTTAGTAATGCACCTTGTGTGTTACCCGACTACAAAAAAGCAAGCCATATAGTTAGCATGCATTTACTTTCTCAAGGGGTTACAAACATTGCGTTTATAGGCAGCAATTTACAATTAAGCAGCTGCTTAACACTTCAACACGGCTTTAATACCGCATGTGCACAACACAGTATATCGCCACTAAACGCAATCGAATGTGGTGAAAATTCCGCTCTTAGTGCCAAAAATGCTTTTGCACAGACTTATAAAAGCACCCCTGCTATTAACGCCATTGTGTGTGCGAATGACATTATCGCCCACGGCGTGCTAGCAAGCATTAACACATTAAACTTAGCAGCTAATCAACGCATCAAAGTAGTAAGCTGTCAGCAAGTTAAAAATAGCGCCTTACTTGACGATACATTAACGAGTGTTGCAATCAGCACGCATGAAATCGCAAAACGTTGCCTTTTAGTACTACAAGAACTATTACAAAATACAGCCCCACCGGTTAAAACACTGGTAAATGTTAACTTACAAATTAAAGAGTCTAGCCAATGAAAAAAGTGCTGGTAATTGGCTACGTATGGCCAGAGCCCAACTCATCCGCTGCGGGTACGCACATGATGTCATTATTGAACGCATTTACAGCACAAAACTGGCAAGTGGAGTTTGCTACTCCCGCTCAACGCACAGAGCACATGGTAAACCTTGACGACTTTGGTATAACAAGCCAAAGCATTGCCCTTAATTGCGAAAGCTTTGACGAATACGTTAAAGCCTATAACCCAGATATTGTAATGTTTGACCGGTTTATGATGGAAGAACAATTTGGTTGGCGCGTTGATAAGCATTGCCCCAATGCCATTAAGATTCTCGATACCGAAGATTTACAGTGCCTGCGAAACGCACGCCATGAAGCGCACAAAGGCGAGCGTGAATTTACAACCAGCGATTTACATTCAGACATAGCAAAACGCGAAATAGCGGCTATTTTGCGTTGCGACCTAAGCCTAATTATTTCAAGCTACGAAATGGAATTACTCAATAGCGTATTTAAGGTCGAACCAAGCTTATTACACCATTTACCGTTTATGGTCGATTTAACCTCGCTGCCCGAAACCATAAAAAGCTTTGATGAACGTCAGCACTTTATGACGATAGGTAATTTTAGGCATGCGCCAAACTGGGACGCAGTACTTTACTTGCAAAAAATATGGCCGTTAATTCGTAAACAACTACCAAAAGCTGAGCTACATATTTATGGCTCTTACCCGCCACCTAAAGCCACAGCACTTAATAACCCTAAAACGGGTTTTTTAATAAAAGGCTGGGCCGATAACGCCTATGATGTAATGCAAAGTGCGCGCGTATGTTTAGCCCCTCTTAGGTTTGGCGCCGGTATTAAAGGTAAATTACTTGAAGCCATGATTATGCGAACACCCAGCGTTACCACTAGTATTGGTGAAGAGGGCATGCACAACGATTTACCTTGGTCTGGTAAAGTGGCTAATAATACCGAAGACTTTGCAAATGCAGCCGTTGAGCTTTACACCAATGAAACCGATTTTGAACATGCCCAGCAAGCTGGCAATACGCTACTTAACACCGTATACGACAAAGTAAAATTGAGCGCGGCACTCATTAATAAAATAGATGCAATAAGCAGCGATTTAAGCACGCATCGTGAAAAAAACTTTACCGGACAAATGCTCAAACATCATACAATGCGAAGCACACAATACATGGCGCAATGGATAGCGGAGAAAAATAAAAAATTAGATTAAAAATGACTAGACACACACCAATTAGTCTTTAAAATCGCGCCCATTACATATGGGCGTTTTAGCCTATACTTTTAGCTAATTTATTTACACACTGGCCTAAATAAGATTTGAAAACTGCAACCTTTACAGAAAAACGCAAATTTATCGTTAAGTTGGGTAAAATGCTTCATAAATACGGTACGCCTGCCTACCGCCTAGAAGCACACTTAATGGAAGTCGCCACATACTTAGGCCTCAAATCGTCGTTTGTTATGTCGCCCACCTCGGTCACCTTTGTTATTTGGACCGACGGCCATGAAGATGAGTATACGCATGTGGCACGAGTTGACCCAGGCGATCATGATTTAGGATCACTTGCCGATACCGACGACCTTGTAAATAAAATGCTTAATGAAGAATTGTCTCTTCAAGAAGTAGACCAACAGCTAGATATAATTTTTGATGCCCCTAACCCTTACAATAAATTAACGACAGGTATTGCATTTGCAACCTCGGGCGGCGCATTTGCAATGCTTATGGGCACCAGTTGGACCGATGTAATTTGGTCTGCGTTACTCACCCTTGTGGTGTATATGTTTGTATTGTGGTCTATGCGCTCTAAACGTGTAGCGCATATGCTTGAACCACTTGTTGCTATTGTTTCAGCAATTATGGCCTGTGCTGTAAGCGTTTATATAACACCCGAAGTAAACATACGCTTAGTGGTGCTTTCTGCCATTATTGTATTTATACCGGGCCTTGCGCTTGCACTTGGATTGGCAGAGCTTGCAGCTCGCCACTTGGTCTCGGGTACAGCAAGAGTAATGGACTCATTTATGTTGCTGTTTAAACTCTATTTTGGTGGCTTTATAGGTATAGGCATTGGCTTTGCACTTTTTGGCCAAGCAGACTTTGTTCAACCGGAGCCTTTACCCAGCTGGACACCTTGGCTTGCTATATTTTTACTGTGTAGCAGCCTAATAGTTATATTTAGAACCAAACTAAAACATGCGGGTTGGTCTATTGCATCAGGTTTTATAGCCTATGGCACAAGTATTGGGTCAGCAATGTATTTAGATTACACATTGGGTACTTTTGTTGGCGCGTTATCGGTGGGTATTTTTAGTAATTTATTTAACCGTGTTGCTAATGCGCCGGCTTCAATTGTGGCAATGCAGGGCTTGATTGTATTAGTCCCAGGTAGCAAAACCTACATTGGCTTAAATTCACTTATTGAAGGCCAAGACTTTATATATGCAGAGCATATAGGCCAGCAAACATTTTTAATATTTATGTCGCTTGTAGCCGGGCTTATATTTGCAAACGTTGCCTTACCGCCTAAAAAAAGTTTATAAAAAGCAGCGCGGTACATTCCGCGCTATTCATTATTTATTTTATCACCTTCATTTAACGCCCTCTTTTGAGCATTAATCGCATTTTTTAGTTTATTAACCTTAGCTTGTTATACTAATCTGGATTTTAAAAATAAAGGATATAACAATGCTTAAGACAAGCTTAGCGCTAGCAATCGGGCTTTCAAGCAGCCTTGCATTTGCGCAATCAGCAATCACAGTTGAAGACATTCCAAAAGTAAAATCGGTAATACAAACAAGTATTAGCCCAGATGGTGAAAGCGTTGCATTTACACGCTCGTTACCACGCAAACTTTACGTTGACGAAAATGGCAGCAATTACAGCGAACTTTACGTTGTAGACGATGAAGGTGTTGAACGCCCATTCATTACCGGTTCGGTTAATATTAAAAGCCTACAATGGTCAAACGACAGCAAAACAATTTACTTTTTGGCAAAGCTTAAAGACGATAAATTTACTTCGCTTTACCAAATTCCTGTTGATGGCGGACAAGCACAAGCAGTTATGTCGTTAAAAGGGACTTCTATTTCAAGTTATCAACTAAGCCCAGACAATAAACAGCTTGCGTTATTAGCGATGCCCGCTGCCGACAAATCAGATAAAGAATTAAAAAAACTTGGTTTTAAAGCAGAAGTATACGAACTAGGTTTAAAAAACAAACAACTCTTTGTTGTTGATTTGGCCAAAGAAGATAAACCATTATCGCCAACAGCCATAAACATTAATAGCTATGTAAGCGATGTTAACTGGTCAGCCGACAGTGAAAAGCTACTCGTTAAAACTCAACCTACAGCACTTATTGACGATCGCTATACTAAATCAATGTGGCACCTTTACGATATTGCTAACGAAAAAGTAACTTTATCGTTTAAAACACAGGGTAAATTGGGCGATGCCGAGCTGTCGCATGATAGTAAATACGTCGCTATTTTAGGCGCAGAAGATAAGCATGACCCTGCTACAGGTCGTTTATTTATTGCTGACACTGAAACCGCAAAAATCACTGAGTGGCTACCTAACTTTATGGGCCACGTCGTTGATTTTGAATGGTCGCATAAGCGTAACACGCTTAACTTTATTGCCAATGTAGGTACGCAAAGCTTTGTTGCCAGTATCAAAGCAGGCTCTAATAAATACAAAAAGCTAGTTGATGAAGGCCAATTTATTGCAACGCAGTTAAGTGTTTCTGACTCAGATAAAACATTGGCACTTCGTGGTAACAGTGCTAAGCATCCTAACGAAGTGTTTATTGTGCGTAGTAAAAAAGCAAAGCGTTTAACAGACTCAAACAGCTGGCTGAACGATAAACGTTTTGCTAAACAAGAAACGATTAAACTTAAAGCGCGTGATGGGGTTGAACTAGACGGCGTACTTGTATACCCGCTCGATTACAAAAAAGGCACACGCTACCCACTTATAATGTCAGTACATGGCGGCCCAGAAAGTCACGACAAAGATGGGTGGGTCACCAATTACTCTCGCCCTGGCCAAATGGGTGCTGCACGTGGGTACGCAGTATTTTATCCCAACTATCGTGGTTCTACAGGTAAAGGCGTTGATTATTCAAAGCTAGGGCAAAACGATTACGCTGGTAAAGAGTTTGACGACCTAGTGGACTTTAAAAACCATTTAGTCGACATGGGTCTAGTTGACAGCAAACGCGTTGGTATCACAGGTGGTTCTTACGGCGGTTACGCCTCTGCTTGGGGTGCAACAAAACTAACTGAACATTTTGCAGCAAGTGTTATGTTTGTGGGTGTCACTAACCAACTTTCTAAGTTTGGTACCACTGATATTTCAAACGAAATGCACCTAGTGCATGCCCGTTCATACCCGTGGGATAAATGGCAATGGTATTTAGAGCGCAGCCCAATTTACTGGGCTGGTCAGTCAGAAACACCGTTGCTTATTATGCACGGTAAAGACGATCCACGCGTTCACCCTGCGCAATCTATGGAACTCTACCGCTATATGAAAGTACAAGGTAAAGATGTACGCCTTGTTTATTACCCGGGTGAAGGCCACGGCAACCGTAAAGTGGCAGCACAATACGACTACAGCTTACGTTTAATGCGTTGGATGGATAACTATTTAATAGAGGGTAAAAAAGACATGCCTGATTACGAAATAGACCACGCAGCAAAACTTAAAGCAGTAAAAGATGCCAATAAATAATTTGTGGTAAGTTAAAATATCAAGGCCGGCATTGTTGCTGGCCTTTTTTTATTATTTGTAGAACCAATATCCCCTAGCAAGCTCATGCTGTGATAAAATCTAAATTAATTCTTCGCCTCAATTTCATAATTCGACCGCTATGTCTAACAGCCCTTGTTTTACCCCATTTGCTCAACCTGTTTCCACTATTCCTTTACCGGAACAGTTTACTTACCCCTTTTTTTACGAGCCACACCCGTTAACTATTGCAGCAAGCGAACAATTGCAACACCAGCTCGAAACACTGCCACATTTAAAAGCTGAAAACGCGGGTAAAATGTTTGGCGTGTTAGTGGTTAAAAATGAGCAAAACGAACTGGGCTTTTTAGCTGCCTACTCAGGGCAAGTTGACGCAAACAAAGCCAGTATTAACTTTGTGCCCCCTATTTCAAGTATGCAATTAAACGATGAAAATTACTTAGCTAAAAGCAAAATAATAAATGACTTGAACGCACAAATAGACGAACTTGAAAACAGTGAGCAGCTAAAGAGCATTAGCCAATTATTAGCTACCGCCAACGAAGGCTTTGAAAAAGAGCTGCAAGCGCAGCATGCTTTAATGCAAAAAAGCAGAAAAAAGCGTAAAAAACAACGCAGCGACGCTGAAAAAAAATCGAGTAAAACCAAAATCCAACAACTCAAAAAAAAGCTAGCAACACAAAGCATTGAAGAAAAAAAGCAGCTTCAGGCATTAAAGCAAAAATGGCAAACACAGCTAGTCACACTTGAACAAGCGCATAGCAAAATAAACGATGAACTTGAACATTTAAAAAAACGCCGTAAAACGCTCTCCAAAAGCTTACAAAAAATACTATTTGCTCAATATCAATTTCTTAATATTGACGGCGAAATAGAAGACCTCAATGCTATTTTTGCCAAATTACCTGAGCATACGCCGGCATCGGGGGCAGGTGACTGTGCAGCCCCTAAATTGCTTCAATATGCGTTTAAACATAACTTAACACCCATTGCCATGGGTGAATTTTGGTGGGGAGCCCCGCCTAAATCTGCGGTTAGGCAGCATAAAAACTACTACCCATCTTGCTTTAGTAAATGTCAGCCTATCTTAGGCCACATGCTAAAAGGCTTAAATGTAGAACCTAGCCCACTGTTGAATAACCCTGCACAAGGTAAAGAGCTTACTGTTGTTTACCAAGATGACGATTTGGTCATAGTGAATAAACCGGCAGAGTTTTTATCGGTCCCGGGCATTACCATAGACGACTCTGTATTCTTGCGTATGAAAACACAATTTCCAGAAGCTACAGGCCCACTTATTGTGCACCGATTGGATATGTCAACCTCAGGACTATTAATCATTGCCCTAAATAAACGGGCACATAAAGCCATTCAAAAACAATTTATTGAGCGCACAATAGAAAAGCGCTACGTTGCTTTAGTTGACGGGAATATAGAACAAGAAAGCGGTACTATAGAGTTACCACTAACACCAGATTTTGATGATAAGCCGCGTCAAAAAGTGTGTTACCAAAAAGGAAAGCCTGCACTTACAACATGGCAAGTACTTGAGCGAAAAAACAACACAACTCGCTTGCAGCTTTACCCTAAAACAGGGCGCACACATCAACTGCGTGTGCACTGCGCACACGTATTAGGTTTAAACACCCCTATTATTGGTGATACACATTATGGTAAAAAAGCAGACCGGTTACACCTGCATGCAGAGTATCTAGCATTCACGCACCCGATTAATCACGAGCGTTTAGAGTTTAAAATTGATGCTGATTTTTAACTGACAAATACTAAAACCACCATAAATAAGGCTGCTATCACGCCTATACTAGGATTATAGGCGTAGATATTTTTATAAAATAACTTTTATGGTAATGTAATTGGATAATTAATGGTTAACCAATACTTAATAGAGATTGAAAATGCTAGATATAAACATCTCTCAAGGCTACAACCTGCTTAAGTTTTTGATTAGTAAAAGTATATGGATGAGGTTTAGCCAAAATTTAACTAACCCTACGTTTTTCAAAAAAAACACGTATCAAGTTAGTAAGGGCTTAATATGACTAATAACATGCAATTTAAAGCAAGTTACCTCTCGGTGTTGGTTAAACAGCTTGTTGTTGTGTTTTTTTTACTCGCCGCCTTTCAAAGTATTGCTTATTCAAACAACTCCGCTGCCCCTGAGCTCAGTCAGCAAGACGTACGCGCGCTGATTAAAAGTGTAAGAACAGATAAACTTGATTACCTGCAAAACAAAAAACAAATCACTCAAGCTTACGAGCAAAGTAAATTAAAACAGAATGACGCTTTGCATTTAGAAGCTGCAGCCATTTATGCCGAACTGCTTTTTAGGGAAGAAAAGTACGAAAAATTAGATAAACACCTCACTGTTTACTTATCAAATCAGCAATTATCTAAACAACCTGACGTATTACTGCTATTTTTGGAGTCACAATTAAAACTGCTTAGCCTACAAAAAGAACTCCAAAAGGCAAACGATGTTGTTAATCAACTAAAAACGCGATTTTCTCAATCTACACCGGCTGAAAAAATCATTATTTTAAGAGCCTTTGCATACTTTTATACCGAAACAGATGAACTGAAAAAAACCTTGAGCGTGGCACTTGATGGATTAGAACTGGCGATGCAAAACAACGATATTGCATCGCAAGGCTATTTTTACAGGAAGATAGCCGATGCGTATAATTATTTAGAAAACAAAGAAAAAGCAATAACATACGCTAAAAAAGCGCTGATCGCATATCAGCAAACTCAAGATGGCTTATATACAGCTAAAGCTTACTGGAGCTTGGGCAATGTATTACTTGAAATAAATAAACCAAACGAATCCCTCATTTATCTAGACAAAGCACTCTCTTACTTTGAATCTGTTAACATGCAAAAAGGACTGTCTTTTGCTCAGTATTCAATTGCTAATATTTTATACAAACAAGAAAACTACGAAGATGCGCTCGCCTTAGCCACAAAAAATATTGAGGTTGCCCACCTAGCCGGAATAGGTGATATGAAACTCGCATCGATGATATTGATGCTAGATATTTATAAAAAACAAGGTTTACTTGAAAAAGCCGATAAAATGAACGATGAAGTATTTTCGATGATCGATGATTTTAGCCGCAGCATTTATAAAGCCGATTACCTTCAAAAGCGATACCAGTTAAAACGAAGCCTCAACAAAACAGACGATGCATTTGACGCAATGGAGCAAATGCTTACATTTATGAAAAAGCATTACGAAGCCACCAGCGAAACAAACATTAAAACACTGCAAATAAAATTTGAAGTAAAAGAAAAAGAAGAAAAAATACTCCAACTAGAATACGACAAAAACATTAACGAATTACTCGCCAAAGAAGAGTATCAACAAAAAATAATTTGGCGGTTAAGCGCAACAATTGCGTTTATTTTAGTTATTGTGTCGTTATTACTTATTTATAAACAAGTACTACAACGTAAAAAATATTATAACATTGCGCTGACTGACTACTTAACTAGCAGTTTAAATCGACGCGGTATTATGCAAAAAGCGGCTCAAAAACTTAAGCAAAGCAATGCTACAATTGCCATTGTCGATCTAGATTTGTTTAAGCACATTAACGACACTTACGGCCACGATGTGGGTGACTCCGTTCTTAAAGCTTTTGCTCGTGCAGCACAAAATACACTTGCTGGTGACGACCAATTTGGCCGCTATGGTGGTGAGGAATGGTTATTTGTTTTAAACACTGTTGATAAACAAAGCGTTAAAACAACGTTCGATTCTATTGCCAATACACTGATAGATATTTGTAGCGAAATAGAAGGCTTAAATAATACTGAAACCATTACGTTTAGCGCAGGTGCAGCAATTAGCTCCTCCTCTAACCGCTCACTTGAAAAACTGATCATTCATGCTGATGAGCTTCTTTATAAAGCCAAACAAAGTGGCCGCAATCAGGTTAACGTTGAGCAGCCCTAGGCGTATTCAAGCTTAACAAACACATAACCCCCCAATATGTTTTTAACAAGCTAATTGTAAAAAGCTGCACGTGAAGTATAAGCTCGTATTAAAAGTAAGAAATTATTTCATCCTCTCGTCTGTAAAAAATACACAAACAATCCAAAAATATAGCCTAAAATATATAAACTCATTATTTTCAATAACTTGAAATCTGGCACTGCGTTTGCTTAATAGTTATTAAGCAACGTAATTGATTAGGATGATTTATGAATATTTTTGAAGCACTACGTAATGATCATGACAAACAACGCAAACTAGTTGACGCGCTTATTCAAACCAAGGGCGACACAAAAAAACGTCATAGCTTAATGGATGAGCTAAAAACAGAGCTAGAAGAACATGCAAAATTTGAAGAGCGCTACTTTTATAATCCATTAATTTGTGAAGATCTAACGCAAGAAAAAGCACGCCACAGTGTTGCAGAGCATCATGAAATTGATGAACTAATTGAACAACTTGAAGACACCGAAATGAGCTCATCAGCATGGTTAGTAGAAGCTAAAAAACTACACCATTTAGTGCATCATCACTTAGATGAAGAAGAACATGAAGTATTTCAACTAGCAGGTAAAGCGCTGTCTGAAGGGCAAAAAGAGCGCTTAGGCGACAAATACAACGACGCAATGCATTAATCGTAAAAGTGAGAATTCATACACCTCCCTGTGTACTTTTGGTTATAAGCTAATTGGCTTATAACCATTTTTTTGTTTGGCTGTTTTATTTAATAGTATATTTTACGTCTTGATCTCGTAATAAATAAAGCGCAAAACACGCTGCCCACATTGGCCACGCAGTAAAAAATAATAAGTTATTAAAGCCATCAATGTACTGATTGTAAGATGACAGCGTTGATAGGCCGTGCATTATAAAAATAATACCGTAAGTTATACGTTTTTTAATACCTGCTAAAAACGCTAAAACAAGTACTAGCTGCAACGCACCAATAATGTAAGCCACCATATCTGTAGAGCCACTGATCCCATAAAAATGCTCAAAAATACGTGCGCTATGTCCAGGGTTAACAAACTTATCGAATGTCCACATAACCATTACAATAAACACACCTACACGCAAAGATAAAAGTGACCACTGCAAACGATTTTGAACATCACTACTTAAAGAATCCGTCATGAAATTTCCTTTAAAAATATATAAATAAACCAAGAACAGAACAAGACCGTATAAGTTATGATTAATTTCAAACTATTTAGATTTAATCCAAGTAGGTATTCAACAACATTTAAAGCTTAAGACTATAATAAGAATAATTTGCACGCATCCATTCTAAAAATTAAAAAAGTTATACTTTAATTGAAAGATATTTTTATTCCTTTCGGTCTTTATCGCCAATAACTAATTACACTAGAGAGACAACCCTTGAAACACGCATACTTAGCACTATCGTTAGCCACCATATTAAACACTCCCCTTGTTGCTTTTGCAGCTGAAAAAACGCAAGTGAAAGATTCGATTGAACACATTGAGGTGGCTGGTCAAGTTATAAAGTCTCAAGGGCTTTCTGTTAAAAATGAAACAATTGACGGTCCTTTTGGTGATAACTTAGCACTTCAAGACATAGCACGCTCAGTTACGCCTATTTCAAGCGAACTTATAGAACAGCTTAACATTACTACTTTACAAGATGTATTAGCAGTAAGCCCAAACACATACTCTGCAAGTGGCTTTGGCGCGCCAAGTTTACCTACTATTCGCGGTCAATTGGGTGAGCTTTTTCAAGATGGTACACGTCGTCAAGCAGGTAACAATGGGTTTGGCGTGCCGTTATCGTTCAATTCTGTCGAACAAATAGATGTAGTAAAAGGCGCACCGCCGGTTTTGTTTGGTTCAAGCCAACGCAACGGTGGATTTGTTAACTTACAGTCAAAAGTAGCGTCAACGGACGAAAGTAAAGGCAAAGCGAGTTTATCGGCCGGTCGTTGGGACCAATACAGTGCGCAAATAGATTACACTGCGCCAATTATTAAAGACAAAGTCGGGTTTAGAGTAAGCTATGAACATCTTGACCATGGCAGCTATTACGATTATTCAGGTACTAAAAGCGACAGTTTATTTGCAGCACTACGCATTTTGCCAGACGATAAAAGCACTTGGGATATTAACTTTGAGCTATACCAAGTCGAATTTACCGACAACGCCGGTATTAACCGCCCTACCCAAGCTTTAATTGATGATGGCCTTTATATTACTGGCCAAGGCGTGCAAGCAAATGGCAGTACAGTACCGGCGGCGGGTTCGATTGTGTCGCCTACTGGGCAAGTAAACATTGATCGCAGCACTGTACTTACTGACCCTGATAACCAAAACGAAGCTACAACCTATTTAATTCACAGTATTTATAAACGTGAGCTAAGTGCAAATGCCTCACTTAAAAACATCACCTACTTTCAACATTTACAGCGTGAAGAGATTGCCCAAAATAGCTTTGTTGAAATTATTGACGGCGCCGACACGGCGCAAAATCGAACAGAACTAACGTATAGTTGGAACGACGAACAACAAACTATTTTTGCTTTTGACGTACGCTATAACAAAGTGCTTGGCTACAGCCAGTTCACCACAGAGGCCGACTTACCTATTGATTTAACTGGCCCATTATCAAATCGCCGCATTCCTTTAACAGACGCACAAAAGGCACGTTTGGTTGAGCTTCGCCCGGGTGTGTTCGTATCACCTGGTGCACAGTACGATATAGATAACGACGGTAGCGGCGACTTTAACCTATCAGACACCACTGACTCTCGTTCATGGCAAACAGGTTTTGCTATTCAGCAAGACTCGGATTGGACGGATAAACTTCATACAAGCGTAGGTTACCGGGTAGATTATTATGATGTAGAAGCACGTGATCCTATTGCACCACAAGGCCAAACTGCAGCAAGTGATAGCATTAACGACACGCTTCAGTCAGGTCAGGTAAGCTTTAATTACAAATTAAACGCTGATTTCACAGGCTACGGTGCCGCAAGTTATAACGAGGCCACATCAAACAGTATGGCTGGCGGTAATGTGCTGGGTGGCGGCAACGTGATTAGTGCACAAAACTTTGCAACAGAAAACACACTCGTAGAATTTGGTTTAAAATACGCCCCAACCAACAGCGACTGGTACGCTGATGGCGCGGTATTTAGCCAGCGCCGTAGTTTACGTAATCGCGATGGCAGCAATACAGGTATTCGTACCACGGGCTTTGAAAGCCAAGTATTTTACGATGCCTACCCTTATTGGCTAAGTGCGGGCTACAGCTACATAGATGCCCGCTACGATAACTCTGCAAGCAGCCAAGATTCAGCTCAAGTCGCTGATGCGTTTGATAACTCACGCCCAGACATTATTGCTGGTACGGGCGTTGGCGCGCCAAGCTTTACACCATTTGCACCGTCAAACAGTCAAGTACAAGGTATTCCAGAGCAATCGTTTAGTTTTAATGGTAATTATTCAATTACCTCGAAATGGCAAACTGGTTTTTCAGGTCTATATACAAAGAGTTACCCATTAGACTTTTTACAAACAGTTAAAATTCGTGATCAATACACGCTAAACGTAAATATTAGCTATGCATTTACGCCTAGTACCAAGTTACGTTTAGATGTAAATAACATCACAAACCAAAAAAATTGGCGTCCTGTTTTTGAAGGCGGCTACTTTGGCGCAACCTTGGCATTCCCTGAATTGCCAATAAATGCCAAGCTGACTCTGACCCATAAGTTTTAATATTTATGAATATTTAGCTTTAAAGGTTAAATATACATAAATTTGCTTCTTATAAAGCTAGGTAAAGCCTATGTGGTGTGGTTATTCCTCATAGGCGTTAAAGTAAAATTAATGCTAAACAGGCGCAGCCCAAAGGATTTACCTAGTGCAATCCAAAAAGGTTAATAGGCCCTAATTAAGAGAGAGAACATGATAAAAAAATTATTATTAATAGTGATTGCCGCCGCTGCTATTGGCGCGTTCTTTCATTTTAATTTACACCAGTTACTAACACTTGATGGCTTAAAAGGGTCAATGGATCAATTTGATCAGTACAAAGCAGAGTCGCCGCTGCTTGTTATTGGCGGCTTCTTTTTACTTTATGTAGTAGTAACGGCTCTCTCTTTACCGGGTGCGGCTATATTAACACTGGCCGCAGGTGCATTATTTGGCTTAGTTGAAGGCTTATTGGTTGCCTCGTTTGCCTCTACGGTAGGTGCTACGCTTGCCTTTTTAGTATCTCGTTACTTACTGCGCGATACAATTAAACAACGTTTTCCTGAGCGCTTAGACGCTATTGACGCAGGCGTTGAAAAAGAAGGTGGGTTTTACTTATTTACCCTTCGTTTAGTACCCGTATTCCCGTTCTTTTTAATTAACTTACTAATGGGTGTTACTGCAATTAAATCGTGGACCTTCTACTGGGTAAGTCAGGTAGGTATGCTCGCAGGTACTTTTGTATTTGTAAACGCGGGTACGCAACTTGCGCAAATTGAGAGCTTATCAGGCATTTTATCGCTCGATCTTATTTTATCGTTCGCTTTATTGGGTGTGTTCCCATTCATTGCTAAAGGAATCCTAAACGTGTTTAAAAAACGTCGCGTATACAAAAATTACACTAAACCTAAAAAGTTCGACCGTAACATGATTGTTATTGGCGCAGGTGCTGGCGGCTTAGTGACAAGCTATATTGCAGCAGCGGTTAAAGCCAAAGTAACCCTAATTGAAGCCGGCGAAATGGGAGGCGACTGTTTAAACTACGGGTGTGTGCCAAGTAAAGCCGTTATTAAAAGCGCTAAAATTGCTGAGCAAATTCGCCACGGTGAACACTACGGCTTAGAAAACGCCACACCGCAGTTTTCGTTTAAAAAAGTAATGGCACGTATCCATAAAGTAATTGCCGACGTAGCACCACACGACAGCGTTGAGCGCTACACAAACCTAGGCGTAGATGTTGTAAAAGGCTACGGTAAATTATTAGACCCGTGGACTGTAGAAATTAAGCTTAACGATGGCGGCACACAAACATTAACCGCCCGTACTATTGTTATTGCCACTGGCGCACGCCCATTTGTACCGCCATTACCTGGTATTGAAGAAACTGGCTATGTAACAAGCGATACATTATGGACTAAATTTGCAGAGCTTGAAGAAGCCCCTAAAAAGCTTGTTGTACTTGGCGGTGGTCCAATTGGGTGCGAACTTGCACAAAGCTTTGCACGCTTAGGGTCAAGCGTTACGCAAATTGAAATGAGCGAACGCATCATGATCAAAGAAGACCTAGAAGTGTCTACCTTTGCTCACGAAGCGCTTATTGAGAGCGGCGTAAACATTTTAACCTCGCATCAAGCACTGCGCTGTGAAGAGCGCGATGGTAAAAAGTTCATTGTGGTAAAACATAACGATACCGAAATCGATATTGAATACGATGAGCTACTATGTGCTGTGGGCCGAAGCGCTCGTCTTAAAGGTTACGGCCTTGAAGAACTTGGCATAGAAACCAACCGTACTGTAGTCACTAACGAATACCTTGAAACGCTTTACCCTAACATTTTTGCCGCTGGCGATATTGTAGGTCCGTATCAGTTTACGCACGTAGCCGCTCATCAGGGTTGGTACGCAGCTGTAAATGGCTTATTTGGTAATCTTAAAAAGTTTAAAGTCGATTACCGTGTTATTCCGTGGACTACGTTTATTGACCCAGAAGTAGCACGTGTTGGCTTAAACGAGCAAGACGCTATTGATAAAGGCATTGACTATGAAATCACTCGCTTTGAATTTGAAGAGCTAGACCGCGCCATTACCGACAGCGCCACCAAAGGCTTCATTAAAGTAATTACACCAAAAGGCAAAGACAAAATACTCGGTGTTACAGTGGTATCTGAGCACGCTGGCGATTTAATAGCTGAGTTTGTACTAGCAATGAAACACGGTTTAGGCCTTAACAAAATACTAGGCACTATTCACAGCTACCCCACGTGGGCTGAAGGTAACAAGTACGCAGCAGGCGAGTGGAAACGCGCTCACGCACCTGAAAAAGTACTTAACATGCTTGAAAAATACCACACATGGCGCAGAGGCTAATATGTTTAAAACACCTTTAAAAACGCTATTGTTAGGGTCTGCTTTGCTTGCAACATCGTTTGCAAGCAAAGCTCAAAATATGCACGAGGGCTGGAATACATTATTAAACAACCATGTTGTAGCTATTAATCATGGCCACAGCACAGAGGTTGATTATTCAGCAATAAAAGCTAAGCACAGCGAGCTTAAAACCTATTTAGATTCGCTATCGGCTGTTACGCAAAATGAGTTTGATACATGGGAAAAACCTAAGCAGCTGGCGTTTTTAATTAACGCATATAACGCCTCTACTGTTGAGCTTATATTAACAAAATACCCAGATCTTAAGTCAATTAAAGATTTAGGCAGCTTTTTTAGCTCACCATGGAGCAAAGAGTTTGTGCCATTACTTGGTAAAACTCGCAGCCTTGATGATATAGAACATGGTTTAATACGTGGCAGTGGTAAATACAACGACCCACGTATTCACTTTGCTGTAAATTGCGCAAGTATTGGCTGCCCAGCACTACGTGAAGAAGCCTACACAGCCACTGATTTAGAAAGCCAATTGCAAGCGCAAACAGTCCGCTTTTTATCAGACATGACCCGTAATATAGCGCAAGATAACACGCTAAGTGTGTCTTCAATATTTAAGTGGTACGGCGATGATTTTGAACAAGGCTTTAAAGGTGCGAATACGCTGCAACAGTTTTTTATGCAATACCCTAAAGCACTAAAACTGATACCCGCTCAGCAAAAAGCGCTTAAAAATAACGACATGAAAGTTAAGTTTTTAGACTACAACTGGGATTTAAATGCTCGCCAATAAATGTTGGCAAACATTATCGCGATACAGCTTTTGCTGTGTCGCGTTTTGCATTTGCCTTGTTATCAGCTTTAAAAGCCTAGCAAGTACACAATTACAAAGCCGTTGGCAGCAAGTTGAAAGCTTAGGCAAAGACCAAAGCGTATATTTTTATGCGTGGGGCGGCGATGCGCAAATAAATGCGTATATTCAATGGGCTGCGCAGCAAGTAAAAGCCAAATACAACATAAACTTAGTACACGTTAAACTAAGTGATACCAGCGAAGCAGTAAGCCGCGTACTTGCCGAAAAATCAGCAAACAATAACGATAAAGGCAGCGTAGATTTAATTTGGATAAACGGTGCTAACTTTGCCACCATGAGCGAGCACTCATTATTACTTAAACAATGGGCTAATAAGTTGCCTAATTTTAGCAACACCGACCCTAGCAATAATCCCGCTGTTAATTTTGATTTTGGAATACCCACTAATGGAATGGAAGCACCTTGGGGTCAAGCTTCACTCACCTTTTACTACGACAGTTTAGCAATTGACGGCACTGCAAATAACACACTACCAATAACCCTAAACCAATTACTTAGCTGGAGCGCACAAAACCCAGGGCGCTTTAGTTACCCAAAGCCACCTGATTTTTTAGGAATGAGCTTTTTAAAATACGCGCTTGTTATGCTACATCAACAAAGTGATGAAACACTTAAAGCGCAGTTAAATCAGCCTGCTACTGCACAAAACACAGCCCAAGTATTAAACCCATTATGGGACTTTTTAAATAAACTGCACCCAACACTTTGGCGCGGCGGGAAACACTTTATGCAAAGTGGCGCACAAATGCGCCGTTTAGTAGGCGACACAGAGCTAAGCATAGCGTTTACGTTTTCAGCACCCGAAGTCCCCGCCGCCGTTAAACGTTATGATTTACCTAAAAGTATTCGCAGTTATGCAATGCAAGATGGCAGTTTAAGTAACACCCACTTTGTAGCCATACCTTATAATGCAAGCCACCAGCAAAGTGCGCAGTTAGTGGCTAATTTTTTATTAAGTCCAGAGGCGCAAGCTCAAAAACAAAAAGCGCCTATATGGGGCGATAAAAGTGTACTTATTCAGTCAACGCTAACACCACAGCAGCAAGCCTTATTTAAAACAACGCAACCACATCCAAGCGCGCTGCCTTTGAATAGTATTAAACGCACGCTAAGTGAGCCTCACCCAAGCTGGGTAAACGCTATTATGGAAGGTTGGCAAGCGCGTTTTGGAGTAAGCCAATGAGTGTTGTTTCAAATAAGTTAGCAGCAAGCCCAACGCTTAAACCACATAAAAGCGCCGATATGTTTAGTAAATTAGTTACATTAAGCCCACGCTTTTTACTGGCATTGCTTATTTTACCTGTAATAGGCGGCTTAATTAGCGTGCTATTGCCCGCTTTTGGTTATGCGCCGGTACTTGAGCACACAACACTTGGCCTACATGGCTTTACTATGCTTATGCAAACACCCGGCCTAACACACATGGTTATGCTAAGTGTTGGCAGCGGATTAATAAGTACCTTACTTGCCTTTATCATTACGTTAATGATTTTAGCGGCATTTTTTAATAGCCCGTGGCTTAACCGTATTCAGCGTTTACTGAGCCCAATACTCGTAATACCCCACGCAGCAGCGGCTATAGCGGTTGGTTTTTTAATTGCTCCTTCGGGTATGATCTCGCGTTTAGTATCGCCTTGGTTTAGTGGGTGGGAACTTGCGCCTAACGGCATGTTTCCGCATGACTCGTTTGGTATTAGTATAATTTTAGGCTTAACCCTTAAAGAGCTGCCTTTTTTACTGTTAATGGCGCTAGGTGTGCTTGCCCAACCTGAGCTTGGCAAAAAACTGCGCCAACAACATAAAGTCGCGCTTAATTTAGGCTACTGCCCTATGACTGCTTTTTTTAAAGTAGTATTACCAAGCCTTTACCCATTACTGCGCCTACCCATTTTAGCCGTATTGGCTTATGCCAGCGCAAGTGTAGAAATGCCACTTATTCTAGGGCCAAATACTCCACCCACCTTGGCAGTCGCTATTATGCACTGGTTTAACGATGTAGATTTAAACCTGCGTATTAAAGCCTCTGCTGGGGCATTATTGCAGCTTGTACTTACTGGTGGTTTACTAGCACTTTGGCTTGGCGGCGAAAAAGCGATAAAAGCATTATTTAGTGATTTACTCACCAATGGCGAGCGAGAATATGGCGGTGTTTATTGGCAAAAAATAACAACCGTATTAACAGTATTTGTAATTGGCTTTATTTTGCTTTCATTAATTGGCTTAATTATGTGGTCGGTTGCCGGATTTTGGCGTTTTCCGGCGGCACTGCCCGATCAACTCACGCTACTTCACTTTAAAAGTGCGCTAATGCAAATGCAAACCCCGCTTTATAATACCCTTGCTATAGGGCTAGTTACTACGTTATTTGCCATTATTATTACCCTTTTGTGCTTAGAGTCAGAGCAATTAAGTGCAAAACCCATGTCGCGCTTTACCAGCTTAATTATTTATTTACCGTTACTTGTACCAAGTATTGCGTTTTTATTTGGCCTAGTGTGGCTGCAACAACTAGTAAATAACCAAGCCGCGTTTTTTAATGTGGTATTTACCCATTTATTGTTTGTACTGCCGTATGTGTTTTTATCGCTTGCGAGCAGTTATAGGCGATTAGACCCTCGCTTTGCCCATGTAGCAGCAAGCCTTGGCGCAACCCCCTGCAAAGTGTTTTTACACGTAAAGTTACCCCAGTTATTTGCCCCTATTTTAATTGCGGCCGCACTTGGTTTGGCCATTAGCTTTGGCCAATATTTACCTACACTTTTAGCCGGTGGCGGGCGCATAGCAACAATTACAACCGAAGCGGTTACCCTTGCAAATGGCGCAAGTAGGCGCACCAGTGCGGTGTATGCCATTATGCAAATGGCATTGCCACTCATTGGCTTTATACTGGCGTGGGTGTTACCTAAGTACTTTTTTAAAAGCGCCCATCGCTAACCCATAAATTAAAAGGTTTTTAATGCAGTCATCTTTAGAGATTAAAAATTGTGAGCTTTATCGTCAACACGAGCTATTACTAAGCTTAAACGAGCATGTAAAAGGCGGCGAAATACTTACTATTATGGGGCCATCAGGCAGTGGTAAATCAAGTTTATTAAACTGGCTTACCGGCACATTACCCAGCGGCTTTAGCGCAAATGGCGAAGTGTGGCTTAACGGTAAAAATATTAATAATTTACCCGCACATTTACGCCACATAGGTGTGCTTTATCAAGATGCGTTATTATTTTCGCATTTATCGGTAAGCGGTAACATTGCCTTTGCTATGCCTAAAGGCAATAAAAAACAGCGCCTTGAAAAAATAGAGCACGCCCTTGAACAAGTAGGATTGAAAGGCATGGCTAATCGCCACCCCGACAACCTCTCTGGTGGTCAACAAGCACGCGTAGCTTTACTGCGTATGCTATTAAGCGAGCCAAAAGCTATTTTGCTTGATGAGCCATTTAGCAAGCTCGATACCCAATTAAGAGTAGATACCCGCGAGCTGGTATTTAGCCAAATACGTGAGCATAAACTGGCCGCTATTATGGTCACCCACGATCATAGCGATGCAGAGGCCGCAAACGGCAAGCTGATCACCTTAAATTTAGCCAAATAAACGCACAAAAAGTACAAGGCACCAAGCATGTTAGACAAATACATCACCCCCGTAATAAAGCCACTGTTAACCCCTGTTGTGGCGTTAATGCACAAGCGTGGTATAACGCCCGACCAACTTACTGTGGCAGGCTTTTTAATAGGCCTATTAGCTGTGCCATTAATTGCGTTTGAAATGTGGTACGCAGCGTTAACAGCTATTGCTTTAAATCGTATTTTAGATGGGCTAGATGGCGCATTGGCACGCCATGCAAATTTAAGTTCAAGCGCTGGCGGTTTTTTAGATATTACCCTCGATTTTTTATTTTACGCGGCAATTCCGCTTGGCTTTATTTTGGCAAACCCCGAGCAAAACGCCATTGCAGGTAGCATATTACTGGCCACCTTTATAGGTACAGGCTCAAGCTTTTTAGCCTTTGCCATAGCCGCCGAAAAATTTAAGCTCGAAAAACCTCAGTTTAAATACAAAAGCTTTTACTATTTAAATGGTTTAACCGAAGGTACAGAAACTATCGCGTTATTTATAGCCTTTTGTATTTGGCCGCAGCACTTTGCCATAATGGCGAGTATTTTTGCCACTGCGTGCGCTATTACTATTTTTACACGTATACATGGTGGTTATAACACGTTAAAACTCCAAGAAGCTAATGAGGTTACACAAGCCAATGAGTAATGAAATTTGGTGGCGATTAGGGTTCTTTTTTAGCATTTTGGCTATTATGATGCTGCTAGAATCGCGTATGCCTGCCCGTAAATCGCCGATAAAAAGTACCACCCGGTGGTTGGCTAATTTTGGACTGGTGTTTGCTTCATCACTAATTGCCCGCTTAAGTGTGCCAATAGGTTTAACCGCCGTAGCGCTTTATAATCAAGAGCACGGTATCGGTTTATTTAATCAAATAGCCACACCAAGTAGTGTTGCTATTATTTTAAGCATATTACTACTTGATATACTTATTTATTGGCAGCACCGGCTGTTTCATCAAGTGCCTATTTTGTGGCGCTTGCACCGTGTACACCACGCCGATGCCCATGTAGATACCAGCACAGGCTTGCGTTTTCACCCTGTCGAAATAGTACTCAGCATACTTATAAAATTGATTGCCGTTACCGCTTTGGGTGTACCCGCTATTGCTGTATTAATATTTGAAATAGCACTTAATGGATTAGCATTATTTAATCATGCAAATATACGCTTACCACAAGCAATAGAAAAACCACTTCGATTAATTTTAATGACCCAAATACTGCATCGTATTCATCATAGCCAACGCGTGAGCGAAACCAATTCAAACTACGGATTTAGCGTTATTTGGTGGGATAAACTGTTTGGTAGTTACAAAAATGAAGCGCAAAAAACCGATAACGACATAGATGTAGGCCTAAAAGAATACCCAAGCGAAAAGCAAAACGCGTCTCTTTGGGCTTTGTTAACCATGCCATTTCAAAAAAAGTAACAACTATCCTCTTAAAAAATAAAATCATTAAACAAAATTACGCAGTTTAATGATTTTAGAACTACTATTTATTCGTTAAACAGTAAATTAATTGTAAATAATTTAGACAAATATGTTGACCAAATCACAACTGCACAATACTATTTGTAAGCGCTTACAATTACACACTTAAATGTAAGCGCTTACAGAAAGTATAAAAGCTATAAAATCAACTAAACTTAAACACATATTCTGACAATTATCAGTTGAACGGGGTTCAGTTATGAACATTGAAACAACACGCATTACACGCCTTCTGGCAGCTATTTCATTAGCGTCTTTGGCCGGCTGTGGTGGTGACGCTGCAACAACAAACACAAATACAGAAGTCGTTAATTCTTCAGAGCCAGTCTCAGACTGGCGCATGGTATGGAATGACGAATTTGACGGCACTAGCATTGATACAAACAAATGGAACTTTGAATTAAACTGTGCTGGTGGTGGTAACAACGAAAAGCAATGTTATACCGATAACGAAGAAAATGCCTTTATCAAAGACGGCATGCTGAACATCGTCGCACTCCCTGCAGAAGAAGGCGCAGCTAAACCTTACACATCAGCCCGCTTAAATACCCGTTACAACGCAGACTTTACATACGGCCGCTTTGAAATGCGCGCAAAATTACCGTCTGGTCAGGGTAGCTGGCCTGCATTTTGGATGATGCCAACTGATGAAGAGTATGGCACTTGGCCACGTTCTGGTGAAATTGATATTTTAGAAGCTGTAAATCTAAAAGTAGCCGCTGAAGATGGCACTATTGAATCTTACGTGCACGGTACTCTTCATTACGGTCGTGAGTGGCCAAATAACTCTAGCTCAGGTAAAGCTTATTTGTTACCTGAAGATATGAACCCAGCTGATGATTTTCATACTTACGCTGTAGAGTGGCAAGAAGGTGAAATCCGCTGGTATGTAGATGATTACCTTTACGCTACACAACGTCGTTCTGAAGTTCGTTACAATTCAAAAGACGAAGCTGTTGGCCTTAAGCACAAAGGCTGGTTTGCGGAATACTTTGAACAAGGAAGCGGCGAACTTACAACACATTGGGATAACGCCCCTTTCGATAAAGATTTCTACCTTATATTAAACCATGCAGTGGGTGGAGATTGGCCTGAAAACGTTAACAACCTAGGTATTGATGCAGACGCATTTGCACAAGGCCAAAGCTTTGAAATTGATTACGTTCGAGTATACGAATGTGCATCAGACCCAAGCACAGGCAAAGGCTGTGAAACAGTTCGCCCAGGTTACGACAGCCTAGACGACGCACTTGTAGAAGGTGCAGCACCTGTACCTACTCCACCAAGCGACGGCGTAGCCCGAAACCTTGATGTATTTAACGGTAGCCTAGACGCTAACTGGATTGCATGGGATTGTTGTGGCGGCACTGTACCAGAGGTTATTACTGATGCAGACAAAGGTGACGCTGTTAAATTTAATATAAATGATAACAACGGAACTGTGCTTGGCTTCTCTACGCGCGGTGGTCACTTTCCAGACGACTTTACAGGAACATCGTCTCCATTTGATGCATCTCCTTTACTTGAATTAAACGGCCGTTTAACGTTTGACATGAAAGTGGTAACGCCTCCAACGTCGGATACTACATGGATACTTAAAGCAGAAGCAGGTGACGGTGGCCCAAATACAGGCGACGTACCATTAAGTGAAAGTAATGAAGGTGTAACACCTGTAACTGGTCAATGGCAAACATATACCTTTCCATTATCACTACTTCAAGAAAAAGGCCTAGATTTAAGCGCAATTGATGTGCTTATGGTATTCCCTGCATGGCAAACAGGTGAAGGTGCTGAGTACCTTATCACCAATGTAGCAATTGAAGGTGACTTGGGTGCTTCTCCTGAGGTTGTTTTATTCGACAACGGACAAAGTTTAGATTGGCCTATGTGGGATTGCTGTGGTGGTTCAACCCCAGTTGAAGCATTAGACGACGAAGAGCACGGTTTAACTGCAGAGTTTAGCATTGGTGAAGCGCCTACAGTAATGGGCTTTAACACACGCACATCTGCGGGTGGAAGCGGCACACCGTTCGATGCGACTAGTATTTTAGAAAATGGCGTTCTGCAGTTTGAACTAAAAGTAATGTCAAACCCTAATAACCCTGACTCAACTTGGTTAATGAAAATTGAATCTAATGAGGGTGACTCAGCGGTAGAGCTTCCGTTAACAGACGCAGGTGACGCGCCAGTTGCAGGTGAATGGAAAACTTACACTTACACCTTAGCCGACCTAGCAGGTGCAGGTTTAGATGTTAGCGCGATAGATGTTGTTATGATTTTCCCAGCATGGGGAACGGGTGAAGGCGCAGTTTACCGTGTAGATAACGCTAAAATTTATGACCCAAGTGCAGCATCTACTGCAGGAAGTGAAATTACAATATTCCAAGATACTGCTGCAGAGCAATGGAGCATATGGGATTGTTGTGGTGGTTCAACACCTACTGAGGAAACAGACGATAGCGATCACGGTACCGTTGCTGAATTTGTAATTGGTTCAGCGCCAACTGTTATGGGCTTTTTAGCCGATGAAGGTGTTTCTTTTGATGCCTCGTCTATCCTTGCAAATGGGGTTGTACAATTTGAAATGAAAATGGTGACTCCACCTAACGCAACAGACGCTCAATGGTTATTTAAAATTGAATCAACTGGCGCTGCGTCTGCAGTGGAGCTTCCTCTTGCAGAAAGTGTTGAAGGTCAAGTACCGGTTATTGGTCAATGGCAAACGTACACATTTACATTGCAATCACTTTTTGACGCCGGTTTAGACATCAGTGATATCAACGTGTTAATGGTTTTCCCAGCATGGAGTACGGGTGAAGGCGCGGTTTATCGTATCGATAACGTAATTATCGCAAACCCGTAGAACAACCATTGAATGGTAGGTGCCTTTACATAGGCACCCACTAACTGTAATAAATTTAGAAAAGCAGAGCAATTATGAACACATTCACTTTTAAAAAGAGCCAGTTAGCAGCTTCTGTGTCACTTATCATCGCTGCAAGTACATTTAATTTAGCCTATGCAGCAGAAGAAAATACTGCTGAACCTGAACTAGAAATCATTGAAGTAAAAGGTATTCGCGGATCATTAATCCGTTCAATGGATGTAAAACGAGATGCTTCTGGTGTAGTTGACGCCATCTCGGCTGAAGAAATGGGTAAGTTCCCAGATACAAACTTAGCAGAATCATTACAACGAATTACTGGCGTATCTGTCAGCCGATCAAACGGTGAAGGTAGCCAAATTACTGTTCGTGGTTTTGGTCCATCGTTTAACTTGGTAACACTTAATGGTCGCCAAATGGCGGGAACAGGTTTTACACGCTCATTTAACTTTGAAAACTTATCATCAGAAGGTGTAAGTTCACTTGAAGTAATGAAAACTGCACGCGCTGATTCACCAACCGGTGGATTGGGTGCAACTGTAAATATTGTTACCGCAAAACCATTACAAAAGCCTGGTGAGCGCTTTTCTTTTATGGCTAAAGGTATTCACGATACATCTGTAGAAGAAGGCGATAAAGTAACACCTGAAATTGCAGGTATCTACAGTAATACCTTTGATGACGATCGTTTTGGTGTGTCGGCAAACTTTTCATATCATCGTCGTGATTTTCAACGACAAGCAGCAAATGTTCGCTCTTGGTTAGTTAATCCAAATCTCTCGGTTGATGCAGCTAATATTGTTGATAACCGCCCAATGGATGCTGAAGGTAACCCGGCTAAACAATTCTTTGACCCAAACGCTGGGGAAAATGGTGAATTTGTTTCAGCCGCTTTCTTTCCGCAAGAAGTTAGTTTTGCAAAAGATGACATTCAACGTGAGCGCTTAAATGCGCAAGCAACATTTCAGTTTGCGCCAACAGATAACCTAACCTTTACGCTTGATCATACGATTTCACAAGCAACGACCGGGAATAACTCATTGTCTTGGGGGATTTGGAACGGATCGTTTGGTGGTAATGCCAATGCTTATGAACTTGATGAAAATGGCACAGCTGTTTATTACAACTCTGCAGGTGACGATGCATCCTTTACTGCATTTCGTGAAACATCAGAAGTAGATTCAAAAGCAACAGGTATTAACGTTGAGTGGTTAGCAACCGAAAACCTGAGCTTTAACTTTGATGCTCACACATCTAAAACAACGACCGATAATGGTAAAGATCCTGGCTTAGGCGCTAACGCACGAATCATTTTAGGCTCGGCAGACATTTCAACTAAAGAGTACTCTTTCCGTGAAGGTGACGTACCTGGTTTTAATGTAAATTGGAATAACGGCACGCAAGAAGTTGACCCAAACCAAATTGGCTCTAACTTTAGTATATTTACAAGAACACCCGGTGAATCAGAAGTATCTCAAGTACAACTAGACGGTAAACTATTTACTTACACTGACATTGGTTTAGAAACAGTAAAATTTGGTGCTGCATACACTAAGCAAACACTTAGTGGCTGGGGTGGCTCTAATAATGCCAATGCACCAGGCTTTAATAACGGTACATTTGCTGAGATATTCCCAGATAGTATGTTCGAGCGAGTTGATTTAAGTGACTTTCTTGACGAGTTTTCATTTGGTCCTAACGGTGTAGCGCCAGGCTATGCTTACACTTATGATCTTGATGAAGCATTTGCTCGCCAAAGCGCTTTTTTAACTGAAGACGTAATAGGCAGTGATGTTTACCAAATAGGCACCTTTGATGGCTTCCCAACTAACAAAGTAGAAGAAGAAACAATCAGTGTTTACCTTTCTACAAATTGGGTATTTAACGTTAGCGACTACGATGTTTTTGTAAATTTAGGCCTTCGCTACGAAGAAACTGACATTGTAAGCCCAGCTAAAAGCCGTGTTGCTCAGCAAGTATATTGGGCAGGTGGTTCTGAGTGGCTAACTGAATTTGCCAGTGGCGGCGAATTAGTTGAGGTTGATTACAAAGGTAATTACGATCTTCTTCTACCTATGATAGATGTAAAAGTCGACCTTTCTGATAACTTAGTGTCACGTGTATCTTGGGGCCAAACAATCACACGCCCTACCCTTGGCGACATGCTTGGCAACTTAAGCTTAACACCGTCACCTAAGTTAAATTCAAGAAGCGGTAGCCGTGGTAACCCAAATTTACAACCGTTTAAATCAACAAATTTCGATCTTAGCCTTGAATATTACTACAATGAAGGTAGCTACGCTGCAGTGGGTATGTTCTGGAAAGATGTAGATAATTGGATTGATAACACGCAAGTAACAACCACGTTTGAAGGCCTGCATGATGTTTATTTAGGTCAACGCTGGAATAATGCAGTAACCGCAATTGAAGGACGTGGCGAGCAGGCAACTGACTCTGCTATCTATAATGAGATTGTGGCAAATGGCGTAGGAATTGGCGAAAACAACCGTGTACTTCCTGACTCAGCAACTGATCCATTAATAGAGTGGACAATCAACTCACCAGAAAACGTAGGTTCTCGTAAAGTAAATGGTGTTGAGTTTGCGATACAGCACTTATTCGGCGAGTCAGGTTTTGGCGCTGGTTTTAATGCCACTATTGTTGACGGTGATGTAGAGTACGACAACTATTACCTTGCATCTCAAGCTGTATTAGCTGGCTTGAGTGATTCTGCCAATCTACAAGGTTTTTACGAAAAAGATGGCTTATCAGTTAAAATTACTGGTGCATGGCGTGATGAATACCTAATTGCGCAAGGCCTACCGGATTCGGGTGCTACGGCTCCACCACAATATGCTGAAGAATATTTACAGTGGGACATTAGCGTTAACTACGAAGTGAATGAAAGCACTACCGTATTCTTTGAAGGCGTTAATTTAACAAACGAGACAGAGCGTTCGTTCAGTCGTTTTGAAAGCCAGTTCTTAAGCGCTGCACAATACGGACCGCGTTATGCATTTGGTTTTAGATACTCAATGGGTAACTAAACTTAAATAAATACCAAATAAAAGCCGCTCTAAGAGCGGTTTTTTTATTTTTGAGCTATGGGATGCGCTTAATCTGCTCTAATAGTATATTCGTTGTCCAATCAACGCCGTTATACGCAATATCTGGCTTGTAAAAATCACCTGCCCCTCGCGCTCTATTTACATATACTTTATTTGGCACTACAACTTTACCTAAGCCTGAAGGTAAATCGGCTAAACGTACCTCCATATACAGCGAGTCTGCGCTACTTGGAGCACCAAACAACGTGGTATTTTCAAAAAGCTTAAACTTATCAAGCGCATCTAAACAAGCACTAGCGCATAGCGGCGGCACTATAACAAACACCTTAGTTTTAAAGTCACTCACTAACGGCTCTTGTGGTACGTTATTTAGCGTATTAGTCTCTCGTTCTAAATAAAATGAATCACCACTTTTAAGTGATAAAGCCATGCCCGCAGCTACAGCTTTAAATATTTCGGGTTGCTCTTTTATTATGTCCAATAGAGACATTGCATGATACCAAACAGACTGCTGCAAATTTAACCTAAAGGTCAACAGACCCTAATCATTTAATGCTTGAGTAAACGAATCCATTCATCAGGGTTTGCTATAATAAAATCATAAGTATCTTCATTTTCTAAGGTGATTGTTATTGCATCGCTTGTTAGTGGTAAAATGCCAGCACCTGTACCTACTGACTTTTCAATTTTTACGATTGCGCTGCGTGTTAAAGTATAAGGTCCTAAACCAGCACATTCATTGTATGGCTCAAAACGTACCTCACCTTGCGTTATATAAAATTTACCATCGGCTTTTGCCACACCGCTTTGATACGTAGCAGTAGATGATTTGAGTATTTTATTGTTCATTCGGCTTTCCTGCTGATTGATAAATTTACTTTTATAGGATGTATGCACCTTAATAAGTTATATAGTTTTTTGTTTTGAGGCAATTAATTTGTACCTAAAAAGTCAAATTCAATTAGTACTGCGAATCTCTAGCAAAGTATTAATTAATCTTGGTACAAACCTTGATACCTAATTAATAACAAAACGACTTACAGGTACGGGTTATGGCGAAATTTTTTGGAATTTATTGTGCATCTGGGCTAACTCAACATCATGATTTTATTATTAATAAATTTAAAGCTGAAGATGCTAAAGTAAACGGTGGCACAATTAACGAAGTACATGAACAAGCTCTTTACTTAGCTAGTTTAGATTATGAAACCTTTGGCCCACATGCTTTTTTGCAAACAGATTCGCATATTGCAACACTGGTTGGTCACCCACTTTTAAGCGCGAACCGAAATAATGATTTAAACACCCTAAACTCACATTATACCAATGCAATGCTTACAGAATGTGAAGGTGTTTTTTGTATGGCACGGTATAACAAGGTTACGAATGTATTAAACTTAGTTACCGATTCCCTTGGGGTTCGCCCTTTTTACTATATGTATTATGAAGGTGCTTTTATTTTTAGTACCCAATATAGCTTACTCAAAAACTTAGGCTTACCACTTACCTGTAATCACGAAGGAATGATGGAATATGCAACACTTGGGTATTACCTATTTGAGCATACCCATTACAACGAAATTTCGTGTATTCGCCCAGGAACTCGCCTAGAAGCATCATCTAACGGGGTTACTAAAACACAGTATTTTGACTGGAGCAGCCTTACTAAAAATAATGATAATTACGAAAAAACACTGCATAGCTTAAAGCAAGACCTATCTAACAATGTAAACAAATATATTGATAACGATAATCACGTGCTTACTACGCTATCGGGTGGATTAGACTCAAGGTTGATTGCGTGCTTACTTAAAAGGCAAAATGTAAACATCACCGCGCTTAATTTTTCACAGCATCAAACACAAGACTTATACTGCGCAACGGCGTTCGCAAAAAGCCAAAAAATTGAGCTTGATGTTATTCGTGTTAACGATACGCAGGCAAAAACAATTGAAGACAGACTAGGCGAGCATTGGTTAAACGGCAAACATCCAGACCACCCTAAAGTAACACGTCCTCGTTTAGCATGGTCTGGCAATGGAGGCAGTGTTGGGCTGGGTGTTATTTACTACTCAGATGAAGTTTACGAAGCGGCTTTAACACAAGAACCTGAGCACCTTGCTGACGCTTATTTATCGCAACAATTTGCTTATATTCCCAAATCAATAATCCATAACGCTGATAAAATGCAAGCCAGACTAAAAGCTAATATCGTAACGTCATTAAAAGAGTTTGGAGATATTCCTCTTGAAAAAGCTTACTACCTGTTTTTATTACTTAACGATCAGCATCACCATTTAGCCATTCCATTCGATAAAGTGGACGAGTATCAAATGGATTTTTGCCTGCCCTTTTATTCCTGGAAAGTACTTAGACATGTTTTGTCGCAGCCAACGTCACAAGTAAGAAAGCATCGCTTTTATCATGATTTTTTACGCTATGCATTCCCCGAAGCCTTAGATTCGCCTTGGCAAGCATACCCTGGCCATGTTCCATGTTTATTACCAAAAGACGGTATTGATCAATGGCAAATTAAACGCCCCAAGCAGTTTAAGCCCACTAAGGTGTATCAAATTTTCACTCAGTTAATGACAAGCCAACATAAGCAATTAGTTAACCTAGCCTCATTTAGTGCGGTAGCGTTACTGCATGCTTGTGGCATTAAAAGCTATAACGATAAGCTAAAAATTATTGAAAATATGCTTAAGCGGTAACATTAAAACACCTTGCTGTAGGCCTCTACTCAAGGTGTTTTAAGCAAGCTTTTGTTATTTAGTTGGTGGGAACCATACGCTAACAATTTTGCCATTACGCACTTCATACACCGCAACGGCAAACATATCATCTCGCCTCTCACCAAGCCTAGTTAACCGCTCATTATCAACAACCACAGGCCCATTCACAATTCGATTTTCAAGAATCACTTTAAATGATTTTGGCGCTGTTTTTAAAAACTGATACGCTTTGATTAAGCTTTCTTGCCCAATAATGTCAGGAGCGCCTTCTTGGCTATTTTTAATTTTTATATCTGCCGAGTGACAGCTTGCAAATAGACCTATATTTATTGCGTTATAAGCCTCTAATTGCGCTTGCACTACTTGCTTAGGATTGGTACTTGCCGAGCACGCTAACGCATCACTCGCATAAAAAGGCTAAACTGCGTAAGCATTGAGACAACTTTCATAACAATAAACATCCTTGAAAATAAACTGGGCAGTAAGAAGCTAGTTGGGAAAATAACTAAAAAGATGACTACAAAAACTTAAGAAATACAATACTAGCAATAAGCAAATATAACCTAAAGCAGCTTGCAAAATAAAATTAAGTATAATTATTTAAATACAAACAAAAAAGGAGAGCATACGCTCTCCTTTTTCAAACGGTCAAGGCCTATTGACCTAAAAAGCGACCTTTAATTGTCCCTGTAACAACATTAGGTATCATACCTGGAGAGTTTCTATTAAATTGTATATAACAACCATTGCCCGCATCTGAACATACCTGACCTTGTATTCTAGAAACAGTGCTTCTACCGTCATAATCCGTAGTCTTTAGTTTGGCAATCAAATCTTTAATTTCTGAATGGACGTCCAATAAAACAGGATCTAAACGCTCAATGTCTTGACTTACCTTTAAACCGTCAATGTTTATGTTTTGCTGTTCAATTATTGCAACTAATTTATCTAATTTTTCTTGCGCACCTTCATGACCACGAATAGCCAGCGTTTTATGCATTTTAGCTGACTGATACAAACTAGCTTCAGTACCTATACCATGTTCATAAAAAACAGCTAACAGCTCATAAGCTGGCAAATAAGTTGACTCTTTTGCCTTAATTAGCAGATCGAATGCTAATTTGTCTGAATTTTTATTATTTTCAGCAAACAACTGTTTCGCCCTATCAACCAAAGCTGGCGGAAAACCTCTATCAACAACTCGGTTTAATAACTCATCAGCTCTTGCTACATTTTTATCAAAAATGTGCCCTGTTCTATACCAACGCGAAGCCTGATGGATAGCAAAAGGGTCTTTCCACTTAATAGCTCTTAACATAAACTTTCTGGCATATGCGTCGTCTTGGCTTACGCCTTCACCGTTTGCATAAGCAATGGCAAGTAAGCTAGCAGCTTCGCTACTACCGTTAATGGCAAAATTTCTGAGCTTTTTGAAATCCGATGTACATTCAGCAGTTTCACACAAAGGAAGTGCGTCTGTATCCTGGTCTGTATTTGCATAAGCCAAATTAGCTGATAAGGCCGACGCTATAATTAAAGGTAAAATTTTAGCTATTCTCATTGTTCTCTCCATGGTAATGATTTTGGTGTACCTGATTTAGATTACAACAGTTTGTTTAAAAATCAAGCTTATTATTACAAGAGCATACTGAAGTTATTTATAACCTAAAACCATAATATATAACCAAGTTTCATCACATAGTTATAAATTAGTAAATTTTTTAACATTATTATCGGGTAAAAATAATTTAACCCGTTCATGTACTGGCGCCGCAAATATTATAAAAACACCTTTTTTGCATAGGCATAAATTAATTGCGTTACTAATCGCTTACAATTTAAATGCAGCAGCCTCATAACTAAAAAAATTAACGATAAAACCTAAACTTTTTATTATGTTAAACAGCTCAATATGTTAATTTGTGTAATGTAGTTTTACGGCAAAGAGTAGTTAATGAGTAAACAAATTCGATGGACCCTAAAAAGTATTGCTAAAGAGTTAGGTGTGTCTAATGCAACGGTATCTAATGCATTTAATCGACCAGATCAGCTCTCAGAAAAACGCCGAGAAGCGATACTCAAAGCCTGTAAAGAGCTTGGTTACTTTGGCCCAAATAAAGCAGCGCAATCATTAAGAAGCGGTACGTTTAACATTGTCGCTTTGGTGCTACCCGACAGCGTTGAATACATGGTATCAGACCCAGTTGCCAGCAGCTTTGTGCGTGGCGTAACTTCTGTACTCGAAAAAAACAATATTAACGTTTTATTGTTCTCTGGCAGTAATAATAACCTCAATAGTGTTGTTGATTTTGTAGATGGTTTTATTTGCTATGGTCGTCCTCGTAACCATGCCCTCGTAGAGCAACTTAAAACAACGCCAAAACACGTCGTCACTGTAGATTTTGACATTAATCGCAATGCGTCGGTTAACATCAATAACGAACAAGCTAGCTACGAAATTGCCAAGCATGTTTTGCACAATATAAACGATAAAGTCGCCATTCTAGGGCTAAGACTTCTCGATGAAAACGTATTATGCCGCGTTTATGAACATCACGAGTTTCAAACCGGAGAGTCAATTTCTCATCAGCGTTTACGTGGCTATCAACGTGCATTAGTTGAGGCAAATATCAGTGTTGCTGACGATCGTATTTGGAACATACCTGAAAGCAGTGAGCGCTTTGCTAATATAGCTGCAAAAGAAGTATTATCAGCTTCACCTCGCCCTAACGTTATTATCTGTATGAGTGATTTAATTGCACTCGCCACAATGCGAGAGGCAATCAAGCAAGGTATAAAAATTGGAAAAGACCTACGTATTGTTGGATTTGATGGGATTGATGAAGCAGCACGGTTCGTGCCTAGGTTAAGTACTATTCATCAAAACAGTGAAGAAAAAGGCGTAATTGCTGCAAACTTATTTATTTCTAAAGAAAACAAAATACAAGAAGTCAGCTACGAACTCGACATTGGTGCCAGCAGTTAATAAAAAAGCCAAGCTAACTAGCTTGGCTTTTTGTTAAGCAAAACTCTATTCGTTACAATAAAGAATCTAAACTTATCGATGTTTCTTCATCACCATTTACTTGCGTTATAAGGGCGGTTCTTGCTTCAAAATCTACACTTAATGAAATAGATTGCTCACCAAGTTGCCACGTTAAACAACACATACCGCCTTCACCTTGCGCTGAAAACTCCCCAGAAAACGCTGGGTGTTCGTTACGAATTTTAATCAGTTCAATTAAGCCTTTTACAACGGGCTTATCAAGTGATTCGCTTATTTTATCTGCATTTAAATATGGGCGGTTAATATCACGGCCAACATTTGTTTTGGCTAAAAGCTCCATGTCGTTTTCGCATGCAAATAAACCGCCGTAGTAAACTTGTGGGACACCTGGTGCAAAAAACTGAATGGCGCGAGACAATAAATAATCAAAATCTTTAGCCCCCAATGCGTTGTAATAAGTACAGTTAACTTGGTACAAATCAACATTACTGGCTGCAGCTCCAGTTGCTTGTCGGCTTTCGTTATTACTGTTTGCATGCATTGTTTCAACAAGGTTATCAATTTGCTCAGCGTTTAGTAGACCTGGTTTGTCGCCCATTGGCCCAGCATCAATAATACCAATGCCGTCATGTGTATCGAGTACAGTTAAACAGTTACGTGGTGATATTTTTAGCCACTTTAAAAGTGCATCAACGTCGTTATTAAACAAGCTATGTAAAATAAGCGGCGGCAGTGCAAAGTCATAAACCATGTTTACGCGTTTAGCCACTTCAACCTGAGTTTGATAATGGCTGTGTATTTCAGCAATTGTTTCCATACCTAATTTATTTGCTTGCTTAGATAAGTTATCTAAGTAACCAAACGTTTCATCTAGCATAAAACAGTTAGTGCCCGCTTGCTTAATAGCATAACCCGCTGCATCTAAGCGAATAATATTTACATTGTTAGCAGAGAACTTGGTGAGTACATTATTTAGATACGCAACGCCAGCCTCTACCTTTACATTAATGTCAATTTGGTTATCGGTAAACGTAGTCCAAAAATCGTACGTTTCGCCATCACCACATTTCATTGGTGTAAAACAACTACCAGGGCGAGGACGATAAATTGCTTTTTGCTCTGCGTCGCTCATGCCATTTGGAAATACGTCTTCTTTGGTTAAAAACAAATCCCAAAATTCAGAGGTTTTACCTTTAGCAAGCACATCCTGAAACTGAAATGATTGCGCCGAAACATGGTTAACAATTAAGTCGGCCATTAAATCATGGTTGTTACCAAGCGCTTTAATGTCTTCCCAAGAACCTATTCTTGAATCTACTTCACTATGGTCTATTGGATCAAAGCCAGCATCACTGCCGTCAATTGGGTTATAAAATGGCAACAAATGCACACCGCCAAATACACCTTTTAAAGATCCATTTAAAAGTGTAGTGAGTGCATTAATGTCTTGGCCAGTGATTCGATCAGCATATGTGATCAATTGAACTTTGTTTTGCATCATTGTGTGATTACCATGTTGAATCTTAATCGATTAAGATATATCTTTAACTAGAGAGTGAGAATTTACAAGTAATTTTTAAAAATTTTACATACAAATATCGTTGCATGAATAATACTTCACTAAGTAACTAACTGACTTAGCGCGTATTAGCCTGCATTTAACGAGGATTAAATAAAATGACAAAACCACACACACAAGTAAGCAGCGATCCGTTGCGACAAATACGCTGGCTTACATACATGATGTTTTTTATGTTTGCCATGACCTCTGATGCGGTCGGCATGATCATCCCTGAGCTTATAAAAGACTTTGGCTTAAGTATGACCCAAGCCAGTGCCTTTCATTATGCGCCAATGGCTTTAATTGCTTTTAGTGGACTATTTTTAGGCTTTTTAGCCGACAGCCTTGGACGAAAGCAAACCATTATGCTGGGGTTACTCATTTTTTCTGGGAGTTGTTTTTTATTTGCAGTAAGTTCTAGTTTTAATTTTTTCTTGGTACTTCTTTGCTGTATTGGTTTGGCAATCGGTTTATTCAAAACAGGTGCATTAGCTTTATTGGGTGATATTTCACACAGTAACGAAGAACACACCAAAACAATGAACAAGGTAGAAGGCTTTTTTGGAATAGGTGCCATTGTTGGTCCTGCACTGGTAGGTGTTTTACTCGTTCAAAATGTAAGTTGGACATACCTTTACATTATTGCTGGTGTTATGTGTTTGATCCTTGCGCTTCTGGCGTGGCGTGCAGATTATCCGCCAGTTGTAAAAACAACCGAAAAACCCGCCTCACTTGCCACCACCATGAAAATGATTAAAAACCCTTATGCACTGGGCTTTTCAATGGCTATCGCACTATACGTAGCAACCGAGGTGGCTATTTATGTATGGATGCCAACACTACTACAAGACTACACAGGTTCATGGCCATTACTTGCAACCTACGCACTAACCATATTCTTTATACTTCGCGCAGCGGGTCGTTTTATAGCGGTATGGTTACTTAATCGCTTTAGTTGGCAAGGTGTAATGACCTACCTGAGCCTTGGCATAGCACTATGTTATGTAGGCACATTAATTGGCGGTGTAGATTGGGCCGTTGGATTGCTTCCGCTTTCAGGTTTATTTATGTCAATGGTTTACCCTACTTTAAACTCTAAGGGCATTTCCTGTTTCCCTGTTCAACAACATGGTGCTGTAGCCGGCGTTATATTATTTTTTACCGCATTGTCAGCAGCATTAGCCCCACTTTTAATGGGCATGATCAGTGATTACTTTGGTCATGTGCGTTACGGTTTTTACTTAGCAACTGGTTTTGCAGTTATTCTATTTTTGGCTATGCTATTTAATTATTTACGTGACCCATCAGCATCAGCTTTAGAGCAAAATAACGTAGTTACTAATTAATTTGATAATTATTTAACAAAAAAATTACCCTATAAATCAATGGGTGAGTAAAAAAAGAGCAAATTAATAATAAAATAATTTGCATCTTGTAAAAATTTTGTTATTTTTACTTAATCGATTAAGTAAAAATAAATAACCATTTAGGTTCAACATAACGAGGCGTTCACATGACAACACACAACACTCCTTTATATTTAATCAGTGCATTAGCACTTGCAGTAAGCCAAGGCATTAATGCTCAAGAAGCAGAAACAACTCAGCCAGAAGCATCACAAAACAAAGGACTTGAAACAATCGTTGTAACCGGTGTTCCACGCCGTACAACAATTATGGCTTCAAGCGTATCAGTAAGCAGTGTTTCGCTTGAACAAGTTCAAGTTTCAACACCTCGCTCTACCGCTGAAGCATTTAGAATCATTCCGGGTATCCGTTCAGAATCTACTGGCGGTGAAGGTAATGCAAACATTGCAGTTCGTGGTCTACCGGTTGCATCAGGTGGCGCTAAATTTTTACAGTTACAAGAAGACGGTTTACCTGTACTGCAATACGGTGACATCGCTTTTGGTAATGCTGATATTTTTATGCGCCTTGACAACACGGTTCAAACGGTTGAGTCAATTCGTGGTGGTTCAGCGTCTACAGCAGCAAGTAATGCACCGGGCGGTATCATCAACTTTATCTCTAAAAACGGCGAAAACGAATCGGGCAGCGTTGCAACCACTGTTGGCCTAGATTTTGACAGTGTACGTACTGATTTTGAATACGGTACTTATTTAACCGACAGCGTTCGCTTTCATGTAGGTGGCTTTGTACGCCAAGGTGAAGGCCCACGTGAAACGGGTTACACATCAAATAAAGGTGGTCAAATAAAAGCTAATTTGACTAAAGATTTCGAAAACGGCTATGTGCGTCTTTACTACAAACACTTAGACGACAAAAGCGTTGGTTACCTTCCAATGCCAATGTACTCAAATGGTGATTCAGTTCCAGGGTTTGATTCTCAGTCAGATACACCGCATTCAGCACTGTTCACTAAAACAGTTCGCTTAAATGGTCAAAACCAAATTAGCAATGGTGACATTCGCGATGGTATGAACCCAAATGTTGATTCTATTGGCTTTGAAGCTGTATTTGACTTAGACAACGATTGGCGTATTGAAAACCGTTTTCGTAAATCGTCAGTTAGCGGAAACTTTAATTCTATTATTCCAGCTGAAGTAGGCGATGCATCGGCAATGGCTGCAAGCATTGGCGGAGCAGGCGCAACACTGAGCAATGCAAACACAGGTGACGCATTCAATGGCGATTTAGCTATGCGTATCCATACGTTTGACGTAACAATGAATGACTTTGACTCTATTGTTAACGACTTTAAACTAACAAAATCGTTTGACGATGACACAAGCCTTACGTTTGGTTACTACGCATCAACGCAAAACATAGCGATGTCGTGGTTGTGGAACTCTTACGTTATGGAGCTTAAAGGTGACAACGCAGCACTGTTAAATGTAACGGCTGCCGACGGCACTGAGTTTTCAGAAAATGGTTTATACGCATACGGCACGCCATTTTGGGGTAACTGTTGTCAGCGCGACTACGACACTGAATACGACACACGTGCACCCTATGTTGCTTTCTCAACTAAACTTGGTGACTTAAGCATTGATGCAAGTGCGCGTTACGACAGCGGTGAAGCACGCGGTAACTACGCAGGAGCAGTAACATCTACTGTTGATATGAACCGTGATGGTGTTATTTCAGTACCCGAGCAGAATGTTGTCGGTATTGATCATGCTAACTCAAGCCCAGTAAATTATGACTGGAGCTACTCGTCTTACTCAATTGGTGCCAACTACCAAATAGACCCTAGCCTTGCAACATTTGCGCGTATCAGTAAAGGCGGACGTGCAAACGCTGATCGTCTTTTATTTGGTAAAGTACGCTCAGATGGCTCAGTAGCTGATGAAGATGCAGTTGATGAAGTAAATCAATTTGAGTTTGGTGTTAAAAAACGTTTTGACTCACTATCGGTATTTGCAACAGCGTTCTACGCAGAAACTGAAGAGCAAAACTTTGAAGCAACATCACAAAAGTTCTTCGACCGTGAATACGAAGCCAAAGGTATTGAGATTGAATCAACGTACTTCATGGATGCGTGGGATTTTCGTGGTAACTTGACGTGGACTGATGCTGAAATTGCTAAAGATGCACTATCTCCTGACGTTGTAGGTAACACACCACGCCGTCAAGCGGATTTAATTTACTCACTAATGGCTCGCTACAGCTATGAAAAAGGGGCAGCAGGTCTAAGCTTTATTGGTACAACTGACGCTTACGCTCAAGATAATAACGACCTTAAATTCGATGGTTACACACAGGTAAATGGCTTTGTAAGCTACGACCTATCTGAAAACCTTAGCCTGGCACTGAATGTAAATAACCTATTTGATACAGTAGGCATTACAGAAGCAGAGGAAGGCTCTGTACCAGCAAACGATATTATACGCGCACGTACAATTAATGGCCGTACAACATCACTAACGCTTAAATACGCGTTTAACTAACCGAGTCTGAGTGTGTTGAGCGCTGAAATGCAGTTTTATTTCAGCGCTTTATTCCCTACTCAACTTAAATTTTATTACTCTCCCTTACATTTAACCTAGCCTTGCTAGGTTTTTTAGGATTTATAACATGACCAAATTACTAAGCCTTGGCGAGCTGCTTATTGATATGTTGCCACAAGACTCACACAACACAGCGTATTTACCTATTCCTGGTGGCGCACCTGCAAACGTAGCAGTAGGCTATGCAAAGTTAGGTGGTAGCGCTGCATTTTGTGGTGGTATGGGTGATGATTACTTTGCCAAACAACTTACCGACGCGTTAAAGCAATATAATGTCGGCACCGAGTATTTATTTACTATAAAAAATGCGCAAACAGCGATGGTTATTGTCAGCTTAGATGAAACTGGCGAACGCAGCTTTAATTTTTACCGCCATAACACCGCCGACCTACTCCTTGCTCCTGAACATTTACAGCAAATTCAGTGGGATGAAATAAGTACCCTACACTTTTGCTCAAATACGCTAACAAGTATTGCCATTGCAAACACAACATTGAGCGCTTTAAAACAAGCAAAAATTCATAATAAACTTGTTAGCTTTGACGTAAATTTACGATACAGCCTTTGGCATAATATTCGTGATATTGAGCCTAATGTGCGTGCCTGCTACGCCCATTGCGACATTATAAAACTGTCACGTGATGAGTTAAATTTTTTAGCAGAACACACCAGTCAATCAGGTGATGAATATTTACAATCGCTATTAGAGTTAGGCGTTAGTTTAATTTTCTTAACCGATGGACCCGAGCCTGCCACTGTTTACCATAAAACGTTTAACGTAAGTGAAGCTGCACCGATTATTAATGCAATAGATACAACCAGTGCCGGAGACGCGTTTATTGCAGGTGTGTTATATCATTTAAATCATTACAACGAGGCGCTATTACCAAGCGACAAACTCAATAATAAACAAGTAATTAAAGACGCATTAAGTTTTGGCCTTCGTTGTGGCTCAAAAGCCTGTTTATCAAAGGGTGCTTTTCCTGCATTGCCCGTTTTAGACGACGTACTTTGAGCTAACACACCCTGCAACATTTTAAAAATTAATCTAAAAAAGCCCCTGTAGATAAATACCTACAGGGGCTTTTTCAACTATTGTTAATCTGAGTGCTATAAAGCAAGCTCTTCTTTAGCGCGCGTTAAGTTATGCGATACCATATCGTTGTTAGATAGTTGTTTTGCTTCGTATAGGTCAGCAAGGCCGGCCGTTTCGTTTTTAGCTTTTAGGCGCGCTACACCGCGATTGCTTAATGCAAATGATGTAAGCTGACGAACTTTAAATTTAGGGGCATCGGCATCTTGTAAAAGTGCAATTGCTTTAGTACAAATTTGTTCTGCTTCAGCGTAGTTTTTTGACTTAACATTAAGTGCACAGCTATTAAAAGATTGCTCAAGTGGCTGCGGCGCGGTTTGCGCTTCAATAACCATTAATTTGTAATCACTTTGATCAGCCATTGCAGCAGCTGAACATGTTAATAGTGAGCCAAGAGCGATAGTTTTGATAAGTGTTTTCATGGTCATAATCCTGTTAAGTTAAGTCGTGCTTGTTGCCGACAACTGAACTTTAGAGGATCCCTATAAAACCGACAAACGATAAAAACAAAACTAATAAGTGAAGAAATCTAACCTATAGACTTTAGTCTAATAACACTAGCCTAAACCCAAAATAATAGGCCCATTTAAAACTAGTGTTCAAGCCAATCAATTGCCGCAGTGGCATTTTCAAAGTAAGCCATTTCACCACAAATAATACGATTCCCAATGTTTGCAGCGGTTGCTTGCCATGTTTTATTACCGTAAATAGCTACTTTACTTAGCGCTTTATTATGCTTTATCCCTAAATTCAAATCGTCAAATATCGATTTAAAACCCACGCCCTTTAATTCAATGCCGTCTATAAATAAATTAATAATCGGGTTGTTTACCTTTAAAAGCGCGGCTTCAATTTTAGGGGTAATTGCATTGTAATCAGCGTGCTTTAAATTACCCACTGCTTTTAACGTTATAAAAATTTCGCGTCCAGCGCCTTCTATATCAAGTGTTAAACTAGGAGTTAAATTTGCCATTACATTTGCTCATTCTTATAGTAAGTTTTGAGCATAAAGCACTTTATATTAATCAATGATGAAGCAAATCAACAAAAACCGTATTTAACCTGCGCTTAAGTTAGTTAAGCTTGCTGCACTCGCGCAATTTGGTTATCTACATCGTTTAAATGCCCTTCCTTAACCCATAACTTAGCACCCAGCTTGCCTGCTTTTGCTAAAACATTAGAATTTACAGGCACACGTAACCAGCTACTTTTTTCAAGCAAATCTTGCCCTTCTGTTACGGTGCCTTCAATTACTAACAACTCAGCTCCGCACTCAGCATCTAAAACAAACTGCGCATTAGGCGCTAAATGAATTAAGCTAACTTCCTCAAACTCATCTTTGTATAAAGGTGTTACCGCAACCCCTTGTTGTGTTGAGTGTTCAACGCTTCCCATAAAGTGAGTTTGCAACCGAACGTGTGTTCTATCCTGTGGCTGAAACTGCCAAAGCTTAACAAAAATAATACATCCCTCTTTTGAACCCGGCTTATGTTGTGATTGCGGCGGGTTTCTGATGTACGAGCCCGCAGGAAAATCGCCATGTTCATCCTGAAAAACACCTTCTAACACAACAAACTCTTCCCCGCCGGTATGAACATGTGGCGAAAACTCACTACCTGGTGCATAACGAACAATACTCGTTGCACGCGCAACCTCATCGCCTATGCGATCAAGAGGTCGCCTATCAACGCCTGCCATAGGCGATTTTACCCAAGGTAATGTATTACTGTTCACCACTATACGCTGACTAAAATCGGCTGCTATTTTCATGCTTGCCCCTTAAATTTTTGTTTTGCCAATTAAACTCAATATACCGAGTTTAATTGGCCTATTGAACCCACTTTTACTTATAAGCCCGCGACGCTTGGTCGAGCTGCAACTACTTTTTGCCACGCTAGCAAATGAGTTAAATGACTCGGTAGCGCAATATTGGCAAACCCAGCAAACACTAATCCAGCATAAAGAGTTATATCGGCAATACTAAAATTATCGCCCGCAACAAACCTTGATTTAGCAAGTATATCGTTAAAATAATTTAGGCTAGTACGCGCCTTTTCACCTTGCTTTTCGCCCCATGCAATATTTTGATATGTTTCAAGCTCTGGGCCTAACCCATCAGTAGCATGATGAAAATACGTTGCAACAGCATCAAGTACCATAGACTCAGCACGTTTTTGCATCATATTTATTACTGCGCGCTCTTTTGCCGAAATGCCCATCAATGATGGACCTGTAAAAGCAGCATCAATATATTCAGTAATTGCTGTGCATTCTGATATAAGTGTTCCGTCATCAAGCTCTAATACTGGCACACCAGCCAATGGATTTTTAGCTAAAAAAGCCTCTGTCCGGTGTTCACCATTTAGTAAGTCAACCGCAATAAATTCAACTTCAGTTGTCGCATTTTTTTCTGCTAGCGCAATACGAATACGAAGCGGGTTTGGAAAGTTTTCTACATCATAAATTTTCATTGAGTGTGACCTTTTTTAATTCACCTACCTACTGATAGGTATTTATATTCTTTATACCAAACTAAGTCAAACTTTAAAATAACTACATAAGCAGAGTATTTGCTAACCGCATGAAACTTAATATTTTATTTATAAAAATATTAAGGCTTGAAAATAACTACCTACTGGTCGATAATTTTATGGTCAACAATAGGATGAAGATGTATGAGCAAAAAAGAGGCCCTACTCAAAGCGGCAGAGAATAAAGTACGCCTAGGCGGATACAGCAATTTTAGCTTTAGAGAGCTTGCTAACGAAGTCGGTATAAAAAGCGCCAGTGTACATTATCACTTCCCTACTAAAGCCGACTTAGGCGCAGAGCTTGCACATCAATATACTGATGCGTTTTTGCTTTCATTAGGAGAGCCCGCTGAGTTAAAAGCGCAAGGTAAAAACCCTATCGACTTTTATACGTCGCTATTTAGAGGCGCATTGGTGACCGATAAAAAAATGTGCTTATGCGGTTTGCTTGGCGCCGAGAGTGACAGCTTACCTGAAAAAGTACGTGAAGAAGTAAAGCGCTTTTTCACTCAAAATTTAACCTGGCTAAGCGCAGCGCATTCGGTCAACGGTGAAATAAACCCACAAAAAGCAGCTATTCAAACGATAAGTATGCTTGAGGGTGCGATGATGATCAGTAAAACACTCGACGATCACAGCTACTTTGATTTAGCAACGCGAGACAGTATTTAACCAGACGATTTGACGAATAAAAAAGCGAGCTTAATTAGCTCGCTTTTTAGTTTTACACGGAAATTATTTAAACTGCTGGGCTCGCTTTATGCTTAGCATGCACAATGGCAAGTATGATCAGACCAATCACCGCGACCCCTGCACCTATGGGTTTACCTAAATCGCTCGATAAGTTAAAACCAATTGCAGCTGTTGTGATATACGACAAGGTCACAGCCGTTGCAATAACCGCAGGTATACTCGCAATCCAGTGAAAGGTGCCACGGTCAAACAAATACTTAGTAGCAAGCCATAGTACACTGGTAGAAAGCAACATATTTGAAAACGCAAAGTAACGCCAAATTAATGAAAAATCCAACTTGGTCATAAAGTAAGCAATAGTTAGAATAGGTAAAGCCAACAACAGACGATTACGTATACTTTGCGGAATATTAAAGGCATCAACTACCGTTAAGCGCAGTGAACGAAATGCGGTGTCGCCTGAGGTAATAGGGAAAACAGCAACCGCAATAATTGCCATAATACCGCCAAATACACCTAAGTAACTATTTGCAATATGGTTTACAACTAAGCCTGGACCACCTTGATCAAGCATTGCTTTTAAACCAGCATAACCTTCAGGGAAAGCCGCAATACCAGCCAATGCCCAAACACAACCAACAATGCCTTCACACATCATGGCACCGTAGTACACCGGGCGTACATATTTTTCGTTTGTTAAGCAACGAGCAATAATAGGTGCTTGCGTTGAATGAAAACCACTAATAGCACCACAGGTAATGGTTATGAATAATAGGGGCCAAGTTGGTAATCCGTCGGGGTTTGGTGCTAAAAAGTCATGCGCGTGATCGGCTTCAAAATACGCCAAAAAGTCGCCAGCAACCGGTAAATGTGGCGCGTTAATAAGTAACGACACGGCAACAGCGACTGTCATAACAATCATTAACAAACCAAAAATAGGGTAAAAGCGTGTAATGATCTTATCAATTGGTAACAGCGTCGCTAAAAAGTAATAAGCCAAAATAGCCAATACCCAAAAAGTATTATTGGCTAAAAATGTACCTTCAAATAAATTTAAGTTACTAAGTAAACCCGCTGGGCTCATTATGAATACTACACCAACAAAAAATAACAGCATTGCGGTGAAAATAAGCATAAAGCCTTTAAATACAACATTGTAATAGTGACCAGCTATTTCAGGTAAGCTTTTACCGTCTTCTTTTATACTCATTACACCTGAGAAAAAGTCGTGAACAGCGCCACCTAATACATTTCCTAACACAATCCATACAAGCGCAACCGGACCATATAAAGCGCCCAGTATAGGGCCAAAAATTGGACCCACACCCGCAATATTTAAAAATTGAATTAAAAAAGCACGAACAGGGTGAATAGCCACGTAATCAACACCTTCACTAAAGCGTTTTTGTGGTGTATCAACCGTTGAATCCATGCCTGCTTGTTTTTCTACAAATGGGCTATAAAACTTATATCCCAAAATTAATATAGTGAGGCAAATAAAAAAGATAATCATAAAGCACGTTTCTCTTTTGTATGTGTATTTAGAAGCGCAGTGTGTATCGCTTCGCATAAAGGTGACTTAATAACTTTGGAACAATATCAAAGCTATTTTTTACAGACAATTAGACGTTTAGCTAATACCTTAGTCGCAATCGTTCATGACTTGTTCAATTTATAAAGTAATTTGATAACTCGTTTAGAAACCTGACGAATACCGCTGTTTAAACGTTCAAAATGTATGTTTACCACACTATTTTTAGGCAAAAAAAAGCGGCTAAGCATATTGCTTAAGCCGCTTTCAACACACAATTTTTTTAAAGAGGACGCATAAATTCGTTAATTTTTTCATGAGTCAATGTAGGTGTAGCACCTGCACTTTCTGCAACCATAGCCCCTACCGCACAGGCAAAATCAACCGCATGCTGAGCACAATCGCTGCTACATAATTGATATATCAATGAACCTAAGAATGAATCCCCAGCGCCCACGGTGTCTACAACACTAATTAAATAGCCTGAATTGTAATAATTTTGGCCCTTAACCGTTAACAGTGCGCCATGACTGCCTTTGGTTACACACAAATATTCAGTGTTAGTTTGCTCTGCAATAAACGCTAGATTTTGCTCAAGCGAATGGAACTTACAACCCATTGCTTTGGCAATTTCGTAAAGCTCTTCATCGTTTAACTTGATAAAATCTGCTTTATTCATTAAATCTACTAGCGTGTCTAATGTGTAATGCGGGGCGCGTAAATTTACGTCAAACACTTTAAAGTTAGCTACATCAACTAGCTGGCTTAGCGTAGCAAGTGAAGCTTCACTGCGGCCAATTAGGCTGCCAAATACAAATACATCACTGGCTTTTACTTTTTCAATAAGTGAATCAGTAAGAGTAATGTTGTCCCATGCCGTATCAGCGACTATTTCGTAGCTGGCTGAACTGCTTTTGTCTAAAGTAACTTGTACGGTGCTGGTCTTTTTGTCGTTATTAACGGCAATATAATCGCAACTAACGCCTTTTGCTTTAATTTCGCCAAGAAGCTCAGTACCTAATTCATCGTTACCTACTGCGCTTATCATGTCGGCTTTAATACCTAATGAGTTAATGCGCACACACATGTTTAATGGCGCACCACCTAAGCGTTTACCTGTTGCAAAACAATCCCATAGCACTTCGCCAAAACAACTTACGCTTACGTCTTTACCTTGTTTAGAATCAATTAAAATGCTCATTATTAGTTACCTTTAGGCTCAAGCACGTTTTTCATAATTGCTTTTATTTTGCTTGCTGGTGCGTATAACGCGTCTACATTGTTTTTGTAGTGAGACGTAAAGGCGCTTTGCGTGTTTAAATCGCCAAATAAGCTTGTTAGCGATAAAAATGCAAGGTTATCAGTAGTCGTTTTAGCAGCAGCTTCATGAAGCTCGCTTTGCATTGCATCAATTACTTCAAGCGTATTGCCTTGCTCATCTTCCCCTTTGTCGCTATAAAAACACCATGCAGCAATAACGAGTGTAGCTAGTGATACATCTCGCCCTTGCGCTAGGTTTTCGTTAATAGTGGCAATTAAAAACTTAGGTAGTTTAGCTGCACTCTCCGAACAAATACGCGATAAGCTGTCTTTAATATTAGGGTTTGCAAAACGCTCAATAAGTGTGTCTTTGTAGATTTCAAGATCAATGCCTTCTAATTGCTCTAGGTTAGGCGTTACTTCTTTATCCATAAACGCACGTAAGTACTTTGCAAATAAAGGATCTGATACTGTTTCGTCAATTGTGCCATAGCCATGTACAGACCCCAGTAAACCCAGTACTGAGTGGCCTGCATTTAATAAGCGAATTTTCATGGTTTCAAAAGGGGTTACATCTTTTACAAATTGAGCACCAGCGTTATCCCAATTTGGCCGCCCGTCACAAAATGAATCTTCAATTACCCATTGTGTAAACGATTCACACGTAATTGGCCATTCATCGCTAACACCGTAAGCATCAACAACGTAGTCAATATCACTTTGTTTAGATACTGGCGTAATTCGGTCTACCATAGCATTGGGAAACATTACATTAGCAGCAATCCATTCACTTAATGCAGCATCTTGCTCTGCGGCAAAAGCGAGTAACATTTTGCGCGTTACATTGCCATTATGTTGAATGTTATCGCACGACTGTACTGTAAACGCATTAAGGCCTTGTTCTTTACGTAGCTTCAACGCAGCTGCTATATATCCAAATGCAGTAATAGGATCGTTTGGATTATTAATGTCGTTAATTATGTCTGGGTTTGCATAATCAAACTCACCCGTTACTGGGTTAAAGTTGTATCCGCCTTCAGTAATAGTTAAAGACACAATTTTAGTATCAGGGTGTGCGAGCTTATTAATAACAGCTTGTTTGTTCTCAGGCGCAAACAAAAAATCAATCATAGAACCTATAACGGTATTGTCTATTGTCCCATTTGGGTGTCTTACCGTTAATGTGTAAAGGTAGTCTTGCTGCTTTAATACATCGCGAAGTCCACGATTTGCTTCAAGCAAGCCTACACCACAAATACCCCATTGCTCAGAACCTGGCGTTTTTAATAACTCATTAATATACATGGCTTGGTGAGCACGGTGAAAACCGCCAACGCCAATGTGAACTATACCTGCTTTTACTTTACTGCGGTCGTAGCTAGGGGTGTCTACATGGCTTGGCATATATGCCAAACTTTGTTGGTTTAGCCCTTTAACAAGGGCATTAGTGTGATGTTGTGTCATGGTGCGGCCTTACTAAAACAAAAATTAAAAAACGTGTAAATTACAATGCAGCATTGAGCGCTTTATGGCGTTTTAATGACCAATAAGCGGTAACAAAATAGATAACCGTACAGATGAAACACGCTATCTCAAACTGCAATTTGTTTGCGCTATATATGCTCATTGTGTCGCTAAAAAACATGACTTGGCTTGCAAATATACAAATAATGACAAGTGAAATAGTCGAAACCGCATTAAGCACTTTAGTAAACATAGAACCATCAACTACAGGTTTTGGAATGTCTTTCGCCTGCGCTGCTTGATACGCTTTAATATCACGTTGCTCTTGTTCCTCAGCAGCTATATGTTGTTTGTAGTCTTCACCAGCGCCATACTTTTTCGCTAACAGCGTGTAAACAACAATGGTAAAAAACCAGGTAGGTATAAATAAGTAATAAAACGACATAACATCTAGCGCATTTAAACCAAAGCCAAACACTAACGCTAACGCCCAAGACGCAATGGCCGGCACACTTCGAGTTATGTTTTTGTATTTAGCCCAGTAGCGCGTTAAGCCAATTTTAGGAAATAATACATGCTCGGCAAATACAATCGCCCCAACAGGCACAACCAATAAGCCAGCATAAGTAAGTAAAGGTAGCATTTGAGAAAATACGAACGGGAAACATGCAATAACTACGGTCACAATCCCTACAATAGCGGTTGTGCGCTCACGAGAGTGGTTTACAAAAATAGATTGCGCCGCAAGACCGGCACGATATAGGTTTGCGTTAGCAGTAGTCCAACCGGCAATAATTACAATAACAAACCCAGTCCAACCTAATGCGTGGTAAGCCACATCGCCCGGATCGAGTGATGAAATAGTTGTTTTAAGTAATACCGCAACACCTGCACCCATAATACCGGCAGAGATCCACGCTAAGTAATGACCAAAAAACATGCCTACGCCCGAGAACAAACCATAGCTTTTGCGCTTGGCGAATCTAAAAATCGCCATATCAATTAAACCAAAGTGAGTAATAGAGTTAGCAGCCCACGCAAAACCAATTACCTCAAGTAGGCCAATCCCCTGCTCCCCTTCTGCGTTCGTACCGGTCCATATGGATGAGTCGCCAATGGTCATAAAGTCACTAAAGCTGGTTAACGTGGTTGACCCAATTACATGATTTGAAAGTTCAGGGAAAAGTGCAAACGAGCCCGCTATAAAAATAACAAATAGCCAGGGTGCACAAATTTTAGAAAAGTCAGCTACAGTAGAAAAACCATACATAGCCACAAACACAACAATAGAGCCAACGGCTAAAACAATACCCACAAACGCTAAACTATTTGGGTACCAATCTAACTGTGCGGGAATATCAAATAAAAATCGAACCGCAGTGGACGATACCGTAATCATCGCCGCCGATATAACACTAAAAATAATGACGTTAGCCCAGTTGTAGAGCTTAGTCATTGAGTTACCAGCAATTTTGTTCAAATAATTATATAAACTTAAACGCGTCTCTACTGCAATTGGCGCTGTAATTAGCCACCAAGAACACATTGCTAATAAATTACCAATTAATAAACCTAGTAAAATGTCGATTGTTGATGCACCCAGTGCAACAAATGTTGCACCAATAACAAACTCAGTGGCTGCAACATGCTCACCCGCGTATAAACCGGCAAAATGCTTCCAACCATGAAGCTTATTATTAGCAACGGGAAGTTGCTCTTCGTTTACATCTTTAAATGTGTGTGTGTGTGGACTCGTTGCCATGGTACTTCCTATTGTTTTAACACGATAATAATCACAAAAACGTGCATTTAGTTGTGTGTGCGGCTAAGCACACAACCTCGAAAATTCTTAAACAACGTCATTCATGTCAGTGTGGGACTAAATCAACGCTATTTTTATATTTTTAGGGTTGGATACATTTCATAAAACGCTTTCCAATCTGTTAAATGAGCAACCTCGGGGTATGCCTTGTGAACAAAATTAACAGCTCCTTGCATATGCCCTCCACCGCTGTAATGAAGTACTTGCATGTTTGCGGCAAGCGCCGCACTCACGCCCGCTATAGAGTCTTCTATTACCAAGCAATGGGCTGGGTTAACCCCCATTTTTTTAGCGGCGTGTAAAAATAAATCCGGCGCAGGTTTGCCATTTTTTACTTCACTTGAAGTAAACACCTCATCAAAATAATGACTCAATTTAACGACGCTTAATGCTTTTTCTGTTCGTGCAGGGCTACTACTAGTTGCTATACAGCTAGGTGTAGCTAAATTAGCCAATACCTCTTTAATGCCATTTGTGGGCATTAGGGCTGTTTCAAACTCATGTAAAAGTGCATTTCTATAATCAGCTTCAAATCGCTCTGGCAATTCAACATTAAAAGCATCAGCTATCTTTTGAGTAACCGCTTTAAAATTGCACCCTAAAAAATGTTCTTGTACATAAGCACGGTCAATAAACACCGCTTTATCAACAAGCATATCGATGAGCACTTGTGCACTTAAAACTTCGCTGTCAATTACAACGCCATCACAGTCAAAAATAACCAGTTCAATTTTAGGGTTCATTTTTTTACCTTATTGCATTTAGTTTTATGCAAACACAATCTTGAGCATAAGCCCAGAGAGTGAGCATATTCTCTTTATTATTATAATATGTCAACACGTTGTGAACTTAAAAACTCGCTACATAGTTCAAATAATCAACACCTCAATACAAAAGCTGTTGATTTTCATTAGTTTTGATTTTAGCTGTTACGACTAAAATCGCATGCCGTATTCACAGCAAATGTATTTACTGCAGATGCCAATCTACTTTTGTGATTATTACAATCTAAACAATCAATTTTACCGAAATAAATTTAACCCATACACTCGTTAACAGTTAAACAGCCAGCAACACTGCCGGCACTTTTAAATAACGAGGTCGACAATGAAAACTCAAATAAACACAACAAAAACTAAATTAACTTTAAGCGCATTAGCCCTTGCAGTGGCATTACCTGCAAGTGCGGTTACCACTCTTACAAAGGACAACGGCGCAGCTGTTGGCGATAATCAAAACTCAATGACCGCCGGTGAGCGCGGCAGTGTATTGCTTGAAGACGTACACCTAATTCAAAAGCTGCAACGTTTTGCACGCGAGCGTATCCCTGAACGTGTAGTGCATGCGCGAGGAACTGGCGCACACGGCGTGTTTGTAGCCTCAAAAGAACTAGACGATTTAACAATTGCGGCGCCATTTGCAGAAGCAGGTAAAGAAACAGACGTATTTGTTCGTTTTTCATCAGTAATTCACTCAAAAGGTAGCCCTGAAACGCTGCGTGATCCTCGTGGTTTTGCTACAAAATTTTACACAGACCAAGGTAATTGGGATTTAGTAGGTAACAACTTACCTGTGTTCTTTATCCGTGACGCGATTAAATTCCCAGATATGGTTCACTCGTTAAAGCCATCTCCGGTAGATAACATTCAAGATCCTAACCGCTTATTTGAGTTTTTCTCGTACGAGCCGGGCTCTACTCACATGTTAACGTGGGTATACAGCGACTACGGTACACCAGCAAGCTTACGTAAAATGGATGGTTGGGGCGTACATGCATATAAAATGATTAACAAATCAGGCGATGTTAAATACGTTAAGTTTCATTGGGTAAGCCAACAAGGTATCGACAACCTAGATGCTAAAGAAGTAGCCGAAGTACAAGGAAAAGATTTTCAACACTTAACACGCGACCTGTACACCGAAATTGGTAAAGGCAACTTCCCTAAGTGGGACCTATACATTAAAACACTTGACCCATCGCAGTTAGATGACTTTGATTACAACCCATTAGATGCAACAAAAATGTGGTTAGACGTTAAAGAAACAAAAGTGGGTACAATGACCTTAAACCGTATGCCAACTAACTTCTTTCAATCTACAGAACAAGTTGCAATGGCACCGGCAAATGTAATCCCGGGTATTGAGCCATCTGAAGACAGACTATTACAAGGGCGTATGTTTTCATACTCAGATACACAAATGTACCGCTTAGGTGCTAACCACCAACAATTACCAATTAACCGCGCAAAAGTTGATGTGGTTAACTACAACCAAGACGGCGCAATGAATTACGGTAATACAACAAGTAATGTGAACTACCAACCAAGTCACGAAAACGTTGCAGAAAACCCAATTGCACGCAGAAGTAACACTGAACTTAAAGGCTTTGTACAACAAGCCGCGATTAAAAAGCAGCAAAACTTCGCACAAGCTGGCGTACTTTACCGTGGCTTTAGTAAGCAAGAGCGCACTAACTTAGTTAACAACTTAGCTGGCGATTTAGGCAAAGTAAAAGACAGCAAAGTTATGCACAAAATGCTTAGCCACTTCTACAAAGCCGACAGCGAGTACGGTACACGTTTAACTAAAGCCGTAAATGGCGATATTAAAATGGTTAAGCAACTAGCCGCTAAACTTTAATAATTTACCCAACCTAGAGGAAGGACCGACTCTCCCTTCCTCTTTTTTTAAAAGGTAAACCGTATGCGTAAATTCCTTATTATATTTACTTTAGTAATGAGCTTTTCAAGCCTTGGTAATGAACAACAAAATACTGTGAATGAGCCAACAACCGCAAAAGCACAATACGACAGCTTACTTGCATATTACTTTGCTGCCGCACGCACCGACGACACAGCCGTAATAACGCAATTTGTTGATGCTGGCATTCCTATTAATAGTTACAACAACAAAGGTTACACCGCGCTAATGATTGCCACTTATCACGGTAATAAAAGCACGGTTAAAACGCTTTTACAGTTAGGCGCTAATGCCTGCCTTGAAGATAAGCGTGGTAATACGGCCTTAATGGCCGCTATATTTAGAGGCGAATTTAGTATAGCTAAAACACTTGTCAGCCTTGATTGCGATAACGCCCATCAAAACAAAGCTGGCCAAACAGCAGAGCAATTTGCACAAACTTTTGGTCAACAAAAAGTACTCGACTTATTAGCTCAGGTGAATAGTGACGCAAAATAGCTTGTTTTTGATTTTTTGCCATTAGGACATGAACACGGGAAAAATAGTATTATTGCCTTTACTGGTCTAACCAGTTACTCTTTTCAACTGTGTACTTTATATGGAAAATAATAACTCTAATGGCCACACCACACTTTGATCACATCACTATTACCTGTAATAACAGACAAACATTAAGCGCGCATGTATTTAAACCAGAAGGCACCATAAAAGGCGCAGTAATGATTGCACCTGCAACGGGGATTAAACAGCAATTTTATGCAAACTTTGCTACTTACTTGCAGCAAAATGGATTTGCCGTTATTACGTTTGACAACAGCGGGATAGGCCAATCACTTAATGGCAGCATTAAAAATAGTAAAGCGAATTTGCAATCGTGGGGCGAGCAGGATATGCCCGCAGTGCTAGAACAACTTCAAAAAACATTTCCGAATACCCACTACCATTTGATAGGTCACAGTGCCGGCGGGCAGCTAGTAGGTTTAATGCACAATGCCACTCAACTCAGCTCACTGTTTAACTTTGCGTGTTCGTCGGGCAAGTTAACCAATATGCGCTTGGCGTATCAGGTTAAAGCACACTTTTTTATGAATGGGGTTATTCCGGTGAGTAATGCACTATTTGGCCATACTAAATCACAATGGTTTGGTATGGGCGAGCCTTTACCTATAGGCGTAGCTCAACAGTGGCAAAAATGGTGTAACGCACAAGGGTATGTTAAATCAGCATTTGGCAATACAGTATTTCAACATTTTTATAATGAACTAGTCATGCCTTCGCTTTGGATTAATGCCAGCGATGATGATATAGCAAATAACGATAATGTTGCTGATATGCTTTCTGTTTTTCCAAAACTTAACGCACAAACGCTACATTTAACGCCCAGTGAATATAACCTGAAAGATATTGGCCATATGAAGTTTTTTAGTAAAAGGTCTGCCGCTTTATGGCCTTTAGCACTAGACTGGCTAAACAAACATAGTATTTAACACCATGGTGTGTTTAGCTCCCTATACGCTAAACACACACCTGCTAACTCCATCTAACCTCTGCACACCTAAGCATATTTACGTGCTGTTAAATTTAAAGCCACTTTAGTAATTGACCTTTCGGTCAGTAAAGCTACAATCAATCAACACGTTAAACACGCACAATCAATAATGACCACACAAATAAAACCAAATAAAAAAGAAGTCACTCGGGAAAAAAACCAACTGCTCATATTAAATGCCGCCGAGCAATTATTTTCTCTTAATGGGTATGACGGCGCAAGCATGAGCATGGTTGCAAAAGAGGCTAGCGTTCCAAAAGCTAACATACTGTATTACTTTAAAAGCAAAGATGGCCTTTACGAAGCGGTAATAGACAGAATAATAGCAAATTGGAACTTAGGCCTTGATAACGTCACCGCTGAAGACGACCCCGCAGCAGTGCTTTATAACTACATAAAAAGTAAAGTAATACTTGCCGTGAACCAACCTCTTCAATCTCGTTTATTTGCCAATGAAATTTTGCGTGGCGCCCCCTATTTACAAAACTACTTTAGAACAAATACACGGCCTTGGGTTAAACAAAAAATTGATGTGTTTCAATCCTGGATGGACGCAAAAAAAATAGACCAAGTGGATCCCCATCACCTTTTATTTACTATTTGGTCAACAACACAATACTACGCAGACTTTCAAGCAGAAGTACTGCTAGTTATGAATAAATTAGAATATGACGAAACCGACGTGGCACAAATAACACAATCAATTGCCCACATAATTTTAAAAGGTATTGGCTTAAAAATACCCGCCCCAAACGAGGCCTAACACATGGAAAACTTTACAACCCCTGACCTATTCGACGATCACCGCAGCTCGGTTCAAGTAGCAGATAGTGGATTGCGCCACTTTGGTAAAAAAACCACCTTTAGTGGCCAAGCAGTAACGGTAACCTGCCCAGAAGACAACTCGTTTGCCGCCGATGTTCTTCATCAAGATGGTAAAGGGAAAGTGTTAGTAATTGATGGGTTTGCTAGCAAACGTTTTGCTTTTATTGGCGACATTATGGCCGAACGCGCGCTACAAAATGGCTGGGAAGGTGTTGTAATAAATGGTTGTTGCCGCGATATAGAAATACTTGCAACAATGGATTTACCTGTAATGGCGATTGGTTCAACCCCTCGTAGCACACTTAAGCGCGGTTTTGGCGATCAAGACCAAGTTATTAATATGCTAAATACCGCAATAGCACCAAACGATTGGCTATATGGCGACGTTAATGGCCTAATAATTAGTAAAGCCCCCCTTATTTAATAAATTAGTGTAAATAATAACAACCAGTTTGGTGCAACAATGCACCAAGTTGGTTTGTTTTGCGGTTAAAAGCACCCACTTTAAAACTTCAAAATTATAAATCCCCCTCTGTAACGCCCAAAAACCTGACCAATCGGACAGGAATTTACTTTTGGCATTTGTTTTGCTTGTATTAAGTTCGCTAAAACCGAAACCACCGATGCAAAGTACAATTAGTGCTCAGTTAATATAAATAAGATATTACGTAGAGAGCCGAAAAAAATAACAACACTATTCTCTTTTACTCAATTTAAAGTTAGTAAATAACCATTTGGTCAGTTTTATGTAGATGGGTTACAAAATGAACACGCAATTAAAAACTAAAAACACAGGTATATTTTGTGACCATGGACCCAGTAATTGGCAATCAAGTCAAACGGGCACACTAAGCAATAAGCGCCTAGCCGTAAAAGATGTATTTGCAGTTAAAGGCGAGCGCAACAGCGCAGGTAACCCTAGCTGGTTTAAAGCAGCAAAACCTGCCCAGCAAACAGCAAGTAGCGTTAACAATTTAATGGATGCAGGTTGTATTTTTAAAGGTTTTACCCATACCGATGAGCTTGCTTACAGCTTAGAGGGAAATAACATTCACTATGGCGCAGCACAAAACCCAAAATTAAAAGGGCATGTATGCGGTGGTTCTAGTATGGGATCAGCCGCCGCGGTAGCCGGCAATTTAGCTGACATAGGCTTGGGCACCGATACTGGCGGCTCTATTAGAATACCCGCAAGTTACTGCGGCTTATTTGGTATTAGGCCAAGCCATAACGTGATTGAAAAAGACGGCCTAATTCCGCTAGCTCCCCCTTTTGATACCATTGGCTGGCTTACCCAAAGTGCAGAACTATTAGAAAAAGTAGGCGACGCATTGTTACCAAGCCAAGCTATTAATAGTGTAAATACCTTAGTTATTTGTGAGCCCTTATTTGAGCTAGTCAGCCCAGCTTTACAAGCACCACTTAAACAATTGCTTAAAAAAACCAAACCTTATTTTAAACACCATAAAAATTTTGAACTACCTAACATCAGCTTATTAAGCGAACTCGCTGATAGTTTTAGAATATTGCAAGGACGTGCTATTGCTAAAGTGCACAAAGATTGGCTTCAGTTGCCGGAGCACCCTCCCCAGTTTGCTCCGGCAATCGCGGCCCGTTTTAAAATGGCATTGGCACTAACCGCCCAAGAAGAAAAAGAAGCACTTAACGTTCAAACCCAATGGCAAACATTAATTGCTAAAAACCTAAATTCAACTAGCTGCTTATTTTTGCCAACAACCCCAACAACCGCACCTAAATTGGGCGCCGACACAAGCGCCTTACGCATGCAAATAATTACGCTATCAGCTATTGCGGGCTTGAGCCGCTCGGCGCAAGTTCACTTACCATTGGCTAATCTAGAAAATGGTCATCCATATGGGTTTTCACTCATGATGAGCCACAATAACGATAAAAGCTTACTTGCCTGCGCAACACAACTAGCTGCATATTTTAAACAGGAAGCTCTCACATGAACGCACACAACATTGCCTTTACGGCCCCGCACTTTTCAGCGACCGAGGCAGGCACCTCAATACTAAAACAAGGCGGCACAGCTACCGAGGCTATGGTTGCAGCAGCCGCTGCTATTAGCGTGGTTTACCCACATATGAACTCAATTGGTGGCGATAGTTTTTGGCTTATTGACAACCCAAACCAAAGCACACCCACCGCTATTGATGCATGCGGGCGTGCACCAAACGACATCAGCGCCTACAGCAATGAGCAACACATACCAGAGCGAGGTGGTTTAAGCGCATTAACTCAAGCGGCTACACTTCGTGGCTGGCAAAAAGCCCTTGAATTAGATGAGCACGCAGTCCTTTCGCTAAGTACTATTTTAGCCCCTGCTATCAAACTTGCCCACGAAGGGTTTACTGTTACCAAAAGCTTGCAAGCAGGCTGCGAAAAACTCGCGACGGTTACCAATACAAATGATGCATTTAAAGCACTATACATCCCAAATGGCAAACCGTTACAAGCAGGCCAACATTTTAAAAACCCAAAACTTGCCGATACCTTTGAGCATTTAGCTAAACATGGCTTAAATGCATTTTATGAAGGCGAACTTGCCGACTCGTTTGCAGCCGATTTAGCCAAAGCTGGCAGTATTATTACCCCAAATGATATTGCCAACACGCAAGCCGATGTAGTAAGCCCGCTAAATGCTAATTTGTCGGGTATTAATTGCTACAACTTACCTGCACCTACTCAAGGCGTACATTCGCTACAAATAATTGGTACCGTTAATAAGCTAAAACACACCGCTAAAACCGAAGCCGATTGGACCCACTTAATTGTAGAAGCCACCAAGCAAAGCTTTACGCACCGCCCAACGCTTTGGGCCGACCCTAAAGCGCTTGGCGATGATTATAAAAACGCATTAACTGATGAGCGCTTAAGCGAGCTTGCCAACAATATTGATATGAATACCGCCCAAAAATGGCCGTTTGATGCCCAGCCCGGCGATACCGTCTGGATGGCAGCACGCGATAAAAACGGCCAACTAGTGAGCTTTATTCAAAGTATTTACTGGGAATTTGGTAGCGGCATACTCATGAGCGAAGGCGGGTTTGTATGGAATAACCGCGGGCTAAGCTTTAGCTTAAACACTAAAGATACCAATGTACTAGCGCCAAATAAACGCCCAGCACATACCCTTAACCCGGCTATGGCTAAGTTTGACGATGGCAGACGCCTTGCCTACGGCACTATGGGTGGTGAAGGCCAACCACAAACTCAAGCCGCTGTATTTGCCGGATACGCGTGGCGAAATAAGTCAATTAACCAAGCGGTAAGCGATCCGCGCTGGTTACTGGGCCGCACATGGGGCAACACCAGCACAAATTTAAAAATAGAACACAGCCTCGCTGCCCAAATAGACAATGAATTAAATAAACGTGACCACGACTGGGTAAGTGTCGAGGACAACAACGAAATGATGGGTCACGCGGGTGCTATTTTAGATACACCTACAACCCTTGAAGCTGCAACGGATCCTCGCTCTGATGGCCGTGCAACTGTTTCATCAACGTAGTAGGAACACACATGACAGAAATAATGAATCAATGGCCAATTATTGCGGCCTTAATAGCAACCGGTATTTTTGCCGGAATTTTAGCAGGACTTTTTGGTGTAGGCGGCGGTATTGTTATCGTACCTGTGCTGTATTTTTTACTACAAGGTTTTGGCGTAAGCCCTGAGTCGGCCATGATGATAGCCACCGCGACATCGCTTGCCACCATAGTGCCTACGTCTATTTCGTCTATTCGCTCGCACCATGCAAAGGGCAACATTGACCTTGCTTTAATTAAATACTGGGCGCCGTTTATTTTAGTAATGGCCGTTGTAGGCAGCTACTTAGCGCACTCTATACGCGGTAATGCACTGGTACTTATGTTTGCTTGTATTGCTATTTTAGTCAGCCTTAACATGTTGTTTAGAGCCGGCGCACCAGCCCTTGTAAGAAAATTACCGGGTAAATTTGGCCAAGGCGTAATGGCAAGTATTGTTGGTGGCTTATCGGTCATGATAGGCATAGGCGGCGGCACAATTGGCGTGCCCATGCTTAGTGCATTTAACGTACGTGCCCATGTTGCCGTAGGCACTGCAGCCGTATTTGGCTTATTGATTGCGCTACCTGGCGTAATTACCTTATTAAGTATTGGCACAACGCCAACCGATGCTCCCCTAGGTACGTGGGGGTTAGTTAACCTCCCTGCCTTTTTACTTATTATTCCACTCACTATTTTGTTTGCGCCTATTGGCGTAAAAATTGGTAGTAAGCTGGATCAAAAACAATTAAAACGCGCCTTTGCCGTTGTATTAATGATAACGGGCATTCGCATGCTTATTCAGACTCTCGGAGCCTAAAACATGTTTAGCAACACGCAAATTCAAACTTTAAATCCACCGCAGCGTTTACTCATGGGACCTGGGCCAATTAACGCAGATCCACGCGTACTGCGTGCTATGTCGGCGCAGCTAATTGGCCAATACGACCCAGTAATGACCGGTTTTATGAACGAAACCATGGCCCGCTATCGTGAAATATTTAAAACCAAAAACGAATGGACCATGTTAGTTGATGGCACATCGCGCGCAGGCATAGAAGCCGTTTTATGCTCTATTTTACGCCCGGGCGATAAAGTGCTGGTGCCAATTATGGGGCGCTTTGGCCACTTGCTTGCTGAAATAGCCGAGCGCGTTGGCGCTAAAGTACACACCATAGACGTACCGTGGGGCGAAGTATTTACCCCCGAGCAAATAGAAAAAGCCATTGTTGATGTAAAACCCCATGTACTTGCCATGGTGCAAGGCGATACCTCTACAACCATGAACCAGCCGCTTGAATACATTGGTGATATTTGCCAAAAGCACGATGTATTATTTTACTGCGATGCCACCGCCTCAATTGTGGGTAACGATTTACCCGCCGATGAGTGGAAACTCGACGCGCTGTCGGTTGGTTTGCAAAAATGTTTAGGTGGCCCGTCTGGTTCTGCGCCATTAACACTAAGCGATAAATGCACTAATTGGATCCAAAAGCGTAAAAAAGTAGAAGCGGGGATCCGCACCGCGGAGCATACCGACGGCACCGAGCCATTTGTACGCTCTAACTACTTTGATTTAGGCATGATCATGAATTACTGGGGGGAGGAGCGCCTTAACCACCACACCGAAGCCACTAGCATGCTGTATTGCGCATCAGAATGTGCACGCATTGTTATTGAAGAAGGCGTAGATAACTGCGTTGCCCGCCACAAATTACACGGCGATGCCATGCTAACGGGTATTCAAGCGCTGGGCTTAAACGTATTTGGCGACATTAGTCATAAAATGAACAACGTAGTGGGTGTCTATATTCCCGAAGGAATTAACGCCGACCATGTACGCGAACAAATGCTAACCGACTTTGGTATTGAAATTGGCACCTCGTTTGGGCCACTGCATGGCAAAATTTGGCGTATTGGCACTATGGGCTACAACGCCCGTAAAGATGCCGTATTACAAACATTGGCAAGCCTAGATGCCTGCCTGCATGCCAACGGTTACAAAGGCCCTAAAGGCGAAGCCGCTATTGCCGCCCTTGCCCATTACAAATAATAAAAAGGATTTAGCATGACGATTGCAAGCCCACTCTATGAGCCATTATTAAACAGCGAGCTGGCTAATAAATTTGCTGCACGCGCCTTAGTGCGTTGTAAAACACTTAGCAGCCTATCGCAAATGCAAGGTGGCATTCACCGCGTGTATTTATCTAAAGAGCACAAAGAATGCAATAGCGTTACTGCCGAGTGGATGGCTGAGGCAGGCATGCAATCGTGGCAAGACGAAGTAGGCAATTTATGGGGGCGCTTAGCATCATCAAACCCGCACGCTAAACGTTTAATTATAGGGTCGCACCTTGACACCGTACCAAATGCCGGCGCATTTGATGGTATTTTAGGGGTGTTACTCGGTATTGAAATAGCCGCCCTTGCACATGAATTAGAGCTAGATCTACCGTTTCATTTAGATGTTGTGGGTTTTTGTGATGAAGAAGGCACCCGCTTTGCCACCACATTAATTGGCTCAAAAGCACTGGCGAACGAGTTTGACCCCCAGTGGTTAAATATACAAGATACAAACGGCATTACCATGCGCCAAGCCATGCTGGATTTTGGCCTAAACCCAAATGATTACGCAAAAGCTGTGCTCAACAAAAGCGAGTTACTCGGTTACTGGGAAACCCACATAGAGCAAGGCCCTGTGCTTGAATCGGTAAATCAGGCGCTAGGCGTAGTAACCGCTATTGCTGGCGCCAAACGCGCTATGATCACTTTAACAGGTCAAAGCGGCCACGCAGGTACAACCCCAATGAACTTGAGGCAGGATTCACTAGCAGGCTGCGCTGAATTAGTAACCGAAATTGAAAAACTAGCAAACAATGCTAAAAATGGCGAAGTTGCCACCGTAGGACAAATACAATCGCGCCCCGGTGCAACAAATGTAATTGCCGGTAAAACAACCATAAGCCTAGACGCACGTGCTCAAAACGATGACGACCTAGCAGTATTACTTAATGCAATACATACTCGCGCGGAGCAAATTGCAACTAGCCGTGATTTAACGCTTGATTGGCAGTGGACTCATGCCGCCGAAGCCGTAGCGTGCGACACTCAAATTCAGCATTTATTTACTAGCGCATGTAAACTCAACAACCAAGCATCGCCTTCACTTGCCTCTGGCGCTGGGCACGATGCAATGGCAATCGCTCCAATTTGCCCCGTTGGCATGCTATTTATACGCAGCCCTGGCGGCATAAGCCATCACCCAGCAGAAGCTGTTATTGATGAGGATGTAACAAAAGCACTCAGCGTAATGTACAGCGCACTTGTACTGTATACACAAACGTTAAAAGAATAGTGAAGCTAATAAGTAGTCCAGAGGTTAAAATGTAAGTATTGCTCTATTTAACGATTAACTTTGCGAGGTTTTACTCGCATATCACCAAGATGAGTTACAGCTACAGCTACAGCTAAAGCTAAAGCAGTAATAGTAAATACCTGCTTTTTATATTCAATTGTAATATTACTGATGTTTAAACGGCGTATTTACGTCAATTATTTAATAATGTAACTAGGTGGTAGGTTAGCAATCAGATTGCGGCTGTGTTTCCATGTATTCTTCCACAATTTCTAGCTGCCCCTTCTCCGTTCTTTTTAGAAGCATATAATAGCCTTTATCGGTATAACATTTCTTTTCAGAAAATCGGTGTGCCTTGATCTTGTAGCCATTTCCTTCAGGCTTTATTGCTATGTTTTTGAATGTGCTTTTGTCATTTTTCATTTTTGCCAATGGCATTACACGTTGGACAAGCACCTTCCACTGTTCACCCGTAATTTCCATTTGACGCTCCGTACCATGCGGGTAAACGCGATAGGAATGAATTTTGGCATCGTTTGCATATAAAGAAGCAACTTTCACGTCAAAATTACTACCTAACTTCGTATATTCATCAAAAAAACTTTTCGCATTTTCCGATGCATGTGAAATGCTCGACATTAAAACTGCAACAGCGAGTATAACTTTTTTCAAATGTTGGCTCCTTACTAAGATTGATGATTGCTAACGCTGCATATAATGCGGGGAATGCTTGGCTATAATTAGCAGAGAATGAGTCTCAAAAGAGCATTTAACGCCATTTTTAATGCGCTTGATATATGCTGACTATGCCTGCTGCGGTAATTTTAATTGCTTATAAACTTTCTTACACTTACCACAGGTGATATCTAATTCGAACTTATAGTTAACGCACTGAAAAAAGAAGCCATACACTTTACTTCCAATTTTTATAAACGTCAGAACAAACGCTGTTGCCACCATAAAACTAAATTCATAAGCGCCATTTTCGTAGAGTGCTGAATCTATACACAACTCAACAAATAAAAGTGCCACAACCTTATAGTGCTTGCCAATTACTGCAATAACAAATGTAAAAAAAGCTATAAAATAAGCAAAACCTTGTGACTCTTCAGCTAAAAAAGCCAAGAAACCTATTGGAATAGATAAACAAAGGCTAAGAAAAAGAAATCCCACCATATCGATTTTTGACATCCAAAAATCAGTTTTAAAACTATTTTTTGTTTTGCACTTACTACACTTTAACAACAACTACTCCAAATAAAGGATATGACGCTTGCCGTAAACGGCACACATAATATAGCTGAATAATCCCACCAAATAACTACAATGTAAACAGGCAATTAGGGGTTATAAACGTGACTTTTCATAAGATACAAAAGCCGTATTGATAAGGTTATTGGGTTGGGTTGCGAATTAGAGTAAAAGTTGCGGATTATATACATTGTTTGTTTTTAATAGGGGTTTACAGCGCTGCCTTTGCAGCATTATTAATAAAGCTATAGTGGAGTATTTAATTAACCTCAAAGTTTATATTATCAAAATACGGGTTGTGAGTGAGCGCTTTAATTACACTAATGCCGTTAAGTTCTATGAGCTTTAGCTCGCCACTTGCATTTATGGCAATGCACTCTTGTTTGAGTGCATTGCGTTTTGTATCAGCGGCTACACCACACACAACATCGCCATTTTTTAAAATAAGCTCAATACTTAAATGGTGCATACAAGCAATTTCGATGTAATCGTAATGGTTGCAACTGATCATAAGGTTCTCTTTACTTTATTTAGCTGGTTTAAATAGTATTAAAGTGGCAATAACAATTAAGTTGCCTACATACCATAAATCTTTAATTACAAATTGGCCTAATCGATCTAATAACGTGCCTGAACTCAATGCGCCGGTGGCGGTAAATAGAAATGTTTGGGTCATTAAAAATACACTTAAACACGCTAAACCACTAACAATAATGAGCTTTTTATTATTAAGTAAAATACCTGCGCCAAGAAGCACTGCAAATAATACATCAAACCCGCCAATTACGTTTGATGCGCCTTGTACGCTAAATACCGTGTATAACCACGACATAAACGGTGAGGTTTCTACTAAGCCTAAAATGGCTTTGGCTTCAAACTCATAAAATTTCATGCCGCCAATCCACAGTAAAACCATAGCAACCGGTATAAAGTTTAAAAGTACGTGTTGTTTGTCGGTGAGCTTATTTTTATAAAACAAAAATAAATACAAAGGGATAACAGCAAAGTATTTAATTATGCCTTGCCCACTGCCAATAATTGGAAAGCCGCCTAACTGTGCCATCCAACGGTTACTGGCAAATAAGGTAAGTAAAGGCACTATGCTAACAACTAACGCTAAAACCGCTACTGGCAAAGGCTTTAGTAATTTAAAATGTGCAGCGAAAGTGGCGAGTGCCAATGCAATCATAGCGGTGCCTGTGAACAAACCTAACGTATTTACACTGAATAACGTATCAAGTTCATAAAAGCTAAAGGTCGCTATGAGTGTGTTTGGGTTTGCACCTAGAGCAAACGATACGCCAAGTAATGCAAAGCTAAGTGTAAGTAAAAAGGTGAGTGCGTTATTTGTGTGTGTTAAGTTCATTATGTGCCCATTAAATTTGTCATGCCTAATAAAGACCTTGTTCTTTATAAAAAGCATTCAACCTAGCCAAACAAATATTCACACATCTGTAACTTAAAAAGTTATATAAACGCACTTTTCAAAAGCAAAAAGCTCACAAAAATAAACATATCCTTTTGGTCAGGTTTATATATAAAAGCTATTTAAATCTCACCTAAAAACCAACAAAAAAATTTAACCACCTCATATAACAAAGAACAAAAATAAACTTAATTACTGATATAAAAGCAAATAAACAACCCACAACCTTGCTTTTAATGCTTATTAAACTCACTAAGGCACAAGAAGCTAACCGATCGGTCAGATATGGCATGTTAACTGCAAAGTATTAATCATAATAAAACAGCTTTTTTCTTACTTGCGCAATAACAATACGAAAAAGCAAACAACAAACCTTATTAAAAACAGGGTGTTAAAAAGCTAAGGGGGTCTGTGTGATTCAGTTTCTATTAAATAACACGCCAATTGAAGAACAAGAATGCTCGCCAAGTCTCACCATTTTGGACTGGCTACGCACCAAAAAAGGGAAAGTGGGCACTAAAGAAGGGTGTGCTACAGGCGATTGTGGCGCGTGCACAATTTTAGTCGGCGAAGAAAAAACAAACTTAAACGGTAACCCTGTTTGGCACTACCAAACCATGAACAGCTGCCTGCTTTTATTAGGCAATGCACACGCAAAACACATAGTAACCGTAGAGGCTGTAACAACGGGGCTTTACCCAACCTTTGATGACTTACACCCAGTACAGCGCGCATTAGTAGAGTGCCATGGTTCGCAATGTGGTTTTTGTACCCCTGGCATAATAATGAGTATGCTGGCGCTTTATATTAATAACCCGAGTTACCCAGGTAAAAAAGCCGCTATTCATGCTTTAGGTGGTAACTTGTGCCGTTGTACTGGCTATAGCCCTATTTTACTCGCAGTAGAAAAAGCCTACAGCTATGAGCGCAAAAATGAGCCTTACTCAGCCATGGCCGCTCAGTTTAAAGCCTCATTTAATACGCAATATGATGACGATGTCCCATTTTTAAAAAATGGCCCACGCAAATTCTACTTGCCTCAAAATGCTAAGCAGCTAGTTGAACTAAAAGCGCTATATCCGCATGCACACTTGGTTGCTGGTGGCACCGACTTTGCCATTGAGCTTAGCCAAAATATGCTATTACCCGATGTAATAATATCCCTAAGCCAAACCTGTGAGCTGTGCACTTTAAGCGATAACGACGGCGAGCTACATATTGGTGCAGCACTCCCTTACAGCCAGTTTGTTGAAGCGTTTTACACTTACTACCCTGAGTCTAAAGAGCTGTTTGAACGCCTTGGCTCTAACCAAGTACGTAACAGTGGCACCTTAGGTGGCAGCATAGGAAATGCCTCTCCTATTGGCGATCCAGCTCCTTTACTCATTGCACTTAATGCCACTATGGATTTATTAAGCGCAGCAGGCACAAGCACTATAAACGTGGCCGACTACTTTGTTGATTACAAAAAAACAGTCATTAAAAGCGATGAAGTAATTAGCAAAATTACAGTGCCAAAACGCCCAGACTCGTTAAAGCTTGCGTGCCATAAAATTTCAAAACGCTTTGAAGATGACATATCTACTGTGTGTTTAGTACTGGCTATAGAGCAAACGCAAGGCGTAATTAGCAATGCCCGCTGCGCCATGGGCGGTATGGCAGCAATACCCAAACGCGCCACGCACATAGAGCAAAAACTTAATGCTCAGCCCTTACAAGTAAGTACGTTTATAGATGCCGCAGCCGCTATAAATGACGACTTTTCCCCAATGAGCGATGTACGCAGCAGCGCACATTACCGCACTTCAGTAAGCAAAAACTTGCTACAGCGTATTGGTATTGAGTTTTGCGATGCACAGCCTAGTAGCAATAAAAATAATAACAACATTGCCATTACGAGGATCTCACATGCGTCACTTTGAAATGGATAAACTAAAAGCCCAAGGCGGAAGCGTTGGCCAATCTAAGTACCACGAAAGTGCAATAAAACAAGTATGTGGCAATGCAAACTACGCCGACGATAACCCAGAGCCTCATGGCTGCTTACACGCCTACCCTGTACTTGCGCCCATTACCAGCGGCTTTATTAAATCAATTGATACAAGCAAAGCGCTTGAAGTGGCAGGTGTTAAGCGTATTTTATCGGCTGATGATGTACCCGGTAAGCTTGATATTGGCCCCATATTCCCAGGTGATGTGCTATTAACCAATCACGAAATTCAATACCACGGGCAACCTGTGCTGGTAGTCGTTGCCGACAGCTACGAAATGGCGCGCCGCGCTGCTCGCTTAGTGGTTATAGAGTGCGAGCAAACCACCCCCATACTTGATATTAAAGAAGCGATAAAAAAAGAGCACTGGGTAAGACCGCCACATTCACTCAAGCGCGGTAATAGCGAGCAAGCCATAAATAATGCAGCCCACCAACTTAAAGGTGAAATACACATAGGCGGGCAAGAACACTTTTACCTTGAGGGGCAAATAGCACTCGCTCAGCCCGACAACGATGGCGGGGTTCATGTGCAATGTTCTACGCAGCACCCAACAGAGGTGCAGCACTTAGTTGCCAAAATTTTAAAAAAGCCATTTAGCTTTGTAAACGTAGAAACCCGCCGAATGGGCGGTGCTTTTGGCGGCAAAGAAACTCAAGGCGCGCCGTGGGCTTGCCTTGCAGCGCTTGCGGTTTATCACCTTGGCTGCGCCGTTAAAATGCGGCTAGCCCGCAGCGACGACTTTAAACTTACCGGTAAACGCCACCCATTTTATAATCAATACCATGTAGGGTTTGACCAAAATGGCCTAATTGAAGGCGCTGATGTAACCGTAAATGGGTTTTGTGGTTATTCGCCTGACTTATCCGATGCCATTGTAGACCGCGCCATGTTTCATGCCGATAACGCTTATTACTACCCAGCCGCCACAATTAAAGGGAATCGCTGTAAAGTTAATACTGTAAGCCACACCGCATTCAGAGGATTTGGTGGCCCGCAAGGCATGATCATGGGCGAGCTAATAATGGACGACATAGCCGCTAAATTAGGTAAAGACCCGCTTGAGATCCGAAAACTTAATTTATACAAAAAAGGCCGCGACACCACGCCGTATCATCAAACCGTAGAGCAGCATATTTTAAAAGATATGATTGCCCATCTTGAAGAATCGGGTGATTACTGGGCGCGAAAAGAGACTATTAAAGCCTTTAACGCATCATCCCCTATTATAAAAAAGGGTCTTGCGATGACGCCGGTTAAATACGGTATATCGTTTACCGTACAGCACTTAAACCAGGCGGGTGCACTCGTACATGTTTATAGCGATGGATCAATCCATTTAAACCATGGCGGCACCGAAATGGGTCAAGGGCTTAATACAAAAATAGCGCAAATTGTAGCCCATGGCTTTGGCGTTGATTTTGACGCAGTAAGCATAAGCGCTACTCGTACCGACAAAGTACCAAACACCTCGCCAACCGCGGCTTCAAGCGGTACCGACTTAAACGGTATGGCGGCACTAAATGCAGTAAACACAATAAAAGAGCGCTTAATAAACTTTATAAGCGAGCACTTTGAAGTAGACAGCCAAAGTATTGTATTCAAAGATAACCTTATTACCTTTAGTAAAGGCGAAATTAGCTTTAGCGAACTTGCAAACCTTGCTTACATGAATCGTATATCGCTTTCATCAACCGGTTATTACGCCACCCCTAAAATTCATTACGATAGAGCGAAAGGCGAAGGCCGACCATTTTTTTACTACGCGCATGGCGTAGCACTCAGTGAAGTAGAAATCGATACGATGACAGGCGAAAACACAGTAACCCGTGTTGATATACTGCACGATGTGGGCAGTTCAATAAACCCTGCACTTGATATAGGCCAAATTGAAGGGGCTTTTGTGCAAGGTATGGGCTGGCTCACCACCGAAGACTTACAATGGAACGAAAAAGGCCAGCTTGCCAGCTTTGGCCCTGCTAACTATAAAATTCCTGCAATTGGCGATACCCCAGCCGAATTTAACGTCAATTTATATAACTCGGCCAACCCAGAAACCACTGTATTTAGGTCAAAAGCAGTTGGCGAGCCGCCGTTTATGTTGGCCTTTAGTGTGTGGAGTGCGATTCGTAATGCCATAAGCAGTGTGGCCGACTACAAATACACTGCCCCACTTGATACGCCTGCAACACCTGAGCGTGTATTAAACGCAATTGAGCAAACCGCTAGCTGGTTTAAGGAGCAGCAACATGGCTAATTTAAATGAGTCATTTCAGGGTTTTCATACTCAAAATTGGGCGCAGGCTATAAATGAGCACGAACAAAGCGGCACTAACTATGTTATTGCGACAGTGCTGGGAACCAATGGCTCAACCCCCCGTGGCACAGGCTCTAAAATGGTAATAAGCGGCGAGCACATTTACGACACCCTTGGCGGTGGTCACCTTGAATACGTAGTAATAGAAAAAGCACGCGAACTACTTGCTAAAGGCGAGGCAGCCCAAGTTATAGAGCAGTTTAACTTAGGCGCAAATTTAGGCCAGTGCTGCGGCGGAGCTGCCACCGTTATGCTTGAGTGCATGCAATGCGAGCGCTTTACCCTCGACATATACGGCGCAGGCCATGTAGCACAGGCGCTTATTGGTATATTGGCGCAATTACCGATGCGCATACGTTGGATAGATAGCCGCGCCGATGTATTCCCACAAGCTATTCCTAATAACGTAATAAAAGTGGTTGATGAAGAGCCAACAGAGCAAGTAAAACGCGCCCCTAAAACTAATAATTACTTAATATTAACCCATAACCACCAGCTCGATTTTGCACTCACACAAGCCATTATTAAACGTGCTGATGCCAATTGGCTTGGTGTTATTGGCTCTGATACCAAAGCAAAACGCTTTAAACAACGCTTAGCTCATCGCAATTTTACCACCGAGCAAATAAACCAAATGACCTGCCCTGTTGGGCTTGAAAATGTAACGGGCAAGCTCCCTATGGAAGTAGCCATTTCGATTAGCGGGCAGTTAATTGGCCTTTATCAGGCTATGCAAACCCATGCGCCCAAACGCCAAGGCCTGCAATGGCGCGTACTTAAAAATGCATTAATTAGCACCACGCACGAGGAAGAAAGCGCATGAGTAGCTTAAAAATTAACGACCTAAATGCAGCGCAAGCGCATCAAGCATTAGAGCACTGCTGCGCCGCTCCTAACTGGGTACTCGGTATGCTAAATATCATGCCATTTAAAAATAAAGATCACCTCTTTCACAGTGCGCAAACCGTATGGGATAGCCTAAGTGAGAGCGATTATTTGGCCGCTTTTGAAGGCCACCCGCAAATAGGCGATTTATCAACATTAAGTAAAAAGTACGCCGCTACCGCAAAAAAAGCGGGGCACGAACAATCGGGTATGAGCAAAGCAAACGAGCAAACCCTAAAAAAAATGATTGAGCTAAATAAACAATACCTCAGTAAATTTGGCTTTATTTTTATTGTGTGTGCCAGCGGTAAAAGTGCTGAGCAAATGTTTGAGCTAATAGAGCAGCGCGTACACAACACCCGCGAAAAAGAGCTAACAATTGCCGCGGGCGAACAAGCCAAAATAACAAAAATAAGATTGGAGTCATTGCTATGAATAAAAGTATGAATAAAAGCCCTATCACTACCCATATTCTCGATACCAGTACAGGCAAGCCGGCTGAAAATGTCACAGTAAAATTGTTTGTTCACACTAATAACGAGTGGCAATTAATTGCTCAAGGTAAAACAAACAGCGACGGGCGCATTACCGACTGGCTAAATACAGACGTAGCATTTGCCACCTATAAGTTGGTATTTGATTTAGATAGTTACTATGAAAACCAACCTACCCCAGCGTTTTACCCAGAGACGCAAATTACCTTTAGATTGCAAGATCAAAAACACCATCATATTCCGTTATTGCTTAGCCCATTTGGCTACTCAACGTACAGAGGTAGCTAACAATGAGCACGCAAAATAATAATAAACTAACCGTAATTTGTGCCAACATACTCGATTTTGTTGACGACCCTGCCATAGCAGGCGAAAGCGCCCATCGCTATTTTGAAAAAGGCGTATTAGTTATTCAAAATGGCAAAGTGGTTAACCTTGGTTACGAGCAAGACATACTGCCAAACATTGATAAGTCAGCCACTATTATTCGCCACGATGGTAAATTGGTTATGCCTGGCATGATAGACACACACATACATTTGCCGCAAACCGAAATGGTAGGCGCGTATGGCGAGCAGCTTTTAAGCTGGCTTACAGAATACGCCTTCCCTACTGAAAAAAAGTTTGCCAGTGAAGTGTACTCAAGTGAGGTTTCAAACCGCTTTTTAGATGAGCTACTACGTAATGGCACCACCACCGCACTAGTGTTTGGCACGGTACACCCACAATCGGTTGATGCGTTTTTTAACGAATCTCAAAAACGTAATTTACGCATGATTGCCGGTAAGGTAATGATGGACCGTAATTGCCCTGACGATTTATCAGATTGCGCGCAAACCAGTTACGATCAATCAAAAGCACTAATAAAAAAATGGCACAATGTTGATAGGTTGAGCTACGCGGTAACGCCACGTTTTGCACCTACATCTACCCCTGAGCAACTACAAAAATGTACTCAGCTATTAGAAGAATACCCCGACACGTACCTGCATACGCACTTATCTGAAAACAAAGACGAGTGTGAATGGGTAAAAGGGTTATTCCCAGAAGCTGATGACTACTTAAGTGTTTACGAGCAAGCTAAAATGGTGCGTAAACGCTCTGTATTTGCTCATAGTATTCATTTATCTGAGCGCGAGCTTTGCTGCCTTGCAGATAACAACGCGGCTATTTCTCACTGCCCTACCTCTAACTTATTTTTAGGCTCTGGCTTATTAAACTTAAAGGCCTGTGAAGAGCACGGTATTAACGTAGGCATGGGTACAGATGTAGGCGCAGGAACAAGTTTTTCGATGCTGCAAACAGGTAACGAAGCGTACAAAATTCAACAGCTTCAAGGTCAAAAATTCTCAGCTTTTAAGGGCCTATACTTAGCAACTCTTGGCGGTGCGCGAGCCCTTGATTTAGAGGGCACCATAGGTAATTTTGCAATAGGTTGCGAGGCTGACTTTATTGTAATGGATTACGCCGCCACCTCGTTTTTAAAATTCAGAATTGGCCATGCAAAAACCCTGCACGAGCAACTCTTTGCCATGATGATGCTAGGCGACGACCGCTGCATTGAACAAACCTACATCATGGGTAAAAGCGTGTATAAGCGCGATGATAAAAAACAATTTACAGCCACCCAGACACCGCAATTAGAAGAGGCTTAGCCAATGGAAAATTATTTATTTGAGCTTGCTCATTTAGTACTGCGTTATTTTCATGTAATTTCAGGTATAGCGTGGATTGGAGCGTCGTTTTATTTTGCGTGGCTTGATAATAACTTACAAACCCCGCCACAGTGGAAACAAGACAAAGGCATAAAAGGCGATTTATGGGCCGTGCACGGCGGTGGCTTTTACGAAGTTGCTAAGTATCAAAATGGCCCTGAAAAAATGCCGCACACCCTGCACTGGTTTAAGTGGGAAGCCTACACAACGTGGATCACCGGTATTTTATTATTTAGCCTACTTTATTATGTTGGCGCTGATGTTTACCTAATCGATAACAGTAAAAGTGAGCTAAGTAAATTTGCCGCTATTGGCGCATCGCTTGGCTTTATTGGCTTAGGGTATGGTGTTTATCGTTTATTGTGCAAAACCTCGCTCGTTGAAAACGGTAAAGCGTTTATTGCTGTGGTCATTGGCATATTGGCCCTTTGGACTTACGGGGTCGATCAGCTATTTAGTGACCGCGCTGTGTATATTCATGTAGGCGCGCTTATTGGCACGTGTATGGTTGGTAATGTGTATCACATTATTATGCCAGGGCAGCGCTACATGGTAAGCGAAGTAGAAGCTGGCCGCATTCCTGATTCAGCACCGGGTTTAAAAGCAAAGCTGTGCTCTATTCATAATAACTACGCTACGTTACCAGTGGTATTTATTATGCTGAGCAACCACTTTCCTTATACCTACAGCCACAGCTTTGGCTGGCTTATATTAATTGCGCTATTTGGCATTGGCATGTGGATACGCCATTACTTTAACTTAAAGCACCAAGGCGTTAATAAACCCTCGGTACTTATAAGTGGTATTGCCGCCTTTTTTGCCTTAATGCTTGCCATAGCGCCTTGGCCTAGCAGCCCAACAAATACAGGCGAAAGCGCGCCTTTACAAGCAAGCATTACCGACACCCAAGCATGGGAAATAATCAGCAAGCACTGTACACAGTGCCACAGTGAAACACCTACATCAAAGCTTTTTCAAACCGCGCCCCTTGGCTTTAAGCTCGACTCTATTAATGATGTAAAAAAAGCCAGCACGCTTATTCATACCCGCGCCGTTATTACCAAAGATATGCCATTGGCTAATATGACCAAAATGACTGATGCAGAGCGCGAAACGCTGGGCACTTGGCTAAGTACAGTAAAAAAGGAGCAATAGCATGAGCGAGCAATTTAAACACTACCCGCGCGATTTAATTGGTTATGGCTCACAGGTGCCCCATGCAAATTGGCCCAATAAAGCCCGCATTGCTGTGCAAGTGGTATTAAATTACGAAGAAGGCGGCGAAAACTGTGTATTACATGGTGATGCAGCGGCCGAAACATTTTTATCTGAAATAGTCAGTGCCCCGCATGTAGAAGACCGCCATATAAGCATGGAGTCCATTTACGAATATGGCTCGCGAGCAGGTGTATGGCGTTTACTTAAACTCTTTAAAAAATACGATATACCGGTCACCATTTTTGCCGTGGCAATGGCCCTTGAGCGCCACCCCAATGTAGCTAAAGCCTTTGTTGATGCAGGGCACGAAATTGCAAGCCACGGCCTGCGCTGGATTAATTATCAAAGCATTGATAAACAAACCGAGCGCGAGCACATGCAAAAAGCCACTGAGATCATTCAAACGCTTACTGGTAAGAAGCCAACAGGCTGGTACACCGGGCGCACAAGCCCAAATACTGCTGCCCTTGTGGTAGAAAATGGCTCGTTTTTATATGATGCCGATGACTACAGCGACGACTTACCCTTTTACAGTATTAAAGAAGGTAAACCACAGTTAATAGTGCCCTACACGCTTGATGTAAACGACATGCGCTTTGCTGCTGTGCAAGGCTTTAACGCCGGCGATCAGTTTTATAATTATTTAAAAGATGCCTTTGATACGCTTTATGAAGAAGGCGACCCAGAAGGTGAAAACACCCCAAAAATGATGTCGATAGGGCTGCATTGCCGCTTAATTGGCCGCCCTGGGCGCATTAAAGCCCTCGCACGTTTTTTAGAATATGCCCGCTCGCATGAACAAGTTTGGTTTGCCACGCGCGAACAAATTGCGGAGCATTGGCTTAAAACCCACCCATTTAAATAAAATTCATGGCCGGCTATAAAATTACCGGCCTCATATTATATTTTTGCCTTTAATTTATTGAGTGCATCAACAGAGAAACCACGGTCGTAAAAATATAATATTTTCCCTGTGCTATCTATAAGAATAACGCGCGAATTGTTAGGACTTTGGTTACCAGTAAACTTTTGCACCGCTTCACCGTCTTTATAAATAGTAATAACACCACCCCATAACTCTTTAGGAATCCCTTTGCGCATACCATTATCAATAAACGTGCTAAACATTCGCGGTGCCATGCCGGCAATGGTAGGTAACTCATAGGTAGGGAGTGTTACACCTGCCATATCTAAACCGATTAACCAGCGATCAATATCAAACTGGCTATCTTGTTTATAGCCTATAAGCAGCAAGGTTTTTTCAGTGTTAAAATCACTCGGAATAACAAATTCTTTCTTCTCTAAGCTTTCGCCAGTAATCGTTGGAAATTGCTTTCCGACAACTTGCTGATTAGGGTATTGCGATGCGCAGCCAGTTATTAAGAGTAACAAAAGCATTGTAAATATTGATCTAATCATTCTAATTAGCCTGTTTTTATAATAAATTTAACTGCTTATACGCTTTAAAAAAGATCGTCGATCTTTTTTAAAGCGTTTGCTGTGCTATATACCGTTTAAATTTATCGACCTTCATTGGCCGGCCGTATTTCCAACCTTGCCCATAATGTACACCCGCGCTTTTTAACATAGCTTCTTGCTCAGTTGTTTCTATTCCTTCAGCTACACAGGTGTAATTAAACTTACGCACTAACTCCATTATATTAGGGATCATAGACGCCTTTAAACCTTGCGTGGCTATATCTTGTACAAAAGTTCGGTCTATTTTTAACTGGTGGAAACTTAAATTTTGTAAATTTCTTAAATTAGAATAGCCAGTACCAAAATCATCCAGCGACAAATTAAATCCAGAATCAACCAGCGTTCTAAAATGAGCATGTGCAATGCTAGTATCGAGGTACTCGTCTTCGGTTATTTCTAGGCAAATAATAAAGCGTGAATTAATAAGTGCAGGTTCTTGTGTCAACAGCGATACATTTCCAAGCTCCACATCGCAAGGAAATATATTAATAGACACCTTAAAACCCGTTGGTAAATCGTCCAACTCTGTAAGCTCTTTAAGTACTTTCGCTACCATTGCTTGAGTAAACGACCACGTTAAATTATTTTTTCGTATCACCGGAATAAACTCATCGGGGTAAAGTGGCCCGTATTTGTCTTCAAAGCGAGCTAGCACCTCACAACCAATTACTTTACCTGTGTGCAAACAAATAATAGGTTGGTAAGTCCAATAAAATGAGCCCTTTGTTAAGCCTTTACGCACTCTATTATTAGTAGAGCGACGAGCGGCAATTTGATAATCCACTATTAGCGCGCTCGACACACCCGTTAGGCAGGTTAAAATAAGAGAAATAATCAGCAAAAATTGATTGTCAGCGAAAAACTCACTCCATGGTGTTCTAACCGCAACGCAATATCCTTTATTTTTATTGCTGCACATAAGTGCGGTTTCAAATGGTATTTGTTTGTGGCTTACAAGCTCTTTACTCAAGCCGCTTTTACCTGCCAAATGAAATGACTCAGAACCCGTTTTATACGTTATTTCCCAGTACGGTGCTGCAATATTACTGCGACTAATGGCTGCAGTATCCATAATTAAATTATAGTTACCCTGCCTTACAATCACGACCTGCATTATTCGCTCTTCAAAAAGTAAAATTCTTAAGTTTGGCTCAAACCGAACTCTGATGTTATTGTCGTTTTTACTTTCAAGATTGTTACGAATATAGTCGGGGGTTCTATCATTTATTGGGTTTTTTAGTACACCCGAACCTGTGGTACAAACAAGCTGATTATTTTTAAAAAAGCCGATATCTACAACATACTTGGCATCAAAAAGTGCACGTCGCATTTCAAGCAGGTTTTCGTTGCTACACTCAGAGAAGTTTAATGCATTTAAAGGAAAAAGAATTTGGCGTCGCTCGCTTACAGCTGCGTCTATGTGGTTAACAATTTGCTTTGCATCTTTATGTATTGCAGCCGCTAATTTTTGCCCCGCAAAATACAGTAAAACGAGGCTACCTAACACAAAAACCAAAACACCGGTTAAAACTGCAATTAATGACTTTTGTTGGTATTTTTTCATTATGTCCTTATTGCCTATAAAGCATTCACTATCAGTGTGTTCTCCATCATTGCATAATCAGCCTTAAATGCAAATAAGCTCACAATATTCATAGTAAATAGCGTACTTATAATTTAAGCGTTAGCGTTAATTAAGCATCAACTTCATTTATTAAATTACACACTAAACCCGCTATTTTAGCATGGCTATTGGCTTCTATATGTACCCCATCAATGGGTGAAACAGAAACGATTTTTTGTAAATCATAAAAGTTGGCATTTTTAATACACGCTACATTTTCAAACTCTTTACTCAAAGCTAGGTTTTTACTCGGTGCGCCCTCGTAAACATGTTTATATTGCCCTACACAACTAACATAGGGTGGGCTCAATATTATGAGCTTGGGTTGTTTATTCCCATCGTAAAACCCTTCAATACTGTCTATTAAATTTGCTAAGCCATTCCCTATTTGCTCAGGCGTTAATTTAAAGCGCTTTTTTAAATCGTTAGTACCAAGGGCTATCACTATAGCAGTCAAAGAGTGCGCTTCTAAAAATGGTTTTAAATAACTTACCCCCGATAAGTCCCCATTAAATGGTGGATTATTCACAAGCGTTCGATTAGGCTGCCCTGCTTCTATAATAGCAAATTGGTCACCTAGCCTTTCTGCTAATACCGACGGCCACCTTACTTTTTCCTCAAAACGCTTTCCCGTTGCGGGGTTTAACCCCCACGTATTTGAGTCACCAAAACATAAAATAGATTTTTTCATTAAAATGGATTCAAAGTATAACCTTGCTGCTGAAGTTGAGCATGCGCGGTCATAGCAGATAAAGACATGGTAACGCCTTGTATAAGCTGTTTAGGCGTTACTTTAAAGTGAGTAGCCGACTGCCCGCAAACAAATACCTGCGTGTTATTTGTCAATAATTGTTTTATTAAGCTCGCGTTTTTATTATCAACGTTAAAGCGTTTTTTATATTCATCGTTCGATAGCACATCTACACTTGCACCACCATGTACAACTAATGCTAACTTAATGTTCTCTGGTTTAATGCCATGTGCAACATGCATATTTATAAAGCGGGCAAGTGAGTTCATCGCATTATTTTGCTCGCCTTTTTTAGCGCCATCGGCCACATCAAACGCTATTTTAAATTGAGTCGAATCATTAATCGCTGCATGCTCTGGTACTTTATAGTAATAACCAAAACCGTTAATAGGTTGCTCATTAGCGAAAGATAATGGGCTTAACAACAAAAGTAATAGTAAATATTTCATAAACAATCCTTTGGCTTTTTTAGTGTATAAATAAAGTACCAGATGCTTTGTACAAAAGGCAGTTATTCACGATAAAGTGTGCGAACTTTTATGGTGATGCGTTAAAAAACGCATGCCTAAATAACTAAATGTGTTTTTAAACATCGCAACAAAAGCATCTGGCGCCTCACTCGACGACGCATTCGACAGCAACGAAAAATCTTTACTGCGCAGTAAACGCAACTTTGGTTTTAAATGTTCGTCATCCATGTAATCGGTAATTCTGTCTATGAATGTTTTCATTTGTGTTGTGGTGCTATACCAATACACTGGCGAAGCAAATACCCAATGGTCGTAATTTAAAAGTGATTCAAAAAGCGAGAAAAATTCATCATCAGTGTATTTTTTACTGTAACTGTAAGGCGGTATTTTAAATTCATCTAAACACACAACATGCAGCTCATTTTGCTCAGCAAAACTTTTAACATGTGCGGCTGTGTTACCATTTTTTCTTGCCGATGAATAAATAATAACGGTGTTACGACTAAGTTTTTGTTGCATTTTTCCAGCTCCTTTTTTAATGTTGAAGGGAGCTTAAAACCTCAAGTTATATTGAGGTCAATACATGGAATAAAATTAATGTCTGCTGAGCAAAAAAAGCTGATCGACGCCACTTTAACAGTAGGTTACGTAGCAAAAAGAAGTGGTGTAAAAGTGTCTACATTACACTTTTACGAAACTAAACATTTAATAAAAAGCTGGCGAAACAGCGGCAATCAACGCCGCTACAAACCCGACGTACTTCGCCGAGTGGCCGTTATAAAAGCAGCACAAGCCATGGGCATTTCGCTAGACGATATAAAACAAACACTTGCCTCACTGCCCGATAACCGCACGCCCACTAAAAAAGATTGGTCTGCGCTTTCAAAACGCTGGCAAGCTCAATTAGATGAACGCATAGCGTATATGCAACGCATACGCGACCGCGTAGATGGATGTATTGGCTGTGGGTGTTTATCACTTAAAAGCTGCCCTATTTATAATAAAGACGATCATTTAGGGAGTGAGCAAAGTGGAGCAGTATTGTTAAAAAGTGGTTAAATCAAGCAATGTGATTAGTGAAAAAAACTAGTGACATGAATATTTAATAAATCATTGATTATTAAATGTTCATTCATTAATATATTTCGCTTCAAAGGAAGTAAAAAAAGGATTTTGCAGTGAACCCCACAACTCCGTCATCTCAAAGTGAGCCCAAAAACCCTGCGGCCACTCAAAAACTAGCTCAAGCACTTAAAACAGTTGATAACAAAGAGCTAAAGAGCACAGGCTTTTGGTTAAATCAACTTTTTATGGTTATCTCTACCATATTTGGCGTGTATTTAGCCGCTCAAAGTGGTTTAGAGCAAGCTTTAAAATTTGATTCTTTTAGTAAAATGGAAGACAACTATTATCTACGTACTTCTTTATTTGATGAAGTTAACGATAACGTAAATGCCGTTGCGGAATATGCAGAGCGCTTAGCAAAAAGCCCACCAAAATCTGAAATGGAATTTTTTAAACCTACTTTAGAGAAGTACATATGGAAAACAATGCAGTTTTCACGTACTACACTTGAAACACCCAGTGAGTTTTTAACTAAAATTCGTCGGTTTTACTCTCGAGCAGACTTTGTAATCAATGCAGCAATAACGAGGAAAATGTCAGCTAAACAAGCCGCAATTGAACTAAAAAAAATAACTCATTTAATAAAAGATGAAACATTACCCGCATTAAAACAAAATGCGGAACAGTTAAAAATGGAATTAAAACAAAATGATATTTCTGTTGGATCGCTAAAGGAGCTAAAAAATGCCAACTAAACACTGCCCACATTGTAAAACACACGCTTTAGAAGCTACAAATTACCAAGGTGAAGAAATAGATATCTGCCGTGAATGTGGCGGCCTTTGGTTTGAAAAAAATGAAGTTAATCGCATGATTGACGAAATCAACGATGGTCCTGTCGGTGAGAAATTTGAAACCAGCTTTGGTGATTCATTAGGTATTTCAGAACTTGACTGTCCTGATTGCAATAAAAGCTTGGAACGTTTTCATCTTCTAGAAGATTTTCATACCGAAATTGATATTTGTAGGCATTGTGATGGTACCTGGATTGATAAAGATGAGCTTGAAAGCGTTGAAAAAAGTCCAGAATTAAAAGCTACTCTAAACGAGCTAAATCAAAGAACAAGCTGGAAAACGTATTTTTTTCAATTTTTAACTCAAATGCCTGTTGAATATAATATAAAACCTCAGCGAAAAGCATGGGTCACTTTCAGTTTAGTAGCACTCAACACATTAATTTTTGCTTTATACTTTTTCAATAGTGAAGCATTTGGCTTCGCCATTGAGTTTTTTGCCATGACACCGTCAGATATAAGTGAAGGCAATGAAGTATGGACACTACTCACTTGTATGTTTTTGCATGGCTCAATAATGCATTTGCTAGGGAATATGTATTTTTTATATGTGGTAGGTGACAACTTAGAAGATGTTTTAGGGCACAAGCGCTTTTTAATCTGGTATTTAGTGTGTGGGCTAATAGCTTCTCTCTCTAGTTACCTTGTTAGCCCAACATCAGCAATACCTAGTGTAGGTGCAAGTGGTGCAATTGCGGGCTTATTTGGTATGTACTTAATGTGGTTTAGGCATGCCAGCCTCACTTTTATGATTATTATCTACCAGAAAAAACTGTCAGCTGCTTGGTTTTTTGCAATTTGGTTGATTATAAATATATCTGGTGCGCTAAGCGGCCCTGATGGCATTGATTATGGCGCACATATTGGGGGCTTTGTTGCCGGGTTATTGATTGGCTATTTTTTAAAAAATAAAATATTAGAACAAAACCCTATTATTAGATTACTTAACCAAAGCGAAGCACAGTTAAAACGCTAATGCTGTTATTCAACCATCGCCCCACTGATTTAGTTGTTTTTCAGTGGGATCGTTTTTTTAAAGGCTTATATTAGCTATTTCCAAATACCCAAAAAACTCTAAAGCAAAAAAATATAAAACTACATTTAATAAAATGCACACCCAAAGTACCGTTATAAAACGCTTTTTTTGTGATTTATGACGCAATAATTGCTGAGCAATTAACGCCCCTGGCCAGCCTCCACATAGTGCTAATAAATGAAGAGTTCGCTCGCTCGTACGGGTTACTTTTTTATTTACCGACTGCTTAGCTTTGTGTTTATCCCACGCATACATAATAAATGTTATGGCACTAATAGCAGTTATATAAGTAGGCGCGAAAATAGTTACGCCCCACTGAAAATGTACAAACCATACTACGGATATAAAAAATAAGGATAGAATTATTAAGGTTTTCTTTATCAAGTAATTATCGCCTATACTGGTCTGTATCAATTCAAATAATAAGAGAATAATTATGACATATTTTAAAGTGCTATTTTTTACTTTGTGCTTTTTAGCTTTTACAACTCACGCAAAAGAACAACCACTTAAACTTGATAAACACCTTAGTGTATTTCAGCCTTATTTAGGCTCGTGGCAAGCTGATTTTGATGTTGCACCAGGCACTAAACCAGTTCAAGACGTAGGCTTATGGGAGCGTGCGCTTAATGGTAAGGCAATAAGAACAAAACACTCTATTAATGAGGGTGAATATGGTGGCGAGTCGATGATTTTTTACGATAGCAAAAAAGACTCATTGGTTTTTTATTATTTTACAACAGCCGGTTTTTATACAAAAGGCACTATAAAAGTACTCAGCCCTACGCAGTTTGTTGCTTACGAAGAGGTTACAGGTAGTAAAGAAGGCATTACTAAAGTGAAGTCGACCAGCGATTTAAAAGATGGGAAATTGGTTGTGTCTACCTCCTATTTAAAAAAAGGTGAATGGACCAAACCAGAGTCACGCATTTATACGCGTAGCAATCAAGCCGTAAAATTCAAATAGCTCCCGCTGCTTACGGCACAAAAAAGGCAGCTTTCGCTGCCTTTTTTGTTAATTATAACGCGATTATTTTGCGAATTTTTTAAATGGTTCGTCCACTGGCGTATTTGCTAGGTGGTTAGTGTAGTTGCTCATTACCTTTTGCGATAAACCTACAATAATCTCTAGTAGTTGCTGTTGACCGTAACCCGCTGCAAAAAACTTTTCTATCTGCTCGTCACTAATTACGCCACGTTCACGCGTCATAGCCAATGTTGTTTCACGTAATGTTTCGAGTTTTGCATCTGCAAGCGGTGTTTTATTCACTAAAGCATCAACAATACCTTGGTCAACTTTCATTGACGCTGCAATGGCACTGTGTGCTGGTACACAGTAATGACAGTCATGTTCAACGTTAATTGATTGCCATACCACTGTTAACTCTTCTGCGTTAAATGAAGTGTTTTGAAATAATTCGTGAAGTACTTGGTAACCTTTTAATAGCGTTGGTGCTTCAGCCATTACTGCGTGTAAATTAGGTAACATGCCAAATGCAGCAACTGAATCGGCTAATAAAGGTTTTGACTCTTCAGGTGCATTTTCTGCTGTATATAAAGTAAATTCTGCCATTGTTAGCTCCAAAAATAAGTTGTTTAAGTAACGTCGAAGCACATACTATTTGATTTTGAGCGACTGCTCAAGTTAAAATTGAGCGAATGTTCAAATTAATTGAGAAACACCATGGTCAACAAAGTTAAATTTGAGCGCGAGACTGTTGTCCGCCTTGCCAGTCAGCTATTTTGGGAAAAGGGATTTAATGCCACTTCCACCCGTGATCTACAGGACGCAATTAATATGCGCCCAGGTAGTATCTATTCTGCGTTTGGCTCAAAGGAAGGGTTGTATATTGAGTCTTTAAAAAATTACACCATGCAAATAGAAGATCAAATAAAAACGTGTTTATTGGCTTCGCCTACTATTATTGGTGGTTTACAAACGTTTGTTGAAAACGTCATCATTAAAGATAAAAAAAATGCCCCGAGCGCCATTTGCATGCTAGTAAAAGCAAATTGTGAGTTTGCCGATGAAGACAGCTGTTTGTATTCATTAAGCCTTGATTTATCAGACAAATTTGAAGATTATTTAAGCGATTTATTTGCACAAGCCATTGCGCGAGAAGAGCTAAAAGGCGAGGTTAGCCCAAAAGACTATGCTCGCTTTTTTAAAGTGCAATTTACAGGGCTACGCGGCTACTTTAACCGCCCGGGTGTTGAAGAGCTTGCACAACCTATGATTGATCAAATGTTTAAAATTATGAGAGCGCTCTAAGCTAAACAACTCAATGAATGACAAAAAACGGCGGTAATACAATTACCGCCGTTTTTTATTTTTAGGAATTATGTACCTGTTAGGTTTTTAACTTATTGAGTTCGCTATCTTGTTGAGCAACTAGCTTATTAAGAACTTCGCTACTATCGCCTGCCTGCGAAGATAAACCAGACAACTGAGATGCCGCATCAGAAATAAGCGTTAAATTACGATTTATTTCTTCTGTTACTAAGCTTTGCTCTTCAGCAGCTGTTGCAATATGCGTTATTTGATTGGTTATTTCATCCACTTTTACAACCACACTGTGCAACGCGTCAAAGGCGACAGAGGTTTCGTCAACCGCATTTTGTGCTCTTACAACGCCTTTTTCTATTACGGTGGAAGCATTACCAACCTCATGCAGTAGGCTGTCTATTAGGTTGCTAATGTCATCAGTAGATGAACGTGTTTTAGAAGCAAGTGCTCGTACCTCATCAGCAACAACTGCAAAACCTCGGCCGTGTTCGCCAGCCCTTGCTGCCTCAATGGCTGCATTGAGTGCCAGTAAATTAGTTTGCTCTGAAATGGTTCTGATCACATCTAAAATTTGCGTTATGTCTTTACTACGCGTCGCTACTTTTTCAACTGCTTGGTTTGCCTCTTTTATTTCTTCAGACATAGTTTTTACTTGCGTCATAGCCGACGACAAGCTCGACTCACTGCTTACCACTAAGCCGTTTATTTCGTCAGCTTGCTGCGCTGATTGTTCTGAAGCTCTTGCTACCTCAAGCGCTGTTGCGCTCATTTCGTTCATAGCGGTAACAACGCTTTCTATTTCTTTAAACTGCGCCTGCACATTATGTTTCGTGTCGATGGCTATATGCTGGGCAATTTCGCCTTGTTGCTTAGTCTGATCTGATACGGCTTTAAGCTCAGCAATTAGGTCGCGTAATTTAGTTAAAAAGCGGTTAAAGCCACCAGCCAGTGCAATTAGTTCGGCATGGCTGTCTACATGTAAGGTGTGTGTTAAGTCACCTTCTGAACTGGCTAGGTTATCAACGCGTTCTTGTATTTGTTCAAGTGGGGCTATAACACCTGCCACAACAAATTTCATAACTACAAAAGCAACACCCGCAATAATTAAGCCGGTTACTAAAATAATAGTGCCCAATGCTGCTGCGGTACTTTGCATATTTTCACTCAAAGCCTGTGGGCCAGCCAGAGCTAAATTTGCAGGTACTTCAATAATAAGCGACCACTGAGTGTCTGCAAGCTTTATATTTATGGGGTAATTAACCAGGTAAGTGTCATCCGCTTTTAAAAGATTATTTTCACCTCGTACCTTTTCAACTTTACTGGTAATAGTGGATGACATTGCTTCTTTATAAGGCCGGCCAAGCTTGGTTTTGTAGTGGCTACTGCCTACGATTAAACCAAAATCACTTAATAAGGTAACCTTAGCTTGACCGTTATACAGCTCTTTTGAAAGCTGCTCGGTTAACTTTTGAAAAACCGGTAACGTTAAATCAACGCCAGATATACCAACAAACCGACCGTCTCTGACAATAGGAACCGTAAGAGACGTCATCATTTCTGAATTGCCTGGCGTAATTTCGTATAAGTAAGGTTCCATAATACACGGCTTAACGTTGTCTTTAGCACACAAATACCATTCAGACTCTCGTAGGCCAAATTCATTAAGCTTAGTGAAATATTTTTCGGCAGGGTCGTCTACAATTTGCTGCTCGACCACGCCTTCTTTACTGCGAGTAAAATAAATTTCGAGTGTACCAGCACCATCAACAGAGTGACTGTAGCCATTTGTAAATTGAGTATCTTTTGAATCATACCCATTTACTTCAAACTGGGAATAGATGGAAGAAAGCGACTCATTATTATTTAATATGGATTTATTAAGATTAACAACGGATTCGCGGCTAAGTGCGTCATTACCCGCCGTGCCACTTAATATGGCAGCTAGTGAAAAAGGGACACGGTATGCTTCGTTAATAAACCCTGCAATTCTTTCACCGTATACAGCCGCGTTTGCACTTAGTTTTTCTTCAACTTCTGCCACTATGTATTTTTCTGACTGGTTTGATAGCTCATCGTTACTCGACGACAGCTCCCACCACAGAATGCTCGATAGCAGTAACACGGTTATAAATATGCTACCTACTGTAAGCCATAATAGTTTTTTTGCTAACGATATTTCTCGCATTGACCTGCCCTTTGTTTAAACTACAAGTACAGTTTAGACGATTTTACTAATCAAGCTATCGATAACCGCGAACAAAATTTAATTTAATACAATACGTTGAGTTTTAACGCTTAGCCAAAATAGCTGTGGTTATTGAGGCACCTATGAGTAAAGCAACGCTCACCCACAAACACGCTACAAAACCATAAACCTGAAACACCCACCCCGAAAGCACCGTACCCAGTAAACGCCCCATGGCATTGGCCATATAATAAAAGCCAACATCAAGCGATACACCATCGCTTTTAGCAAAGCTGACAATTAAATAACTATGCACTGATGAGTTAACTGCAAATACACCGCCAAATATAAGTAAACCTATAATCAAGGTGGCATGCACAGCCACATCAAATTGCATAAGTAGTGCTAAAAGTGCAGTTACACCACTTAATAGCAACACCCATAAATAGGCATGTTTAACGGTATCTACACTTGAATTGCTGGTGCCTGTAATACGCGGCGCTTGCGATTGCACACCACCGTAGCCAATCACCCAAAGTGCCATAAAGCCACTAACCCACCAAAAGTTCCAGTTAAACTGCTGGGCTAAATAAATAGGTAAAGCCACTACAAACCATACATCACGCGCGGCAAACAAGCATAATCGTGCTGCACTTAGTAAATTTATTGCACGGGATTTAGAAAATAACTCTTTAAACTTAGGCTTATTTTTAGCCTTACCCATGTCGCCTTTTAAAAATACAACGCTAATAATCCACGCAATAGTGAGTAATAAAATAAGGGCCTTTAAAGCACCTACAAAACCCAGTACCGTAAGGAGTAAACCACCTAAAAAGAAGCCGACCCCTTTTAACGCATTTTTTGAGCCCGTTAAAATAGCCACCCATTTATAGAGCTGGCCTTGGCCGCTTTCTCCCTCGGGCACTAAGTGTTTAATGGCGCTTTTGGCGCTCATTTTATTTAAATCTTTTGCTATGCCGCTAAGCGCTTGCGCCGCCATAACATAAGCAACTGTAAGCCATTCACTTGGCGCACATAACATGGCAAGCGCCATTATTTGCAGCGCCAAGCCAAAGTTCATGGTTTTATTAAGGCCTAAATGAGCCCCTAGCCAACCGCCCACTAAATTGGTGATCACACCAAAAATTTCGTAAAACAAAAACAGCATGGCAATGGCCAGCGCGCCATACCCTAACTGATGAAAATGCAGCACTACCAGCATACGCAGTGCGCCATCAGTTAAGGTAAATGCCCAGTAATTACCGGTAATAATTAAATACTGTTTTATTGCTGTAGGTAAATTAGCAAGTTGCTCAAACATGGTTAAAGCCCTTTAAACCTTATAAATGGTTAAACCACGTCGCTTTTAGCAACTTTAAGCATAAGCTCGGCAGTACGATTAGCGTAGCCCCATTCGTTATCGTACCAAGCGTATAATTTAAGCTGGGTATTATTAATAACCATGGTAGAAAGCGCATCAATAATGCTACTGCGTGGATCGGTTTTGTAATCAATCGATACAAGTGGTTTTTCTTCGTAACCTAATACGCCAGCAAGCTCGCTTTTAGACGCCTGAGCAAACCATTCATTCACCTCAGCGGCAGTTACTCCACGCTCAAGCTCAAATACACAGTCGGTAATAGATGCGTTAGTTAACGGTACGCGCACGGCATGGCCATTTAACTTACCTTTTAGCTCAGGGAATATATGCGTAATGGCTGTTGCACTACCGGTTGTGGTAGGTATTAAACTAGTACCGCACGAACGAGCTCGGCGTAAGTCTTTATGTGGCGCATCAATAATAGTTTGGGTATTGGTAATATCATGAATAGTGGTCATTGAGCCGTGCTTAATGCCTACTTTTTCTTGCAGTACCTTTACAATTGGCGCTAAACAGTTAGTCGTACACGAAGCCGCCGTAACAATTTTGTGCTCATTTGGGTTATATAAATTATCGTTAACGCCCATAACCACATTTAAAATGCCGTCTTCTTTTACCGGAGCGGTTACCACAACGCGCTTAACACCTTGTGCTAAATATTGATTTAACAGCTCAGTGGTTTTCATTTTACCGCTGGCTTCTATTACTACATCGCAATCAGACCAATCGGTGTCGCTAATGGTTTTGTAATTGGTAACGGCAATAGTGTGTTTACCCACACTAAAGCTATTTTCGTTTGCTGTAACGCTGTGCGCTAAACGCCCGTGCACTGAGTCAAACTCTAATAAATGGGCATGTGTTTTAGCATCGCCTGCAACATCGTTTACTTTAATAAATTCTACTTCTGGCCACTCGAGTGCTGCGCGCAGTGTTAAACGTCCCATACGGCCAAAGCCGTTAATACCTACTTTAATTGTCATAATAAATACCTTTAGTAAAGTTATATCAATTTGCTTAATTAACAGCAGCTTGCTGCACGCTCTGGGCGATTACCCATTGCATTGAGTCGATTTAAATCGTCGTTATAAAACGCAGAATTTTCGTTTCGTGTTTGCGTTAGTACGCTAAGAGCCCACTGTGGCAGGGCTTTATTAATGCTGTAGTACACCCATTGATTTTGCTTACGGTCGCTCAATAGGCCACATTGCCTAAGTTGCGCTAAATGGCGCGACACTTTAGGTTGGCTCAGTTCCAGCGCAGCAACAAGCTCACACACACATAGTTCTTGCTCATGGCTAATTAATAACATGGCTTTTAAGCGCGTATCGTCGGCTAAGCATTTGTAAAATTGAAGTGGGTTGAGTTGTTCCATAGCATCCTCGTTTAGTTAGTGTGCATACAATAAAACAAAATTAGAATATATGAAATAGTGAATATACGATTTTCCGTATATTTATTTAAAGCCCGCTTCAATTAATGTGATCTCTAGTAAATTGCAGCGCACAAAAAAGCCCAGTGGCAAACCCCTGGGCTATTACAATGCTAAGTGATCAGTTAATTAAATAACCGAAAGCTCAACTTCAATATTACCGCGTGTAGCGTTTGAGTATGGGCATACTTGGTGTGCTTTATTTACCAGCTCTTGCGCTGCTGTTTTATCCATATCACCTAGTGATACAGCTAATTTAACTGCAATACCAAAACCGCCTTCAATCGCGCCAATAGATACTTCAGAATTAATATGTGTATCACTTGGTAGCGCAATTTTTTCGCTACCTGCTACAAATTTTAGTGCACCAATAAAGCACGCTGCATAACCAGCTGCAAATAATTGCTCTGGGTTTGTGCCTTGTCCATCGTCACCACCTAGCCCTTTTGGGGTTGATAAGTTTACATTTAGACGGCCATCGTCTGATTTAGCTACACCTTCACGGCCACCGGTTGCAGTTGCTTTTGCTGTGTAGGCAACGTTTTGTAATACATTCATAGTGAACTCCAAAGTTTATCAATTAATTTATTTTGCACGCAAAATAATAAGCCAAGTAATTAGAGATTGCAAATACTTTGCATGCAAATTAAAATGTTTTTTGAGTTGAAGGTATTAACGCACTAGGAGTTAGGTATGTCATTTGAGCAACTAAAATTAAAAAATCAGCTGTGTCATAGGTTATATATGGCATCAAATAGCATTGCACGTGCTTACCGTGAGCCTTTGGCTGCACTTAATTTAACGTATCCGCAGTATGTAGTAATGATGGCGCTGTGGGAGCAAGACAAAATAACCATAGCGCAGCTAATAGATAAAACCGCTATTGATGGCGGCGCTATGACCCAAATACTCAAAAAAATGACCGAAAAGTCTCTGCTGGCTGTTATTAAAGATGATCACGATAAGCGTAAGCGTCTAATTCAGCTTACCCAAAGTGGGCAAGCCCTTAAAAACGAAGCTGCTGATATTCCAAAAAATATATTATGTAAGTTTGAAAGTGTAGACCCCACACAAGCCAAACAGCTAATGCAGCTGCTTGATTTAGTGGTAAACGATTTAAATACTAAAAGCGGTGATGAATTAGCCAACTAACGCGGTTATTTTTTGTTGAATAAACGCCCTAAATGCGCTGATCACCGGGGTCATTTGTCGCCGGTCGGCGTACATCATATAAAGCGGTAGCGGATCGCTTTGCCACTCGGGGCATAAATGAACGAGCTGCCCACTTGCTAAATCATCAATAACATCTAAGTACGACTTATACGCAATACCTTTGCCCTCTAGCGCCCATCGTCTAACCATTTCGCCATCGTTAACTATGTGTTGGCAACTTAGCTGCACTTTTTGCACCGCGCCATTTTTATAAAATCGCCACTCTTTAAACACTTCGCCAAAGCGCATAAACGTAATGGTGGTGTGCTGCGTTAAGTTAAGGGGATGTGTAAGCAACCCATTGTTTGCTACATATTCAGGAGAGGCCACTAAAATACGCGCATTATTTAAAAAAAGTGGCGCTGCAATTAACTGCGAATCTTTTGGTACACCAAAGCGCAGTGCAATATCAATTGATTGGCTGTAAATGTCGCTTACTTCGTCACTTAAGTGCAGTTTAAGTTTTACATGCGGGTATTGCGCTAAAAACTCATTAAGCCATTCACTTAGTTTATTACGCCCTAAATCGCACGGGGCCGATACCTGTAGCGTTCCCGTTACTTCGCCCACAGCGGTTTGTACTGCAGCTACCCCTTGTTGAATAAGCGAAAGTGAATCTTTGGCGTAACTTAAAAACTGCTCCCCTGCCACACTTAATCGTAAGCTGCGGGTAGAGCGAATAAACAGCACGTTTCCTAAATCTTTTTCTAGGCGCTTAATAGCTGCACTTACCGCCGCTGGGGTTTGCGCGTTTTGCCGTGCGGCTTCAGAAATACTGGCACAACTGGCTACATCTATAAAGGTTTGAATATCGTTAAATGATCGCATATTTTCAATTAAAATTTGAAAGTGCTTTAGTTTTTCATGTCTTTTTCTATTTTTCAACTGAGCTATAGTGTTTGCATATTAAAAAGTACTTAAAATCATCAGGAACCCACATGAAAGCATTTGGCTACACCAAAAACTCTAAAACACTCACACCCAACTCTATACAAGCAATTGAGCTTGATACCCCAACCGCTACAGGGCACGACCTACTTATTGAAGTAAATGCTATTTCGGTAAACCCTGTAGATACAAAAATACGTGCAAATGTAGCGCCAGAGCAAGGCTACAAAGTATTAGGTTGGGACGGCGTAGGCGTTGTAAAAACCGTTGGCGAGTTGGTTTCGTTATTTAACGTGGGGGATCGTGTATTTTACGCCGGCGATTTATCGCGCCAAGGCAGTAATGCGCAATTTCAATTAGTTGACGAGCGTATTGTAGGGCGTGCGCCTAAAACATTAACCGACGCACAAGCCGCAGCGCTGCCGCTAACCAGCATTACCGCCTACGAAATGCTATTTGATCGCCTGCAAGTGCCAAAAAATAAGCAAAATACTCAGCAATCTATTTTAGTTATTGGCGCCGCAGGTGGCGTTGGCTCTATTTTAGTACAGCTTGCCAAGCAACTTACTGGGCTAAACGTGGTAGGTACTGCATCGCGCGAGCAAAGCGTAACTTGGCTTAAAGAATTAGGAGCCGATCACGTGCTCGATCATTCTAAAAACTTAAACGAGCAGCGCAAAGAGCTAGGTTTAGCTGAATTTGATTACGTTATTGGCTTAACCCATACCGACCAATACCAAGATCAAATAGTAGAGTGTATTAAACCGCAAGGTAAATTTGCGCTAATAGATGACCCTTCATCGTTCGATATTTTAAAGTTTAAGCGTAAGTGTATATCGGTGCATTGGGAGTTTATGTTTACCCGCTCTCTATTTACTACCGCCGATATAACAGCGCAGCACACCTTACTTAATGAAATTAGTGAGCTGATAGACGCAGGTACACTTAAAACCACGCTTGGGCAAAATTTAGGATTAATAAACGCCGCTAATTTATATAAAGCGCATCAAATTTTAGAATCGCACACCTCACGCGGTAAACTTGTTTTAGAAGGCTTTGAAGCATGAATCAGATTAAAAAAATACTTTTAGTTGCAGCCTGTAGCACTGCGTTTTTAACCAGCAGTGTGTTTGCGAATTCCCAACCTACGCACACCGATTTAAAAACAGTTGCTACATTCGACGCGCAGCACCCACCAGGTAATATTGCTATTACGCCATCGGGTCGTAAGTTTTTATCGGTACATGGTTTTTACGGCCAAAAACAAAAAATTATGGAGCTATTAAGCGATGGCACCACCAAACCCTACCCTAATGAAGAATGGGCATACGCGTATAAAAACGGCAAAGGCTTTTACGACGAACTTGGCATAAATGTATCAGCCGATGGCGTGTTATGGATGCTTGATACATCAGGCCCTGATCATGCTGGGCGTTTAATCGGTTGGGATACCAACAAAGAGCAGCTACATAAAATAATTTATTTAGCTAAACCCACCATTACCGACACCTCGTTTTTAAACGATTTAGTTATCGATAATAAACACGGCGTTGTATACATTGCCGACACCGCACAAGGCAGCCAAGCCGCTATTATTACAGTAAATTTAAAAACAGGTGAGGCGCGCAGAGTATTACAAAATAGCCCATACACCACAGCCGAAAATATCGATATGGTCATTGAAGGGCGCACCATGAAACTAGGCGGCCAACCAGCACGTTTAGGGGTAAACCCAATCACACTCGACCCAAGCGAACAGTGGCTTTACTTTGGCTCTATGTCTGGCACGTCGGTTTATCGTATTGCCACAAGCGATATTAACAATAAAAGCCTGAGCGCAAGCGCCCTTGAAAGTAAAGTAACGCGTTACGGCACTAAACCCATTTCCGACGGCATTATTGTTGATGGCGGCGGCAATGTATATGTTACCGACATAACCAACGGCGCAATTGGCGTGGTAAAACCAAGCGGTAAATACCAGGTATTATTTAAAGACGAGCGCTTAAGCTGGCCTGATGGCTTTAGTTATGGCGCCGATCATAAAATATATTTTACCGTAGATGAGCTACACCGCTCGCCAGTATTAAATAACGGTAAAAATGCCAGCCAAGGAAAATTTAGTGTGCTGTCGTTCGACCCACTAGTAAAGGGTAAAGTAGGGCGCTAAATACAGCGTATAAACCATACGCCACGCACCTGTTGCGTGGCTTTTTGGTGCAACTTTTAACCCTTTTAGCCCCAAAGTGGTGCTAAGCGCTCAAAAGTTATTTTTAGTGTTTTAATAAATATCTGATTTGTATTCATAAAATATTCAATTAACAGTTGGCATAATTCTTTCAAAGTACAGATGTGTTCAGTGAAACTTTCAAGGAAAATACCATGGCTAACCTATACCACACCCTTTACCTACTATGGCGTTTAGACATTAGCGTATGGCAGGTAAACGATCCGAGCAATACCCATACTACGTGCGACAAAGAGCGAGTTTACAGCCGATAAATTTCGTATTTATAGGCTTTGCAAGCGCGGCCATTGCGTTGTATTGTTAAGTTACTAAAACAATATGATTGGAACGTGTATGCACGCCTTAGAAGTAAATTTTGATGGCTTAGTTGGCCCTACTCACAACTATGCGGGTTTATCGTATGGTAACGTTGCCTCGTTAAATAATGCGGCAAGTTTTTCAAACCCTCAAGAAGCTGTGTTACAGGGCCTTGAAAAAATGAAAGCCATGCACGACAAAGGCCTAACACAAGGTGTGTTTGCGCCCCATGCACGCCCCGATTTAAACGTACTACGTCGCCTAGGTTTTACCGGCAACGACTCGCAAGTTATTCATAAAGCATTTAAAGCCGACCCTATTTTATTGCGCGCGTGTTATTCGGCCTCTGCAATGTGGACCGCCAATGCCGCTACTGTTTCTCCATCGCCAGACACCCTCGATGGCAAAGTGCATTTTACCTCAGCTAATTTAAACAATAAGTTTCATCGCTCCCTAGAGCCTGCTACAACTACCCGCTTACTAAAAGCCATGTTTAATAACGATAGCTACTTTGCACACCACACGCATTTACCCGATCAGGGCTTTTTTGGCGACGAAGGCGCGGCTAACCATACCCGACTTTGCGACAGCCACGGCGAGCAAGGCCTAGAAATGTTTGTATTTGGTGCAAGTGCCTTTAACAGCCAATTACCAAAACCGGCTAAGTTTCCTGCAAGGCAAACACTAGAAGCTTCAGAAGCCATTTGCCGATTACATAACTTAAAAGAATCGAGCCAAATTTTACTGCAGCAAAACCCAGATGTTATAGACCAAGGCGTGTTTCATAACGATGTAATTGCAGTAGGTAACGCAAACGTATTGCTTTGCCACCAGCAAGCATTTTTAAACCAACAAGATGCCCTGCAAGAAATTCGCGATGCCTACACCGGCAGCAAACAGCTATACATAATTGAAGTACCTACCGATAAAGTAAGCATTAGCGATGCAGTAAGCAGTTACTTATTTAATAGCCAATTAGTAAGCCTAGATGATGGCTCAATGCTATTAGTAGCGCCACAAGAGTGCCAACGTAATAGCGCAGTAAACGCCTACATTGAAGAAATGATTTTAGCCGATAACCCAGTCAACCAAGTGCAGTTTTTTGACCTGCGCCAAAGTATGCAAAATGGCGGCGGCCCTGCCTGCCTGCGTTTACGTGTAGCTCTTAACGAGCAAGAACTTACTGCGGTAAACCCAGAGGTTATTTTAACCGATACTAAATACACTCAGCTTTGTGACTGGGCAAAGCGTAACTACCGCGATAAGTTAGGCGCAAGCGACTTTGCCGATTCAGCCCTACTTACCGAAAGCTACCAAGCACTGGATGAACTAACCCAACTGCTTAACTTAGGCTCAGTGTACGACTTTCAATTAGAAGGTTAATACTCGTCAGCAAAAAGCTAATACAAAAATAGCGAGCCAAGGCTCGCTATTTTTATTTGTGTTTGTGCTAATAGAGTTTAAGTTTCTTTACTTACTGTTATTGCCGATGCCATCGACTCAGATATATGCAGCGTTCGCTGCGGAAACGGAATGCTCAGCCCCGCACCTTCTATAGCCTCTTTAACGCGCTTATTTAAATCCCACACGGTTTGCCAGTAATCGCCATTTACAGCCCATGCACGTAATTGAATATTTACTGCGCTTTCGCCTATTGAGGTAACCATTACTTTAGGCGCTGGCTCTGCGAGTAATCGGCTTTCTGATTCGGCAACTTCTTTAAGTACATTTAAGCCAACATCAATAGAGTCGGCGTACGAAATTCCCACTACTATATCCATGCGCCTTTTACCGTTGCGGGTAAAGTTTTTAATGTTGCCGCCCCACACTTTACCGTTGGGCGATGCGATATAAAGGCCGTCGGTGGTTTTAAAAATAGTCGTAAATAAGTTTATTTCATTCACTGTGCCAAGCGTGCCGCTAGCATCTACAAAATCGCCTACTTTAAATGGCCTAAGTATTAATAACATAATGCCGGCTGCAATATTACTTAAGGTGTTTTTAAGCGCCAAACCAATCGCTAAACCCGCCGCGCCCATTAGCGCTATTAAACTTGCCGTATTAACGCCAAAAATATCTAAAATAAACAGCCCAGCAATTATGTAAACTAAATACCCCGCAATGCTCGATAACAGCGGTAGTAGCGTTTCGTCTACTTTTTTTAATGGCGACTTAGAATTTTTAATCGCTTTTTTTACTGAACGCGCAATAAGTGCACTCGCAACTAAAATAGCCAAAGCTAATACCACTTTGTAACCTAAAGTGATGATAGTTTCTGAATGGCTTTGCCAAAACACAATAAGTTTATCTTTCATACATATTCCAACTATGGGCTGATTATCAGCAAGAATTAAATCTATACACTTCAAAAGAAGTGGCGGGAGTATATAGTAAAAATTTTAAAGCGATAGCGATAGCATTAAAATAAGTGGAGGGTGTGCCTATATCAGCAAATTAATTGGGCAAAGTTTTTCTTTTTTTCGCTTAAATTTTCACACTTAAAACCTTAGTGCTCGCAAACTAGTTAACCTATGGCGTACATACTTTTGTTCAAAAATGCGCAAAGTAAAATAAAGATTAATTTCAAGTAACTATTCTAAAAACCAGTTCAATCTAAATTCAGCTTAGCTCTTCTACAATCCGCTTTATAAACTAAAGGAGTAAATCATGAATTTTAAATCAACATTAGTAAGCGGCGCCGTTCTTTTTGCATTAGCGGGGTGTGGCTCTTCAAGTGATGACAATAACGCAACACCACCACAATCTAGCGACAAGTCAACCTTTAGCCTTGGTGTGTCAGATGCGCCGGTTAGTGGTTTAAAAGCGGTTAACGTCGTGTTTGATTCAATCACTATTAAAACACAAGGCGATGAAGAATTTATTTTTGAAACCCGAAGTGAAGCTGACGCATCTCAACCGCAAATGGTTAATTTGCTCGATTACACCGGTGACGATGTTTTTGAGCTGCTTGACGATCAAGAAGTGCCAGCAGGCGAATACTCGTGGATCCGCGCTCAGGTTATAAATGGCGATACTAATAACCTTAGTTTTACATCTCACGTAGTATACGAAGACGACAGCATTGCTCCGCTCGTGGTTAAAAGAAAAGGGAATGATGGTGTAGGCGAAATACAACTCGATGGCTTTACACTTAACCAAACTGATAACGACTTTGTTTTAGAATTTGACCTAAAAAAATCGCTGGTCGATCCCCAAAATAATGAGGAGATCTTTTTAAAACCTAGAGGCGTACGATTACAAAATCTTTCTGAGTCACAAGAAATTGAAGGCACAGTAAGCCAAGCGCTTATTAATAACTGTGAAACAGACAATATCGCCACTGCTGCTGCAGATTCATCGTTTGGACACGCCGTATATTTATATTCATCAGATGCTCAAATACCTAAGGATATATACGAAATAGATGAGCAAACCCCAGAAGATGCCCCACTTGCGACCGCAAATGTTGTATTTGATCAAGACGATAACCAATATGAGTTTGAGCTTGCTTTCATTACACCGGGAGACTACCAACTTGGCTATACGTGCACCGCACATATAGACGATGCAGAGCTAGAAGATACCGATTTCACTGTTTATCAACTTAAGCAAATTAGTGTACCGCAAACTGAGGACCTTTCAGTTAGCTTTGACATAACACAATAAACGTATAGCGCACTTTAAGGTGCGCTTTTTTTTATAAAAAGTATAACAAAAACGAACACTCCACCTTTGCAAAAACCCATTAAAGCCACTCACCTAACATCATCCAAATAATTCATTCGAAAAGTGACCTGCATTCAAGCCCCGTTAACCCAGAACTGGTACAGTTAATAGCACGTATTAGTTAAACCGTTCTTATCATTTTGAATATGTAAACATAGGAGAAATAATCATGGCGAAAGAAAAAGTAGCTCTAATTACAGGTGCCTCTAGTGGCATAGGTGAAGCGAGTGCAAAAACATTGGTGAATAACGGCCACAAAGTCATTCTTACCGCCAGAAGTGAAGATAAATTAGCTGAACTAGTTGAGTCATTAGGTGAAGATAACGCACTGAGTGTACCCGCAGATGCCACCGACTTTACCGAACTTGAAAACGTAGTAACAAAAGGGCTTAAAAAATTTGGCCGACTAGATGCCGCATTTGCCAACGCAGGTATGGGCGTTTCAACCGCAGGCACTGAAAAAGGCGACCCCGATGAATGGTCAACCATGATAGACATAAACATTAAAGCCCTGCTGTGGACGGCAAAAGCAACACTGCCACATTTACGCCAAAACAAAGGTCACTTTATATTAACCAGCTCAGCCGCTGGCCGTAAGCCAATAAAAGGCTCTATTTACGGTGCAACTAAATGGTTTGCTTACGGGTTTGGGCAAAACTTAGCTGAGGAAATGAGCGAGTGGAACGGCCGCTGTACCACCATAGCCCCAGGCATGGTGAACACCCCATTTTTTGATGAAGCAAAGCCCGACAAACTCGACCCGCAAGATGTAGCCGATGCCGTACTGTTTGCAATAGAAGCAAACCAGCGCAACAACGTGCGCGAGATATATTTAATGCCGACTAATTAACGCTGATTGGTTGAATTTGAGCTGTCAGGTTTAGTGCCAATGGTGTTAAATCTGACGGTTGTTAACTTTAAATACCGGCTGGATAGAATGCAGAGAAAATATTCGTCACCAATAAAAGCTTACTATATGTACAGTAACTCTAAATCACCATCACTAGGTTCGAATATTTCAAGCCAAATAGTAACACCATTTTCATCGCAACATTCAATATCAAAGGCTCCATCATAAACTTCAACTATTGTTCCAACATCACCGACTTGAGGAGCTCTTGAGCCAAAGCTTTTTTCTGAATAGATAAACTTTTTATTAAGAGATATAACTTTTACTACAGAGTACTGCTTCATTAGATTCTCATGTATTTATAACGCCTAAACATTTACTCAAAATTTTCAAGAACACAATATTGAACCCCGCCACTATTGTGCTTCCCAACTAAACTTATGCATTTGAAGGACTCACCACCATCAACTGAAATCTGAACCTCTAAGTCTTGATTCTCGAACGTTTGCAGCTCTTTGATGAGTTGCTTGATTGTTTTGCCGCGAGTTACCCATTCAGGGTTATCATCTATATTATCGTCCACAATTTACCCTCTACCAGAAGAACACCCAACTCCGAATTAAGTAGTAAGTAACGGCTACACCTAACTTAAATCTTTATGTCGTAAACACTAAATTCAAAGCAAACCGAAAAGGCCTAGTGTTGGCAATGATCTTAACCGCTTTGCTATTTTTTTGCTTGCCACACTTTAACAGTGCCATCCATACCCGAAAGAATTTTCCCATCTACCTCTAGACGAATTAGTGATGCCAAAATAGATGACTTCCCCACTAGAAGTATATGTCCGAGTCCTCGGTGCGTAAAAGCTTCATTTGAGTGCTCAAACATATATTTATGAACCTTTTCATCCAGCTCATGTTCCCAGCTTTTAACCGTTAATTCTGCAACTCTATTTGAAAGCTCTTTAAGGTTTCCAGTGATTTGGTTGCTTTCTTTTGCTTCTGAAAGAACCTTTTCAGTTTCCTGTGCGACAACCTCTTTAAGTTGGTTTGCGTGTAAGAAATGCTCTTCGTTGGAGAAATCACTAGGTGCATATAAAACCTGAGGTTTAAAGACTAATACAAAGAAAAAAAGCGTGACGATAAACACTGGGAAGAACATTACAAAATAGATGAACTTTTCTTGTAAAGATAAGGGTAAAGCAACTAGAGCTCCCGTTGCAAACGTCTCAGCTGCACCAGCAAAAATTGCCACTATCGTCAATGGGTTACTTACTTTCATGATACTCCCAATAAAAAGCATAACACCTAATTTCTAGTTGATGCTTTGTTATGTTTACGTTACTCACCATACTCAGACAAATATAATTTAATACCCAAATTACTCATTATTGACATAGCTTCTGGTGATAGAATAGCTCCACCACCACAAGCATTCTGTCTGATGCTAAAACCTACATCGGCAATGTATTTTGATGGAGTTAAATTAAGAGGATTTTCTAACAGCCAACTTTCAAGCTCTTGGATCTGGATAGGCAGTTCCCAATGACCTTTTGCTAAGTGAGCTAGCTTTTCATTCGATTGTTCAATTTTGATATAAATTGGCACCTAACTTCCTTATATACCTAACACTTACGATAAGCGGTTTGGCGACGCTCTTCTGACAAATCCGTCTTCATCATTTTGTTATACCTATTCTACCCAATGTATGTCTGTAATGACCATATAAGTAAAGCCAGTTTTATCAGCAGTTCTATAAGCGCCTTTAGCATTTAAAATATAGCTAGTAATAGATGTCATCTCCCAACCATCGACTTCGTCTGCAGACCACTTATCATTTATAAGTGCATCGAAGCCTTTAGATTGGCCAAACTCTTTAACTTTGTACATTTGATCTTTAACATTATTCAAAACTGAAGAATTTGCCCATGACCAAAGCCATGTGTTTGACTTTATCGATACAGAGCCAACAAATTGCACTTTTGCAATAACGGCTTTTATTCCGTCGTTCGAAAATACCAAAGTTCCATTCTCTTGATCCCAATCGAAACGCTCGTGCCCTCCAATTTTATATTCATCCATTATTGCATCTTGCTTTGCTGATAACGAGTTATGGGCAATTGTTACGAAGTCAGCCCAATCATCATTCGCGTGAGAGTTTGACATGAACAAAGCTAATATAGATGCGAAAATTTTCTTCATACTTCCTCAATAGGTATAACAATTTAGTCTACGACATTTGTCGTTTTACAAACCGACAAATGTCCCTATTTTATACTGATTTTATCCTAGTTATAAAATAAACACCTGTAAACAAATAGTTAGTTTCGCTTTACCTTTCTAAATGCAGCAAAACCCCAAAATGGTGGAGATCAGTAATATCAGACAAATCGTTGTTTAGTTATACCGGTTGGTTATTAATTAACAAATCATATTTTAAATACCTGAGTTTAAACCAGTAACGCATACCCCTTTAACCCTTAACCATGCAACTAGTTACTGCTTATAAAATTAGTTAAAAATCACAATCCACTTCTATTGAACCCTTTGTATTTTTACTTCATATTAGTTGAACTATTTTTCAATTATTAGGCTGTTATGTCACTTTTAAAATTTAGCCATGCACTTATATTTACCCTTGCGAGTACCCTACCGCTTACAAGCTATGCGGCGCTTAATAAAAACGAGCGTGCAATAGTAAAACAAGTTGAGCACAACATGCCGCAAGCGCTTAAAGAAATAGAACAAGCGGTAAACATTAATAGCGGTTCACTAAATATTGAAGGCGTGAAGAAGGTGGGTGCGCTTGCAAGCGAGCAACTAAAAGCCATTGGTTTTGAGGTTGAGTGGTTAGATGGCAGCGCGTTTAACCGAGCTGGGCATGTATTAGCTACGCACAAAAGTAAAAACCCCGATGCAATAAAAATACTGATGATCGGCCATCTAGATACGGTATTTGCTCAACACGATAATTTTACTACCTATAAACAAATTGATGAACACACCGCCAGCGGCCCAGGTGTAGCCGATATGAAAGGCGGCAACACTATTATAGTTACCGCACTTAAAAGCTTACAAGCCCTTAATTTAATTGAAAACGTTAGCGTAAAAGTACTACTTACCGGCGATGAAGAAAGCAGCGGCCGCCCACTTAGCTTATCTAAACAAGCGATTGTTGATAGCGCAATTTGGGCTGACGTAGCGCTAGGTTTTGAGAACGGCGATAACAATATAAAAACTGCGATGGCGGCGCGCCGTGGCTATACCGGCTGGACGTTAAATGTAATGGCCAATGCTGCACATTCATCGCAAATATTTAGTGACAATGTGGGCTATGGCGCTATTTACGAGGCGTCGCGTATTTTAAATGACTTTAGAGAGCAACTAGCTACACAACCTAATTTAACCTTTAACCCTGGGCTTATTGTAGGCGGTACAAATGCCGATTACGACAGTGCTAACTCGTCAGCCACGGCGTTTGGTAAAAGTAACGTAATTGCGCAAACCGTGCATGTAGCGGGTGATTTACGGGCACTTTCGCCAAAGCAGGTAGAGGGCGCTAAAAAAGTGATGCAGCAAATAGTGGCTAAAAGCTTAAATGGCAGCCAAGCTGAGCTTATTTTTGAAGACGGCTACCCACCAATGGGACTCACCGAGGGTAATAAAAAGCTGCTTGCACTGTATAGCCAAGCAAGCCAAGACTTAGGCTATAACAAAGTGGTGGCTGCAAACCCTCGTAATGCCGGTGCTGCTGACATTTCGTTTGCTGCAAACCATGTTGATATGGCGCTTGATGGCCTAGGACTAATGGGCAGTGGCGCACATACTAAAAACGAAACCGCCGATTTAACCTCGCTTAATAAAAACACCGCTAAAACAGCGCTGCTTGTATATAGATTAGGCCAAATGTAAAAGTATTTAAAACGAGTGCTGTTACTTTTGCACTCGTTCAAATACATGTGATGAAAAAATGTCTATCACGACATTATTTTGAAAAGCAAATCTCGCACTGTGGCAGGTTCAAACGGTTTATCGCAAATGGCATCAACGCCCGCTTGAGCAATATTGGCTAGATGGGTGTCGTTTGCCTCTGAGCTCACCATTAAAATAGGAATATGCGAGTAAGCATTTGAGCTACGTACAGTTTCGGTTAGTTCGCGACCATCCATTTCTGGCATGTTGTAATCGGTAACGATTAAATCGAATGACTGTTCGTTAAGTTTTTCAATTGCTTGTTTACCATCTTGCGCCTCAACCGGGGCTGGTATTCCCATACCAGCAAGCACACGAATAATATGCTTGCGCGCAAAACGGCTATCGTCAACAACAAGAACACGTAATAAAGTAACATCAAAATGCTCTAGTTCGACCTCTTCTTCTGTAATTATGTCGAGCGTCGCTTTTAATGCGCGTGTAATTGCATCTGCACTGAATGGTTTAGGTAAAATGGCTAATACGCCCGACTGCCTTAATTGCTCAAGGTATTTTTTATTGCGTTCGCTCGAGATCAACATAAACGCTTGGCTTTCTGTGCGCGGGTTCGAACGAATGCTTTGTAACAAAGAGTCTGCAGTGCCATCTGCTAAGTACATGCTGCTAATGACTAAATCGGGCTGATATTTTTCTAAAAGGGCTAACGTTTGCGCTTGATTGCTTGCGGTTTCTACTTGGGTTACACCACATTGAGTTAGTGATTTGATTATCAGTTTTTGCTGAACCTCTGAAGGCTCTACTAATAATATTGATAAATTGGCTATTGCAGTTAAATCACTCATGTAACTCTCTTGGGTTATGTTATTGCTAAACGATTGTGGTTTTACGTTTCATTATAAAACAACATGTATCACTGGGGTTAACAAAACGCTTATTTATATGCATTTATTTGTAAGTTTTAAATTACAAATAAATCAAAACTTTTGAATGTACTCAAGCGCGGTCATTTTTTTATAACTTACATTTGGGTGTAGTATGTGAGCAGGTTTAGGATCGACCACCTCGATAGGTATGTTATAAGTACGGGCTATTTCTAATGCCATTTGGGTGATATTTACACTAAACGAGGTGCCCATAAATACAATTTTATCAGCGTTGAGCATACGCTGCTGTGCTTGGGTTATTCTGTAAAGCTCGGTGTAAAATTCATCAAACAACAACACAAAAGGCTTAAACGAATGGTTAAGCTCAGGTGTTTGGTTTTGAATGTTAAACAGCTCAAAAAGAGATTCATGCAGGCGGCTTTCATCTACACTATCCCACGGGGTCATAAGCGGTTCAACAGCTTCGCCTTGCTCATGAAATAGCGTCATCTGATCGAGCCTGCCGTGTATAGCAATGTAATTTTTGTTACCGGCTTTGCCATCAAGCCCATCTATATTTTGGGTTATTAAGTTTTTATCACTCAACCAATAGTGCACTTCGTTAGGGCCATGATTACGATACGTTGCAAAACGGTTGTAATACCAAGCCAAAAACTCACGCGGATTATTTTGATACATTGCGCGCGTTGCCATTTCCATAGGCGTATAGTTTTTACTGCCTATAGTCCAAAAGCCTTCTTCCCCTCTAAACGTAGGTATACCACTAGCCGCGCTTACCCCTGCGCCGGTAATATAAAGCGTATTCATTATTTGACCTCGTAACCTAGCACATCATTAATAACTTGCTGTTGGTTATTCATTCCACCAATACGATATAAAATACCGTTATGCTCTAGTAAGCCTCGGTGATCCATCGTTGCAGTTTTAAGTGGCTGCATTACTTGCCATGTATTATTTTTAATATTAAAGCGCCATACATGACGACTTGCTGGAGCTGGCTGTTTGTTATAACCAATGCCATCGTAATTATAGGGGTTGCTTGAGCCAGCTAGCATGTAAATATGGCCATTATAGCTTGTAGCAGCCATACGATAATGTGCTTCGCCTGTTGGGTGTGGCAGCGTTCGCCAATCTATTTTTTGTGGGTTGTTGGCATTTATTGTGCCTTTTAAACATTGTGCAACCCCTGAAAACGAGCGGCGTGAACTTGGGTTTGCTTGGGTTTTTACTCCATCACATATAACAATAGTATTACCACTAATTGCAGCCGCTTGGCCAAATACAGGCTCACCTAAAAAAGGCGACGCCTGCTGCCATGTATTGTTTTTAGTATCGTATACTTGCACTAAATTTACGTTGCCATCGTTATGCCAACCGCTAATAAGGTATATGTAACGCTCTTTGTAGCTTAGCGCCACGCTGTCATCTACTGGGACTGGCATAGACTTGAGTTGCGTATAGCTATTTGTGGTTATATTGTATTTATACACGTCGGGGCTCGATATTTCCGTGTGATCTGCAGCAACAGTGTAGCCACCAAATACATAAGCGTATTTGCCTATACCAACCGCTGTACTTGCTAAACGCCCCTTAATTGGCAAGCTAGAAGGTACTGCCAATTTAGCCTGCCATTGGCTTTCTCCCAGCTTTAATGCCCACACTTTATTATGTACATCACTAAATTGTTTATTTGAAGCTAAGCCCATCAAGCTTAAGAAATAGGTGTTATTTTGCGCTGTAACTTTAGCTACTGCGTTGTTTGCAACAGGCTCAGGTAAAGCAGGAATGCTAGCTAGCAGTGCAGAAAAAATAAAACTCATATAAAAATAATCTTATTAAAGGTTAATAAAGTAAGGTTAATTTATTTTTCAACGCTGAACCAGTTTTGATAAGCCTTGTGATGCACTTACTGCTTTCAACACCGCAAAATATAAAATAAGTCAAAGCTACTTTTTTGTTAAATTAACTTTATGAACTTACGTTAAGTGTAAAAATCATCCGCTTTTGGTTGATAAAAAAACAATTAAACATGGACTTAATACTTTTGTTTAAAGATAATATATATTATTAATCATTTAAAATTAATTTTAATGAAGCCGTGTATACGTTAGCTATGGTATTTTTTTAGTTATGGTTACTTTATAAGCTAATGATATATTGAAAAAAGTTAAAGGCTCACATAAAAAGTAGCAGCGTGTTTTTGCTATATTTACACCATTCATAATGTTAATGTAATGTTCTTCAAATGTTTAAGAAAAGCAATTTCGCTTATATAACTTATGACTAGGTAGGAGTTCCTTAGTGAAAATTTCGTATCAATCACTATGGCCATTATTGTTTTTATCACCGCTTGTAATTGCAGATCCTTTTGAAGATGCTGAGCTCGATCTTAGCGCATTAATGGAAATGGATGTTCAAGTAACGTCTGCAATGAAGCGAGCTCAATCTGCATTTGATACCGCCTCGTCTATTTATGTTTTAAGTAAAGAGCAAATTAATAATTCTGGCGCAAACTCAGTACCAGAAGCATTAAAAATGGTACCTGGACTTATTGTTAGGCAACTTGATAATAATCAATGGGCAATCTCTTCGCGCGGTGTTGCGTCTCGATTTTCAAGTAAGCTTTTAGTTATGGTTGATGGGCAAAGCTTATATACACCTAAATTTGCAGCTGTCTATTGGGAAACACTGAATGTCCCACTTTATGATATAGAACGAATAGAAGTTATTCGCGGTCAAGGCGGCCTATTATGGGGCACAAATGCAAATAATGGCGTGATCAATATTATTACTAAAAACAGTATTGATACTCGTGGTGCCTACGCGAATGCGACTACCGGTAATCAAATAAATATTGATGCAAATGCGCGATATGGCGGCGACTTAAGTAATAAAGGCAGTTACCGTATTTATGGTCATGTAAAAGACGCTAATGAGTCAAAAAAAGGAATTTCACTCACGCCTAGTGACACAGCCAAACAACATTCTTTGGGTTTGCGTGCTGACTTTACACCAAGCGACGAATGGTCTGCTTTAATACAAGGAGATGTTACACACTCTAACTTAGGCCAAAACTACCGTGGAGTTATTGACGAGACCAATAAAAACGTTTCATTTTCTGGGGACTTATCACGTACTGATTCTCGTGTTATGGCGCGTCTAGAAAATAGAATATCTCCCGACGCAAACCAAATGTTGCAAGTGTCATGGCTAAAGCAAAGTGGCAACCAAACATATATAAAAGAAAACTTTGAATCTATAGATATAGACTACCAAATGAACTTTTTATATGACTCTTTGCAGCTAGATTGGGGCGTCAATTACAGATATAACAAAATATCTTTCGAGGAAAGTGTATTTTTAGACAGTGATAAAGACCTAGACAATCTTCAACAATATGGTGGATTAATCCAAGCCCAATATAATGTTATACCCAATTATCTTGATTTAGTTGTCGGCACTAGGCTCGACCACAATGATTTAACTGGCTGGGAAAACCAACCATCGGCTAGGGTTATCTATAAGCCACAAGAGCGCCATCTAATATGGGGTGCTATATCCAGAAGTGTACGTACACCTACCCTGATAGAGTTTAATGATGACTACAAAGTGAATGGGACAGTTGTAGAAGAGGCGCTTGGTGGAAGTACTGGCATTGAAGCTATTGATGAATATGCGATTGCCACTTACCTCAATGGCAACGACAAAGTTGAATCAGAAAACTACGTCTCATACGAGTTAGGCTACCGCTTTGAAGGAAATAACACCTCTCTCGATTTGTCCGCATTCCATACAGATGCCGATAATATAGCAGCGATTAGATTTAACACCGACCCAAATCAGTTTCTGCCTGCTATACGTTTTTTTCAGCTCGGTCAATTTGAACAAGCGGCATTTGCGCTTACTCAAACTCGTGTCGATCTTGATGTTGTTTCGCAGGGTGAAACAACAACTAACGGGTTTGATATAGTTGCAACCTGGCAACCGCTGAATAACCTAAGTACAGAACTAGGGTACAGCTATACAAAAATTGATTATGATTTACCCGAGGGAGCAACACCAACTATAGGTTTTGATTCAACTAATAGACAAGTATTTGGCAAAGTAAACTATACGCTTTTTAATAAACATAATATTTTTGCAACGCTTAGAGTTGAAAACTCAGACGCTTATAATACCGACCGCTACACAACAATGGATATAACCTGGAATTATCAAATTAACCAAACATGGTCTACGGCTTTGTCGGGTAAAAACTTGTTTGCAGGCTCTCACATTGAGTATAACAACACTCGTGAAACCTACACACTACCTAACTACATTGATGAATGTATAACATTTTCAATTAAAGCCAGTTTTTAAGATTATTTAATGCAGCTATTAAAACTTTTACTCAACGGGCTATTAATTACATTAACACTATTTTTTAGTGCTAATAGTGCTGCGACTGAGAAAGAGTATATGCTCAAGGCTGGTTTTTTATATAACTTTGCTCGATTCGCTCATTGGGTAACACCGACGTATCATAATAATAACTTTACATTATGTAGCCCAGACGAAACATTCATCAACATTGCTGATGTTGCACTCACTAAGCGCAGTATTAAAAAGCGCCTATTAGTAAATAAACACATATCACTTAATAGTAGCTCACTAACACAATGCAACATGGTATTCATTACATCAAAAACATACCAAGATTGGGTAAATACTCCTGGTTTAACTTATCAAAATATTTTATTAGTGGGAGAAAGTGACGGATTTATAGAAAACAATGGTCACATAAGATTTTTTCTATCAAGCGGTAAGGTCCGTTTCGAAATATCACCAAACAACCTTAAAATCGACGGCTTAACAATAAGCTCTAAAGTATTACGCCTTGCGCGAATTGTGGATAGTTAGAATGAAAAGACTATTCACCTTAGACACTATTAGTAAAAAGCTGCTTTTTATACTGATGAGCGTAGCATTTATATCAAGTAGTATTGTAACTGTAGCATTTGGTACATACGAATTAAGCAGTGCAAAAGGCGAACAAATAGAAAGTCTAAACTCTCTATCAAACATGATGTCGCCAAATATAGCCACCGCACTTATCTTTGAAGATTTAGAAGCAATTCAAGAACTAATAAAGCCTATTCTTACTCGTACAGATGTAATCTCTGCTATTGTTACTAATCGAACTGGAGATATTGTAGCAAAAACTAATTCGCACATGTTATCCGATAATGTTGAACATGCTGTTGAAGTAAAAAAACAACTGACTATAGATGGTAACAACGTTGGCGAATTAGTAATCTATGCTAACAATAGCTATATCAATAATCGAATAGATTTTTATGTAAAGTTTATAATTAGTCTCACGCTACTATCCTTTGCTGTCAGCCTAATTATTTCATTGTTACTGAGGCGTCGTTTTTTAAGCCCCATTTTATATTTAGCTCAAACAGCTAACGACATCACTAAATCAAATGACTATAGTTTACGTGCCGAGCAACTCTCTAATGATGAGGTTGGCGAATTAACCGTATGTTTTAACGATATGCTCTATACAATAGAGCAACGTGAACACGCTTTAGAAAATCAAGTTAGAACACGTACCCAAGAGCTTGAAAATGCTAACAGCGAACTTCACCGCTACGCATACCAAGATGGTTTAACCGACTTACCTAATCGTCGTTTTTTCTACGAAAAGATACAATCGTTAATCAATACGCATAATACAAATTTCGCATTAATTTTTATCGACCTTGATGGGTTCAAAGAAGTAAATGATAGTTTAGGCCATGATTACGGTGACTTACTGTTGCATCAAGTTGCAAATAGGCTAAAAACATGCATTTGCGAACAAGACATTATTGCGCGACTGGGTGGGGACGAGTTTACTTTAATACTTCAAAACGTCACCGACCTAGAAAGAGCCGCAAAAGTTGCAAATAGCGTACAGCATGCCCTATTAACTTCAATTCAAGTAAAAAAAGAGACAGTGTATGTTACCGCAAGTATAGGTATTACTCTTTACCCAGAACATGGTAAAACAGTTGAAGAGCTCGTAAAGCGTGCCGACCAAGCAATGTATTTGTCTAAAAAGAAAGGTAGAAATAGGTACGAATTTTTCTCTTATTCAATTGAAGAAAAAGCCACTGAGAAAAGAAAACTCATAGAAGAAATAAAACTTGGTTTAAAAGAAAATCAGTTTGAATTGTACTATCAACCTATTTTTTCTATTGATGGTAAGAGCATTACTAAAGCCGAAGCATTGATCCGCTGGAATCATCCACAAAAAGGATTAATAGGGCCTAATGAATTTATCCCTATGGCAGAAAAAAATGGCTTAATAAGCGACATAGGCCGCTGGGTGAAATCGCAAGCAATACAAGACTGTACTTTATTCAATAAATTATCTAAACGCCTTATACAAGTTAGTGTTAATACCTCACCACTTGAGATTGACCGCTCTGGTGAGTGGGTTGAGCAATGGATACAAGCAAGCGAACAATTCAATTTACCCGGACACTCTGTCTTAATAGAAGTAACAGAGAACACTCTAATGGGAACTGATTCAGAAATAAAACGACAGCTCAAGCGCCTAAGTGAATTTCAAATAGATGTTGCTATTGATGATTTTGGCGTGGGTTACTCATCACTGGCATACTTACAACGATTAGATATCGACATCCTTAAAATAGATCGTTCATTTATAAAGGATATAGAAAAAAATGATAATAGCATTGCACTAGTAAGGGCTATTATCACAATGGCCCATAACTTAAATGTGGAAGTAGTTGCTGAGGGAGTAGAAAAACAAGAGCAGTACATGTTACTAAAACAGATGCAATGTGATTATATTCAAGGCTATTACTTTTCTAAACCAGTTTCAAAAAAGGTGTTTGTCAGCGAATTCATTGAAGAATAACGCACAATTAAAACCAGCGAGGCACTACCTGTGAATATTGTTTATATTCAACTGTAAAGCTCTCGGTTAAATGTTTTTCCTCTACCAGAGTTTGCCTGTATATAGCTGCGACCCCAACGACTAAGCATATTAAACTAAATAAGCTTGGCAACGCTAAGAAAAATCCAATTTGAGCGGCTATCACCCCCAAATACATAGGGTTTCTAGAAAACTGATATAACCCCTTTGTTTTTAATTCCCGTGGACCGTTTGGATCAATCCCTGAACGCCACAATGAGGCCATATTAAAATGAACAAGCATCGATAAAGCAAAACCTGCTGTCAAAAGCACATTGCCAAACATAACACCGGGCCAATCATTCAAACCGGTAAAAAGCCCTAGGTAATTATCAAGCGAAGGAACAAACACTCGCAATACACATACAAACCATATCAAGGCTCTAAAGAACTTAAACGCAGTATGGTTCCACCAACTTGCACAATACTTAACTCCAGGAAAAACAATGTTTTCTTTCTCAGTACGTGACATATAAATAATTCTATAGGTATAAAAACCTGCTACAAAGGTATAAAACAAAGCAAGGTAGATACGAGTAAACTCTATTAAAGAAGGTGAGTCATCGATAAATAAGGGGAAAGACATAGAGGACCCTAAATGAGTAAAAACGTTAACAAAAGGAGAGCATAAAGCCCATAAGGACTTTTAACAAGTAAAGTTAAACAAAACCAATAATAACTTATCTCTATAAAAGTATTAGCCAATACGCTTATTTAAATCGCTAGTATTTTTTATATTGTTATAAATCTTAAATCAATACATAGAGAAGTAAATCTGTAAAAGTCACCGTGAAATAGAAATTATTATTGTGTGAGGCACAAGGCAGCCATGTATGGTGATCGCCTTCGAGCTGTTTTGTGTCGCTACTGAGTTCGGCATAGGTTCTAGGATTTTACTAAACCCCAGATAGCAAAAAACCCGTCACATTGCTATAACGGGTCTCTTTTGTTTGAGCCTGTTAATGTCGTGGTGCCCACAGCGGTGCAGAGTCACATAGCAAATGGGATGCTATCATTGGTCGGGGCTCGCCTTCGCGCTGTTTTGTATTACTACCGAGTTCTGCAGGGCCTCTAGGCTATTTTACTAAACCCCAGATAGCAAAAAACCCGTCACATTGCTGTAACGGGTTTCTCTTATTTGAAGCCTGGTAATGTCCTACTTTCACATAGCAAATGCTACACTATCATCGGCGCTGTTTCGTTTCACTACTGAGTTCGGCATGGAATCAGGTGGGTCCAAAACGCTATTGTCACCAAGCAAATTTGGGCGTTAATCCGTATTTCTACGCACTAACTGAATTTGGAAAATATCTGATAATATTTTTTAAGTCTGTCAGTAATATCTACTTTAGTTCATTAACTTCTGTCTTAACTGTCACACAAAACGCGTTTGGCGTTGTATGGTTAAGCCTCACGGGTAATTAGTACAAGTTAGCTTAATGGCTCACACCACTTCCACATCTTGCCTATCAACGTTGTAGTCTTCAACGGCCCTTCAGAGACTTTAAAAGTCTAGTGAGAACTCATCTCGAGGCCTGCTTCGCGCTTAGATGCTTTCAGCGCTTATCAGTTCCGAACGTAGCTACCGGGCAATGCCATTGGCATGACAACCCGAACACCAGCGGTTCGTTCACTCCGGTCCTCTCGTACTAGGAGCAACCCCTCTCAATTCTCAAACGCCCACGGCAGATAGGGACCGAACTGTCTCACGACGTTCTAAACCCAGCTCGCGTACCACTTTAAATGGCGAACAGCCATACCCTTGGGACCGACTTCAGCCCCAGGATGTGATGAGCCGACATCGAGGTGCCAAACACCGCCGTCGATATGAACTCTTGGGCGGTATCAGCCTGTTATCCCCGGAGTACCTTTTATCCGTTGAGCGATGGCCCTTCCATTCAGAACCACCGGATCACTATGACCTACTTTCGTACCTGCTCGACGTGTCTGTCTCGCAGTTAAGCTGGCTTCTACCATTACACTAACCGTACGATGTCCGACCGTACTTAGCCAACCTTCGTGCTCCTCCGTTACTCTTTGGGAGGAGACCGCCCCAGTCAAACTACCCACCAGGCACTGTCCGTAACCCCGATTCAGGGGCCAACGTTAGAACATCAAAACTACAAGGGTGGTATTTCAAGGACGACTCCACAAGAACTAGCGTTCCTGCTTCAAAGTCTCCCACCTATCCTACACATGTAGGTTCAATGTTCAGTGCCAAGCTGTAGTAAAGGTTCACGGGGTCTTTCCGTCTAGCCGCGGGTACACAGCATCTTCACTGCGATTTCAATTTCACTGAGTCTCGGGTGGAGACAGCGTGGCCATGGTTACACCATTCGTGCAGGTCGGAACTTACCCGACAAGGAATTTCGCTACCTTAGGACCGTTATAGTTACGGCCGCCGTTTACCGGGGCTTCGATCAAGAGCTTCTCCGAAGATAACCCCATCAATTAACCTTCCGGCACCGGGCAGGTGTCACACCGTATACGTCATCTTGCGATTTTGCACAGTGCTGTGTTTTTAATAAACAGTCCCAGCCACCTGGTCACTGCGGCTCCCGTCCGCTTAGAGAGCAAGTCTCATCACAGATAGGAGCGTACCTTCTCCCGAAGTTACGGTACGATTTTGCCTAGTTCCTTCACCCGAGTTCTCTCAAGCGCCTTAGTATTCTCTACCTGACCACCTGTGTCGGTTTGGGGTACGATTCGGTATAATCTGAAGCTTAGAGGCTTTTCCTGGAAGTATGGCATCAGCAACTTCACTACCGTAGTAGCTCGTCTCGTGTCTCAGGTTTAGTGTTCGTCCGGATTTACCTAAACAAACGCCCTACTCACTTTCACATGGACAACCATCGCCATGCTTGCTTAGCCTTCTCCGTCCCCCCATCGCAATTATACCAAGTACGGAAATATTAATCCGTTTCCCATCGACTACGCCTTTCGGCCTCGCCTTAGGGGTCGACTTACCCTACCCTGATTAACATGGGATAGGAACCCTTGGTCTTCCGGCGTGCGGGTTTTTCACCCGCATTATCGTTACTCATGTCAGCATTCGCACTTCTGATACGTCCAGCATACCTCCCGGTACACCTTCAACCGCTTACAGAACGCTCCCCTACCACTCATCCTAAGATGAATCCGCAGCTTCGGTGCATAGTTTAGCCCCGTTACATCTTCCGCGCAGACCGACTCGACCAGTGAGCTATTACGCTTTCTTTAAAGGATGGCTGCTTCTAAGCCAACCTCCTGGCTGTCTGGGCCTTTCCACATCGTTTCCCACTTAACTATGACTTTGGGACCTTAGCTGGCGGTCTGGGTTGTTTCCCTCTTCACGACGGACGTTAGCACCCGCCGTGTGTCTCCCGGATATTACTTTACGGTATTCGGAGTTTGCAAAGGGTTGGTAAGTCGGGATGACCCCCTAGCCTTAACAGTGCTCTACCCCCGTAAGTATTCGTCCGAGGCTCTACCTAAATAGATTTCGGGGAGAACCAGCTATCTCCCGGTTTGATTAGCCTTTCACTCCTAGCCACAGGTCATCCCCTAACTTTTCAACGTTAGTGGGTTCGGTCCTCCAGTTGATGTTACTCAACCTTCAACCTGCCCATGGCTAGATCACCGGGTTTCGGGTCTATACCTTGCAACTATTCGCCCAGTTAAGACTCGGTTTCCCTACGGCTACCCTAATCGGTTAACCTCGCTACAAAATATAAGTCGCTGACCCATTATACAAAAGGTACGCAGTCACAGAACAAGTCTGCTCCTACTGCTTGTACGTACACGGTTTCAGGTTCTATTTCACTCCCCTCACAGGGGTTCTTTTCGCCTTTCCCTCACGGTACTGGTTCACTATCGGTCAGTTGGGAGTATTTAGCCTTAGATGATGGTCCACCTATATTCAGTCAAAGTTTCACGTGCTCCGACCTACTCGATTTCACTTAAAATGTCTTTTCATGTACGGGACTATCACCCTGTATCGTGGCACTTTCCAGAGCCTTCCATTAACACATAATAAGCTTAAGGGCTGTTCCGATTTCGCTCGCCGCTACTTTCGGAATCTCGGTTGATTTCTTTTCCTACGGGTACTTAGATGTTTCAGTTCTCCGCGTTCGCCTCGTTAACCTATGTATTCAGTTAACGATACCTGCAAGCAGGTGGGTTTCCCCATTCGGAAATCCTAGTCTCAAGTGCTTTTTACTAGCTTGACTAGGCTTATCGCAAGTTAATACGTCCTTCATCGCCTCCAACTGCCAAGGCATCCACCGTGTACGCTTAGTCACTTAACCATACAACCCAAACGGGTCTTTGTTTTGTGACAGTTTAACTTCGCCAGAAGTTAATATTGAATACTAAAGTAGATACCAATCAATCGACTCATAAGAGTGATTAAATGGCACTGAATGATACTGCTATCATTCTTTTTTACTTTTGAAAACTCTGTACAAATAACAATGTTATTCATACGAATTTTATTATCAGCTTTTCCAAATTTTTAAAGAGCATATTAATTAACTAAGCCAGTGGCTTAACTAATTAACAATCATCTGTGTGGACACTACGAACAAATAAGTTCTAAATCGTATAAGGAGGTGATCCAGCCCCAGGTTCCCCTAGGGCTACCTTGTTACGACTTCACCCCAGTCATGAATCACTCCGTGGTAAACGTCCTCCCGAGGGTTAGACTATCTACTTCTGGAGCAACCCACTCCCATGGTGTGACGGGCGGTGTGTACAAGGCCCGGGAACGTATTCACCGCGTCATTCTGATACGCGATTACTAGCGATTCCGACTTCATGGAGTCGAGTTGCAGACTCCAATCCGGACTACGACGCACTTTAAGTGATTCGCTTACCTTCGCAGGTTCGCAGCACTCTGTATGCGCCATTGTAGCACGTGTGTAGCCCTACACGTAAGGGCCATGATGACTTGACGTCGTCCCCACCTTCCTCCGGTTTATCACCGGCAGTCTCCTTAGAGTTCTCAGCATTACCTGCTAGCAACTAAGGATAGGGGTTGCGCTCGTTGCGGGACTTAACCCAACATCTCACAACACGAGCTGACGACAGCCATGCAGCACCTGTATCAGAGTTCCCGAAGGCACCAATCTATCTCTAGAAAGTTCTCTGTATGTCAAGTGTAGGTAAGGTTCTTCGCGTTGCATCGAATTAAACCACATGCTCCACCGCTTGTGCGGGCCCCCGTCAATTCATTTGAGTTTTAACCTTGCGGCCGTACTCCCCAGGCGGTCTACTTAATGCGTTAGCTTTGAAAAACAGAACCGAGGTTCCGAGCTTCTAGTAGACATCGTTTACGGCGTGGACTACCGGGGTATCTAATCCCGTTTGCTCCCCACGCTTTCGTACATGAGCGTCAGTGTTGACCCAGGTGGCTGCCTTCGCCATCGGTATTCCTTCAGATCTCTACGCATTTCACCGCTACACCTGAAATTCTACCACCCTCTATCACACTCTAGTTTGCCAGTTCGAAATGCAGTTCCCAGGTTGAGCCCGGGGCTTTCACATCTCGCTTAACAAACCGCCTGCGTACGCTTTACGCCCAGTAATTCCGATTAACGCTCGCACCCTCCGTATTACCGCGGCTGCTGGCACGGAGTTAGCCGGTGCTTCTTCTGTCAGTAACGTCACAGATGTGAGGTATTAACTCACACCCTTTCCTCCTGACTGAAAGTGCTTTACAACCCGAAGGCCTTCTTCACACACGCGGCATGGCTGCATCAGGCTTTCGCCCATTGTGCAATATTCCCCACTGCTGCCTCCCGTAGGAGTCTGGACCGTGTCTCAGTTCCAGTGTGGCTGATCATCCTCTCAAACCAGCTAGGGATCGTTGCCTTGGTGAGCCATTACCTCACCAACTAGCTAATCCCACTTGGGCCAATCTAAAGGCGAGAGCCGAAGCCCCCTTTGGTCCGTAGACATTATGCGGTATTAGCAGTCGTTTCCAACTGTTGTCCCCCACCTCAAGGCATGTTCCCAAGCATTACTCACCCGTCCGCCGCTCGTCAGCAAAGTAGCAAGCTACTTTCTGTTACCGCTCGACTTGCATGTGTTAGGCCTGCCGCCAGCGTTCAATCTGAGCCATGATCAAACTCTTCAATTAAAAAGTTTTGTGTCTTTCGACAGCTCAATGAATTCTGAATTTATTTAATATCTTTCGATATTGAATTGACTGTGCTGAATAACTACCTAAGTAATTATTCTGTTGGTCACTCAGTTTCAATTGAGACTCTAATTTGTTTGCCTCACTACCTAAGTAGCTTGGCTGTTAGAACTCAATCTGTACGAGTGCCCACACAGATGATTGCTTTATATTGTTAAAGAACGTTTGAGTTGCTTTAGCGACTCAAGGGAAGCGAATCTTACGCTTTCCTGTGTTTTTGTCAACACTTAATTTTAAAATTTATAAAAATCTAAACTCAAGTTTTACTCGACTCACTAAGTGGTTTGCTTGCCTCGCTAAGCGTTGCCTGCTCTGCCGTCTCAGTGGGGTCGCATTATAGGGATATTCGAATGATGGTCAACGTTTATTTCACGCTTATTCAAAAGAATTTGGTTTTAGTACAAAATACATACAAACCGCGGTTTGAGGGGGTATAATTTGCATATAAAAAGACCTTTCAATCAGTTTATACAAAGGATGAGGTTATTTACTTTGAACTAATTTCACTTTTACGAAAATAATAACTTTGAGCTTCCTCATAAATATTCATCTTAAGCACTCACACAAACTGCCTTTATAAATAACTGTATGAGTGAAATTGTTTGGTACTATTACTAACCATTAATACGTATATATTTATCGGCTAACTCATCAATAGTTTCTCGGCAATTTGGATCTGGTTTTATGCAATCTATTGGACATACACTGATACAGGTTGGCTTTTCATAATGCCCTATACACTCGGTGCACCTTTCAGAATCTATCTGATAAATTTTAGCGCCCATATAAATTGCTTCATTTGGGCACTCTGGGTCGCACATATCACAGTTAATGCATTTATTATTTATTAGTAGTGCCACTTTCTAACCTTTAAAATTAAAGTTTATATAAAACAAAAAGATAAGTAAAAACAAAGGTGTGTAAAGGCTAACTTTTGTGCAGTTCTAGTTTAATAAAAAACCGCTATTTTTCTTTAAATCGTAACACAAATTAGTAACACAAATTTTTATTTTTGGGTGTAAATAACAGCCGCGAATTATGCCTATCATTCTCTTTTGCTTTGTTGATCTTAATCAATAAAAATCGCCGCAAGGCCTTTATTTATATAGGTTTAATCAAAGTGAAAAAACATTGTCAACGCTTACCAAAGCTCAATACACGAAATTGAAACTAGAATGGAAGCAACTTAAATCGCCATTTTCTATGCAGCACATAAATCGGTGTGCTACGCTGGCTCAACACATCATATTTTTAGAAGAAAAAAGCACTTATAAACAAGGCCTTAAACCTAGTAAGACTAAAAGGTTATCGAAATACGAAGCGCAACACCATATTCGACTAATTTTCACCAAGTCTGGCGCTGCTATTTTCTACTCTAACTTCCCTAAATCATCTGGTATAGCTAATACCAATTTAGGTGAAGCACCTGAATTAACAATAGCAAAAGCACGTAAGCTTACTGATCAAATGATGTATGGCGTTTTAAATAATCATAATATTAAAACTGTGTTTGATGCTTATGAACAAAGCTTAATAGAGCGCCATAACACTGCACCTACCAAATTTGCAGCTTCATCGCTCAGAACATATCAATGCAGAATAAAAAAGCTCAGGCATCATTTCCCACTTAAGCGTGCGTTCCAGTCTCTTTCAGCTGGAGAGTTAGAGAAGATTGTAGATTTAATTATCAAGACAGAGTCTAATAACCAAGCAATCGAGCTTTTTGCACAGATTAGAAGAGTATGGCGATTTGCTAAAAACAAATTTAACTCAGGTAAAAACCCAGCAGCTGATATCGATGACTTTTACGTATCTGACCGTGTAGAAAGCCCTCGTCCTTGCCAAGTTTATACTGACTTAAATTCGATAGCTGAATTGTGGATAAACCTCGCGTCTGCACCAAATGTACATCAAAAAAATGCAGCTCGATTCATGATTTTGACAGGTATACGCCCTATTAATATTTCACAAATGAAGTGGGAGTGGCTCAATAGTATCCACTTCCCAACATTAATTACCTTTCCGGCATCTGTTGTCGGAGTTCGTGGAGAAATGAAAAACCAAAAAGAATATAAATTGCCCTTAACCAAAGCCATGCGCGCCATTATTTTAGAGCAGAGAGACTGGATGGAAAATGCACTCCCTAACTGTAACCCTGATCACATATTTCTTCAGCCTCGCGATCTTAACAAACCATTTGCTAAAAGGTTGCTGGACAAAATCATCAAAGATTACTCACCTGTTGATGCAGTAAAAAGAGATAAAAGAAACATTGTAATGAAAGGCTCTGCTGGCGCATTTTGCACAATGTGCCGAAGCTTTTTTAAATCCAACACAAAAGCGATTATGGTTGCCAACGGCTATCATTTTAAACACGCAGAGGAACTCACCAGACTCGCACTTCATCACCTTAGAAAAGAAGACGATCCAAACGGCTTAAATTATGATAAATCTGAAGAGCTATTTGGCACTTCAACAAAGTTGAAATTTAATGTTTTTAAACTTCATGAAGCTATTATTTTAAAAAGAGCTAAAGAGCTTGAAAATCAGAAGCTAAGACTTACAGGAATGCAGAGTAAACAGGCTAGCAATCTAGAAGAAAATAGCCAAAAGAAAGCACTAAGAGATAGGATTAAAGCACATCTAGTTTACAAGCGCGGTTATGTAAACTTCATTAATCAGCCACTTGGTGATACGGGCAGAGTAACAAAAGATTTGATCTTAACCGAAGAAGGAAGAGCTGTTGTTGAGAGATATTTAAAATGACCAAGAAGCCAAAGCAAAAAATAATTAAAAAAAGTTTAATTTCGACTTACCAAAGTTTTTGTAAAAAAAATTAATTTCATACCATTGTCTTATTAGAGCGATACCTCATCAGTTATTTGATGATTTTAACTTTTTTAAGGCTTATGTATTAATGGCAACATCAGTATTAAATTCAATAAAACCATGTGAGGTCACGATTAAAATTCGTGACCTTTGCATGGCTGAATTTAATGCATTTAAGCCACCGTACAATGACGAGTCAATGGAAGAGCTAGCCAGTCTTGCGACTATTATATTGGCGCAAGAAAAAGGAAGAAGACTTTCAAAGTATCAGCTTAAAGATCAAATAAGAATTGTATTCCAGCATGATGGCATTATTAAATTTTTTACTCATTTTAAAAAAGAACATGGCATAAAAAATATTAAGCTTGGTGATTCTAATGATATGAGTTTTTCAGCAGCGAAATTAAAAGCGACCAAAAATATTTGCAACCTACGTCTATCGTATATAGATGATTTAACTAATCCTAAATTTTTAACGTTTCCTGAAACAACTCATATCGCTCGCGGGGCAATAAAAAACCAAAAAGAGTTTAAAATACAACTCACACGCGAGATGAGAGAAGCGATACAACAAGAGTTAAAATTAAACCCAGACATAAACCGCACCTACTTATTTTGCAAGGTTAAAGAAAACTCAAAACCCATTAGTAAAGAGAGTTTAAACCGAACACTTAAGTATCATGCGCCAAAAGACATGGTAGCGGCCCCGCGAGATAACATAAATATAAAAGGCTCAGCCGGAGCATTTCCAACACTACTTCGCAGCTTCTTAAAGTCACATATGAAAGAAGTGCTAACTAAAAAAATTGGGTCATCAACAATTGCTGAAATTGAGTCCAAAAAAATGCTTCATCACTCTGTTTCAGATCACGATCCGATGAGTAAACATTATGACCACTCGAATAAAATATATAACACTGATATTAAAGCACTTTATAAAAACTTTTCCCTATTTGAGAAGGAAGTACTCAAAGAAGTAAAAATACAGGCTAGGTAAAAAAACAAAACGACTAAAAAATCATTTTTAAAATTAGATTATTCAAATAAAATTATCGCCAAAGTCAAAAGCACAGTAAGTGATTATTCCACTATCTGGGGTAATATAGTTCAGCAAACCCAAAAGCTTAAAAAGAGCCGCCCTATGCAAATATTAGAGTAGTACTTACATATTGCTATACAACTTTGTCTTTGATTACAAAACCTATAAAGGGCTTTACTAGGTGGTGCAGATTGATTTCTTCTAAAAGCAAGGGTATCAAAAATATCCGATGCTTTTCGCTCAGTGGCGATCACTTTAGAACGTGACTCATTTTTAGTCTCATTCAGTATTAATGCCTAGCCAGTAAATTAATTTGTGCAATTGCGCATTCCATTTTAATTCGTGCTGAGCTATTGGCTGAATGGACGGCTATTGTCGGTGGTACAAAGCCATCAATAAACACTGCCCGCTCAATCCAAAGTAAAACGTCATAGCCAGTGCCTTTATTATCATTTCCTAAATCATGATCAAGGCTGAGCTATTTTACTTTGCCGCTTTTCAAAAATGCAATCACTTCGTCAGGCCAATAGGCTCGTAACCAACCGGCTTTTGTTTCTCTTTCATCATCTAAATATACATTCATAGGTTTATCTCACTGAAAAATGTATTCAGACTCTGAAAGCAATAACTAACAACCCTTTAAGCTATATAATAATAGTTATTTTTCAGATGGTGCTGGAACTTGATTACGTATAAACGCTGGTATGTCAAAAATATCAGAAGTTTGGGATTTAGCTCTTGTAGCTGGCGATTGTTCGACTTCGCTACTAGGCGCTTTATTGAAAGGTTCAACAATCATCTTAGCACTTGCACCGGTTGCGATGATCAACAGCTCATAATTAGTTGATAAGCTCTCTATTTTAGAGACGCCACAAATAACTAACGCATTAGGGCTTACCTGATGGCGTACTGTATCGGTAATGAGATTATAACTGCCCAGAGAAATTTCATCTTTGCAATTAACTTGTATTATTACACCGGTACTTGATGACATATCAACTTGATTAACCAGCGGATTGTTAAGTGCCCCATCAAGTGCAGTAGTAAGTTCGCTTTCTTCATCGCATTTACCAACACCTAGTACAGCATCACCCTGGCAATCCATAATTTTAGCAAAATCGTTTAAATCAACGTTTATTAGGCCTTGAAAGCACAGCATATCGATGAGTGATTTTATCAGTGAGTGGAGTATTTGGTTTGAGTGTTTAAACGCATCAAATAACCCTATATCGTTGCCTAGCACTTCAATAAGTTGATCGTTTGGGAGTGTAATAACCGCGTTAGCATGTTCTTTTAGATCATTTAGGCCGGTTTGCGCTATATTACTTCTGAACTGCCCTTCACTACTAAATGGCAATGTAGCAACAAATATAATGGGCTTACCTTGCTCACTAGCAAGTTGTGCAATGTAAGGGCTGGCGCCAGTCCCAGTACCGCCACCCAGCCCTGTTGCACACAGAATTATATCGCAGCCATTAATAAGCGTTAAAAGTTGCTCTTTACTCTCTTCTGCCGCTTGCAGTCCAACTTTAGGGTCTGCGCCGGCACCGTAACCATGAGTGAGCTCAGCACCTATTAGTACAGCTTCATCACTTTGCGTATGCTCAAGCACCACTTTATCGGTATTAACGCTGTACAAGTGCGCCTGATCAGACTCACGCTGTTCAAAAATACTGTTAAGCGTATTACATCCACACACACCAATGCCAAATACACCGATTGATAAACCATCATTTTGCTGAATTAATTGAAACATAACTACTCCTTAACTTTTAAAGGACATAACAAATAGGTGCGTCAATTTTTGACGCACCTAAACTAGTTGGAGTTATTTATAGATGGTAGCGGCCGCTTTAAGCTTTGTAGCGATTCTTTGCCGCAGCTTTTCAGGCTTAATAACTTAAAGCCAATGAGCACATTTAAATAACTCATCGACTAGTTGTTCTGTATCAATGGTTTGGTAGGTAAGTAATACGTTTTTTTATCAATACTTTGCTTATCGGTCATCTCGCCAAGCTCAATAAATCCTTGATTAACCGCAGAGTGTTTGGGAGCTTTTACGATAAGCTCAATACACTCTTGGTTCATGCCTTTATTGATAGCACTGCGCAACGTTTTTAGTTGTTCAGTACTCGGTTCTCTACGATTTTTTTGTAGTACATGTGCATTACGAATGCGATAAACCGGCATTTGATAGCATTTATCGTGAAGCGACCCAACCATAAACTGCGCCATTAAAACGCCGCCTTGTTCAACTAAGTTATAAAAACTCAATTCAGCAAACTTAAGCCAATGTGCCTCATCGTAAAGTACTCTATAAAGCTCAGCGCTCACTGCACGCTTATGCTTAATCGCATGCTCAATTTGCTCAACCAACTGAGTATCAACATTCACTTTTAACGACGGTTTTGGCAGTATTACAAGCCAGTCAGGCACATGCCCATTAACACGTTTAAGCGCCTGCTCTGCTCTTACGTTTACAGACTGTCTAACATCACTGGGGTGAATCGACCAGACTTCTCTAGACACTTAATTGCTTTATAATTATGTGTACTAAGGAGAAAAGATGTCTCAGCGATTTACAGAAGAATTTAAAATACAAGCCGTCAAACAAGTTACCCACCAAGGTTATTCGGTGGCAAGCGTTTCTGAGAGGCTGTGAGTTACTAGCAGTTCGCTGTATAACTGGATAAAAGCCTACGGCCCAGACAGTGAAGAACATAGGCAGTCTCAAGAACAATCCGACCGAATTAAGCAGCTAGAAAAAGAGCTTAAGCGCGTAACAATGGAACGCGACATCCTAAAGGAAGCCACCGTATTTTTCGCGGGCGAGTCAAAGAAAAATACGCGTTCATAAAAGCCAAGCTCAAGAATTACCCAATAAAACTCATGTGTGAAGCACTCTCAATACAACGAAGTGGCTTTTATGCATGGGTGGATAAACCGAAATCAAAGCGACAGTTAGAAGACGAGCGCCTGATGGGGTTAATTAAGCATTCTTGGCTAGAAAGTGGCTGTGTCTATGGGTATAGAAAAGTCACGAGTGACCTTAAAGATTTAGGTGAAGCTTGCAGCAAACATCGTGTAGCTAAATTGATGAAGCTAGAAGGTATAAAGGCACAAGTCGGTTATAAAAAGCATAAAGGGCATCACAGCGGCAAGCCTACTGTTGTTGCCGATAACGTGCTTGATAGGCAGTTTACGGTAGCTACACCGAACAGATACTGGGTAACTGACATTACCTACATCCGCACTCATGAAGGCTGGCTCTACCTTGCCGTCGTTTTAGACTTATACTCTCGCGCTGTGGTTGGTTGGTCGATGAGTTCTCGTATGGAATCAGAACTCGTTACTCAGGCACTGCTAGCAGCAGTATGGCGAAGAAAACCCAAGAATCAAGTGCTCATACACTCAGATCAAGGGAGTCAATTCACAGGCTATGAGTGGAGTGACTTCTTAACAGAACATAATCTCAAGGCCAGCATGAGCCGTCGAGGAAACTGCCACGACAATGCCGTCGCAGAGAGCTTCTTCCAGCTACTTAAGCGAGAGTGAATAAAGAGAAAAATTTATACAACACGTGAACATGCAAGAGCCGACATATTCGATTACATCGAAATGTTTTATAACTCTAGACGAAAGCATGGTGAAGCGAATAATATGCCTCCACTGGCTTATGAAAAGCTAGAAGAATTCAAACGAAAATCTGTCTAGTAAAGTCTGGTCGATTCAGTGCTTGTCTATATTTTTATCCATCGACCACCCCACAATACGTCGAGGGAATAAGTTCATTACTGTTGCCACATATAAAAAACCTTCATAAGTTCTTATGTAAGTTATGTCGCTTACCCACGATTGATTCGGCGCTGGCGGGTTAAATTGACGCGCTAATAAGTTATCTGCAATCCGCGATGTCTTACCACCTTTAATATGGCGACGCTTATACCCTATTTGCGCTTTAAGCTTATGTTGTCGCATGATCTTTGCGACACGATTTACGCTACATTGCTCACCGGCTTCACGCAAGTCTGAATGTATCCAAGGGCTACCATACGTACTGCCACTGGCTACATAAAACACTTTAATGAGCTTCAACAAGCGATTATCTTCAAGCGTTCGATTGCTTATGGGCTTCTTTAACCACGCATAAAAACCACTACGATGCAGTTTAAAAAGACGGCACATCGTCGTAATGGAAAACTCATCTTGGTGATCACGAATGAAGCCGTTCTTTACTCAGGGTTGCTGGCAAAGTACCTTGCGGCCTTTTTTGAAATATCCCGTTCCTCCGTGACACGTTTCAATTGCGCTTCTAATTTAGCTATTTTCAATTTTTCATCGGATGATTGAACGGCTTTAGGTTTATCTGATAACTGGCTCCGCCAGTGATATAAGGTTTTGGTAGAAATATCTAAACGTTCAGCGACTTCTGCGACTGAATACCCGCGCTCAGTAATTTGTTTAACAGCCGCTTCTTTAAACTCTTGGGTATAACTCTTGCCTTTGCTCATAAAACACCTCTTATTAGAAGTTACAATGTAACTTATTGGGTGTCTAGCAAACTATGGGTAGTACAAATAAATAATGAAGACAGCAAGGGTTTTATGCGGGTTAATCAATCAAGCTACCAAAGAAGTGCTCTGCCAAGAAAAATCACCCAAGGTATTTATTCCCTTTGTAATAAAGCAATATTGTATTTAGTATCAATATGTTGAGTGGAGGTAATCTCTGACAGATCTTAAATAGTGTACTTATAGGCGTTTGTTTCAACCCCACCAAATTTAACACAGACTTTAGTCAGGTCTAAGGTGAGTTCGATGAATCGACTTAATTTTAAGCACACTAGCGGTAAAACATAAATTAAGCGAGAGGTTGCACTCTCGCTCTTTTAGTAGTGCTGTCAGTATTAGCTTAGCTATTAGCTACTTTACGCACATGCTCTATAAGTTTATCCATAATGGCAGGCTCTTTCACAGAGCTAGTTCCATTACCAGAAATAATGTAAGGATAAGAAATTGAATATTCAACTTTTGAATTACCACGATACAAGAATATATTTACGTCAACTTTGGCCGTAGTTTTTCCAATACTTAACTTAAATGAACTTTCATATTTGTTTTTAGAAGTGCTTTCACTTTCATTCCTTCCCCAGCCATCAAGCAACCTAGTGAAGTTAGTTTTAACAGATGCAGGATCAAAATCTACATTAAATTCTCCACTTCGAGTGACTTTTTTCTTAATAGAGGGATTTATATCGCTAAAAAGCTTAACCAAACGTTGCTCCAGCTTTTGCCCTTCCATCAATGGGGTATATGTCATAAAAATAGGATTTTTGCCTGGAACAGTCTCAACTTCCGATGCAGGGAATAAAGTAAATATGAGTTTTTCTGGTGTTTCAGAAATTTCGTATTTGAAGTCAGCGTACAACTTAGTCGAATGGAAATCACCTGTACTAAAGAGCTCTCCGTTTACTAACGTTAATCTGATAGTTTTATTCGAGGTGTTTAAAGAAACAGTTCTTCCCCACTTTTCTAGCGGCGCTCCTGGATTGATTCTTCTTGTACAAAGACTTCCACAATTACTATATGGAGCCTTCCCGCTTATTTGAGTCTTGATAGCATACGCAATATCAAACTCCGTTATACTACTAGCACCTTCTTGTTTAACCTTCGTAAATTCAAAAACTCTTTTATTTGCCACTATCTGCATAGGTGATTTACCTGCATGAACAGCCTTGAATGTTGCGCCACAGCCAGATAAAAAAGTAGCTAATAATACTATTGATATGTACAACTTATACTTCACAATACATCCTTATTTTTTGATCAAATTTATTTGATTATTATTTTGCTTTGTAACATTCCGTAATAAAGCGGCAACAGTTTTTCAGAAAATTTACTGTTAATCAAGAAGATAATGATACACAAATAATGACGGGACAATAAGTAAACATCATGCTTGATATTTGCACTAAGTAGGTCGTAAAAACCATTATGCTGAGCGGCTGTGAAAGTTGTAAATTATTTTCTATTAGGCAGGGTGTATAAAAATCAACCGAAAAATCGTATACCTTGGTGTGGCAAATGCAAAATCTGTGTTACGGTTACTTGTCGGCAACTAGAAAGCAGTAACACACTTTTTAATCCACTGAATTTAAAGCATTAAAGTTCTAGTATCGCACATATCACAGTTAATGCATTTATTATTTATTAGTAGTGCCACTATTACTTCCTTTTTTGATCTTAAATAGAGTGCAAATACTGAATCGCACTTGTGATATGTAGTTTATAGGTTACTTAACGCTTTTCATCTCTAAAAAAGATACCGAGCACCCATTAATTTTTTATTGCAAACCGCTAAGAAAACATTAATCTTAATGTCATTAATTAAGTTTTGGAGTTAAAAACAATGGCTGATTATGTATGGATATTCCCCGCAGTTGTACTTACTATCATTTTGGTTAAACTGGTTATAACTCATATAAACACTAAGAAAGAAGAGTCTTGATTTAACAGACTGCATGTAAATTAGTTCATTTCTTTAATAAGTAGCTTTTATTATGAATAAACTTTTTCGTTTTATTTAAGCAATAAAGTTCACAGTGATATACAGATACCTTCATTACTAAGTTTAATCGTTAAGTTACTACTGTATGCTTATGGGGGTTACGTGTATCTTGGTGCTCATCTAAATTACGCATCAAAATGGCGTGCTCTAAATTAATACCTTCATCTAGCGGAATTTTTACAATATGCCCAGAGCCTTTGGCATCGCTAATACTTTCGCCCTTTTTGTTTTGCATGTATTCAAGCTCAAACGTAATGTTTCCTTGCGGTGTCATCAGCTCTAAAGAATGCCCAACACAAAATTTATTTTTAACGTCTATTTCAACTAGTCCATTTTCGCAGCGCCCTAGTACTTCACCCACAAATTGCTGCTTAGTAGACACCGAGTGACCGTATTCGTAGTTTTGATACTCTTGGTGAGCATGGCGTTTTAAAAAGCCTTCGGTATAGCCTCTATGTGCTAAGTTCTCAAGCGTCTTAAATAAGTTTGTATCGAATGGTTTACCCGCAACCGCATCATCTATTGCTTTACGGTATACCTGAGCGGTGCGCGCAACGTAATAAAATGATTTAGTACGCCCTTCTATTTTTAAACTATGTACGCCCATTTTTGTAAGCTGTTCAACATACTGCACGGCACGCAAATCTTTTGAATTCATAATATAAGTGCCATGCTCATCCTCAAATGCTGGCATATACTCACCTGGGCGACCTTGCTCTTCGAGCATAAATACATCGTTACTTGGCGCGCCTTCGCCAAGAGTAGGAATTACCTGTTTCGGATCAAACTTATGCACCATTTCGCCGGTTTCGTTCTCAGTACCGGGTTTTACATCGTATTCCCAACGGCATGCATTCGTACACGTACCTTGATTTGGATCGCGCTTATTTATATAACCCGAGAGTAAACATCGTCCAGAATAAGCCATACATAATGCACCATGCACGAATACTTCTAGCTCGGTGTCTGGACACTGTGTGCGTATTTCCTTTATTTCTTCAAGCGATAGCTCGCGAGATAAAATAACACGCTCAATACCTTGTTTTGCCCAAAACCGCACACTAGCGTAATTAACGGCATTTGCTTGCACTGATAAATGAATCGGCATTGTTGGCCATTTTTCACGAACAAGCATAATTAAACCCGGATCGGACATAATCAGCGCATCGGGCCCCATTGCTATTACCGGTTCAATATCACGTAAATACGATTTAACCTTAGCGTTATGCGGTGCAATATTAGAGACCACATAAAACTTTTTATTTAATGCGTGAGCTTCATTAATGCCTATTTGTAATGTGTCTAGGTCAAACTCATTATTTCGTACACGCAAACTGTAGCGAGGCTGGCCGGCGTAAACGGCATCGGCCCCATATGCAAAAGCGTAACGCATATTTTTTAAACTGCCTGCAGGGCACAATAGTTCAGGTATAAAACGGCTTGAAGAAACAGGTGACATTTGCGCTCCCTACAACAAAGGACATTAAGCCAATGGTGTGCGTCATAAATTTAAATATAAAATCAAAGCGCGGCAGTATAAATAGCACTAAAAATTTCCCCTTGATCAAGATCATAAAATTGTAATTGAACTGGTTTTTAATAAAATTAGGATTTTTCAGCTAAAGCGCGTATAATTCGCGCCCGTTAATATTCACACTTTTACTTATAAATTATTGGAGCATAAAGATGGCTTTAGAGCGTACTTTCTCAATCGTAAAACCTGATGCAGTAGCTAAAAACCACATCGGCGCTATCTACAACCGTTTCGAAACTGCTGGCCTTAAAATCGTTGCAGCTAAAATGGTTCACCTTTCACAAGAGAAAGCTGAAGGCTTCTACGCTGAGCACAGCGAACGTCCTTTCTTTGGCGCTTTAGTTTCTTTCATGACTTCTGGCCCAGTAATGGTTACCGTTCTTGAAGGCGAAAACGCTGTTCTTAAAAACCGTGAAATCATGGGTGCTACTAACCCTGCTGAAGCACTAGCTGGTACTTTACGTGCAGACTACGCTGACAGCATCGACGAAAACGCTGTTCACGGTTCTGACGCTGTTGAATCTGCTGCTCGCGAAATCGCGTACTTCTTCGCTGACGAAGAGCTTTGCCCACGTACTCGTTAATTTGAGTTTCACAGTTAACCCTGTGATGCAAAGTATGAAAAGGGCTTTCGAGCCCTTTTTTAGTCATTAATTAAAGTATTACACTGGCATATTTGATGTTTTACTTAATGATTAAAGTGAGTGAATTGTGTACAATTCGCCCTTGTAAATTTTATCACCACCGTTACTGATTAAGGTTGTTTCATGACCACTGCGCAAAAAAAGATTAACTTATTAGATTTAAACCGAGATGCAATGCGTGAGCTATTTGTATCGTTCGGTGAAAAGCCATTTCGTGGCGATCAGGTGATGAAATGGATTTATCATTTTGGCGTAGATAACTTCGACGAAATGAGCAATGTAAATAAAAAGCTTAAAGAAAAGCTTAAAGCTGAATGCGAAATTGTAGCCCCTGAAATATCAGTTCGCCAACAAGCGAGCGACGGTACAATCAAATACGCATTAGTCCTTGAAGGCGGCCAAGAAGTTGAAGCCGTTTGGATCCCAGAAAAAGAACGTGCAACGTTATGTGTATCTTCACAAGTTGGCTGTGCTTTAGAATGTACGTTTTGCTCTACTGCACAACAAGGCTTTAACCGTAACTTAAAAGTGTCTGAAATTATTGGCCAAGTATGGCGTGTAGCTAAAGATATTGGCCTTGATGGCAACAGCGAAAAGCGCCCTGTTACTAACGTAGTAATGATGGGTATGGGCGAGCCATTACTTAACGTTAAAAACGTAGTACCTGCTATGGAATTAATGATGGACGACTGGGGCTTTGGTTTATCTAAGCGCCGCGTAACATTAAGTACATCGGGCGTGGTACCGGCACTTGATTTATTAAAAGAGAAGATTGACGTAGCGCTTGCTATTTCACTTCACGCGCCAGATAACGCACTGCGTGATATTTTAGTGCCTATTAATAAAAAGTACCCTATTGAAGAGTTTTTAGCCGCATGTCGTCGCTACATTGATGGCTCTAAAGCCAATAAAGACGTAACAATTGAATACGTAATGCTTAACGGCGTTAACGACAGCACCGACCAAGCTCACGAATTAGTTAAAACGTTAAAAGGCACGCCTTCTAAGGTAAACCTTATTCCGTTTAATCCATTTCCGGGTAACGAATACACACGCTCGAGCAACAGCCGAATAGACCGCTTTTCTAAGGTTTTACAAGCTGCTGGCATTACATGTATTGTGCGTCGTACTCGCGGGGATGATATTGATGCAGCATGTGGGCAATTAGCTGGCGATGTAGTTGACCGCACTAAACGTATGGCGAAAAAGAAAATGCGTGACGATAACAAAATCTCAGTTAACATCCAGCAAGCCTAAATTTAATTAAATTACTAAAAGCCCTCCTGTTAAATCGTTTATTATTAAATAATTGATGCAACATGAGGGCTTTTAGGTAATATAGGCAATATGGACAAAAATAAAGAGATAAGGTAATGCGATCTATACTTGCTATAACACTATCGGCACTGGCTTTAAGTGGCTGTGTTACCGAAAGTAGTTATAACGGCAGTAATAAGCCCGTTGTCAAAAATAAAATCAATAACGCCGGGGCAGCACGCACTCGAATAGCTTTAGCCTTACAGTACCTAAAAACAGGTAATAATTCACAAGCAAAATACAACCTAGAACGCGCTGCTGAATTCGCTCCCAATTTACCTGAAGTTCATTACTCTATGGCCTACTACTACCAGCAAGTAGGTGAAAACCCATTAGCCGACAAAGCCTATCAAAAAGCATTAGATATAAAGCCTGATGATCCTAATACACTCAACAACTACGGTGTATTTTTATGTGGTATTGATGAATACGACCGCGCCACTGATCAATTTTTAAAAGCCATTGAAATTCCAACGTATATTCGTGTTGCCGAGAGCTACGAAAATCTAGCGTTGTGCGCCATTGAATTTGATGATTTTGAAAACGCAGAAACTTACTTTAAGCAAGCGCTTAATCACAGCTCTCAACGAACCTCTACTCTTATAAGCTTAGCGGCTCTGTTTTATGCAAAAAGTGACTTATACAAAGCGAACGACATTCTTAAAAAACATGACGACACAGGCCGAGTATCCTCGCGTGCTTTAATGCTTAGCTATTTAGTTAAAAATCGTATGGGTCGAATAGAAGAAGCCGAAAAAGTAGCAAGCACACTTTTACAAACCTATTCTACTAGTAAAGAAGCATACGCAATTAGAGAGCAACGCACACGATTTAACGAATTTGAAATGCTGCGCGAGAAATATCGTAAGGCAAAACTCAACGAGTTAAAAGCTGATGCAGACGGCACATATATAAGTGCAAAACCAAAAATAAAAATAGTAAGAAAAAAAGCACCTAATCAAGACAGCACAACAAGCCTGGTTATTAAGCAACCGGCACAAGTAACCCCAGCAAAGCCTGAACAAAACACGCAAGATGCGAATCCGGTCATAGCCAGAAATGATATAAACACAAGCGCAGATACAGCTGTTGATGAAGCTGCAACAACACCAGAAGTCACTCCAAAAAAAGTTAAACCTAAAGCACCTGAGGCAACCATTGTAAAACAGTCAGTACAAGCTGAAACAAAACAAATTAAACCCTCTGGGCCATCAACAGATACGTCTGCGGTATTACTTGCATTAACAGCCCAACCAAAAACAACAAATATGCCTGAGTCAGTTATTGAAGAGCCAGCTACTAATTCAAGCACAGCAGCTTCAACAGTAACAGCTAAAGTAGTACCAGCAGCACCAAAAGAAGAGGTGAAAATTATTTCTTTTGGGGCGCCTAAAACGGCTAACTTTAATTCACCTCAAACAAATCAGCCAGCAGTCAAGACGAACACGCCAGCTGCCAGTAACGACTCAAATGTTGTTTTTTACGAAGCCACTAAAAATGAAGATATTTTTGAAACGAGTAGTTACCAAAACGGTAATGAAGTTACATTTACAAACTTATCATCAAATAAGCAAACAGCGTTACCTATGTTAAATCCTAAAGTCGCTACATTACGAGTGCCTTTTCATATCATTGAGTTTGGTGAAAACCTATTTAGCATTTCGGTGCGATACAATGTTAAACTACAAAAGCTCCTACAATGGAATGGATTAAAAGAGTCGGATCGGGTAATGAATGGCAGTAAAATTTACTTAAACGATCCTAATATTTATTACGAAATTAAATCTGGTGACTCCCTTTACGATATTGCTACCCAGAAGCAAGTATTAATTGATGAATTAATGCGATGGAATAAATTAAGTCCTGATATAGAGCTAAAACCAGGACATAGACTTTTACTAGTGGATCCAGACTCATACCTATTATGAATGAAGAAAATACGCAAAGCGAGCAGCCTACAGTAGGCCAAATTTTAAAAGCACACAGAGAGCAAGCCAAGGTAAGCATTGAAACCATCGCTAAACCACTAAAGCTATCTGAGTTTCAAATTAAGCACCTTGAAAATGACGACTTTCAAGCGTTAGGACCTATTACTTTTGTTAAAGGTTATATAAAGAACTATTGCCGTGAATTAAAAGTAGATAGCGCACCTATATTAGCCATGTTGCCAGCACCACCTGAGCCAGCAAAACCAGCTAACATGCAGAGCTTTTCTCGTCGTACAGAAAAAGAAGCAAGCGATAGCCGTTTAATGTTGGTAACTTACATTATTATAGCCATTGTTATTGGCTCGTCTGCTTTATGGTTTTGGCAAAACGCCACCCCAATTGAAGAACAAACCACAAATATAAATATTGGCAACACCATAATGAGTGAACGCCAAGCCATTCAATCAACTAATATTGAACAGCAAAAAACAGCAAACGATGTTGATGAGTTACGCCAAGAGCCTGTTGAGCAAAGTACAGATTTTACAAATAACGAAATAACACAAGCAGTTAACGAACAAACTTCTGAGTCAGATACCGATAAAGCCGACATCAGCACAATAGAAATGCTATTTAATGACGAAAGCTGGGTCGAAATTCACGACGGCGAAGGCGAAAAAATAGCCTTTGGCGTTAAAAAAGCAGGTTACAGAATGACTGTTTCTGGTACACCTCCTTTTGCTGTTGTGCTTGGTAAGCACAATGTAGTTAACATTACCTTAAACGGTGAGCCAATAGATATTTCGGCTTTTCCTAAGAACCGTTTAGCCAAATTTACATTACCATTAGCAGAGTAGTCGCTATGTTTTCAGAATCACCAATTAAACGCAGAAAATCCACCCGTATTAATGTAGGTAATGTGCCTATTGGCGACGGCGCTCCAATTGCCGTGCAGTCGATGACTAATACCGACACCATGGATGTTGATGCAACCGTTGCACAAATTCAAGCCATACAAGATGCTGGCGCCGACATAGTACGAGTATCGGTACCGACTATGGACGCAGCTGAAGCGTTTAAAAGTATAAAAGAGCAAGTAAGTATTCCGCTTGTTGCCGACATTCATTTTGATTACCGCATAGCCCTAAAAGTGGCAAAGTATGGCGTAGATTGTTTACGTATAAACCCTGGTAATATCGGAAGCGAAGAGCGCATTAGAGCTGTTGTTGATTCAGCTCGCGAGCACAATATCCCTATTCGTATTGGTGTAAACGGTGGCTCACTTGAGCGCGATTTACAGGAAAAATATGGTGAACCAACACCTGAGGCGTTATTAGAATCAGCAATGCGCCATGTTGATATATTACGTCGCCTTGATTTTGATCAATTTAAAATATCGGTAAAAGCGTCAGACGTATTTTTAGCTGTAGGCGCATATCGCTTGCTTGCAAAAGAAATAGACCAACCTTTGCATTTGGGTATCACTGAAGCTGGCGGCATGCGTTCAGGTTCGGTTAAATCGGCTGTTGGCTTAGGTATGTTACTAGCCGAAGGCATAGGCGATACATTACGTGTATCACTCGCCGCCGACCCGGTACAAGAAATAAAAGTAGGCTTTGATATATTAAAATCACTGCGCATTCGCTCTCGTGGTATTAACTTTATTGCCTGCCCCAGCTGCTCTCGTCAAGAGTTTGATGTAGTAAGCACTATGAACCAACTAGAAGAACGCCTTGAAGATATAATCGAACCGGTTTCTGTATCGGTTATTGGTTGTGTAGTAAATGGCCCTGGTGAAGCACTCGTCAGTGATATTGGCCTTGCCGGTGCAAATCGCCGTTCTGGTTTGTATATAAATGGTGAACGTCAAAAAGCCCGTATCGACAATAACAATATTGTTGAGCAATTAGAGGGCTACGTTCGCGATTTCATAGATAAAAAACAAAGCCAAACCCCTATCGATGTAAAAATAGTCGAATAAATAACGTATAAACCGCCAAGCATTTGTGTTTGGCGTTGACCTTTATAATAGATTTACCCAAGCATTCAAAAATACAGAGCTCAACGCTTCATCAGGCTTTATATCAAAGTATTACTTTTAATAATGGTAATTTCTTTTAATTCCAACGACGCTCGCATCTTGAGTTGGTTTGGGTATATAATGTCGGGTCAATTTTAAGCATTCTCGTTGTGTAAGCATTTTTTTATTACACATAAACAGTAATTAGGATTTATCAGTGGCAAAACAAATTCAGGCAGTTCGCGGTATGAACGATTGTCTGCCGGGCGATACACAAATTTGGCAGAAAGTAGAAAACATTTTACGCGAGACTGTAGCATCGTTCGGTTATCAAGAAATTCGTTTTCCTATTGTAGAATCAACCGATCTATTTAAACGCTCTATTGGTGAAGTAACCGATATAGTAGAAAAAGAAATGTACACCTTTGCCGATCGCAATGGCGACTTACTAACACTTCGCCCTGAAGGCACCGCAGTCTGTGTACGTGCTGGCAACCAAAATGGCTTACTGTATAACCAAGAGCAACGTCTTTGGTATATGGGCCCTATGTTTCGTCACGAGCGTCCGCAAAAAGGGCGTTATCGTCAATTTCACCAATTTGGTTTAGAAACCTTTGGTATTGCCACAGCCGACATAGACGCAGAAGTTATTTTATTAACAGCACAGCTTTGGGAAGCGTTTGGCATTACTGAGCACGTACGTTTAGAGCTTAACTCTTTAGGTTCTAACGAAGCGCGCGCCGATTACCGAGATGCGCTTGTTGCTTACCTTGAACAACATACCGACGTGCTTGATGAAGACTCAAAACGCCGTATGTATTCAAACCCGTTACGTGTACTTGATAGCAAAAATCCAGACGTTCAAGCAATCTTAGTTGAAGCGCCTAAATTATCTGAGCATTTAGATGCTGAATCAAAAGAACATTTTGAAAATTTATGTGAACGTTTAGACGCAGCTGGCGTCTCATACACGGTTAACGAAAAATTAGTGCGCGGTTTAGACTATTACAACCGCACAGTATTTGAATGGGTAACCGACAGCCTTGGCGCGCAAGGCACTGTGTGTGCAGGTGGACGTTACGACGGTTTAGTAGAGCAACTTGGTGGAAAGGCAACCCCAGCAGTTGGCTTTGCAATGGGCCTAGAGCGCTTAGTATTGCTACTACAAGCACTTGAATGTGTTGGTGACATACGTCGTAATGCTGATGTATATTTAGCGGCAATGGGCGACAAAGCAAGTATTCAAGCCCCAATTATCGCGTCAGAACTACGCCGTGATGTGGCTGGCCTTCGTGTGATGGTTCACGCGGGTGGCGGAAACTTTAAAAAACAATTAAAACGTGCCGATAAAAGCGATGCACTTGTTGCCGTAATTATTGGTGAAGATGAATTAGAGCAAGGCGTTGTGACTATAAAGTATTTACGCGAGCGTAAAGAACAAGTCACATTAAAATTAGAACAAGCTAAAGCGCTACTAGCTGAGCTTATAATCGGCTAAGCAGATATTAGAGGTAATCATGGATATACATTCAACAGAAGAAGAACAAGCAGAAGCAATTAAACGCTTTTTCCGTGAAAACGGTCTTTCACTGGCACTTGGTGTAATTGTTGGCTTAGGTGGCTTATATGGTTGGAAAGCTTATAACCAAAACCAAATTACAACCGCTGAGCAAGCGTCAGATTCTTACACTAAATTAGTTGAAGGTGATGATGTTTTATCATCAGCTGATGCTTTTATCAGTGAAAATAAAGACACAAACTATGCTGCACTTGCAGCGTTTGTTGCCGCTAAAGATGCGGTAGAAGCACAAAAATTAGATGTCGCTAGTGAAAAGCTAAGCTGGATTGTATCAAACGTTGATAATGCAGAATTAAAAGCAATTGCGATTACACGTTTAGCGCGTATTCAAATTGCACAAACTAATTTTGACGATGCTTTAAGCACACTAAATGCACCATTACCTGAAGCATTTAATGCAAACGTTGCAGAGCTTAAAGGCGATATTTATGCTCAGCAAGGTAATAAAGAACAAGCACGTACTGCTTATCAAGCTGCAGTAGATGCAGGTGGGTTAACAGGTAACCCACTTTTACAAGTTAAGTTAGATGACCTAGCAGTAACTAGCCCAGCGGCATAAGGTTTTAGGTATGAAAAAATTAACGACCGCAACCCTTGCCCTATGTATGGCAACGCTAATGGGTTGTTCATCAAGTGATGAAGAAGACGAACTAGTCCTTCCTGAAATCGTCAATCAGTTTGAAACTGATGTGGTTTGGCAAGAGTCTGTAGGTAGCGGCGTAGAGCATTATTTTTCTCGCTTAACACCTGCTGTTTACAAAGACACTGTTTATGTTGCTAACCGCGAAGGTCAAGTAGAAGCGTTATCGCTTACTAACGGCGATGTACAGTGGGACACCGACGTACGCCAAGACACCTCTTTTTGGCCTTGGAGCGACGACGGTTCAGCAAAATTATCAGGTGGTATATTACAAGCTTATGGTAAACTGTATATTGGTTCTGAACATGGCTTTGTTGTAGCACTTGACCGCGAAACCGGCGAAGAAGTATGGCGTAAAAACGTACCTGGTGAATCACTTTCAAAAGCAGCAGCTGGCGATGGCTTAATATTTGTAAACTTAGGCTCGGGTAAATTACTAGCCCTTCATCCCGATACTGGTGAAGAGCGTTGGAGCTTTGAGCAAGAAGTGCCTGCGCTTACATTACGTGGACAAAGTGCACCCACTGTTGCCAATGGTGGTGTTTTAGTTGGCCTTGAAACAGGTAAATTAAGCGTATTAATTTCAGAAAGTGGTTACTCAGCTTGGAGTGCAGAAATTGCAGCTGCAAAAGGTGCCTCAGAATTTGAACGCCTAGTTGATGTAGACACGCAGCCACTCATTAGCGGCCCATACGCTTATGCAATTGCATACAACGGTAACTTAGCTGCAGTGGATATTCGCTCTGGTAATGTTGTTTGGAAGCGCGAATACAGTAGCTATCGCGAAATTTCGATGGATGCGCAAAGTATTTATGTAGTAGACAGCAACGGCGTTGTTTATGCATTAGATAAAAATTCAGGTATTGAACGTTGGAGCCAACCCGCACTTCGTGGTTGGTACTTAACAGGTCCTGCTGTTACAGGTAACTATTTAGCCTTAGGCGACCAAGAAGGTAACCTACATTGGCTAAACAAAGACACTGGTGAGCTTGTATCTCGTGAAGACTTTGACAGCTCAGGCTTCTTTGTTGAACCTGTTGTTGCCGACGACAAACTGATATTATACACCCGTGACGGTGAAGTAAGTGCGGTAACAATACCAAACTAACTAGCTAACACTTAAAGGTTTTTTGTAAGGCTTCGCTCTGCGAAGCCTTTTGTTGTTTTTTAAAGAGGTAGTTTATGCTTCCCGTGATCGCTCTAGTTGGGCGACCCAATGTGGGCAAATCCACATTATTTAACCGTTTAACACGTACTCGTGATGCACTCGTAGCCGATTTTCCAGGTTTAACACGAGATAGAAAATATGGCCAAGCTAATTACGATGGCTATGAATTTATCGTGGTGGACACGGGCGGTATTGATGGCACAGAAGAAGGCATCGAGATCGAAATGGCTGACCAATCGCTACTTGCTATTGAAGAAGCCGACATCGTACTGTTTTTAGTAGACGCACGCGTAGGTATGACCGTTGCCGACCAAGCTATTGCCAATCATCTTCGCAAGCAAGACAAAAAATGTTTTGTTGTTGCCAATAAAACCGATGGCATAGACGCTGATTCAAATTGTGCTGAATTTTACCAGCTATCACTGGGTGAAATTCATCACATAGCAGCAGCGCATGGTCGTGGTATTACACTTTTACTTGAGCACACACTTCAACCTGTGATTGCCGAACTAGCAGCACAAGATGAAGACGTAGCCGATGACGATGAAGAGCTAATAGACCTTTACGAAGAAGGTGAAGGCGATGATACCGACCACCAAGCATTTGCAGATAAGCCGGTAAAGCTTGCAATTATTGGTCGTCCTAATGTTGGTAAGTCAACACTTACAAACCGTATACTAGGTGAAGAACGTGTAATTGTGTACGATATGCCAGGTACAACGCGCGACTCTATCTATATCCCTATGACACGTAACGAAAAAGAGTACGTGTTAATCGACACAGCTGGTGTACGTAAACGTAAAAAAGTAAGCGACGTAGTAGAAAAGTTCTCAGTTATTAAAACACTGCAGGCTATTGAAGATTGTAATGTTGTTTTATTGGTTGTAGATGCGCGCGATGGTATTTCTGATCAAGACTTAAGTTTATTAGGTTTTGCGCTTAACTCAGGTCGTTCATTGGTTATTGCCGTGAACAAATGGGATGGGCTTGATGACTACGTTAAAGATCGTATTAAAACCGAGCTTGACCGTCGTTTAGGCTTTATTGACTTTGCACGCTTGCACTTTATATCAGCACTTCATGGTACAGGTGTTGGCCACTTATTTGAATCCGTTGATGAAGCGTACGAGTCAGCAACTAAACGTATAAGTACTGCAATGCTACGCCGTATTATGGACATGGCACAGGCCGATCACCAGCCGCCTCTTGTTCGTGGTCGTCGTGTTAAGCTTAAATACGCGCATGCCGGTGGTTATAACCCGCCACGTATTGTAATTCACGGTAACCAAGTTCACGATTTACCAGATAGCTACAAACGCTACCTGATGAACTACTACCGTAAAGCACTTAAAATTATGGGCACCCCAATCAAAATTGAATTTAGAGAAGGTGATAACCCATTTGCAGGGCGTACTAATAAAGTAACGCTTTCGCAAAAACGTAAAATACGTGCCTTTGCAAAAGAAAACCGTAATAAATAAACTGCATAAGCATTAATTTATTACAAAAAGCGGCGTACTTTTTAGTACGCCGTTTTTTGTTTTAATACATTATTAAACGTTACAAGCTAAGTAAAGCTAAGCGCACTAAGTTCTCAACCGTGGTTTCGTGCGCACTTTTATTTTTATTAGTTGGCATAAACCTAGAAGCAGGCGGTTTAATAGTTACAAACCCATGATTGGTGGCCATTTCGTGGGCTAACAACTTTCTCGCTTTGGGTGTTAAATGGTTTTCGTGTATTTTTGCAAGCTCGCCGCTATCAAGCCATATTCCTGCACAACCCGGGCACTCGTCTATCTCAACCACTTTGAGCGGTGAAAAATACCGGCGCATCATCACTATGCTTGCGCACTTTGGGCAATTTACTCGCGATAATACATCGCCCTCACCTTCAATGTAATTACTCAAATACTTAAGTAATACCTGACCATGCTTTAACTCTGGCGAGCTAAACTTAAAAATTTGGCTGTTATCAAAAAACACGCCGCCTTGCGCTGACGTAAAAACAGTAATGCCGCCAACAAGTAAAGGTTCAAGTGGCGTATTACTACGAGGACAGTACATTTAAAATTCCTTTTCATTGATGCTTTTTTACTCAAGCGCTTTATGAATAAGCCCAACAAGCGGTGCTGGCAATGTAATATTACCTGCAAGTACAAACTCATGCGCGTCATCTGACATTTTTTGCCATGTACGGCGAATAATCCCTATCCATTTTTGCTCATCGTAATCAGGCTTACTATTAGCAAACCCCAACATGTAATGCTCAATAAATACGAGGCTTGCTACGTCTTCTACTAATTGGCTGTCTGGGTTACGTTTAATATTTTTTTTAGCTACCGCATCGTACACTCTGTTTTGCTCAGCTTCGCCGTAACCAGCTTGCTTCATGAGCGCAACAACACTACTTGCATGAAATATATAAAGTGCACTGCGCCATTGATGATAACCCTGCTTGTTCATTTCAAAGTCACTACGCGGCGACTTCCAGCGTTGTATATGCTGCCCACGCACTGCAATTTGCATAAGCTCGCCAGCATCGGGGTTAAAACGGCTAAGCATGTCGCTCATTCGAGTAGCATAAAGGCTTTCTTTGGGCACGCTTTGCCCATTAAATTGCTCAGTATTTGGGTCTTGGTTGTTTGCTTCATCAATTAAGGCGATTACTTTATTAAACATGACAGTCATTTTTTATAATAAGTTTTAATCATTCTAAACGCTGATAAAACAATAAACTAGAGCTGCTGTAAGTTATGTAGTGAAATTTGCTCAATCTTAAAATACAACCGATAAATACAACCGATAAATACATAAGGGTAAAAGTAAGCGCATTGATTAAGTTAACTTGGTACTATATTAAGCACAAATTAAAATAAAAAAGCGCGACTAACTCGCCAATAACGGATCACTATGTTTAAAAACCGTATTTTAGCTATTTGCTTAGCAGCCACTTCGCTACCAAGCCTTGCCGACAGCAACAGCGATTTAAAAACCATTATTGATAACCACTGGCAAAATGCCAAAGCTGAAAAAATATTCTTTCGAACCGACCCTGACGGTTGGAAACCAAACGGCACATTACCAAATTGGAGCGAGCAAGCCATTGCTAAGCGCCAAGCGTATAACAACAGCGTACTAAAAAGCTTAGCCAACATTGACCCAAAAACGCTCAATAACGAGCAGCTAATGAACTATCGCTTATTTAAATATGAGCGCGAAACCGAGCAGCAAAGCTACCTTTATCAAGATAAGTATTTTCCGGTTAATTTTTTAAGTGGCTGGCATACTTACTTTGCAGAAGCACCCGCTAACATGGCTTTTTTAACAGCAGATGATTACAACGCATTTTTAATCAGCCTTGCCGACTACCCGCGCTTTAATCAGCAAAATATTGATTTAATGAAAGAAGGTATAAAAACAGGCTTTACTCATTACTGTAAAACCTTTGAAAATTACAGCCAAAGCATAAGCGCGCATTTAGTTAAAAACCCCGAAAAAAGCGCCCTTTACGAGCCCTTTACGCGTATACCTAATACATTTAGTGCAGCGCAAAAAGCGAGTTTAAAACAAAAAGCACAAGCGTTAATTGAAGAAAAAGTAATTCCTGCCTATCAGCATTTTTATGACTTTTTTAAAAATGATTACATGTCACACTGTAGAGAGCAGCCGGGCATTGCAAGCGTTGAAGGCGGGCTTGATTATTACAAATACACCGTTAATTACTACACCACAACTAACGCCACGCCTAAACAAATACATGAGCTGGGCCTTAAAGAAGTTGGGCGTATTAAAGCGCAAATGCAAGCCATTATTGATGAAGTAGGCTTTGATGGCACCTATAGTGAGTTTTTAGAATTTTTAGCAACCGATGAGCAATTTTACGCAAAAGACGCGCAAGACCTACTTGAAAAAACCGCTTTTATCACGCAAAAAATGTATGGCAAATTGCCTACTTACTTTGGCCACTTACCGCGTAACACCTTTACTATTAAAGGCTCAGCAAGTCGTGGCGCGTTTTATATGCCACCGCCAGATAACCGCTCACCAGGTACTTATTTTTTAGCCTCAACACCTAAACTGCAGCCTTTATATAATTTAGAAGCACTCAGCCTGCACGAAGCCATACCAGGGCACCACCTACAAAACGCTATTGCTATGGAGTTAAATGTACCTGAATTTAGACGCACACTCAGCCACTCTGCATTTGGCGAAGGTTGGGCGCTGTATACAGAGCGCTTAGGTAAAGAAGCGGGCTTTTATCAAAGCCCTTACAGCGATTTTGGCCGTTTAGGTTACGAAATGTGGCGTGCAGTGCGCTTAGTGGTTGATACCGGTATTCATGCATTTGGCTGGAGCCGCCAAAAAGCAATTGACTACCTAGCAAGCCACACCGCGTTGCCACAAAGCGCCGTGGAAGATCAAATAGACCGCTATATTTCATGGCCAGGCCAAGCGCTTTCGTACAAAATGGGCGAAATAAAAATACGCGAACTTCGCGCAAAAGCCGAAAAAGAGCTTGGTGGACAATTTGATATACGCAGCTTTCACGATACCGTTATTGGCCAAGGCTCCCTGCCAATGGCTGTACTTGAAGACGTTATAAACGATTGGATAGCAAAACAAAAAATGACAAAGTAAAACCGTACTTTAATAAAATAAGAGGCGGTTACTCTATCGCCTCTTCTTAAATCGCAACCTTGCACGTATTTATAAATTTACTCGATTAAAAACACGATTAACTAATCCTCAGCTACTTTTGTTTCGTAAATACAACATCGACAAAACCAGAGCAAAAGTATGAGCAAACGCATTTTATATTGGCTACAAAACGATTTACGCCTAAACGACAACCCAATTTTTAGCAAACTTGCACTACAGCAATGCGCACTAGACGTGGTGTTTGTAATTAACCCCAACTGGTTTAAAAACACAAATTATCAGCAAAAGCAGTATGGTGAAAACAAGTACACCTTTTTAATGCAAAGCCTTTATGAGCTACAGCAAGCATTAATTGCGCGTGGCCAAACTCTGCACGTGCTAGAAGGCGAACCCGTTAGTGTTTTAAAGCAACGTATTAAAGAGCAACACATTGATGAAGTGGTTTACAGTGAGCAATTTGGTGTGTACGAACAACGCGAAATTAATTTATTAAAAGCTCATTGTCCTGAAACCCAGTTTACCGGTACCCTGCAGGATACCTTGTATCAGCAAAACGAACTGCCATTTAACTTAACAGATTTACCCAAAAGCTTTACCCCATTTAAAAAGAAGGTTGAAGCTGCCAACATACCAATCACGCTGTCGCACATTACAACCGAGCTATTGCCTAAACCTATTACGCTGTGCTCTAAAAACCCAATTGAGTTACCAAAAGCAATTAACAACTCAATGCATGGTGGCTTAACAAGCGCACAAAAACACTGTGAACAATACTTTGCAGGCGAATTACCTAGCACGTACAAAATAACTCGCAACGCGCTTGACGGCTTTGACAACACCACTAAATTTAGCCCATGGCTTGCTTTTGGGTGTATTAGCGCAAAACAAATATACAATGCGGTTGAGCAATACGAACAAACATATACCGCTAACGATTCAACCTACTGGATTAAGTTTGAACTACTGTGGCGCGAATACTTTAAATGGCACGCGCTAAATGTACAAAGCAGCTTGTTTAGTTTTAAGGGGCAAAAGCAAACTAAGCCACTTACTACGTTTATGCCAAACCGTTTTGCTGCTTGGTGCCAAGGCACAACGCCTTACCCCTTGGTTAATGCCATCATGAAAGAGCTCAATGCCACCGGTTTTATAACAAACCGCTCAAGGCAAATTGTGGCAAGCTGCTTAGTTAACGAGCTGGCACTCGATTGGCGTTACGGCGCAGCTTATTTTGAGCAGCAGCTAATTGATCATGACGTAGCAGCCAATTGGGGCAACTGGCAGTACATAGCGGGAGTAGGCGTTGACCCACGTGGCGGGCGGCACTTCAATATTGAAAAGCAAACACAGCAGTTTGACCCTAAATCCATTTACACCAAAAAATGGGGAGGCAATCAAAGCCCAGATGCACAGCTCGATCACTTAAACGAAGTAGATTGGCCTATTTAAGCCAATCTACCTCCACCTAGTTATATTTAAAACAGCTGAGCAATGCCTACATTAATGGAAAAGCCACCTAATGTTAAAAACAAAAATAAACAGCCCGCTAATAACAGCGGTTTTATACCGGCTTGGCGAATAGCGCCAACATGTGTACGCAGCCCAAGTGCGACCATGGCAATGGTAAGTAGTATATTGTCAAACCATACAATGGCGTTTGTAGTACCTTGCGGAATAACCGATAACGAATGTATCCCGCTTGCCACTATAAACAAAACCGCAAACCAAGGGATTGTAATTCTTGATTTTTGCTCGCCGCCATGTGAGTTTATGTTTGCATGCTTTTTACTTTGCCAAAACGATAAGCCTACTAAAAATGGCGCAAGCATCATTACGCGTAGCATTTTTTCTATCACGGCGGTGTCGGCTGCATTGGCGCTTACAGCTGTGCCCGCTGCTACCACTTGCGCGACTTCATGAATGGTTGAACCAACAAAAATACCATATGCGTGCTCACTCAGCCCCATGTACTCAAACATAATTGGGTAGGCAAACATACTTAACGTGCCAAACACCACCACCGTTGCCACCGCTACCGATACTTTATGTGCCTGAGCTTTTATAACCGGCTCGGTTGCCATTACCGCTGCAGCGCCACAAATAGAGCTACCCGCACCTATTAGTATGGTTGTTTGTTCATCAAGCTTAAAAACGCGCTTACCTAGCTGTACTGCTAATATAAACGTACCTAACAGCATTACCACATCGGTTAATAGGCCATGCCAGCCTACACCCGCTACTTGTGCAAAAGTAATCCTAAACCCAAATAAAATAACGCCCGCTTTAAGTAATATACTTTTAGCGTAATCAACGCCTACATCTGTACGCGTAGCAATGTGCGAAAACACACTGTTACCCACAATAATGCCAAGCACAATACCAATTGTTAAGGAGCTAAATTGCGCACTTTGCATTATAGGTAACTTACTTAATGCAACAGATGCCCCCGCTAACACAACCACCAGCAGCATACCTAACCACCAGCGCGTATCGCCGTATTGCTTAGTATTAATAACCAAAGGCTGAAACCCATTTTTAATAGCGCTAAGCATAATATTCCCTCACTTAAACCAAGTTGATGTGTTGACTTAATTGTAAGAAAGCTCAAAATATAACTCCAATATATTAAAATCATGATTTGATAACTTAAGGTTATACAATTTAGAGTTATACAATTTAAGGGTGTTCAATGAACTTACATGCACTTAGGGTGTTTTATACAGTGGCTAAATTGGGTAGCTTTTCAGGCGCAGCCGAAGCGCTTTTTATAAGCCAGCCCGCTGTTTCTAAAGCACTAAAAGAGCTAGAGCATCAGTTAAATATTCAACTTATTGAACGTGCATCTAAAGGTAAAAAGCTCACCTTAAGCGAAGGCGGCCAAGCCTTGTATGATCACGCCCGTAGTATTTTTGCTATCGAAAAAGCCGCCCTAGACGATATAAAATCGCGCACTGGGCTCAAACGCGGCACCTTAGTTATAGGCACCAGCACCACCATTGCCAGTTATTGGCTACCGCCTTATTTAGCCAAATTTTGCGCCCAATACCCGCATATAAAAGTAGAAGTACAAGTGGCTAATACCGCGCAAATTGAGCATGCGTTGCTAGAGTGCACCATCGATTTAGCACTGGTTGAGGGCACACCTACCGAGCCGCACATTATTAGTAAGCACTGGCAAAACGATTTAATGAGTGTGGTTATACCGAGTAACTTTAAGCCCACTAAAGACTTAAAAGCATGGTTAAACGAGCAGTTTTGGTTACTGCGCGAGCCAGGCTCTGGCACGTTAGAAATGTCGGTAAAGTTATTAGCAGAGCATGGCGTGCAAGCTGAGCGCAGTATGCAATTAGGTAGCAACGAAGCCATAGCAAGGGCCGTTGCGCAAGGTATGGGGGTCGCTTTATTGCCAAACGTAGTCACAGAAGACTTAGTGCAGTTAGGTAAATTAACGCGCCTGAGCCAAAAAAATAACAAGCAACTCTCTCGCCCACTATATCAACTGCATTATAAAGACAGACCGTCTTCGCATGCTGCCCAAGCGTTCGAAAAAAGCTTGTTTAGTGAATAGTGATTAAGCGTGTAAAACTATGGCTAGACTGTAAGTCATCTATAGGCAAAAAACTTTAGCTAAATACAATTTGTTGGCATTTTTCATAAACCACAATTGAGTTTTTTCAGATCGCATTAATGTCATAAGCCACATAACTTTAAGTAAAAGACTAATAATCAATACCACAGTATTATTCATTCACATGTGTGGATAATATAACTAAGGTTAAGACAAATACTTTGATGCTAAACCAATACCAATAATTAAAATAATTAATAAAACCCAATATCTTTTTGAACCATCTAAATTTTCACCGCACACAGGGCAAGATGATGACGCGATTGGAGTCTCGTTAAGATTTGTCGTTTTAACTACAGGTGAAGTAATCCCTGCTTTACACTTTTTACACTTCATAAACATCCATTTTAACTATAAATAAAATTGCGGGATGATTCTCACATAACCCTTACAAACCCTGAGTTAAATCTTCTGCCAATGACCCCGTTGGTTTTTCAATCACACGTACTAACTCTTTGCCATTTTGTTTAACAATAAATGTAGGTGTGTATTGCAAGTCGTGCGCCAGTGCTATTCCGGCATCGTCTTGCTTGTTGTAACCCACTGCCACATAGTTAACACTTGCCAGTTCAACTTTTGACTGTTCAAGAAGTTTAATGAGTTTAGGTACTTCGCGGTGGCTGTCGTGACACCAAGTACCAAATAAAACAACTAGCTCTTTACCTTTAAGCTTTTGCATTAACGCAATATCTTTAGAGGTAGGGGTAAACGTTGTGTAATATTCGCTAAATTTATCGTAATCGTTTAGTAAAGCCTGCGCGCTTATCTCACCTGAAAATGGCGCAACATCGTCAGCACACGCTGCCAATGGCATGCTTAAGGCGCATAATAAAATTAATTTTTTAATCATTAGGTTAAAGTAACTTTTAAAATGAGTAATTAAGCTCACTATACTGAATATTACTGAATGTTTACACATTGTTTGCACCTTCTTTTTTTATTGTTTTAACACGTTATTAAAATAAAAAAGATCGCATCAATGACCATAAAACCCCTACTATTTTATTCATTAATTACCTCCACTACATTTTTGTATGGCTGTGGCGGTACTGAGCAAACAGCCGATAGCAGCACAGAGCAAAGTACTGACTCATCATCAACAATCACGTCAACTGGTTTAGTTATTAACGAAATTGTCGCAAGCCCAAGCGATACAACCTACGATTGGATTGAGCTATACGCCACTGAAGATATAGCCGACCTATCGGTATTTTCACTTGTTGATGATAACGCCGACAGAGAGCCTCAAGCTTTGCCCGCAGCATCGCTTTCGCAAGGTGAGTTTATTGTTATTCAAGCCATTGATGAAACCGACACCCCGCCCGATAACGGTTATTACGTCACCTTTAAACTAGGTAGCGACGATGCGGTTACGTTATACGAGGACGGCACTGCTATCTCTGTACTTGATTGGGAAGAAGGCGAAGCCGCTGAAGGCTTTAGTTACGGCTTATACACCGATGGCACCGGCACCGCGCAAACATTAACGCCCACAGAAGGCGCAGCTAACCAAACAGCCGATACCTCTACACTTGTTTCAACGCTAATTGCTGAAGATGCACCACTTCGTATAAACGAAGTAGTAGCAAAAGATAGTAGCGGCGGTGAAGACTGGATAGAGCTTTATGTAACAAGCAGTAGCGATGTGTATTTAGCAGACTACACACTAAGTGATGACAATAGCGAGCAATTTGCTCTACCCGATATCACGTTATCGCCGGGTGAGTTTTACCGCATTTACGCAAGCACCGATGATTTAGGCGATCTGCCAAGCGTTGCGTTTAAATTAGGCGCAAGCGATACCGTCAGCCTTTACAGTAACAATGTAATTATAGAGCAGTTATCGTGGAATAAAGGCCAAGCGCTAAGTGGTTACAGCTATGGCCGCTACCCAGATGGCAGTGATGCAACTGCGGTACTCACTCCAACAGAACTTAGCTCAAACAGCCAAGCAACCCACGGGCCACTCGTTATTCACGAAATAGTGGCAAGCGCAGCAAACGATGGCAACGACTGGTTTGAGCTATACAACAACAGCGAAAATACAATTAACTTAGCCAACTACAAAGTCATTGATGAAAGCGACGACATAGACCCCATCACCCTGCCCGACATAGATTTATACGCAGGTGAATACATTACTATTTATGCCACCGATGAAGACCCAGGCACTTACTACGTACCTTTTAAACTAGGCAAAGAAGACGAGCTAAGCTTAATACTCAACGATGAAGTAATTGACTACATTGACTGGGATGAAAGTGATGTAGCCACAGGCTTTAGTTACGGCCTAAGTAGCAGTACAGGCTTTACTCATGCGTTTTTAACACCTACCCCAAGTAGTGAAAATACAGTGGCAACCGCCTTTACACCCACAGCGGTTAATACGCTTTCTATTACAATTACCGACGAAAACTGGCAAGACATTCTAGATAACCCACTTGATGAGGAATACCACGAAACCGCTATTACCTTTAATGGGGTAACACTCGATAGCGTGGCTATTCGCACTAAAGGTGGCTCAAGTTTAAGAAGTGTTGCCAACTCTAGCAGCGACCGTTACAGCTTTAAGGTTGATATTAACGAATATGTGTCGGGGCAAAAGTTTTTTGGACTAAAAAAATTCACACTACAAAATTCGTTTAACGACCCGTCGTACATGCGTGAAGTAATCGCCTACGAGCTAATGGATGAAATGGGTGTACCAACGCCTGAGCATGCTTACGTTAACTTTTATGTAAACGGCGAACTATTTGGTTTGTATTTAATGGTAGAAGCCGTGGATGGCGAATTTGTTGAAAAACACTTTACCAACAGTAATGGCGATTTATACAAGCCAGATGGCACAGGCAGCGATTTACTATGGCTAGGTGACGACATACAAAGCTACACCGATATAAACCTGCAAACCAACGAAGACACCACCGATAACGGTGCCTTTATTAACTTTGTAGAATCGCTCGATAAAGGCGAAACCAGCGCCATAGATATAGACACACTTTTACGTTATATGTCGGTTAGTACTTCACTGTCCAATTTAGATAGCTACCACGGTCCGCTTGCACATAACTATTATATTTATGATGACGATGGCGTATTTAGCATTTTGCCATGGGATTTTAACGAGTCATTTGGCACCTTTGCCATGGATTGTAATGGCGTAGATGTAAGAGAGCTCTACATTGATGAGCCAGTAAGCGGCGCATTAATCGAGCGCCCGTTAATTGCTAATGTCTTTGCCGAGCAAAGCAACCTAGAAACGTACCACAGTTACTTAACACAGCTTATTAATGGCTCACTTTCAAGCGATACATTTAACGCACGCGTAAATGAAATAGCCGACCTAATTCGTGAGCACGTACAAAACGACCCAACCAGCTTTTATGGCTCAACCTACTTTGAGCAAAACCTAACCTCTACAACGGGGCAGTTTTACGGCTTAACGTCTTTTATGCAGTACCGCGTAGCAAATATGGTCGCGCAGCTCGATGGCACATTGCCCTCAGCGGGCGATGGCAGCGGATTTTGCTCTAGATAAACAACCCATCCTTCATGCGGTGTCAGCACGCTGGCACTGCACTCTATAACTTTGCAATTTAATAATCTGAGAAAATTATGACAATTCAAGCACGTTTTAAGGATGAACTTTTTGAAAAGGATACTTCAATTGCATCTGTAGCATTGGCTGCAATAAACACTAAAAATAAGCAGGCTCAGCCTGAAAAACCAGATGCGCATGGCTCATTAACAAGCTTAATTAACGAGTTACTTATTCCGTTTAAAGGTTACGGATTAAACGATCTTAATAACGCTAATTTAATGAACCGTGTAGACAGTAAGTTTATGCTGCCACTGTCTTTTTTACCTGAGCTACTTACTCATATACAAGGCCAGTACCGCGTACTTGATATACAAGGTAAGCGTTTATTTTCTTACTATAATCAGTACTTTGATACACCCGAACTTGATTTATATAAAGCCCACCATAACGGTAAGCTTAATCGCTACAAAGTGCGCCAAAGGCGCTACGTTGATACAGCCACCGAATACCTAGAAGTAAAACTAAAAAACAACCAAAGCCGTACGGTTAAAACACGCATCAAGCTCGAAAAAAACAATGAGCAAGCCCATTGTACTGCGTTTATGAAAGAGCAAATGAAAAACAGCTTTGCACATCTAAACGTAACCCAGCAAAGCGGCTATAACCGCATAGCCTTAGCCAACGAAGAAAAAGCCGAGCGCTTAACGCTTGATTTTAACCTGTGGTACAACACCCCAAAAGGCGATAACAAAATAACACTACCGGGCTTTTTTATTGCCGAACTTAAGCAACGTAAAAAAACAAAACACTCGCCATTTTATAAACTTATGAGCAAACACCACATATTCCCAGCCTCGTTTAGTAAATACTGCATTGGCTGTGCTTTGCTCTACCCCGAGCGCTTAAAAGTAAACCGATTTAAACCTGTTTTAGCCCGTTTAAAACACCTTAACCGCACTAACCCACTATTACCTTTAGAGAATAATTAAAATGACCAAATTAGATCTTATTTTTCTTTCCCGCTTTTTAGTAAACATCCTATCGCTGGCTGTACTTTGCTATGGCTGTTACTTTCGCGTAAGTAAAAATGCAGTGGTGGCAGGCTCGTTTATTTTATTTGGCGTAGGCGTTTTTATTATTACCTTTTTGCTGCATGGCGTTGATATGTCAATGGAATTTGCATTTGGCCTATTTGCCGTATTTACCATGCTAAGGTATCGCACTGAGTCTATTTCTATTAAAGAAATGACTTACTTATTCCTTGTTACTGCCATTGCTTTACTGACCTCTGTAGGGCAAATGAGCCTAATTGAGCTAAGTATTCTTAATGGCATAATTTGCTTAATTGCCTTTTTGATTGACTCAAGCGTATTTGTAAAACGCTACGAAGTACAAAGCGTTTGCTACGAGCGCATAGAAAACATAACCCCGCAAAACCAAGCAACACTCATCCATGATTTAAAACAGCGCACAGGGCTAAACGTCGTTGCCGTAGATATAGAACACATCGACTTTTTAAGAGACGTAGCACAGCTAAAAGTAAGTTACCTAGCCGAAAAACAAACGAAGGCGGCCCAACATGACCTCTAAACAAACGATTACTTATGCGGCACTTTCAGCTCTTTGCTTTGTTAGTAACACAAGCTTTGCCAAAATTAACGACGATATAGACCTAAGCGGCTATATCATGCTCGACTACAACAAGTTTGATAGCTCATTATTAGAGGGGCAATACGAAAGCAGCGATTCAGAAAGTACCTCTGAAATACGCCGCGCTCGCCTAAGTTTTAAATCAGACATAAGCAAAGACTGGAAAAGTAAATTTCAACTTGGCTTTGCCGATGGCGAAACCGAAATAAAAGACGCCTACCTAGAATACTCTGGCTGGAAATATGCCGATTTAACCATAGGCCAACAAAAAGAAGGTTTTGGCCTAGAAAAACTAACCAGCTCGCGTAAATTGCTAATGCTTGAGCGCAGCATGATAAGCGAAGCGTTTTCACCAGGGCGTAGCTTAGGTATTCGCCTTTCCGGGGACATAGCCTCTGTAAATTGGCAACTAGGTTATTACAAGCCCGATGAAGACGAAGCAACGTCTGCTATTACAGGGCGCGTAGCTTGGGTGCCATGGCAGCAAAACACCAACCTTTTACACCTAGGCGTCGCATTTAGTGAGAGGCAGTACGACGGTAACGAATTTAGAGTGAATGAACCTCTTGAAGTTTATACCGCCGACTCATTAATAGAAGGCGATAAAATTAATGCCGATAGCCTCTCGCAACAAGGCGTAGAGCTACTATGGCTTAAAAACAGATTTACCATGATGGCCGAGTGGCAACAAGCACAAGTAACCAGTATTGAAAATACAACTAACGATTACGAAGGCGGCTATTTGCAATTTGGTTATCAGCTATCGGGCGGATACCGTAAGTATAAAAACGCAAAACTAGGCGCAAGCCCAGAGCCAGGCTGGGAGCTCACTGGCCGCTATAGCCTACTTAAGCTTAAGCAAGAAAACCAAGACGCAAAAACCTACTCCCTCGGCGTTAACTACACCGTAAACAAAAACATAAAATTTATGGCCGACTACATTAAAGCCGATTACTTTGAAGCAGGCGGTACTATCACATCGGGCAATGCAATCTCATTAAGGCTGCAGTATTCGTTTTAATGCGCTTTGTAGTTTTAAGCCGGTTAATCTAAAACTACAAAGCCCTGTGTTAAACGTAACGTTTAGCACAGGGCTTTTTAATTAAGCTGTTATGATCAATATAATAAATAAACTGCAAAAAGGTTACTAATGAAGCTGGAACTCATCCCACTAACTTAAAAACTTGAGCTCATTTCCAAGCCAAGCTCTCTCTGAGCGGGCAACTGTGGGGCTAATGGATGAAGTAAAGCTTGCCCCCTGTGGCTTCAAAGTGATGAGGAGGTGTCCTCTAAAACGGCTGAGGAGCACTTATCGTTTCATGTTCTTGTTATGTTTATTGTTTTCAAAGTAACAACATATGTATTAATGAAACAACCCAAAATAATATGCTGGTAAAGAGAGGGCTATAAATAAAATACCTAACCCCGCACCATTACCTTCAGCTAGACGAGCATTTTCTTCATCACCTTTGTGGTATAAAACATCTGCATAATGACCTACGGGAATGATTTTAGAATGAAATGAAGTTTTAGATTTAACAACATAGGTAGAGCCATTAACTGTAAACTCAAAGAATGGCCTATACGCTTTCCTCTTAATGTTATCAGTATCTTTAGCAATGTATTCCTCATAACGTAGAACTCTGCCTTTAATCTTAAGTGCGTTCTTATTGAAGCGTCGGTAGTCGTAGCATACATAAATGCCTAGCGCGCTAAAAATAACCCCGCCAAATAATGGAATAATATTCATTTGTCTCTCCTTGACAGTATTCAGAGTGTAAACCGACCCTGCGATGAAACATAATGCCTTAAGAAGAGGCGTCGCTTGCGCCGCCCTTCTGGCTTAAATTGTTATGTGGTAATGGTCTGCTTATCATTTGCCAAATACTTAAACAGTATACAAAAACAATAGAAACGCCTACTGCCAAAATACGTGATTCTGGGAATGAAAACCACATAACTAAAATTAACGCAGTACGTAATCCCGCATGAATTAGCCCTAAAGGGTGTTGAATAATCCACGAGTACACTACCCAATGCAAACCTAAACCAATACCAAGACTTAAAGTTAGGAACTCAGGAGCATATAAAAATAATGGTATATGGACTGCCCATAACAAGTTTACCATTAAGACAGAAGCGCCCATAAGTTTTGCCAAAGGATTTTTTGAAGAGAAAACAACTTCTTTGGTTATTTTTGATATCAATAAAGCAATTGGAAAAATTAACCCTGAACCAAAAAGTAACACTAACAACCCCGTACTAACAGGAACCTGAGTTGATACTATTGCCACCACAAGCCAATAAATAGCTCCCGCTATAGGCATAGATAATGATCGTTTAGCAGACCATTCAAAGTCTGCTCTTAATTCTTCCAATGTCATACTATTTCCTCAATCCTTCATTTTACATAACGAGACTGTAGAACAACTCCAACTGGCTATTTTTTAAAAAATGAGTAAACCTACTGCCTCAACAACCGCATAAGGGGCTGATAATAACTTGCTAAAATGTGTTGCGAAGCGGAACTGAGCAAGCTTTTAGCAGTCCCATTTCTTAATGCGCTTGTTATATTTGCCTTTTTAACTCTTCGTAAATTTTATTAGCGTAATTATTCATTTCCTGAGTAACTTCAACTTTGTTCCAAGAATCTGATTCAGCCCACGCATAAATGCCTATATCCGAAGAATATAGGATAATTATGTTTGACTCTTTAAACCAATCAACTCCCCAATAATGAACATGGGATACGCCAGTTCTGATTAAATCACATTTCTCAGATTGAGCTTCGCATACATCGAGATAAACTATCGAGTCGACTACTTCAGGCATTAAAACATAAAAGTCGTCATTGGATTTGATGGGAGCAAGTTTGTAGTTTGAACATCCAGACAAAACGAAAATTAATAGAAAGAGAATTTTACGCATAAACTTCCATGTAAATACAACTTGAACCTAACGGACAATAATACTGCGGTAAAGTGCGCAGCACCGCAGTGTTATTGCCCCAGTGACCGCAGGGAACGAGTTAAGCGCCTTGTCATGTTTTGCTGTTTCTGACTAGCAAATACACTCCAAAAATTACTGAACATATTCCAATTCCTGCAGCTAAATAAACGTGAAAATAAAATTTATCTGGGTTATCTGCCAATGTAACTAATACTTCTTTGCTTCTATGTTTATGAATGATGCCTTTTTCTTCTGCCAAAAAGCCACAAAGAACAAAAAACGCCCCGACAGCAATTATGAAGTAAGATTTGAAATCACTTTCTTGGTTGCCCATTTCAGCTTCTAACTCGCTGAGAACTTCATCATTAGACCTTTCTGGTTTAGAAAGCTCATCTTTAAGCTGTCTGTAGTTCTCAGGAAATTTTTCACTATCAATGCTATCCAAAGCTTCGTATAGCTCTTTTAGGGAGTATTTTGAATAGTCTATTTTTTTACTCAAAACAACCTCTGAAAAACATAACGCCTCGATAAGAGGCAATAAAATAATTGGTTATACTTTAGCGAGGTACGAGTGACAAGCCAATGATTTTATGTCCTTTTACTTCATCGACTTGTTAGGTGACGTTTTCTAATGCGTACACAGTCCAAACTAGATTACTGACTTCTGCTACGGCGAAATCAACTCGCTTACCACCAAATTCTACAAAGTAAGTTCTCATCAAATGAGATTGATTACTGTGTTGTGGATGAGGAGCTTTAAAATTATCTAACTCTGACTTTATCCAGTCGAGAGACCAAATGTTAATTCCTTCAATTGACTTCGTTTGACCTTCAAAATTAATGTCGTGAAACTTCCAACTTTCCATAGTCACCTAACGCCCAATTAACAGGCAAAAAATAGTTGGTTAAAATAAGCGACGAAGAAGCAAAACCAACTGTTTTTGTCCTTGTTTAATTGTTTGTTAGGTAACATTTACCACGTTAGCCTTACTTTTCGACTGCCATAACCAAATAGAAGAACCAATACAGAAACCTAGAAATAATGTTTGAAGTTGTAAAGCAGAACTATCCGAAAGAACGTTTAATAAATAAAAAGCAACAGAATTAATTGCTACGTCGCTAAGCATTATAACCAGTGTTAACACCAAACCAGCGTTACGCCATTTAATTAACAAGTAAACAGCCACAATATCTATAACAGCCAACGCTGTCCAATAAATATTAACCCATTCAGAAGCAAATTTATAAGGCAAGAATCCATAATATAAATTATCAAATATGTGAGTTGCACCACCTATAAATAGGCAGAAACACAAAACGAAAATTACTACTCTATCCATGAGTCTATACACCTGATTTGTTACCTAACGCCCAAATAAGGGGCTGATTAACAGTTGGCTAAAATGTTAAGCGAAGCGAAACCGAGCCAACTGTTAGCAGTCCCGCTTAATTTTCTTGTATGGATAATACATCCATCTTAATTACTATTTAAACCCCTTTCGGGTAATGTGAGACCCAGGCTTAAGCAGCAATTTAAGCTTTCCTTGTCGTAGTTCGATTGAGCAAAGGCTCCTCTGTTGAGAGACCGATAACAAGAACGAACGCGATAAAGGACTCCAAGCACCACACTCGAATAGTCTACTGGGTCTCGAACCCGCATTATGCAAGTAAGAGTTAGCTTATTATGAATACTAAAACAAATCAAAACATAAACGTAGGTGTTGATACCGGAAAGTACCAACTCGATATTTATATCCGTCCATTGGACATTTACTTCACTGTTCCAAATGATGATAAAGGCATTAAAGAAGCCGTCAAAACGATTAAGAAATATAAGCCTGAGCGCATCGTAATTGAAGCCACTGGTAGGCTTGAAATGCCCTTTATTTTGGCTTGCGCTAATGCCAATTTACCTTTCACAATCGCTAACCCTATTCATGTTAAACGGTTTGCGGGAGCAATAGGTCAACGAGCCAAAACCGATAAGCTTGATGCGCAATTAATTGCGCATTATAGTGAAGCGATTAAACCTAAATTATCACAGCTTAAGCCAGATACCATGCAGGCAATGAGTGATTTAGTGACTCGACGTAACCAGTTGCTTACGATGCAAACAATGGAGAAAAATCGCTTACAAATAATGCCCAAAGCATTGGCGATGACGATCAAACCAGTACTAACTTTATTTAATAATCAGATAAAAAAGATTGAAGAAAAAATCGTTAAACTCATTGAAAGCTGCCCTGAATACCAGGCTAAAAATACGATATTACAGAGTATGACTGGTATTGGAAAAATAGCTGCTGCATCAATCATCAGTAACCTACCTGAGCTGGGTTACATCAACAGCAAACAAGCAAGTAGCCTGATTGGTGTTGCCCCAATGAACCGAGAAAGTGGTCGATATAAAGGCCATCGAAAAATTCAGGGGGGTCGACCTCAAGTGAGAACGGTTTTATACATGGCGATGATGTCAGCGATGCAATCAAACCCAGTTTTCAAAGTAACATATCAACGTTTATTGGCAGCAGGGAAACCCAAAAAAGTAGCCATCATCGCCTGTATTAGAAAGATGATTGTGATATTAAATTCGATGCTAAGAGACGGTGTAATGTGGGAAGCGCCAAAAGTTAATAATTAACTATTGACGCCATAGTCTCTTGTTAGGGTTTTATTGACTCAATAGTTGCACTTAGCTGACCCATAATTAACCCAAGGCAAAACTCTAGATTTATTGATTCATCTTCTTTTAACTCAATATCCTTTTCAATGCCGTTTGAAGCGGATGTAATAAACTTAGTAAGTTGCTTGTCCAAATCACTAGGTTCAAGATTGTGAGCAATCATGTTTCTCAATTTATTTAAGTTAATTATTGATGGGAATAAATTGGGATGGCAAGGATCATCCAAAAATGCTTGAACAATGCGAACCAATTGAGAAAAACTAAGCTTTGCTTTACACAGTGAAGAATAATCAAAAGCAATAATTTCTAAAATCTGATTGAGCTGCTCCTCAATAACTAGATGAGATCTTAAAATAGTTATTACGTTTGGAGCTACGTCTTCAATGTAACTTTGATATTTCAACGCTAAATTTTTATCCATAAATGCCCAAGACTTCCGAAAACCCTAACATGTTTATAGCGAGCGAATCGCGCGTTTTTCTACCACGGCGGAGCTCGTTTTTCTTGTTTGTTTATTAGTAACAAACTTGCCAACTAATTGCCAGCGTTATTAAAATCCTTCAGTGATCGCTTTTCTTCATAGTATAAAACGAGCAACGGGGTCGTTTTATTGACTATGCGAGCGACCGTACTATGGCTGTATATATACAGCTAAAATTCATAGAATTGAAAATGAAAAATCGCTCTGAGTATATAAATTATATTGCTGCCTACATGCTTACCCCACAATATTTATAAGCACTATTTATAAGCACTATTAATACCCTTTTAGGCTGGATCGAAAATTTCACATACTTTGACAACAAACGTCACCTAAATTCAATGAAAACCTTATAACGATCTTTTTTTGATCAAAAAGCAGCGATTATCCGATTAAGTGCAATTTGTCATAAAACTGCAATCTAAGTAGGCGATAATTTAAACTCAAACTGTATTTTTTATAATCTAGAAGACGAAGTAAATGACCACACCTCTAGTGCAACTAACATTTGCACTGCAATCACTTGATGATCCGATGTCTGCGGCTATGAGCCACACCATGGAATACGAAAACCTTTCGGTACAAGCCAATGCGCTTCATGCAATTACATTGCAATGCGATTTGCCAGATGCTGTACATGAAGGTGATGTTATTTCGCTGAGCGCAACACATCCAAGTGCCCGTGGCGCTCAGTATTTTACTGAGAGCGTTATTACGCAAGCAGATTTAGAGCGTGGTTACGTTAACCTTACTTTAAACAAAATTACCCATAGCCAATGTTTTGTAATGCAGCTTATGTTGCACGGAAAATACGCTACATTAAAAAATAGCCTTCAGTTTGATATGAATATTAACGCATTTGAGGGCGGCTATAACGCGCCACTTGTAAATATCGAGCAGTCAAAACCACACGGTTTTCGCCGATATTTTGCAGGGGTAGGCTCGACCTTTTTATCATTGTTTTAAAACGCTTTTATCAATAGCGGTTAGTCGGGAAAACTTATTTTTCCCATAGTCACTCCCGCAATACCTTGCGCGTTATTATTAAGGTGTTGCTGCTCACCTGCTAGGCATTCGTTGGCTAAAATAGCAAATAACACGGCTTCTTTAGCATCGGGATCTATTCCTAATACCTGTGTGTTTTTAAACGCCTTAACCTCTGAGCAAAGGTTTAAAAGCTGCTCCATTAATAGTGGGTTATGTATTCCACCACCACTGGCATACACCACACAATTTGCCTCGTGTTTAGCACACTTTTTTATTGCATCGCTTATTACATTAGCACTAAATGCATTGAGTGTTGCCATTACATCGTGGTGGGTTAAGTCAAGCGTATTGGTGAGTGCTTGAGCCGCTTTTAAATACGCTAAATTAAACACTTCTGGCCCTGTTGTTTTGGGCATGCTTAAATTAAAAAAGTCATCTGCGCATAATGCATGAAGTAAAGGCATATTTACTTTTCCTGCTTTTGCTATTTTTGCACCGTCGTCAAAATGCATCCCCTCAAAATATTTTTGTACGTAGGCATCCATTATTGTATTACCCGGGCCAATATCAGAGCTAAATACACTGTTTGCATCACCGCTTTTGGGTAAAAAAGTTAAGTTAGCTATGCCACCCATGTTGAGTAAAATACGGTTTTCAACAAGGCTTGAAAAAAACAAGTAATCGCCATATACCGCAAGTGGGGCACCTTCGCCTCCTGCGGCTATGTGTTTTTGCCTAAAATCGCCAATAGTTGTAATGCCGGTAGTAACGGCTATTTGGTCGCTGTCGCCAATTTGTAACGTGCCATTAGTAAAGCTTTTATGATTATGTTGCGACTGTGGGCAGTGGTAAATTGTTTGCCCATGACTGGCTATAACATCAATTGTACTAGGGTCCACTTGCCACATTTTTAAGCACTGATTAACCATATTGCCATGGAGCTTACCTACCCAAGGGTGCAGTAAGGTTACTAGTTCTAAATCGCACTCTCGCTTTGCAAATACCTGCTTTATTTTGCTTTTATAATCGTCGCTATATTCAACGGTGGTAAAATTTAATATTTCAATATGTGTGTTTAAGCCCGCGCCGCTTACCTTACACAGCGCTACATCGAGCCCATCTAACGAGGTACCACTCATTAAACCTACAATTAAACGGCTTGGCTTTTGGGCACTATTATATAGGGCGGCTATGTGTGGGTGCATAAAAGGTATCTTAAACAGTATTATATTTTGCTTATATTAGAGTACTTTAAAACAAAGTTATAGGCGTAAGCGGTTAATCTTTGTGATTGTGCAATCTCTAATTGCTTGCTAAGTTAAACCGTATTCAGCCCATACTTAATTAAAACAATGATTACCCTAAGAGACTTTAAACCAAAGGACGCGCCACACATTATTAATACCTTAAACGATGAACAGGTGACCCGCTTTTTATCGTCTAAAATTCCATTTCCGTATACCCAAGCCGACGCCGATTGGTGGATAAACCAAGGCTCTAAAAGTGGAATAGTTAAGGCCATTGTTGTAGATGAGCAATTTGCGGGGTGTATAGGCATAACGCCCGGAGAATTCGAGTATAGCCGCAGTGGCGAAATAGGCTATTGGCTTAATAGTGACTTTTGGGGGCAAGGAGTCATGACTCACGCTATTACAAAAATTTGCGATGACGCGTTTAAAACCTCAAACCTAAACCGTATTTTTGGCGCTGTATTTGCTGGTAATACTGGTTCTATAAAGGCACTGACTAAATGTGGTTTTAAGGCCGAGGCCGTTCTTAACCAAGCCATTTATAAAAATGGCGCATTTTACGATAGTCATATTTTTAGCAAGCTCAAATGAACCGTTTAGAATAATTACTCCGCTTAAGGTTGAATTAACAGCCCCTCGCCCAAAACTCCTGTTGTAAGGTACAAATTTGTACATACATTTACCACTTAGCGCGCATTATTGTTTATGCCAATCGGGTTATTAAACGCATACACATTCGTTAAGTGGGTTCATATTCAAAAGGAGAATTTTATGTCTGCAACTAGTCGTCAACTTACTTTGGCATCACGCCCACACGGTGCTCCAACCGATAAAAACTTTGAGCTTAAAACAGTCGATTTACCAGCCCTAAAAGATGGCGAAGTACTGCTGCGCACTATTTATTTATCACTTGACCCATACATGCGTGGCCGCATGAGCGACGCAAAGTCGTACGCCGATCCGGTAAACGTGGGTGACGTAATGGTTGGCGCTACCGCGTGCCAAGTAGAAGAGTCTAAAAACGATAAATTTAGCGAAGGCGAGTGGGTACTTGCCTACACAGGTTGGCAAAGTTACGCCATTAGTAATGGCGAAGGCCTTATGCAATTAGGCAAAGAGCCTGCTAATCCTTCGTACGCGCTAGGCATTATGGGTATGCCGGGCTTTACTGCGTATATGGGCCTACTTGATATTGGCGCACCTAAAGAAGGCGAAACCGTTGTAGTAGCCGCAGCAACGGGGCCGGTTGGCGCAACTGTTGGCCAAATAGCTAAAATTAAAGGCTGTAAAGTGGTAGGCGTTGCTGGTGGTAGCGAAAAATGTGCCCATGCAGTTGAAAAACTAGGGTTTGATGCCTGTATTGATCACAAAGCCGATGACTTTGCAGAGCAGCTAGAAAAAGCATGTGATAACGGTATAGATGTTTATTACGAAAATGTGGGCGGTAAAGTGTTTGATGCCGTATTACCATTACTTAATACCGCAGCTCGTGTACCGCTTTGTGGTTTAGTATCGCAGTATAACGCTACAAGCTTACCTGAAGGCCCTGACCGTATGGGTATGCTAATGGGGCAGTTGCTTACTAAACGTATTAAAATGCAAGGCTTTATAATTTTTGACGACTACGGCCACCGCTACGATGAATTTGCCCAAGACATGCAAAAGTGGCTGCAGGATGGCAAAGTACAATACCGCGAGCACATGGTAGAAGGTATTGAAAACACTGTAAGCGCATTTAACGATATGATCAGTGGTAAAAACTTTGGTAAAACCGTTGTTAAAATCAACGATGCACTTTAACTAAAATATATAAACACAGCGTTGCTGCAACCAGCAACGCCAACAAGGACTGACATGATAAAACTACACCATTTAAATAAATCGCGCTCAAAACGTATTATTTGGCTTTTAGAAGAACTAGAAGTTGATTACGAAATTGTTGCTTACCAACGTAACAAAGACACATTTTTAGCGCCTGATGAGCTAAAGCAAGTTCACCAACTCGGTAAGTCGCCAGTTATTGAAGACGATGGGTTAATTGTTACCGAATCTGGCGCTATTACTGATTACTTAATTACTAAATACGGTAGCGGAAAGTTTGCACCAAAGGCTGGCACCGCTGACTACGTTGATTACCAACAATGGCTGCACTTTGCTGAAAGCTCTGCCATTTTACCGCTACTACTTAAAATGTTTGTGCTTAAAGATGGCGCTAAAACACAATTTTTAGAAGGCTACGCCGACGCTGAAACCGCGAAAGTAATTAGCTACTTTAACGACCGTCTAGAAGGTAAACGTTATTTAGTTGGCGACACCCTAACCGGCGCCGATTTTATGATGTCGTTTATTGTTGAAATTGTTAAAAACTCAGGCCAGCTAGGTCACTTTAAAAACCTAGTAAAATACGACGAGCAATTACAAAGCCACGAGAAGTTTCATACGGCTAATGAGCTAGAAGCTAAATACGACTAATTTTATACGCCTATGACTGTGGAAACACAGTCATAGCAAACATTTTTGCTGCTCTGTTTTATTGACACTAATTTGCTCAAGCGTATTAAAATTCAATTAAAAATAATTTACCTGGATCATTGTGCTGTAGAGTAAAACTCTAAAGTTCTCATTTTTAGTCAACCAATCGATAACCCACGGCCGGTTCAGTTAAGATATATTTTGGACTAGCGGGGTTAGCCTCAAGTTTTTGTCTGAGCTGTGCCACATGGACTCGGACGTATTCAGGGCGGTCTATGTATTGGGCTCCCCAAATATGGCTTAAAATTGCATTATGGGTAAGTACTGTATTTTTATTCTGGAACAGTAATAATAGTATTGCGTACTCTTTTTTAGTGAGTTTTATCTCATTTCCAGAAGTGGTTACTCTGTGCTTTTGTGGATCTATTTTTATATTCCCGCAGGTAAATGCCACACTCGGCTGGCTTTGGCTGCGTAATAAAACCCGAATCCGGGCTAGCAACTCATTGGCGCTAAACGGTTTGGTAATATAGTCATTTGCCCCATTATCAAGCGCAGTGACCTTTTCAACTTCGCCATCTCGAGCCGACAGCACTAAAACAGGTAAGGCACTCCATTGTCGAAACTCAATTAACCAGTCTTGACCATCCATATCTAGCAGGCCTAAATCTAATAATACAAGATCGTAACTTTGCTCACTTAAACGTGCAAAACCATCTAATCCTTTATCACAAATGCTTAGCTCGTAACCACTGGCTTGCAACAAGGTTTTTAAAAAGCTTTGTAGAGGGGGAGAATCTTCTAATACCAAGACTTTAGTCATTACTTTTTTCCCAGATTAACTTTGCGTACGCCATATTTGTTTCGTTATTAATTGTTAATGTAAATGTGCCCTGGTGAAATTTAGCAACCACATCACAAATAATACTGCCTAACCCAACACCTTCATCGCTACTTGTTTGCGCTTTAATGATCACGTTATTAGTGAGAATTAGCTGATAACGTACCTTTTGCTGATTGATACTTTGCGTAAATTCAACGCTCACCTTTTTATCACCATAACGCCATGCATTTTCGAGCATATTAGCCAGTGCAATTTCTAACAAAGTCACATCCCCTACGCATTTTGATTGAGCGTCTATATTGGTATTTATAACAAAATGAGTGAGTTGCTTCTGTCTGCGAGCTTTAGCTTCACTAAGTAGTGCTTGTAAGTTTATTGTTTGCCAACTTAGGTTTTCACCCATTTTGTTAACTCGGCTTAACTCCATTACTTTATCAAAGTGCTCATTTAGTATTTTACTTTGCTCATAAATATTACTCGCTTGCTCTTTTATCACGATGTCACTGAGGGTAATCTCATCATCTGCAAGCATGCTCGATGCGCCCATAATAGTCGCCAGTGGTGTACGTAAATCGTGAGACAAACTGCGTAAAAGTGCATTTTTAGCGCGCTCTAATTCCGCTTGTACCGAAATAGCAGCCGACTGTTGGCGTAATAACGTTTTTTCATGTACCTGATAAAGAAGCGAAATAGCGGTGTCAGCAAAGGATTTTTGCCCTTGCGTTAACCGTTTAGTAAAATTAAACCCGCCCCAGCTAGGGTTAACCTCACTAAGCAATATAAACTCACTATTGCCCTGCGATGCTGCAGGTATAAATGTACAAGATGCGTTTAAATGCTTACTGATGCGCTGCACAAAGTACTTTTTTTGTTCATCCAGCGTATCTAGACTGTTTAAGTCTTTGGCCAGTTCGTACAAGGTGCGACTATTACTTGCATGTAATTGCACATCCCTAACTTTAGTACTGAGCTCCCCTGCCAATTGGCTGATCACAAAACCAACAATGAGCATAACCATAAAGGTTACTAAATATTCTATGTTTTCAATATGAAAAGTAAAATTTGGGGCAACAAAAAACCAATCTGTACACGCCACACTCACTAAGGTGGTCAGTATGGCAAGACGACGATTACTGCGCACAGCAACCCAAGTCACCCACAATAACTGAAGCATCACGATATCGGTGGTAGTAAACCAATTACGCACAGGGTAAATGGCAATAACAACAATTAATGGCATTATTACTGCCAAAAACAATGCGTTATACCAACGTGGTTTCGCCTCTGCCTGATTCATTAATTATTCCTCTAACATTTGAGCACCTAGATTACTGCCTTTTCGATATTGCCTCTATAAAGTTTTTATAAAGTTTTTTATCTGATTCGTTAAATCTTTATAAAGCTTTTAACGCCTACCTTCATTGTTACTTTAATAACTCATATTCTAACTTCAGCAGAAGGAGTAATAGGTGTGTTGGGTTGGATAAAAATAGTGATGCTTACAGCCTATGTATTAACTGTTTATTGACCAAATAAACTTTACCACTTCTCTCTTTTAACTTTAATTTAGGTATCAACATGGCACATTTTACAGTGATCGGATTAGGTCGATTTGGCATTGCAGCAAGCCTTGAGTTAATTCATTTAGGGCATACAGTCACTGGGGTTGATAGTAACCCTAAACTCGCTGAAAAATATGTTGAGCATTTATCAGAAACCGTTGTTTGCGACTCCACTGATGAAGCCGCACTTAAAGAGCTTGATTTAGCGAGCAGTCAGGCAGTTTTAGTGGCGATTGGAGAAGACATGCAATCGAGCATTCTGTGCACCCTTGCATTAAAAAACCTAGCTGTTAAGCAAATATGGGTAAAAGCGAGCACTAAAGCCCATCACACAATTATTTCTAAATTAGGTGTAACACGCATTATTCATCCTGAAGAAGAAATGGGCGTGCGCGTTGCACAAGCGCTTAATTACCCTGTAGTGAACGACTATATTTCCCTAGGCAATGGCATATACGTTGTTGAAGTAAGTATAAAAGCGCACTTACATAAAACAAAACTAGGGCATTTACTTAAAGAAATAAAAGGCACTGTAGACCCATTATTGGTTAAGCGCGCCAAGCAAACGTTTGCCAAACTTGATGACGACTTTGAGTTACTTACCTACGACACTTTACTGTTATCAGGTAATCGAGTCGAACTAAACTATCTTGCACCAAGGCTTTTATAATTATGGTTTTATGGCACCCTCTCAAAACACCTATAGATCGAAAAGCCAATGGACATAAAAAACTCAATGCGGCTCCACCGCTTGTTCTCTGCTGTAGTTTTTTAATATTAATAACGCTAGGGGCGTTGGCGTTAAAACTACCTTTTGCAACCTATGCGCCTATTTCATGGATACAAAGTGCGTTTACAGCAACCTCTGCGGTGACTGTAACTGGACTGGTTGTCGTCGATACCGGTTCAGTGTTTACTCCTTTTGGACAAGGCGTTATTGCGCTATTAATTCAACTAGGTGGTCTGGGTTTAATGACCTTTGCGGTTGTAACTTTAATGGCACTGGGTAATAAAGTTGGCTTTATTCAAAAAACAGTGACTAAAGCTGCTTTTAATCAAACAGATACATCTACTTTGGTAAATACCGCTAAGTCTGTTTTGCTGTTTGCGCTAATCGTTGAATCTGTAGGCATTATTATTTTAACGCTGTATTGGCTACCCGAAATGGGCTTACAAAAAAGCTTTTTTCATGCACTTTTTTATACTATTAGCGCTTTTAACAACGCAGGGTTTGCATTGAGCCCCAATAGCTTAATGCAATATGTAGAAGACCCCGTTGTAAATTTAACAATTACCTATTTGTTTATTATTGGTGGCCTTGGCTTTACCGTATTAACAGATTTATATAAGTCAAAGCGTTGGGCTAAGCTCAGTCCCTACAGTAAATTAATGCTGATCAGCACTGTTATTATTAACGTTATTGCATTGTTGCTTATTTACGTAATTGAATACGATAACCCAAAAACACTGCAGCCGTTATCTGAAATAGGTAAATGGCTAGCAGCTTGGTTTCAAGCCGTTACCCCTCGTACTGCGGGGTTTAATACCATTGCTATTGAAGAATTAAAAAATGCCAGTACCGCTTTAACTATGATGCTTATGTTTATTGGTGGCGGCTCTTTGAGTACTGCAAGTGGCATAAAGGTCGTTACGTTTATCGTTTTAATATTAGCAACCTATAGCTACTTAAGACGTGACAAAGGCGTCACCGTTTTACGCCGAGAAATAGACAAAGATTCAGTGTATAAGGCATTAGCCTTAACCGTTATTTCAGCGGGAGTCACTTGGTTGGCTATTTTTACATTACTGGTCGTTGAAGATGCACCTTTTTTAGATATTGCTTTTGAAGCGGTATCGGCACTGGGTACGGTAGGACTTTCACGCGGTTTAACGTCATCGTTATCACCGCTGGGGGAGTTTATCATTATGTTTTTAATGTTTATGGGCAGAATAGGCCCGCTCACTCTCGCCTACTTTTTAGCAAGTCCACGAAGTAAAAAACTAAGATACCCAAGCGCACAACTCTCTATTGGTTAAAAACACAAACACGGGTTTATTAGTTAGTCCGTATTTTTAAATACCGGCTATTTCGCGCTCTGTAATACACTCGTTCGAGGCCATTTCAAACTCACGGCAAGTAAGTGGGCGGTTTTCATAAATAGTACACATTAGCGTATTGCGGTCGAGTGCTTGGCACCAACCATCATCGCCGCGTTTCATTACTTCGCTGCCCCACTTGTCGTAATCAATGTACTGAAAAGGCACACCGGTGTCGGTTACTATGCGCACTTCTAATTGGCAACAACACGCTTGGCAGTTAGCGCAGGTTACGGACTCAGGTGTAGAGGAAATAGTTTTACTTGGAATAACAGTGTTAGGCATAGTGGCTTAAATAAAAGAAACACGCTAAGTAGGATACACGAGCTGGCTAAACGTGCTAGTTAATTTTAATGGTGAACAAATAGAGTAATAAAAAGCGTGCTACTCGTTAACACGCTTTATTGTTGGCATTTAATTTTAAATTAAAAGTTTAATACCACCTTCACATCATCAGACACGGCAGATGCCGAAACAAACCCAATCGTATTTGGGTTAGCTGCAACCATTTTGATCACCTCTGAGTCATTTTCTAGCTCTTTGGGTGGTGTTCCTTTTCCCGTAAAAATAAGCTTTGACCAATAGGCTCTTAACTGCGACGCACTTTTATTAAGCAGCTTACTGTTAAACTGCTCCGTAGTCGGATTTTTTGAATCTTGTGATATTGGAATGATCGTATTGCCATTACTAAACGACTTTTCTTTTCCGGTATAAATTCGACTAATGACGGACTCATCAAAACTACTCTCGTTTGAAGGATGTACAATAATAGCAAAATCAGCAAAGGCAACATTGCTAAACAAAAACAGTACACATAACATTAATTTTTTCATTTTTAATTCCCCTTAAAATACAACATCAACACCAAGCGTGATTGCTTTACTATCACCCGCTACCGCTAACTCGAATGAATCATCTTTTACCCTGTCGTACTGCATTTTGAGTGCCGCCGAAGGATGAAAATCCCAACGAACCCCCACCGCAAAGGTATTATGGCTTTCAGTATCTCCCTCACCTTCTTGCTCAAAATCTGAAAACATCACATAAGGCGTAATTGCATCAAACCGATACCCTGCACTGATCATATAAGTGTCTAGGTTTCCGTCTAGATCTAAACGGTTAAGTTCGCTTAGTACAAAAAAGTCGCCAAAATCAAAATTGGCAGCTAAGCCATAGAATTTGCCATCACGGCTATCTTTTCCATCCCATAAAACCGGCTCTCCAGAACGAAAGCGTTTATTAGTGTATTGCATATGCGTTACTCTCAATTCAAGCCAATCATGGCTTAACGAAAGTACACCACCTAGCATATCTTCCCAAATTTCTCGGGTAGGCTCTTGAAAGAAAAAGTCTGATAGCAGTTTGTTGTCGTCATCATCTTCTTTACCAGCATACACATTAGCAGACACACCCCACTCTCCAATCGAGCCAGAATAGAGAAGGTTTATGCCCTCATAGTTAAATACTTGCCATGTATAATTGTCGGCAGGTGCACGCATCCATACATATGCGTAACCTACGTCAAAAAAATCTGAGTAATAAAAAAGAGGCAAACGCTTTTTACCTGCTTGAACCGTCCAATTATCATTTATTTCGTACGAAATATATGCCCACTCAAAATTAGCATCAAAATCGTTTACACCTCGGGCAACAATTTGACCTGTGACAGATAAGCCCTCACCAAGATCCCCCGACACTTGTATACCAATTAACGACTCTGGAGAGAAAGATAAGTCTTCTGTGTAGCCACTCACATTAGGGTAGTCAGCCAAAAAGGTTGGCTCAACACCATATTGCGGCACACCACTTCCACTGAGTACTTTACCCGCGTTAATACTTGCAAAGCCTGAAATATTAATTTCAGCGTAACTAGTCCCTGAAATAAACACTCCTAACAGCATCAATTTTTGCAGTTTCATCGTTCACCTCGTTTTATATGACCTTAATAGTCATGTTGAGTATAGTTAAACGCTGAAAAAACAAACAAAAATTTAACATTTTTTATAATTATGCAGGTTTGATCATTACTTTAATGGCTATCTGCCAAGCAGTGTAGCTTTTATATCGCTATACCGCTGTTGCTCACAAAGCGCAAATCCGCTGAGTTGGCGTACCTTATTACGAGCAAACAATGGCACGCTCATACCTGCTAAAAAGCGGCACTGGGTTTCAACACCCACGTTATGAACTCCCTTTGTGGCCATATGCGCCAAAAACTCATCTACTTTTTGATAAATAATCTCATCTGCAACAGTTACAGGCGCTAGTGAGTATTCTAGTTTTACAGCATTACCACGGCATACACTGCAATGCCCGCATTGCGCTGGCGCGTTTCGGTCGTCAAAGTAGCGCGCTAAGTTATAACTCAGGCAAGTTTGTAGCTCAAAAAAGCGCACTAAAGCAGCAATTCGTTTTATTTCAGCTTGTTCTTTATCAGCAAAGTAGTGGTGTAACTGCTGGGCAAGCTCTGGGTTATTTATAACTTCACTATGCACTTTATATACTTGGGTAATACGTTTGGTTTCAAGGGTGATAAGACTTTTTTCGGCTAGGTAGTCAAGCGCGGCCACAACCCGTTTACGGTCAACCTGCGCGGCTTGGGTAAGGGTGTCAAAATTGAGCGTGCCCCATATTTTTTTAAAATCGGTATGGCTAAATATTTGCGTTAAAAAGGCTTGGCGCTGCTCGTCAAACTGGCTAAGTAGCTCGTTTTTATCAACCAAAAACTTGTATTTAAAATCGGCATAATAGGCGTACTGCGGCGTAATTGCGCCTTGCATTTCAAGTTGCACCAGTAATGTTTTAAGTGCTAATTGGCGAATATTACTTTCGCTTGAAAGGCTGTATTCTTGCATTTCCCATTGCTGTTGGGCTTGGCGAATATCGTTAATTACATATTCAATGCCACTCAGCTCAGGGGTGTCGCCATATACAAAGTTTTCTACTGTGTTTAGGCCATCTAAATTAGCAAGCGTGTAGCAGTTTGATGGGTTGCCATCGCGCCCTGCGCGGCCAATTTCTTGGCTGTAGTTTTCAATCGATTTTGGTAAATCGTAATGAATAACAAAGCGAATGTCTGATTTATCAACGCCCATACCAAAGGCTATAGTTGCTACAACTACGTTAATTTTACCCGCCATAAAATCATCTTGAATTTGCCACCGGAGTGTATCTTCAAGCCCTGCATGATACGCAACCGCCTGAATACCTTGCGCACTTAACGTGTTAGCCACTTGCTCAGCACTTTGCTGCAGTGTTACATACACAATACCTGGGCCATTTTTCGCACGCACTATGTTTGTAAGTTCGGTGTTTTTATCAGCCGTTTTTACACTTAGCACGCTTAAATCGAGGTTAGCGCGGTAAAAGCCAGTTTGTACAATGCACTCAGGGGCAATATTAAAACGCTCGCTCATGTCGCGTTTTACTTTTTTAGTGGCGGTGGCGGTAAGCAATAGTACTAGTGGAATATTTAGCTCTTCGCGATATCGCGGTAGTTTTAAGTAGTCAGGTCTGAAGTTATGGCCCCATTCAGATATACAGTGCGCCTCATCTACCACCAGCATAGACAGCGCAACTTGGCTTATAAACTCTCTAAATCGCTCGTTTTTAAAGCGCTCTACCGACACCATTAACACTTTAATTTTACCATTTCGCACATCGTTCATTACGGTGCTGCTTTGTATTTGGTCTTGGCTAGAATCAAGGCTTGCCGCGTAAATACCTTTGCTATTTAAAAAACTAATTTGATCTTTCATTAAGGCTAGTAATGGCGACACCACTAACGTTAAGTTTTCTAAATGCATAGCCGTTAGCTGATAACACAACGACTTACCCGACCCTGTAGGGAATATAGCAAGGGACGATTGCCCATTTAAAAGCTGCTCTATAGTTTGCTGCTGCCCTGCTCTAAACTGGTTAAAACCAAAATGTTGCTCAAGTGATTGTAAAAGCGGCGTATTCATAAAAATGTCCTTTTTGGCGTTGATAACACAGGGCTATAACAGAAAAATGCAGCCTAGATGAAGTATTTGCAAGTTAGTATACCGTAAATTAGGTGATTTACTGCTGACATATCCATTATTTAGGCGCACACTATAGCCCCATAAAAGTGAGCTTTGCCAAAATAATTTTTTGATACCCAAGTCATTTTAAAAATAATAAAACAGATTGCTTGGGTATATTATTTTTAAGGGCATAGTCATGAACATAACCACTCCTAAAATCGTCGTTATTGGCGGCGGCGCTGGCGGATTAGAGCTTGCAACTCAATTAGGGCATAAACTAGGAAAGAAAAAACACGCAGAAATTTTATTAATAGACAAAAACCGCACCCACATATGGAAGCCATTACTGCACGAAGTAGCCACAGGCTCTATTGACCCCGATTTAGATGGCGTAGTTTACTCTGCCCATGCCGCAAAACATCATTATAATTTTCAACTTGGTACCTTTTGTAATATCGACCAAAGTAATAAAACAATCACTCTCGCACCACTTTTTGACGAACTTGGCCACACTATTTTGCCCAAACGCACTGTACGCTATGACCACCTTGTTATTGCTATTGGCAGTGTAAGTAACGACTTTAATACCCCAGGCATAAAAGAGCATTGCTACTTTTTAGATTCAAACCAGCAAGCTGAGCGTTTTCAGCATTCTTTGCTCGATAGCTTTACCCGCCTTCACCAAGACGACAACCAGCAACAATCTCTTGATATTGCCATTGTTGGCGGCGGCGCAACAGGCGTTGAACTATCAGCTGAGCTTTATCATGTGTCTGAATTACTAAAGCTTTACGGCCTAACAAATATGTCGTCTAAACGTTTGCACATTCATTTAATTGAAGCGGGCCCACGTATTTTACCTGCTCTGCCCGAGCGAATTGCCGTAAGCGCTAAACGTGAGCTGTTAAAGTTGGGCGTAAACGTGCGAGAGCAAACACAGGTAAAAGAAGCCACCGAGCAAGGGTTTATTACAAAAGACGAAGAACATATTAATGCCGATATTATGGTATGGGCGGCAGGCGTAAAAGCGCCAGATTTTATTAAAGACTTAGGTGTTTTTGAGCTTACCCGCAGCAACCAAATTCAAGTAAACGAGTTTTTACAAAGCACCGTAGATGAAAGCATTTTTGTACTTGGCGATTGCTGCGCCTTTACCCAAGAAGACGGAAAACTTGTACCGCCACGCGCGCAATCGGCCCATCAAATGGCACAATGTGTTGAAAAAAACCTTATTGCAACACTTAAACACCAGCCGCTAAGCGAGTTTAAATACAGCGACCACGGCTCTCTCGTTAACTTATCGCGCTACAGCACGGTAGGTAATTTAATGGGTAACTTAACCAGCAACACCTTTTTTATTGAAGGTAAAATAGCCCGCTTTATGTATATATCGCTGTATCGCATGCACCAACGCGCCATACACGGTAGCGCAAAAACCTTTGCGTTATGGATAAGCGAAAAAGTACTGCGTGTAGTGCGCCCTAAAATGAAATTGCATTAATAAATTAAGTACGCTCACAACACCACAAAAAGCTTTAACAGTTAATAAGTATTCTCTCTTAAAGCTTTTTTGCACTTTGCGTACCTAAAGTAGTACGATGTGAGAATATTTTAATAACATCAAGGGATTGGCGGTTATGAAAAAGCTACTTATCGGACTTATAATTATAGCGGCTTTGGCAGTATATTTATTTAAAACCCAGCCTAACACAGCAGCTGTAGAGCAGAACAACGTGGCTGCACCTAATGTCACTGAGCCTAATTTAGTTAATAAAAAGCAGCCCGCAGAAGGCACACCGCTACGAATAGTCATAGATCTAAAAAAAGATATTCGCCTTTGCAGAGATCAATCACAGCAACAACATATAAAAATAAATAATTTAAACCAATCGCTTGTTTCATTTTTTGTAATTGAGCTTAAAAAAGGGACGTTGGTCCCTACGCTTTTAAAGTATGCAAACCTATCAGAAATCTATAAGCGTCAATACATTGCCCTTTTAAGAGATGCCATAGTTGCAGAGCAAAAACAGCAGCTTAATATTACTAGCTCTTTAAACGAGTTAGCTAATTGGCAAGGCATTGAGGCAATTAAAGGTTTCACCAATGATAAAGTAAAAGAAATGATTCAACAGCTTGGAGATAATAAGCATAGCCCTCCAGGGCTTTCTATGAGCGTACCGCTTGATGAAAATGTACAAAAAGAAACCCTTTATGCTTTATTAAACAACACTGATACATTTACCACTTACTCTAAAACGTTTATTAAACTTGAGGGCAGTGAGGTTATTTCCCCGGCTACATTGTTTGTACTTAATGCAAATAAATTTACCCCAAAAGAGTTTGAGCAGGCAATTTCATCTAACCAATTTACAGTAAATGAAGTGGCTACTGCGATTAAAAACAACATTCCTAATGAGTATATTTTTGCGCTTATAAAGCAGGTGCCGGCACTGAATGCTATGCCGCTATACGAAGAAAAATCTGTTTTGTATAACATAGCTGATATTGCCGTAAGCCAGTTTAATTTACCGCTTGTAAAAGCATTGCAACAACTAGGCGTAACACCAACCAATCAGCCAGGCTTATTTACGGGTTTAGATGTTGCAATAGTAAACCTGCCTAAAAGTGGTAACTTAACGCTAGCCCCTTTAGATGCAAAGCATACTCAAATGTTAAACTACCTTACAGAGCAGGGCTATAAAGCTCATAGCGGTAATGCTAATGACGATCCAAATAACAAAGGCGTTTTTTTTGTAAGTGACTTTATTTACCAGCAAGGCGCCTATATTAATGCGCAGAAAAACCCTGAGCAATATGCTTACTTTAATTCTATTGGTAAAATAGACAACACCACAATGCCTCAAGTGAGTGACCCCGATAATTCTGATGTTGCACGCTTTTTAGTAAATTTGAAGCAACAAAAGAAAGATCTAGATAATAATAGGCAAAACTGTGAACTATTACAGCAGCAGTTAAGTGATACTGAGCAATTACACTCTACTATGCAAGCATATAATACGGTGCTAGAGGTAAAAAAAGAGCACGGTAATAACTTCGAATATGTTTTGCAAGAACAAGACCCCGTATTAGTTAATTACTGGTGGAGTATGCTAAGTAATCAGCTTTCAAACGATAGAAGTCATAGCGATTTCAGCGAATATTTGTCTAAAGAAAATTACCAAAAAGCTTATGAGTACAGCCTTAGTACACCATTAACTCAAACAGAAACTGATACACTTTTTACATTACTGCTATTAGAGCCTCATGACTTTATAACGATCTGGGAAAGCCGAATTGAACCTAAGCCACCAAGTGATTTAGCAAGATTAAGTCGTTTTCCGCTTGAGCATTGGCAAAAGCTAAAACAAGCTGGTTTTGATTTTTCGATTACCGACATATTTGGCCGCGACGTATACATACAGGCAATGTTTGCCTCAAACGATATAGTACAATTTTTAATTGATAATAAAATACCGACTGTTCCCAGTAAGCTTGGTGTAGATATACTCGACTTAGCACTAGAGCAAAGTTATACAAAAGGTGAGCTAAGCCCAATGATTCCTTTAGCTTTACAGCTTGTTGAAAAATTTGAGCCCAATCACTTAGCCCGCGTTGCCAGATTAAAAATGTTTTACCCTGAGGTTTATCAACAGTTAATTCAGCTAAACCCAGCGCTTAAGCCTGCCCTCGGCACAGAGCTAAATCATTATATGTTTGATAATCACTAAATAACCCGCTAAGCACGCTAACGCCACTTAGCGTGCCATTTAATGTCTTTAATATTTAACATTGCATGTGTAGAGTATTTAAAACAATTAAAGGGTTAGGGCAATGACGGGAAAAACACTAGTTTTTAACTTTGATGGCACAGGAAATGAGCCCCGTGACGCAGAACAATTTAGCTCAGAGCATTTTAAAGAAGACAGTAGTATTTCTAATATTGTTAAGCTGCACTTGTTATTAGGCGGCAAACTTGATGGTTCCCCCACTACACCTTTCTCGCAACAATTGAGCTTTTATTATCAAGGTATTGGCACTAAAGGTAGCCGGTTAAAACGCATTTTAAATCAAACTTTAGCGCCACGTGGTGACGATGTTGCCAGTATTTTAAATCAAGCCATGCGTGATTTTAAAACGCATTACCAACTAGGCGATACCCTTTTACTTACCGGTTTTAGCCGAGGTGGCGCTCTCGCTAGGCGTTTTGCAAAAATTCTGGAACCTTTGATTAGTAATAATGTGTACGTATGTGTATTTGATACCGTGGCCTCAATTGGCTTATCAAAAGTGAGTAAAGCGACACGCGGCGCCGAGCACGTTATTTTTGAAAACCACACCATTGCTAATAATATTTCACAAGCACTGCACTGCGTTGCACTTGATGAAAAACGCCGTGCGTTTGAGCCTACGCTGATGAACCATCAAAATAACATTACTGAACTGTGGTTTGCAGGCGCGCATTCAGACATTGGCGGTGGGTACTACCGTGATGGTTTAGCTGATATTTGCTTACGTTATGCACTTGAGTGGATTATTGAGCAGCCATTAGCTATTTCATTGTTAACAAGTCACGATATTAACTACAAAACTCTTCTTCCCGATAGTAATTTAATTGCACAAGACGATCTCACTGTTATCCCCGATTCACTTGCACTGAGCCACCAGCAAAATTACTTTTGGTTAAACTCGTTCTTTAAGCTAGTAGATAGAGAGTGCTTTGTGCTGGTGGATAACGAAGCGAGTAATATTAGGCCATTAGTTCACCACAGTGTGGCTACACGTATTAATAAGCTCACCAGCTACCGTCCAGAGTCACTTAAAAAGCAGTCATACAACGTTAGCTACAGTGACAACAGCACCTTAAGTTTTACCGGCTTAAGTGCACACATTACGCTTGCCAACCAAAATATGAGCGTATTAAGTATTGGCCAAAGCCAAGATGTGGTGGTATTCGCCAGTGAGTTTTATAACAAAACGGGCTTAATGCTCGAGCAAGGTGCAACCTATCGCTTTACCCCCTACCCTGATCAACATTGGTTTGACGACGGCATAAAGTGTACACCTATGGGATGGCATCGCGATGACGTGCAATTAGGCGTTAAAGAAATTCCAATGGCGTTACTTGAACCATTCAGGCGACTTCCAGATGCTCAGTGGTTCTCATTAGTTGGCGCAATTAGTAATAACGAAGAATTTTTATTTAAAATAGCCAATGGCGCTACGGTGACTATTACTAAATCAGGTGAATTTAGCCCCTTTGCCAACGACTTAAGCCGCTTTTATGGGGCAAACGCAGGCAGGATAAAACTAAAAGTAACGCGCCTAAGTTAACGTGTAATAGTTAACTTAAGCTGTGGGTAATCAATGTACCCCTCGCCAGAGCTCAGGTTAGTTAAGCATCAGTGCACTTTATACTGCAAAGTGCACTGGGGTTTGGGTCGCTGGTGGACGTTATTACTTTTTCATTTTATGGCCTTTTACGGCATAAAATAAAATAAATAAATAACATGGTAACAACACCGAATACCCTGTTTGTAATGAAGTAAACCCGCTTAATAATCCCCATAAAACTGGACCAAACGCCCCCCCGGCTATCCCCATAACCAAAAGCGCAGAGCCTGTGCTTGTTAGTTTTCCAAGCCCAGACAACGCAAGTGGAAATACCGCGGGCCAAACAATGGCGTTTGCTAAGCCTAAAAACGCTATAAGTAGTAATACATCGGGTAAATTAGCGCCGCCTAATGGTATTAATAATGCGTTAGCAATCATAAACGACTGTGCATCAATTAATAAAATGCATAAGGTAATAGCAATACCTAATACGGCTGATAGTGTGAGGGCTGCTTGTTGAGTTATAAATTTGGGAATAAGCAAAATACCCAAAATATAGCCAAACACCATAAAGATCATGGTGTAGGAGGTCATCACACTATAATTAGCAACGCCAAGAGAGAGCGCAAAAGTACCAATGGTATCGCCAGCAATAACTTCTACTGCAACATATAAAAAAATGGCAATCGCCCCAAAAACTAAGTTAGGGTGAGATAACGTTTCGCTTATTTCACTGCTACCTCTTGTTTGCTCAGCATCGTCAGTAATAAGTTCAGGTAATGGTGATTTATTAACGGCAAACGCTAATAGTCCAATAAATAGTGCCATACCTAAATAAGGAAGAATAAGACCATTCGCCATGTCATCAACTTGTTGCTGGCTGAGCTCAGTGCCTACTGTATCTGTAAAATTACTTAAAATTAACGCGGTAAACACTAAGGGTGAAATAACACCCGCCCCTTTATTGAGTATGCCCATAATACTAATACGAACCGCTGCAGACTCTTCAGGCCCAAGCCTTACAACATAGGGATTAACCGCAGTTTGAAGCAATGTTTGTCCTGCGCCCATCACTAGCTGTGCCAACAAAAATAAAGGAAAAACTTGCGACATAGCAGCAGGAATAAATAACAAGCCGGCAATCATCATCAACCCCATGCCCATCGCCATACCGTTTTTATAACCAACTTTTTTAATTAACATTGCCGATGGTAACGCTGTAAAAGTCACCGCTATATAAAACGAAAATAAAATTAACGATCCCTGAAATGGCGTTAACTTTAATATTTGGCTTAAATAAGGCATTAATGAACCATTTAGCCACGTTGCAAACCCCAGTATAAAAAATAATACTGCCACAATAGCCATGGGCAGTATGCTACTGCTTTTAGGTGTATCCATAACATTTGTTGTCATGTTATTTTTCCTTTATTTATATTTATTATCATTTTTTAAAAAGCTGTTCGCCACCAATCCACGTGCTTATAACCTGTTGGTTTGTATCGAGTTGAACAAAATTAGCAGGGCTGCCAACAATTAACCTTCCATTTGTTGTGGGTAAGTTAATATACTGTGCTGGGTATAAAGATGCCATTTTTAGTGCTTCTGATAGTGGCAACTGCAAATGCTCAACGCTATTTTTCACAGCCGTTGCCATATCAAGTACAGAGCCTGCAAGCTCCCCCGTTGTTGAGGTTAACTTACCTTGGTTAAGTGTTACTGTTCGATCGAAAAAAGCAAATTCAGTTTCATTTGTACCCACAGGTGGCATTGCATCGGTCACTAAAAAAACACGCCCTTTAGGTTTAGCTTTTAGTGCTACTTGGCATGTAGCATAATCAACATGATGACCATCAACTATTAAGCCACAATAGGCATTATCATTTAGCAAAGCACACCCCACAACACCCGGCTCACGCCCTTGCAAAGGTGACATTGCGTTGTATAGATGTGTAAATCCTGTAGCGCCAGCATCAACGGCTCTTTGTGCCTGCTCAAAACACGCATTTGTATGGCCTAAGCAAACATGTATGCCATACTCACGCATTTGAGTAATATCACTTGGAAGTACATTTTCAGGGGCTAATGTAACCACCACTTTGCCTATATCTTTGCGCGATAAAACTTGCCACTCATCATCTGAAATAGGACGAATGAATTCTTCGCTATGTGCCCCTTTTTTAGCTATAGATAAATGCGGTCCTTCAAAGTGAATGCCCATAATGCCAGGTATGTGTTTAACAATCGCATCGGCTATTACGTCAGCCGCTTGACGCATAACTTCAACTGTATCGGTAATTAAAGTAGGCAGCATGGCTGTTGTGCCATACTTAGCGTGCGCCATAAGCATTCGTTTAACCTCTGATGCATTGCGTGCTCGGTTAAACAATACACCTCCACCACCATTTACCTGTAAATCTATAAACCCAGGGGTAATTAAGCCTGATAAGGTTTCATCTACATTATTAGTTTTTTCATCAATAGCGGTAATAACACCCGCGTCAATTGTGAGCACTTTTTCTTTTAAAAACTGATCACCATCAAACAGCGTTGCAACCAAAATACGTTGAACTGACATTTATAATGTCCTTGTTACTTTTTTAAGCCCTTTGGGCTCGTCGGGGTTAAAGCCTCGCTTAACAGCCACTTTGGCAATATCTAAATAAAAACGCTGCAGCACTAAAAACGGCGCTAAACGTGGGTGCACTGCAATCCCATTTTGAGTAAGGTTGATAATTTGAGCGCCGCGCTGGGTTACGTCTGCTATTTGCTGCTGGTGAGAGTATGCGGTTTCATCTTCTACCGTGCAGTTTAAAATCACTAAACCTTGTTCAACTAATGTAACGGGGCCGTGTAAAAATTCTGCACTACTAAATGCCTCTGCATGAATAGCACACACTTCTTTGAGTTTTAATGCCATTTCTTTAGAGACTGAAAACCCTAAACCGCGCGCTAATACAACCATGTTTTTAATCGGCAAAAATGCGTCAGGCTGAAGTTGTACTGGTGAGTCAATGATTGCATCTAATGCTTCAGGTAACAGCTTTAACCCTTGTAATAATTCATTATTTTGAGTCCAATTAGCAACTAAATGCACTAAAGCTGACAGCGTAGATAAATAACTTTTAGTCGCCGCAACCGATATTTCATCTCCCGCTTTAAGCCCAATAAAATCATCAACAATGTCTTTTAACGGTGACGCCTCATCATTTACCAGTGCAATACAGTATGCGCCAGCTTCTTTTGCCATTTTAGCTTGGGCAATAATATCTGGGCTTCGTCCTGATTGAGAAATAACAATCACCAATGCACCATCAAGTTTAAGTGTTTTACCGTACACACTGGCAACCGATGGCGCCGCTGAACTAACAGGGATACCGGCTTCAGTTTCTATTAAATATTTACCAAATACTCCAGCATGATCTGACGAACCACGACCGATGATCATCACCATTTTTGGTGCAATATCACGTAGCTTTTGGCCAATTTTTTCTACTAGAGGCTGATTAGCAAGAATTTGCTGTTTAATGACTTCAGGCGTTTGCGCCGCTTCTTTTTCCATTAATGTGTGATACATCATAGCTCCTGACTGCTGTAGTTAACTTGCTGTTGTTTCGCGTAAAGTACTGATCCCATTTCGGGAGATGATAAAGGTGCAGATAAAACACCTTGAATATCTTTATCTAGCCAAGGCGTCATAACCGAAGACAATCCACCTATAAAAGATAATCTTGGTGATTTTTTAGCTAATAATCGACGAGCAATGTCACTCAAATAGGCACCGCTTTCTTTTAAAATACTAATAGCAATATCGTCGTTTGCCGCAGCTGACTGAAATACACACCCGGCTAATTGAGCAAAAAATGCAGCGGGTTTATTTGCAATAATTTCAACTAACTCCATGGCATCATTGACCGATAAATACTTTAAAACACATTCAGTCAGCATGTTGTTAGGCATTAGCTTATCTAAGCTCAACAACACGTTTTGACATGCTGTAAAGCCAATCCATGCACCACTTCCTTTATCGCCATGCGGAAAGCCATGCCCGCCAATCATAAAAGACTGTCCTTTAACATATGAAAAACCACACGAACCCGTACCCGCAATTATCACTGCACCATCATCACCTTGATGTGCACCCATACAAGCAATAAGTAAATCGGTAGTTAAATGCATTGTTTTGAAGGGGCTTTTCCAATGCATCATTTGTTTATGTAGGCTTGGTAAGTTAACACCCGCCAACCCCACACCTGCCACTAAGTAAGACAAAGGGGTTTCACTTAAACCTGCATCATTAAGAGCTAATTGGGCAGACTGCTCTATAGAATTAATGGCCTGTGTAAATCCATGTAAAGGGTTACCGGGCCCAGCAATCCCCGTTCCTAAAATTTCATTCGCGCTGTTAACGATAATTGCTTTACATTTAGTGCCGCCCCCATCGATCCCAACAAAGAGTTCATTGTTAATTGTATTGGTGATCATTTTTGCCTCTTTACTTGTTCGACCGTGTTGCATAACACTCAAAATAAAACACGCTGCCAGAGCGAATGAATCTTATACTAACACAAATGACAGCGTTGTCATTCTTTGATTTTTATTTAAATTATGTTTCTACACCCCTTATAATTTAAGGGGTGTGCATGCTACGGCTGTGTTACTTTTAATGTACGACTAACACGACCTGATATAGGTAATTTGGAACGCACCCACACATCTTGAGTTACTTTTACCGGCGCATTATACGTCTGCCATTGTCCTCCAGCTTGCATATATTCTATTAGCAAACCGGGGTAAGCAACGTTAGCGTACAACATGCCGTTTTCAATTTTGGCTCCTGCGTTAGCAATCCGAAAGTGTACATTTGCCCTCTCTAACTTATTAAACTCTTTAAGCCCTAAACTGGCGGCAAATGTTAACCATTGTTGGTCTCGCTGCTGCTTCAGTGAAGGCGTAAAACGCTGCGTATTTCGACTATAAACAAAGCCATTATGATCGTAAGGCACAGCCCATTGCGCTTTGTGCCATGCGCGTTGTGCTAAAGATAATAAACGAGGAAAAAGCTTATACTCAGCCATATTATTGGTACGGGTATTTTCGCTCCATAGCTGACCTTGAATACCAATAAATTGTTTACCCTTTGCAAGCGGTGCAAACTCAACCTCACCTGCATCATTTTTTATAATCGTGTCGTCTGCGGTGTAAGGTCTATCTTCTCTGTCTAGCCAAAATTCGGCGTGCGCAGGTAAATTATCAGGCATGAATTGAAACACTTTTTCTGTATTAATATGCCTTGAAGCCCAGTAATAACCGTGCTCTTGAGGATCGGCTTCATAGGGAAAATCAAAATATAAAACATCTGGTGATGACACCACTACCTGCCAATTACGATTAGCAAATTGGTGCGCGCGCTGGTGGCCATTCCACATCAGCAAATCCCAACTATTACCTTGCACAATGTCAGGCATATTATTTGGGTTAGTATGCGATAGGCCATCACTCCATGCAGCTGTTTCAATATTCATGTCAGCTAACATGTTTGACACACGCTCTATAAAGTAGCTACCTAATTGTTCAGCTTTGGTAAACGGCAAATTATTTTGTTTAATAAACTCAGTACACGCTGGAGACGACACCCATGCACCCGCCGTTTCATCTGCACCTATGTGATAACGCGTTAGCGGGTGCTGCGCTTCATTATGAATTATTTTAACTTGCTCCATAACCTCGCGTATAAACGCATATGATGAATCTAAACATACATTAATGGTGTTATCGTTGTAATGCTGTACCGAAGAATATACGGTGGTATCGAGCGGATCATAAAGTAAAAACTGTTCAGCTTTTTGTTTATCACCCTGTTTTATGTACTTATTATAACGAGCCTGCATAGCCTTAATAGCCGCTCGCGAATGACCTGGCATATCTAATGAGGGAATAACTTGAATATGTCGCGCACTCGCAAATTTAAGGATTTCTTGATAATCATCCACAGAATAAAAACCATTAACCTGGCTAGAAGTATCTATGCCAGCGCCAAGTTGTGGCATTAAACACTGCTGCTCTGAGAGATCAAAACAGCGTTTTGAAGCAACATCGGTAAGCTCTTCAAGAGAAGGGATTTCTAAACGCCAACCTTCGTCATCGGCTAAATGTAAGTGTAGTGTGTTAAGCTTATAGGCAGCCATTTGATCAAGTAACTTTAATATAAATGCTTTGTCTCGAAAGTTACGGGCAACGTCCACCAACACGCCTCTAAATTCATAATGAGGAGCATCATTTACCTGACCTATTGGCAATGTTGTATTGTTTACTTGGTATAAACTCGCCAAGCTCTGCAAGGCATAAAACACACCTGAGTCATCAGTGGCGCTTATATTTATTTCATTGGCGTTAATCGCTAATCTATAACTACCTTGTGAGCCATCTTTTGTGGGTGATAAATTAAGATTTACCGCGATACCAGATGCACTCGTCGTTATACCCAATAATTTAAGTCGCTCAATGGCCGCAGTTACCCCTTTTTCACTTACACCATTAAGGTTAAAGCTTAAGCCTTGGCTAATATCTAGCTGTTGTGTTTGACTAAATGTAGCCTGAGTTGGGGTAGGAATAATGTGCTGTGCTACTTGTTTATTTTCATCTTTTAAATAAGGTGAAAAATCATACTTTGTGTTTCGCTCAAACAACCGTTCTGCTGTCAGCCATTGTGTCTCATCGTTTTTAGTACGCTTAAATTGTCGCTCGTAATCACTATAAGGTACAACATGAGGTAATAACTCTAAACCTGTCTCAGGGTCAACAGTGGGCTTAGTGCTCGTAATTACCTTGGCGTACTCATTGTGGTTAACCAAAATATAATTTGGGATTGCATCACTGTGCGATAACGACCAAAAATTAGCATAAAACGTAATAGTTTTGGTTTCGCCTGCTTTAAACCCCTTAAACGCCTCTTTTAATTCAATTACATGAAGGTCCCCATTAACATGAGTAATAGTAAATTCATCACTGAGAGCCTGTTGAATAGGCGTGATTTGACTAAAGTAAATTTTCCAACCATCCACATTAACGGCACCACTTGCCTTAATGTGTAGCTTTGCTTCAAAGCAATTACCGTTTTCAATGGTTTTATCGCAGTATTCTGACGGTCTATTATCGACTTGTTCATACTGTATTTGTAACATGTTAGCGAGTGACTCTATTGCGGTATTACTCGCTTTAACCAGCTCAACATTTTGTTTGTGTGTTATTGTGTCCTGACACGCTGTTAAGCTCAATGCTATACAGCCTGCTATCAGTAATGAATTGAGTGTCATTGCCTGTATCCTTTAATCTATTAACTGAGCTGTTTGATAAGCCACTGCTTAACTTGCGCTCGTTGTTGACTTGTAAGCGGATTTAAAATTCCTTTAAGCTGTTCAGGAATATGTTGATTTTGCGGCTTTTCAAAGTCAAAAATATGGTAGTTAAAAAAAGCCTGCCACGCTTTTTTTTGTGCTGTGGGTAAGTCTCTAATGGTCATAATTGATAACAATAATGCATCCATTGGCACGGGTTCGCTATTCTTTGCAATAGACCCGCCCGACCAATAATTCATCATCATATTTATAGGGCTTAATGCCTCTACATGATGCCACCACAAGGTAGGAATATATAATGCATCTCCCGGTTGTAGCTGAGCGACAAGTGCCTCATTGAGTGCTTGCTTAAACTTGGGGAATTTTTCAAAATCGGGATTATTTAAATCCACCATTGAAACTGGCGCACCCGCTGGCGTATGCTCAATAGAGCCTACATATAAATTTGTGATTTGATGCGGCGCAAACAAAGTAATCTTGCGCTCACCAGCAATTACGCAGGCAATATTTTCTGCATCATCATAATGAGCCACCACCGTTGACTGATTACCCAGCCAAAATCGCGGCTTTGGTTTATCTGCAAATAACGCCATAGTGTGAGTTGTTGCAAGGTCATTAAAATAATCAACAACAGGGGCACTTTGAATAGCAACAGCACCAGGGTTATTACCCGCCTTTATTAACTCTGCATTTTGTAACAACACCTGCATAAATTGCATAAAAGGTGCAACTTTGCGGGTAAAGTTAAATCCATCACGCGCTTTGTTATAAAAAAACTGAGGTGATTCGCTTTGCGGTATTTCAGCCATTCGAACACTGCCACCCACATAGTGATCGCTTAACATGTTAAGCCAAGCATGAGGGTTTTCGCCTGTGCAGCTAGTTACTTGCTTTACTAACGGCCAATCACTTACTAACCCTTTTAAAATGGCGGGCTCGGCTAGTGGTGCTATGTCGTTTTTAAACATAGCTGGAGTTACATTATGCCAAGTTGCTACCTGTTTTAAAGCACGCATAATTAAAGACCATAATTTGTATCAAGGTGATTAATAACCAAAAGCCGAGCTAAACTCGGCTTTTGAAATGCTTATTCATATTAACTTAAAAGTTAACACGAATACCTGCCACATAACGGCGTCCATTAGAGTAAATAGACATAATGCGTTCTTCATTCGTGTTGTACTCAACAATTTCTTCATCTGTTAAGTTAACCGCTTCTAAAGTAAGCGTAACGCATTCATTTACATTATAAGAGGCGCTTGCATCCCACTGGCCAAAGGCGTCATTGAAAAGCTCATCACCATTAAAGTGAAGACCTTTATACCAGTCGCTTCGGTAGTTATACATAATGCGCGCTTGGTAAGCGTCATTTTCGTAATATGCCATTAAGTTAAGCATATTTTTCGATGTCCCTTCGACTAAGCCACTTCCAACCTGATTTGTATCTCGCTGCTCATCAGCGCTTGCATCTGTGTATGTATAGTTCGCTGATACACCAAAACCACCAAAATCGTGTTGTAATCCCAACTCAATACCTTGAATTGTGCCACCTAGTCCATTACCCGGCTGTGCAAAATCAACAGGAACAAATACTTCGTTTTCTTGATCATAACGATCTTCTGTTACGGTAACGGTAGAGCGTAAAGAACTTAAGTCTTTAGCGAAGTAAGCAACCGATAGCATTGATGCCTCGTTGTAATACCATTCCCATGACAAATCAAACTGATTTGAAATAGTGGGTGCTAAGTTTGGATTACCACGACTACCTGTGCCTCGACCACCGGTTAATGAGCCAAAGGTTTCTGACGACGAAATATCGGCCCAATTTTGACGAGCCATAACACGTGCAGCACCGATACGGAGTATTTGCTCTTCAGTTAGATCAAAAGCAATGTTAAAGCTTGGTAAAAACTCAGCGTAGTCATTATCTTGGCTTACCCAGTTTAAAACGCTTGGCGTTAGCCAATCACCATTAATTGTATTTAAGCCCCACGAATCACCTGAAAACTCATAACCATAAGAGGTCTGCTCGGTGCTTACATAACGCATACCTACATTACCTCTGAAACCCTCTCCAGAAAAATCACCTTGTACATACAGCGCTAAAATATCTTCTTCTACTTCCCAAATTTCGGCTAAATTATCGTGAATCGCATAACTGGCAGATATTCCGTTTAAACCGTTAAAGGCAATTTCTTCCATTAGTTCACGGTTATGTGAAACTTGCTCAGTAATATTACCAGTCACAGCAGCATCAATACTTGTAGCGCCATTGGCATCTAAGTCACACGTTGCAAGCGTTGGGCAAGTGTCAAAAATGTGATCAAGATAATTGTCTGAATTTGCACCACCATCGGCAAATGGTGCATGCCAACTATAAGCATGACGCCCTTGAGTACGCTCTGCTTGGCGATATTTAATACCTGTTTTTATTGCTGTGAATGGGCCAAATTCAACATCGTATGTTAAATCTGCTTGAGCAAAGGTTTCTTCATCGGTAGTCGGTTTAGCACCGCCCCAAATCCATCCAGCTGCAAAGTTATTACCATCGGCGGCGTTAACACCCACATTTACATTGGGTGTACCCGTCAAGTCGTAATCATAGCCTGAGCCAACTGCAACATATTCCCAAGACGTTTCACGGTAAGTACCCCCACTCGCTGCGGTTTTACCTAGCTCGAAATTAAGGCTGTAACCGTCGCCTTGGTAGTCAATATCAAGATGAACTTGATCTGTTTCAGTACTTGATACGCGGTTGATGTAGTTGTAAGCATAATTACCGCCTGCGCTTGATGCTAAAATAGCGCCATTTTTAACTTTAGTCGCATTAGTAATAATTTCAGCGCGGTCGCCAAACGCAAAATTAATTAAGTTAGAATTTTGGTTATCTACATCCATTCGCGAATCTAGATAATTTAACGTCATTAATAAGTTATCGTTAGGTGCGTATTGGAGGGTTGCAAATAAGGTTTCGCGCTCCCGGCTTTGAATAAATTTAGGTGCGCCAATGTTACGAGGCACAAGATACTCATCATCGTCGCTTTCAACCCAACCTAGCACTTCAAAACCCTGACGCTCTAAATTACGTTCTTGCTTAACAGCCGATACCATAACACCCAATGTTTCATCGTCATTTTTCCACGAATACATTCCCGCTAATTGTGGGTCTGTTTCGCCAGATGTTTCTGAATACTGCCCTTCTAGTGACAAACTGACTGAGTTTGCATCCATATCCAATGGGCGGCGTGTTTTAAGTACAATAGTGCCCCCTATAGAGCCCTCATCAATACTTGCAACAGGTGATTTATTCACCTCAAGCCCTTTTACAATAACTGACGGTAGCATGGTGTAGTTAAAGCTTCGGTTTGCTTCATCTAAAATAAACCAATCAGCAGTACCCACTGTTTGACCATTTAACAATGTTCGGTTGTATTTAGGGCCAGCACCACGAATACTGATTTTTTCACCTTCACCAAATTCACGGCTAACTGCAACACCAGTAATACGAGACAGTGTTTCAGCAACGTTTTTGTCAGGGAACTTGCCAATGTCTTCAGACGTAATCACGTCTGACACATTTGAAGAAAAGCGTTTTGCATTAAGGTTTTCTTTTAGTGAACTGCGGATCCCTTTAACCTCAATAACTTCCATTTCTTCTTGTGCTAATTGCGCATCTTGTGCAATGGCCGCAGCAGATAAGCTACCAGATAAAATAAGTGCAATTGAACTAGCTAGCATTCCCTTTTTAAACAGTGAATTTGACATTGGTTTCCCCTTATTGGTGTTTCATTTTTTTTTAGTGTTCTAGTGTCTGAGTGTCAGTATTTTTTACAAATAAACAACGCGCTACGGTGTCATGATATTTTGTGTTAAACAACATGACAGCGTTGTCATTACGGAGCGACTTTACACCGTTTTTATTTTCATAGCTACATACGAGCGCAAAAAAGATACAAAATATTTACATAATAAATCATACAAATTATATAATGTGTTGTATTTAATAAATAATAAATTAGTCATTTTTTTTATAAAAAATTTCAGAATTTTCATGATCTGCGATGCCCATTCAATAAATTAACTATCAATCTCAACGGATGTCTTTATAATTTGTTCATTAAAAATAATATCCAATACGCAGTTACCGCTATTTTAACTGTCGATATTAACTAATAAATTAGTGCCAAAAAAAATAATATTAAAGGTCTATTAAGCTTATGAAAGCAACAATAAACGACGTGGCAAAAGATGCAGGGGTATCGATAAAAACGGTATCACGAGTAATAAACAACGAAGCGTCTGTGCGTGACAATACGCGTGAAAAAGTCATGGCGTCGGTTGAAAAGCTAAACTACCATCCAAACTTAGCAGCAAGAAGCCTTGCAGGAACAAAGGCTTACAGTATTGCCTATATTTACGATAATCCTAATGCCTATTACATCATAGACATGCAAAGAGGTATTTTAGATGCCTGTAAAAAACAAGGTTTTGAATTACTCATTCACCCATGCGATGCGAAAGAGACACGAATAATAGATGAAATTACCGACATGGTAAAACGCACGCGAATTGCTGGTATTTTACTCACACCGCCCTTTTCAGAAATGCCCAATTTTGTAGAAAAACTCACGCAGTTAAATATTAAAGTTGTGCGCATACTATCGGGCCACAGCGCACCAGATACGTTAACCCCGTGTATTATGATTGACGATAACTACGCTTCAAAATCTATTACTGAACATTTAATTAATAATGGCCACAGTCGTATTGGTTTTTTAGCAGGTGGCTCAGAGCATAACTCAACTAAAGAACGATTAGAGGGCTACAAAGCAGCTTTAACGCAGCATAACATTGAAATAGACTCGCAGTTGATCATTGCCGGAGAGTACTCGTTTGAGTCAGGTGTTGAAGGGGCAAAAGCATTAATAAATCAAACCAACAGGCCAACCGCTATTGTGTCTTGTAACGATGAAATCGCCGCAGGTGCGCTATTTGCAGCGCGCTTAATGGAAATTGACATACCGAGTCAATTATCAATTACAGGCTTTGAAGATAGCCCATTTTCGCGCCAAACATGGCCTAAGCTTACTACCGCTCACCAGCCTAACAATCAAATAGCGCAAGATGCTGCTAATTTATTAATTGCGCAAATTCGTAATGGCAACGACCGCGACATTATCAAGCAATATACCCCTGAACTTGTAGTTAGAGACTCAACTGCCCATATTGACTAATTAAAAAAAAGCAGGCTAAAACACTTTTTTAGCCTGCTTTATCGCTTTATACCAATTCGCTTGATTAACTGTTCTACTTTGAGGGTAGAATAACGTGTTGATCGCAAAGCAAAAAAATCGTTATTTAGTTATTCTAAATGAGAATTTTTTAACGAAGGTAACGACAGGTTTAGCTCCGCAAAATGATTAAGTATTATTGAAGATTGGTATTCCTAAACGTTTATTACCCCTCGTTTACCGCCATTGCTAAATCAGATTCTGCATCAGCTAACATGGCAAACTCTTCATCTGCGGTTTTAGCGACTAAGCGCTTAGAGCTGTATCCAAAATAATACGCCGCTCCGAATGCAAATAAAATTATGGTGTATAAAAACGCGCGAGGGTCAAAGGCATATACACCGGTAAGTGCAACAAGTGATAATACAAGTGCAATACCCGAGGTAACAACACCGCCTGGCGTTTTATAAGGGCGGACTAATTCAGGTTGCTTTATACGCAGCATAATATGGCTTAATGCCATTAATGCGTAAGAAACCGTAGCACCAACAACTGCCATGGCTAGCATCAAGTCACCTTCACCACTTAGTGAGGCAATAAAACCAAAAATAGCAGGTACTATTAACGCACGCGCTGGTACTTTGCGCTCTGTAGTAATTGATAGAGATTGTGGTAAATAACCCGCACGAGAAAGGGCAAACACTAAACGGCTGTAACCATAAATAATAGAGAAAAAAGACGCCACCAAGCCCGCTAAACCTAAAATATTAACCGTCGTAGCTAAGCTGCTATTGCCTGTTGCATTAAGCGCATCTACCAGTGGTACTGCACTGGCACCCATTGCATTTGCACCTGCGGCACCAGGTACTAAAACAACCACCAATAACGCAGTGAAAAGTAAAAATACCATTGCTCCAATAATGCCTTTTGGCACATCTTTAGCGGGATTTTTTGCTTCTTCTGCTGCAAGTGGGACACCTTCAACCGCTAAAAATAACCACATTGCAAATGGCAATGCAGCCCACACGCCATACCAGCCAAGCGGTAAAAACTCGCTTGCGCCTGCTGCATCGGTTACGGCTACATCAAATAAATTTGAGGGGTCAAAGTTAGCAACAAGCGCAATCGCAGTGGCAATAATTGCCAGCACCGCTAAGCCACTTATCACCATCATAACTTTTAGTGCCTCACCTACACCCGCTAAGTGAATGCCCACAAATGCCAAGTAAAACAGCGCATAAACCCATGGACCATTAAACCCAGTTAATGCTTCTACCGCAGAGCCAATAAATATAACAATAGCAGCCGGCGCAAGCGCGTATTCAATCAATACGGCAAGTCCTGTTAAATAGCCACCAGCGGGACCCATTGCTTGGCGGGCAAAGCTATATCCACCACCAGCTGCTGGAATAGCAGCCGACATCTCAGCAAGCGAAAGTACCAATGTTAAATACATAATAGCCATTAATACTGCGGCAATGGCAAACCCACCCCAACCAGCTTCAGCTATGCCAAAATTCCAACCAGCAAAATCGCCCGATATGACATACGACACCCCCAAACCGGCTAGCAGTAACCAACCTGCAGTGCCACTTTTTAATTGCCTTTTGGCAAGGTATTCTGAGTTATTGTTCGACATTGTTCTCTCCGTTGATACTTGATTTTTATTGTTTTGATTTTTTAATTGCTTATTATTTGGCAATTAAAAAGTTGGTATTAGGTTGCTGATGTTCAATTACATCGTCTTGTGTTCGATCTTTTAGGTTAACGCCTGTTAATTTGAGCTTTTTTGCTTCGCGTAATAAATACACAGTACGGCGGGCGGCTTCTTCAAAAGACAACCCAGCGGGTCGAATATTTGAAATACAATTTCTGCATGCATCGCTCAACCCTGCTTTTGGCGCCCATGTTAAATAAAGCCCCAAACTATCTGGGGAACTCAGCCCTGGTCGCTCACCTATAAGTACCATGACTATTTGCGCATTTAACAACTCACCAATATCATCGCCAATGGCTACACGCCCTTGTTCTACTAACGTTATTGGCGCTAGTTTTAATTGCTGACTTTCGCCTAGCTGTTCTAGTAGTTCGCTAATAAATGGTTGTGTATTTTGTTGAACAGCCAAAGAAGAAAGCCCATCAGCCACAACAATAGCTAAATCATATTTAGACTCAGTGTGTTGCTTTTGTTCTGTCATAAAATTAGCTAATGCTGTGCGACTTGATTGGTTTAACTTACGCCCTAAGTCGGGACGCTGTAAGTAAGTAGTACGATCCACCGCTTGACTGCGTAGATGCAAAACAGGTGCTGCTGGATTTAAATCGCTCAGTCTGCATGACATTTCGTTAATATTAAGCGCAAAGCCAACAGCATCCCGGGCTTGCGCATGAGATAACTGAAACGCCAGCATTTCTGAGGTCGGTAGACTAATACCCGCTCTACCAAGGCCTATACGGGCATCGGTAAAGCGGCGTAAATCGCTCCACGGATTATGTACCACCTTGCCATTACTTTTATGATCAGTGTTTGCATTGAGGGTTTTAGGATTACTTGCCATTAGCTCCCCCCTGCTATTGCATTCAGCGGCTTGGCAAACGCTTCTGGGATTGTATTGGCTAAAATGATGTCCTGAGTATTTTGCATTATTTTCATTTTGCTTAACCATGCCTCAAATTCTGGGGCTGGTTTTGACCCTAAAACTCTGCGCACATAAAGCGCATCATGAAACGAGGTAGTTTGGTAGTTAAGCATAATGTCGTCCGAGCCTGGAATACCCATAACAAATGAACATCCCGCTACACCTAGTAGTGTAAGTAAATTGTCCATGTCGTTTTGGTCGGCTTCAGCATGATTGGTGTAACACACGTCGCACCCCATAGGGATACCGAGTAACTTACCGCAAAAATGATCTTCAAGCCCTGCGCGGGTAATTTCCTTACCGTCAAATAAATATTCTGGGCCAATAAAGCCCACAACCGTATTAACTAATAAAGGGTTAAATTTTCGCGCCACAGCATAAGCACGCGCCTCACAAGTTTGTTGATCAAGCCCATGGTGCGCATTGGCCGAAAGCGAGCTGCCTTGTCCGGTTTCAAAATACATTACATTATTACCAACCGTGCCTCGTTTTAAGCTAAGCGCAGCGTCTTGCGCCTCTGCTAACGTATTTAAATTAAAACCAAAACTTGAATTTGTAGCCTCTGTGCCGCCTATTGACTGAAAAACCAAATCAACCGGTGCGCCAGCTTCTATACACTCAATCGTATTAGTCACATGGGTAAGCACGCAGCTTTGCGTTGGAATTTCATATTTTTGGATTACATCGTCCATAAGCGTCATTAGCTTAATGGCTTGAGCAACATTGTCGGTGGCAGGGTTTATACCTATTACCGCGTCACCATTTCCGTAAAGCAGGCCATCCAGCATACTAGCCGCAATCCCGTTAATATCATCGGTTGGATGATTAGGCTGTAAGCGGGTAGATAAATGTCCTGGCAAACCAATTGTATTTCTAAATGCACTGGTTACATGGCACTTTTTAGCAACTAAAATTAAATCTTGATTACGCATAATTTTGCTAACAGCTGCCGCCATTTCGGGAGTTATAGCAGACCTGACGCTTGCCAGTACCGCTGGGGTTGCAAAATCACTCAATAGCCAATTACGAAAATCTCCAACCGTTAAATGTGAAATGGTCAAAAATGCATTCGCATCGTGCTCATCCATAATTAGGCGTGTTATTTCGTCATCTTCGTAAGGAATTAACGCATCATTTAAAAATGTTTTAAGTGGCACCTCTGCTAATGTCATTTGTGCTACGGCTCGTTCCTGCGCCGACTGCGCAATAACTCCTGCCAACCTATCGCCCGACCGCGGCGGCGTAGCTTTAGCCATTAACTGGGCTAAATCTCTAAATTTATAAGTTTGTGTACCAAGCGTGTAACGATACGTTTGCCCCATTTTTTACCTCATTTAACTCTTTCAAACCTTGGTACAGGTTTTGCTGCAGCACTATTTACAATTATGTTTAATTTAAATACTAAAAGCTTAATTCGTACCAAAGCACTATCGAATTTTGGCAAATCGGTTTTTTCACAATAATTCAGTAACTTAAAAGAGTTTATAAACGGTTAAAGTTTCTCAATAAGCAATATAAAAATAAAGAGCAAACCCAAAATGGCGCATCAGCATTTATCAAACGCACCACAAAAGAGCAAAGTGGATACTCACGACATTGATGAGCAAGCAAGTAACCTCATCAATTGGCAACAAAAGTATGATCAAGTCAGTGAGGGTGGCTTTTTTGGTTGTATTGAAGGCGTTGCTCATTCTAATATTCACGTATTTGAAGAGTACACAGAGCGTGCGCTTCGCCAGCAATGTGTTATTGCCGAAGACTCTATTTGGTTGGGGATCCCTAAAACATCGTGCGAAAGTAAAATTAATGGCTTAGATGTTCTAAGTAACCAATTTATGTGCCGCAGTAGTCACAGCGATTTTGAATTAATAACACCTGAAAAATTTAATATTTATGGGGTAGTGATTAACTGGCAATCAATTGAATGCATGGCGCAACTGCAAGGTATTAATTTACAAAACATGAATGCATTTGGCGCAGAGCGACTCACAGTAAATAGCCCAACTCTTAACAGAGCGCGCAGTATTATTAACAGCATGGTTAATCATGATGCCCATGGCTTAAACGCCAATTTACAACAAGAAATGCTTTACATGCTTGCGCTAAATTTATTAAAAACTGAAAGTCAGCAGCACAACATTGCGCCAAGTTATAAGCATCGCAAAGCCGTAGTAGACAAAGTAAAAGCACATATCAAAGTTGATCCACAAAGCACAGTGACTATTACACAATTATGCGAACTCACGCATGTAAGTCGGCGTACTTTACAGTATAGTTTTGAAAGTATTTTAGGTATTAACCCGCTGCGATTTTTACGCTTAACACGTTTAAATAATGTAAGGCGTGAACTTAAAGTAGTTGGGCAAACTAAGCCAATTTCTGTTATTGCTGCAAACTGGGGATTTTGGCATGCGGGGCAATTTACTAAAGATTACACTCAGTTGTTTGGTGAGAACCCATCACAAACCATCGCAAATACTTTAAAGGAAGGTCGCTAAAGTTATGATCGGGTAAATTATCTTGTAGACGCGCAGCTTGCTGGTGTGACGAGCGATAGCGCGTAAATAAAGCCCATTATTCACAAAGAGGTTTAGAAGCGCTTCGCTTTTAGAGAAGTAAATAGCACCTCGCGCGAGCAAGCTTCGCGCATACAGCTTTCACTTCTCATTTACTCCTCATTCCCTTCTCTTTGTGCATTTTTGTATTAAAGATCAATAAATCACAAAGAGGCTCAGAGGCGTTTCGCTTTTAGAGAAGTAATTAGTATCTTGCGCGAGCAGGCTTCGCGCCTACAACTTTCACTTCACGTTGCGGGTTTATCCTTTTAAATTTAAAAAATAAGTTTCGTTAACCCTACTTTAACCCTTTATAGTTTAAGCTAGCTGCAATAATGTAGATTATTCAATTGTACACCCAACTAATGGCCACTTTTTAAGTTAGGAATAACCACAATGAAACTTACAAAAGATACAACAAGTACGTTAAGCAAAACCACCATAAGCCTGCATTGGATTGTAGCTATTTTAATTATTGGTTTATTAGGCTCAGGCCTATATATGGAAAACTTTAAAGCGTTTTTTCTAATGAGTTGGCACAAATCATTTGGCGTAATGCTGCTTGCTTTTGCGTTATTAAGAGTAACATGGCGCATTGTAAATGGTTGGCCAAAGCACGATGTTAAACACCCAAATTATGAGCAAGTATTAGCTAAAATTGTGCATTACGTTCTTATAATAAGCATGTTACTTATGCCTATTTCGGGGCTGATTATGTCGGGCTTTGGTGGGCATGGCGCAGAGGTGTTCGGGCTAGAGCTTATACCGCACAACCCCAACCCAGAAAACCCACAAAAAAGTCTCGCTTTTAACCAAGGCTTAGCAGAGATAGGAAAAACCGTTCACGGTATTACAGCAAATGCGCTTCTTATCGCGTTAGGTTACATATTGTGGGCGCTTTAAAGCACCATATTATTGATAAAGACAACACCCTTACGCGTATGCTTGGCAAAAAGTAGGCAGTTAAAAGTCTTATTTGATCGGTGCTATTTAAGCCGCGATTAAATAAGACTCTCGTCCTACGTGTTTATTATTGCGTTTAAACGAGCCTTTCCCTTTTTTAGCTCTTACCACTTGAGGTTTAAACACTTTAGAGGTTACTAGCGCCGCCAGCGCATTATGATTAATAACACCCCGACCGGTGTCTACCGCACTATTATTTGCGGCTTTGCTTTTCGATTTTTTAGCCATTTTATTTCCTAACTATTTATAACAATAAGAACCTTAAGAAGTGGCGATTGTATGCCTAATTTTCAAGCTTGCAAGTATTTTTATCATTACACAACGCTCTTTTTTCATAATAAATAAACATAAAAAAAGCGCAGTAAATAACTGCGCTTAGTAACAGGTTTAGCTTAAATAATTAAAATTCAAAGCTTACTTTTGCATAATATGTACGCCCGTCAAAGCCATAAGGCAATGCACGTACAGGGTATTTAAACGCACCATTGGTAATAAAGTTAAGTACTTCGTCATCACCTAGCTCATCAGGTGTTTCATCAAATACGTTGTCGGCACCAACCGAAAGCGTAAACATCTCATTAATGTCATAACTTACGTTTACATCAACCAATACTGCTGATTCAACTGTACTTGTTGGTTTAAACGACCCCGTTGGAGAAAGCTCTCCCGGTAATGAAATATGGTCGTTACCAAAGTATTTTACATCGGTTTCGCCAAAGTAATTAAAACGAACTGTAGAAGTATATGCGTCGCGCGCATAATCAAATGTCAGCGTGGCACGCTCACTTGGCTGTCCATCAGTAAAAAAGCTACGTTGTAAGTCATCAAAGGCAACCGCTTCTGGAATACCTTCTTCTGCATTTACGTTATCAATTTTAGTGTCGTTCAAATTACCAGCAAAAGTAACACCCAAATTAGCCCCGTCGATCTCAGTACGATACGAAGCAATAATATCAACACCTTGCGTAGTAGAATCAACGGAGTTTGAGAAGTAATTAGCCTGTACTGCACCTGTAGCTTGAAGCGCAGCAAGCGCATCTGGGCTAAACGATACGTCGTCAGCCGATAACAAACTTCCTAAGGTTATGCGGTCTTTAATTTCCACACGGTAAAAGTCAACTGTAAGTGAAAGCTCGCTGCTTACATCGTAAACAAATCCCGCGCTGTAGTTAGTTGATATCTCAAGCTCTAAAGTATCAACCCCTAACGCACTTGGAAATGCCGTGCCTGTGTTAGCAGTAAACGACTGAGTTAACGAGCCATCCGACCCTAGGTTGGTTGTAAAAGCTGTATAACCGCTTTGCTGAAGCGAAGGCGCTCTAAAGCCAGTTGATACCGCACCACGAACAGCAAAGTCATCATTAAACTCGTAACGTGTCGCTAGTTTACCTATTAAATCGTCACCCGCATCTGAAAAGTCTTCAAAGCGCAATGCACCACTAACGTTCCATGCATCTGTGATCATCGTTTCTACATCTACAAATATCGCATAGCTATTTCGATCACTTTTATTTGCCGCTGCTGGGCGTAGGCCGTTGTAAGCCTGAAATCCACACTGCGCAAATTGATTTTCGTCATTGACTGACGGATAAGAAGTATCAGTATTAGCTAAACCACAGGCATACGACGCTTGGCTACCTGGTACTATTTCGTAATTTTCTTTTCGATATTCTGCGCCAATAGTTACGTATAGTGGTTCACTGCGACCAATATCTACAATGCCGTTAAAATCAGCATTAAATGTAGTTTGATCAAATCTAAATCCACCGGAATAGCCACCGGTTGGGCCTGCATTAGCTGCAATATCAGCATCGCTTGCATCAGGGTTATTAAATAAATACTCGGCAGCGTAAGACGCATTTAAGGTATTACGTGAGGTAAAATCGTATTGGTTTTCACCATATACAGCCGACACATCGTAAGTCCAATCAGGGTTTATGTCCCCTTTAAACCCTATTGCGAATGAAAAGTCTTGTGCTTCATTGTATATACGCGGTAAAAAACCATCACTGTATACTTGAGTAACGTTTTTAGACGCTTCGTTAAAGTTACGATAAAAACCATTACCTAACGCGCTTCGTTCTGAGAACCCACCAAACGAGTAAAGTTCGCTATCGCCAACAGGCAGTGCCATATTGTAAAACAGCGATGTGAATTCGCTATCAGCGTTACCTTGTCCCCAGCGAACATCTTCTGAAAGCGTTCCGGGTTCTACATTTAACTACCCCCCCGTATCGCGTTCTGCACGGTTAGTCCCGTCAGCATCACGGTATTCAAGTGATAAATTAATAAAACCACCTTCGTTACCTAACTCAAAACCACGGTTTAGACCTGCGGTAACTGTGTCGCCATCGCCTTCGCTTGTGCCGCCATACTGAACAAAGCCAGTTGTTACACCTGTTGAATTATTAAGTGATAGGTTAATTACACCTGCTATTGCATCGGAGCCATATTTTGCCGCTGCACCATCACGAAGTACTTCAACGCCTTTAAGCGCAGTTAACGGAATTGCGTTCATATCGGTGCCCGCAGCACCAGCCCCCACAGTACCGTTAAGGCCAAAAATAGATTGATTATGACGGCGCTTGCCATTAACCAATACAAGCGTTTGATCGGGTTGTAAACCACGAAGTGTAGCGGGTCTAAATAAGTCAGAACCATCTGACACCTGCGTACGCGAAAAGTTAAATGACGGTGCAGTAGCTTGTAGGCTTTGGCCAAGCTCAGTATAACCACCTTTATTTAAATCATCTGAGTCTATTAAATCTATTGGTGAAGATGACTCTGTTGAGGTGCGATTAGACACCCGAGAGCCTAATACAGATATTTGTTCAATATTTTTAGCAGCTTGAACGGGGGCTTCTTGCGCGATAGCAACGCCTGGTGCGCATACTGCAAATGCAACTGCCGCTGCAAGTGTATTTAAACGATATGTTGACATAGTGACGACCCTGTTTATGTGTGTGTTCTTATAGATTATTTAGCGATTTAGCATCGCCAATGGGGAACATCCTAGCAACATTACCAAATAAAAAGAAATGAAAAATTTTAAATTAGAGGCCTAAGTATGCAAATAAAATTCAACTTAAGAAAAAAACACACTAAACAGGCTGAAATTAACACAAATAAGGAATTAAAATTACAAAATAGATATTTAACACGCTATTTACAATGAGTATTTATTTATTAACCTATTCTTTTAAGGGGAGTGAGCATAAAATGGACGTACCTGTCTCTATTATGCTGTTAACTTGTATCTTTCCTGCGTGTTCTTGTACTATTGAGTGCACAAGCGTTAGCCCCATCCCACTATTTTTCCCTACTTCTTTGGTCGTGAAAAAGGGGTCAAACATCTGTTCTTGTACATGGTTTGTCATGCCACAACCGTTATCTTTTATCTCAATACAAATAAAGCTATTTTGTTCAAAAACACGCACTTCAACAATGCAACCTTTGGTGTCATTATGCTCACAGGCTTCTCGGGCATTAATGAGTAAATTAACAAAAAGCTGATTAATGGAAGCTAAATTACAATAAATAGGCGGAACATTTTCAAAATCGGTTTTTATAGCACACAGCGATAGCTGACTTTCAAGAAGCTTAAGCATATTTACAGCAATATCGACTACGTTCACGAGCTGCACTGCATGACATTCATTAGATTCAGAAAAATTAAGTAAATTTTGAACGCAATAGTTAACCTGCCTTAAGGTGCTCGCGCTGTCTTTTATTTTGGTCGACAAGTCATTGCCAATCCAAGCAAATGGGTGCTGTAAATTAAGTAAGTCGAGCTCGTGTTTAAACTGGCTTTCTTTGAGTTCACCGTTTAAGTATTGCTCGCTTATATTTAATAATGTGGAGATTATTGGGCTGCTATGGCTAAGGTTATCTATCGTATTAATTGCTTGTGACAATGGAGTGCTTATTTCCGAAGCCGCATCAACACTTAAAGTACCCAGTGTTGCCATTTTAGTACTTTGGACAAGCATTTTTTTATACCGTGCTAATTCGGACTCTTTTTCACTTAGTTGCTTTTGTAACGACTTAAGTTTTTTTTCATCGTTTAAACATACACTTTCTAAATGACTCTCTACTTCATTCATGCCAGTATCCCTATAGCTTGTATAACTAATATTTAGTTGCCAAACTGAAAATACGCAACCAGATCTCCTTTTTGTTCTGTAAATAAATGTGTAAATTGACGATAAACAGGCAGGTTAAGCTTAAAACACTTCCCACTCAAACGTATTTATTGCTTCACAAAAGGATGAACAAACCCCCTGTTGCTGACAACCAACAATAAGGACCTCGTTAGACTGCTTTTGAAATAACTTTTGATGAACAATATAAAGGGTATTACTCAAATTATCAGCGGGGGTTTTTAACTCATTGGAGTTTAAAATTAATGCGCACACCTGCGTACTCTGCCCCCATAATTTCATGATATAAGCAGATACATGAAGGTAATTTATACTTTGCTCAGGCTCAGTTAATTTGTGTTGGTCCGTCACTTCTTCAACATTTATTAATTTACCAACAAAACTCAATAGCGCCACTGAAAATAGCAAAGCCTGCTCTTTTAAGTTCATACCTATATGTTGTGCAAATTTTTTAACACAACTAGCATAATGTGTTGCAACATGTATTTGCTTTTCGTGATCGATGGCCGATATAGAAGGAGGCAAATTTTCTGCCATTAATAATGATGTACTAATTGACAATAAAATAGTCGTACCAAGGCGAGAAACGGCCTCTTCTATAGAGACTGTTTTACGTGTAAAGCCCAAATAGGCCGAGTTAGCAAGTTGCAGCAACTTAGCAACAATAACAGGCTCCTTAGAGACAAGCTCGGCTACTTCAGCTAGGTCGAACTCTCCACTATTAATAAGCGTATTGAGCTCTTGCAGCAGTGAGGGATAAACCGGAAAGCTAGACATTGCCCCCAGTTTTCTTCTCATACTTTCTGAAAACGGTAGTGCTTTTAATTCTGCCACATTGTTAAACAAAAGTATTAAATCTTCTTTATTGAATGGTTTAGCAAGGTACATATGCACAACGTTACATTGACGCATTTTTTCGGTTAACGACGGGTCCCCCGTGAGCAAAGCCCTCACTGGGTACGAATTTTCAATTAAACAGCGCTCTAACACATCTAATCCATTAACGTGCGGCATTAAGTAATCGCTTATAATTAGGTCTATTGATTTATTATTTTTAAGCACAGACCAAAATTCATTTATTTCACTCACCGTAATAACTTCAGCAGCGGGGTATATTCTGTTAATAGTTCTATGTAGCGCCTTTAATATAAACAGCTCGTCGTCAAATAAAACTACTCTCATTGTTTTCATTCATCACCGCGCACATTTGTATTTATCAAGTAATCATAAAACTCATCAGCAGGCAAAGGTCTAGAAAAATAAAAACCTTGAATATAATCACAGCCAAGTCTTTCTACCAATTTACATTCGTGAGCCGTCTCGATTCCTTCTGCTATCACCTTTAAATTAAGATCATGAGACATACGCACAATGTTTCTGATCATACTTTGCATTTCAAGGGATGAATCTAAACCACTTATCAGCTCTTTATCTAATTTTATGCCATCGATTGATAACTTTGAAAGATACGCAAGTGATGAATAACCTATACCAAAATCATCAATTTGGACTTCAAACCCTAAGCTTCTTAATCTGGTTATTTGCAGTTGGCATTTTGTTAGATCATCCATTAAGTAGGTTTCTGTTAACTCAAACTGAATGTTTGATGCGCTGAGGTTGTTCTCATTTAGAGACTCAAGCATAAAGTCTATCCATTCAGGGTCTTCTTTAATTTGCCGAGCAGAAAGGTTTATAGCGAGTTTACCTACTTCAACTTTTTGCATGTTCCATTGCTTAAGCTGTTTAAAACTTTGTGAAATTACAAATCGACTTATAGCGATAATTTGGCCATCACATTCAGAAATAGGAATAAACAAAGCCGGAGACACCCACCCATACTTTGTCGGCTCATACCACCTAATAAGCACCTCAGCACCACTTACCTTATGTGTTTTTAGATCTATTTTTGGCTGAAAACATAAACTAAATTCTTCGTTATCAATTGCTTTAAAAAGCAGCCTACTTAGTTCAAAGTTTTTTCGGTAATCGTTTACTAACTCTGCATCAAAGCGTGTAAAAAAGCGTTGCTGTTTTTTTGCTAGGTAATTCATGTTCAGGCTAAGATGATTTATAAGTTCCTTGCCCGACAAAACATCTTCAGGAAAAATGCCGTAAACCCCATAAAGCTCTAAACTCATTCCTTTATAACGCTGGGGTATCGCATCGCTAAATAAGCTCATTGTTTTATTAAGAGCGGCAAGTAATGTGGCATCGTTACTTGCGTGAGGTACAGATAACATAAACTGGTTAGAATGCTTTTGACACATTCTCACCTTTTCACCAAAGGTATTGTGCAATACTTTTGCAAGCAAATGTGTAAACTCGTAAGCGCTTTGGTAATCTAATAAATCAGCAATAAGTTCGAATTTAGCAATACCGATAAAAATAACCGTGTAGCTAGTGTTTTCACCTTCATACTCATTTAGCTGTTGATAAAAAGCAGGTTCTTTAATTAAAAAATCACCAAAGCTTTCTATTAAAAATTTGTCACTCGACTTACTAGGGTTAACCGACAGCTTAAGCAACTGACAAAAATCATCAGACCAATAACGCTCCAAAATAAACTCGTATTCTTTTTCGCTTTCTGCGCATTTACGAGCAATAAATAACATATTGGTTTGATTACTCAAAAAGGCCGTCAAGTCGTCTTTATTTGGCTGTGCGTCTATATTAATTATGTAATCATCAACAAAGCTGTATAAACCTGAAAACAAAGACTGCGCAGGCGCATTAAAACGGGTTATTTTACCATTTTCGTCTATTTCAATAAGCGCGGTAACGCTACCTAAAAGTAGTTGGTCACGCTCGTGCTGAGCAATACGCTTGCAATAGAGTTGTTGCGCTTGTTCAATGGTTGTTATCAGTTCATTTTCATTCCAAGGCTTTTGTAAAAACTTAATCGCCAGTCCTTGGTTAAGAAGCTCAACCACCGAATTAAAATCAGCATGACCACTAAGCACTATATTTATTATTTCTGGCCAGTGAATTTTAACTTCTCGAAGTAAATCAGCCCCAGTCATATTGGGCATTCGGTAGTCAGTCACAATAATAGATACGTCGCTTGTTTTTAAGTATTCAAGCGCCTCAGGGCCACTTTCGGCTACACTTACCTTAAAGCCGGCACGCTGCAATACACGCCGTAAAGAGCGCAAAACATTAACTTCATCATCAACCAAAAGGATACTAGGTTCCACTATTGGCTCCTATTGTTATTCAATCTTAAAAAAGATCAAAACAGCTAATACAACAGTACTTAAAAGGCCTGCCGTCATTAAAATGATAGGGTAACAGTAATTTACATTTAAATAACATGTAACCCTAATGCAAATATATCACTTGCTATCTACAAACCACCAACCCAACCATAAAGAATTAACATAATAAAAAATACCAATCCAATATAATTAGCTAATAATAAACAATACCAGCAACACTATTCAACCAACCTTTAGTCACAAAACATGCCTCTCTTAGCGCTGTTTTTTTAGCTCATGAACTTTTTGGGGTATTGAAAACAAACACAAAGCGACTGCCTTCACCGACTTTACTCAGTACATCAACACTTGCTTCGTGCTCTTCAGTGATGGTGTACACCTCAGACAAGCCTAAGCCAGTACCTTGCCCAACCTCTTTGGTTGTAAAAAAGGGATCAAAAATTCGCTCTAAATCAGACTCAGCAATACCTGCGCCAGTGTCTTCAATAATAAGCTTTATTTTGTCTTGTTCTTGCTTACACTCAATGGTCAGTGTTCCTCCAGAAACCATCGCTTGTAACGAGTTTAAAATAGTATTAAACAAGAGTTGCCGTATTTTACTGGCCTTACCCCATAAAAAAACAGGCTCTGCAGGGAACTGCTTTTCAATTTGAACTTTATATTTGAGCTCATTTTTTAACACAATCAAAGTAGACTCAATCTCAGCGCATAAGTCCACTTCCATCCAGCTTTCTTCATCGCTTAATGCAAAATCTCGTAAGCTATTAACAATTTTTTTAACTCGCTCTGCACCATCTAGCGACTCATCGAGTAGCTCCGGTAAATCTTCTAGTATAAAGTCAACACCCTGGCGTTCGTATACATCCTCAAGTAATTTAATAAAGCGATCTTCAGCCTGTTTTACAATGATTTTTTTTTGCGTCTGCGTTGTTTTTATTAGTTTTAACGCATAATCCTTGAGCGTTTCTAGGTTTGAGCTCACAAACCCTATTGGGTTATTAATTTCATGTGCAACCCCTGCGGCCAACTGACCTATAGACGCCATTTTTTCTGATTGCAGCATTTTCTTTTGCGCTACTTTTAACTCTTGATGCAGTGCTTTTAATTGTTGATGCTCGTCTTCTAGCGCATTTTTTAAATCAGATTGCTGAATAAAATAACTGGCCTCTGCGGTTACATCTGTCACAAAAATACTGACATGCGTAACCTCGGCATTTTCATTTGATAGCGGCATAAATTGCACATTTTGGTACATTTGCGATTCATCCCCTGTAATGGGTCGACTGCTTCGCATGGGGAATACATGGGGGCGTTGTTGCCAGTAACTAAAGCTTGGGTTTTTTAAAATAAATACACTGTCAATTTTACGTTTTAAAAAACGCGCTTGTTCTTCAAATACAGTTAATAGAGGTTGGCCAACTAAATCGGGTTGGCGAATAGTTAATCCACCTAAAAACGTAGGGTTAGCGAAAGTGATTGTCATATCCTGATTTATAATACAGGCACCAATAGGAAGTTGCTCAATGACGCGTTCAAACTCGCTTTTTTCCATCAATCCTCCAATAAGGCTTTGATTGGTATTAACAGCTGTTCAATAGACCCTTCACTTAAGCCAATGAGTATGCGCGCATCGAATTGCATTTGCTCAATAAAAAATTCAACTTCTATAATTAAAATAGACGACCACTCATTACTGTGAGCAGATTGCACCGGATAATAAAACGCAGGCATATTTAATTGCGTTGATAACTCAAGCTGACTGGTAAAGCCTTGTAGGCAAGCAGCAGATAAAATATTGGTAATTTCTAAAACAAGTTCTTCTGTTGCGGCTTCATCAAGCGGTAAGTCAAAATCCATTACTTCAGCCAACGCATTGCAACCGTCTTTATGCATACTCATTATCACTTCACCACGAATAGTGCCCGTGAACGACTGTCGTGCAAACCAGTTATTTGAAAGACTATTAATCATTCCCTGAAAATCTTCTGGAGACATTGCTTGAATAGCAGGAATTGACAAAGACACTTTGGTTTGAATGAGTCGAGCAAGCGCATCGGCCGCTTGCCCCATAGAAATGTTCATTATTTCTTGAAGCGCATCGCGCTCGTCTTCGTTTATTTCAATCATAACAAGCCAACATCCAGCAAGGTTTCGCGTAATTGGTCGGCTTTTAAAGGCTTTTGTAAAAACCTAAAAGCGCCCATAGAGCTAACAAGCGCCTGTGCTGCAGGTTGAATATCTGCGCTAATCACTATAACAATGGTTTTTTGATGCTCTTGCTGCAGCTCTTTTAGCACTTCAAAGCCATCCATTTGTGGCATTTGCAAGTCTAAAAACAGTACCTCTGCTAACCCGGCATGCACAGCATCTAGCGCTTCAACCCCATTTTTGGCTTCGTGAATTGTAATATCCCAATCTTCAGGAAGTGCGCGTTTAATTGTTTTTCTTGAAAGTGCTGAGTCATCAGCTATTGTAACCGGTATTGGCATACAGTCCTCGCTATACAATATTAGTACGTAACCTTCTGTTTTAGAGTAGAAGTAATTAGTAATTTCTGCAAAAAAATAGCCTAAAATTCGCTTTTTATGCTGGGTTTTAATTGTTTTTTTATGCATTTTAAATTGACGCTTTAATAAAGTTTGTTGCGATTAATAAAATCTGCCAATTCAGTTGTTTATAAGCCGAGGTTAGACTAAATTTAACCGTATATCAGATTTGGCTGGCTTTACTTTTATGCAAAAAACCTCTGAACTAGAAGAATTTAACAACAGACCTGCCCACATTTTATGCCTAGACGACGAAGCAAGTGTTTTAAAGTCACTTGTACGGCTGTTACGAATGAACAAATTTAATGTGGTTGTATCGACCGACGGACACGACGCACTTCAAAAAATGACAGCCACACAGTTTGATGTGGTCATAAGTGACATGCGTATGCCCAAAATGAGCGGCGCAGAGTTTTTAGCAAAAGCAAAAAAGCTAGCTCCTGATACTCAACGTATTTTGCTAACGGGCTATTCTGATTTAGAGTCAACGGTTAGTGCAGTAAACGATGGGGGTATTAACGCCTACATTCAAAAGCCTTGGCAAAACGATCACTTAATCGGTGTTATAAAATCAGCAGTTGAAAAGTTTCGCTTAAAAAAGCACAACGAACTACTTCAAGCGCATGTAAAAAAACAAAATGCGCAATTAACCGAACTGAATCAGTCGTTAGAACTCAGAGTAGAAAAGCGTACAAAGCAAATAAAACAAGTGCTCAGGCAGCTTGAAAAAGCAAATGAACGAGAAAAAAACGAGCATAAGTCTACCGTAGAGCTGCTCTACAATTTTATCAATGCAAACCCTTATCTCGATGGCAACAGAGCACAAAACATTGCCAATACCTGTACGCATATAGCCTTGTATCTAAATGCATCGCAAAAAAGTATCGAACTTGCGCCAACTGCGGGTTACCTAGCACAAATAGGATTGCTAGCCATGGACCCCGATCTTTATAAAAAACCAGTGAATAAACTAACCGAAGTACAACGCAAAACCTTTTACACACATCCAAGCACCGCGCAACTAATGCTTATGCCTGCACTGCATTTACACGATGTATCTGATGCTATTTACTATCAATATGAGCGCTATAACGGCAACGGGTTACCTAAAGGGCTTTCGGGTAACGAAATACCCATTGGTGCCATGGTATTAAGCGTTGCACGTGATTATTGGGAAGCTTATGAACAAAGTGTGGGCGATAACGAGGCCGAACATCACCAGCATGCACTCGACACTATAAAACTTTACAGCGGTACGTTTTATCATCCAAAAATTGTGCGAGCACTTGAAGCCAGCCACAACAAAATGAAAGAGAAGAAAAGCACAGCGGGTTCGGTCACTATTTGTAATGCTCAAGAGCTTAAAGAAAATATGGTATTAGGGAACTCGATACAAAGCCACACTGGCATTATGTTACTGCCCAAAGGCCATGTGTTTAGCCGTAAATCAATTGAAAAGTTACAACAACTTGAAGCAAAAAAACCAACCCCCTTCAGAATTATGATTAAAAGCGCTAAATGATTGATCTAAAGCAGGCTTTTTTTCGTTACAATAAGCCTAAAATATACATATAACTTTGCTTGAAGGAGCACAACGTGTCGCGATTTTCTGCCGTAACCGACAATCCCCACGACGGGCGTTTTAATCAAAAAACGGGAATACTGCTTACTAACTTAGGGAGCCCAGACGCCCCAACAGCCGCGGCACTGCGTATCTACTTACGCGAGTTTTTATCTGACCCACGCATAGTAGAAATACCACGCCTTGTTTGGATGATCATATTACATGGCATTATTTTAAGAGTACGTCCAAAACGTTCAGCAAAGTTATACAAAAGCATTTGGACAGAAAACGGGTCGCCTCTCACGCACATTACGCGCCAGCAAAGCGAAAAGCTCAACACATTGTTAAAGCAAAAAGGCTACACAAACACCGAAGTTGTTATGGCCATGCGTTATGGCAACCCTTCAATAGAAGCTGGCCTTGAAGAGCTAAGAGACAAAGGCCTTACACGCATAATTATCATGCCAATGTATCCGCAGTATTCAAGCCCTACAACAGGGTCTACATTTGACGCTGTATCAAGCGTGCTACGCAAATGGCGCTGGGTGCCTGAGCTTCACTTTATAAATGGTTACCACAAAAACACCACTTATATTGAATCGTTAGCTAATAGCATAAGCGAAGATCTAGCAGCCAACGGGATGCCGCAAAAAATTGTTTTTTCGTACCACGGTATGCCAAAATTATTTTTAGACAACGGCGACCCATATCATTGCCTTTGCTTACAAACAACGCGACTTGTTGTTGAAAAGCTTGGCCTTGATAAAGACAATGTCATTAGCACTTTCCAAAGCCGATTTGGTAAAGCAGAGTGGTTAAAGCCCTACACAGATGCAACGCTAGAAAGCCTGCCAGCCGAAGGCATTAAAGATGTGGCAATTATAAGCCCTGCTTTTAGCGCCGACTGCCTTGAAACACTAGAAGAGTTAGAAGGCGAAAACCGCGAAATATTTGAAGAAGCGGGCGGCGAAAAATACCGCTACATCCCAGCTTTAAACGACAGAGACGACCACATTGAAGCCATATTTGATGTGTTAAAACCAATGTTGTAATCAACTCAATATAAAAAAGGCGTTAATATTAACGCCTTTTTTTATGCCAATAATTCACAAAGAGGTTAAGAGACGCTGCGCTTTTAGAGTTAGTGAAAAGCCCATCATTTACAATGCCATGGCTGAATTTACCTGTAGACGCGCAGCTTGCTGGCGTTTAAAAGCAACGCTTTTACGGGGTATAAAGTAATTAACTCACCACCGAGAAGTGAAGGCCAGGAGAAGTGACCAAACCAATATTTTTTAAACTCTGTGTAGCGCAAAGCGCCTCGGTGTGCTCTGTGGTAATATTTATTTTTAAATAACAAGAAGCTACCGCTTCTATCGTGAGCAAGCTCTACGTCTACAAAAATAAACTAAACATTGGTATTGCTCTTCTCATTTACTCCTCATTCACTCCTCTTTGTGCATTACAGTTTTAAAAGCCAATTGATCACAAAGAGGGTAAGAGACGCAGCGCTTTTAGAGTAGTAATTAAGTGACTCGTTATTAAAACCAATAACTTAAATCAAGTAGCTTTGCTCTGCTCATTTACTCCTCATTCACTCCTCTTTGTGCATTACAGTTTTGAAAGCCCATTATTTCTAAATTTACTGGTAGACGCGCAGCTTGCTGGCGTTTAAAAGCAACGCTTTTACGGGGTATAAAGTAATTAACTCACCACCGAAAAGTGAAGGCCAGGAGAAGTGACCAAACCAAAATTTTTTAACTCTGTGTAGCGCAAAGCGCCTCGGTGTGCTCTGTGGTCATATTTATTATTAAATAACAAGAAGCTGCCGCTTCTAACGTGAGCAAGCTCTACGTCTACAAAAACAAACTAAACATTGGTATTGCTCGGCTCATTTACTTCTCATTTTATTCTCTTTGTGCATTACAGTTTTAAAAGCCAATTGATCACAAAGTGGGTAAGAGACGCAGCGCTTTTAAGTAACCCACCATCATTAACCCTTACGAGTGATCATTACTGTACATACGCCCGCTATAATTCCCCAAAAAGCAGATCCTACTGAAAACATCGTTAAATCAGACGCCGTAACCAAAAACGTCACTATTGCAGCCTCAGTATATTGCGAACCCGTTAACGCTTGCTGCAAACTATTTGCAATAGTGCCAAACAAAGCGATACCCGCTAACGCCAAAATAAGTGCCTGCGGCAAACTTGCCACCAAACCGACTAAAGTTGCAGCACACAACGCCATTAAAATGTAAAACACACCACCCGCAATACTTGCCCAATAGCGTTTATCCGGGTTTTTATCAGCCTCATCACTCATACAAATAGCCGCCGTAATCGCAGCTAAATTAATTGAATACGCTCCAAACGGCGCACAAAGCACATTTACTAGCCCCGTCACATTAAGCGATGCCGAAATAGGCGCTTTGTAATTATGCGCCTTTAACACAGCAATACCTGGCAAGTTTTGAGAGGTCATTGTCACAATATATAAAGGCAAACCAATGCTTATACAGGCTTGTAAATTAAACGAAGGCGCAATATAGGTAAAGTGACTCATTTTCCACTGCAATGCGCTAGTATCTACATGACCAAATTGCCACGCTAATAACACCCCCACAATTAACACGCTTAGCATGGCAAAGCGCGCAAAAAAGCGCTTACCTACAAAATAAACCAATACCATTAACCCTATAACTAAGGGCATATCATTCATAAAATTAAATACATCAATACCAAAAGTAACCAGCACGCCCGCTAACATGGCACAGGCAAGTTCGCTGGGTATTCGGTTCATTATTTTTTCAAACCAACCCGTTATACCAGACAAAAAAACCAACAACGCGGCAAACATAAATGCTCCAACCGCCTCGTTTAGGTTATACCCCTGTGCACTTGATATAAGCAAAGCAGCCCCGGTGGTCGACCATGCAATTAAAACAGGAACTTTGTAATAGTAAGATAAACCAATTGAGGTTGTTCCCATTACTAAACCTAGCATTAAAATCCAGCTCGCAACTAAATCAGGCGTCCCCCCTAGGGTGATCACAACCTGATAAATTAATGCAATGGAACTTGCAAAACCAATAATCACTGCCACTAATCCAGCGGTTGCTCGATTAAGTAATTGATCTGAAAACGCCATATATCCCTCTTGCATTTATTTTTATGCACACAACATACGTTGCTCATTTTTACAATGCAATTAACTATTAGTGTAAGAATCGTGAATTATTTTCATTTTTATTTTAAAAAGTTTTGAGCCTTTAAATTATTGCATTTTAAAAAACAAACAAGTACCTATAAAAGCGCCACAGGCCGCATAAAGCCTACAAAAAGCAATACCTAAAATGTACTAAAAATAAGCTAACCATTACTTTACAACAACTTAAAAAATCAAAAAACAATACATTAATACTATAAAGCCAAACTTGATCTAATCACTTACTTAGTATAAAACGTAACAAATAGTTAACCAAAAACACCAAAAGAGAAACAAATGAAGCGTTTAATCATTGCTGCCATTGCTACTGCGGTACTCGCATTTGCCATTTACAAAGGAATAATTGAGACCAAAAAAGCCGAGGAGCCTACTGCTCCAATAGCGATCGATTTTGTTCCTATTGATCTGCAAAAAACACGCACAACCAAAGCGCCTGTGCCTATTGATATGAGTAAAGACCCTATAAAAGCCACGCCTAAAATAGAACAAACAGCCCCATTTGAAAGCTTTGACGCGGTAAACCGCTTATCAGATCGTGCCAAAGCAGTACTTACCAATGCCAAAGTACTGCCTACCGACCTTAATAACGAGGCCTACATAGAGTTTGATCTAGCCACTTTACAAGCACTAAAAACAGGCGAAAACTTTGACTTAGCTATTCCACAAACAACCGAAACTTATACAGCCGAAGTCACTAACGTTATTGAGTCAGCCAATGGTGACAAAAGTATTTTTGGAAAAGTACTTGGCGTTGACGGACGTATGCACAACACGGTACTTACCGTTGGGAAAGACGCTATATACGGCCAATTTACCGCGCCTTCTGGTAACTACGTATTTGAAAGCAAAGGCCAATACGGCTGGATAGCCGCTAAACGCGATTTATATAAAAGCCATATTGAGCACAACGTAAGTGCCCCACAACCAAAAACCGATAACACTGGCGATATGTTTGCGCCTAAAACCGACGGCTAATCACTTATTCCGCCCGCTTAATTAAGTGCTATCGCGGATTGCTATTACCTAAATTTTTATATTAAGCCCCATTAAATGGCTGCTTAAGCGTGCTCGTTATGCTTAAGCAAAATTTAATAATAACTATATTAACCACTACAAGAGTAAGGAAATACAACAATGAAGAATGTAATCATCAAAACAGCAGTAGCAGCTGCATTGTGCGCTGCAAGCACAGCTCAAGCAGAAACAATCGATATTGGTATTTTATATACCGACCAGTCGGCTGCAGCAACCAGCAATATTAATACAAAAATTAACCAGCTTATTGCGTTTAGTAATCAAGTTTACAGCCAAAATGGCGTAGACATTACGCTGCGTTTAGTGGGCTCGCAAAACTTAGGCGACTACGCAATTACTCCATCTGAAGATTGGCTTAATGCAGTAACAAACAGCAGCTACGTAGATAACCTACGCACAGGCTGGAAAGCCGATATGGTAGCAGTGCTAGGTATGGGTCAAAGTGCAGGTGCTGGCTTAATTTCATGTGGTTTAGCATGGGTTGGGCAAGGTACAAACGGCAACCTTTACAGCTCAATGAGCGATCGTATGTACTCAATTACAGCGATTGATTGTGGCGCAAGCACATTTGTACACGAGCTAGGCCATAACCAAGGCTTAGCGCATTCACGTAAACAAGGTGATACGTCGGGTGGTGTTTACACTGATGGCATGGGCCACGGGGTACAAAACGAGTTTGCAAGTATCATGGCGTACCCACAAGTATTTGGTAGCGCAACACAGTACGATTACTTCTCTAACCCAAATTGGAGCGTAAACGGTATTCCTTACGGTATTACAAACCAGGCATACGCAATTCGCACTGTAACGGCTACAAAAACAAGTATTGCTAACTTTAAATAAATGAGCACATAAAAGCGGGCCAATTTATCAGCCCGCTTACGTTATTTTGTTAGTCCAATCCGTTTAATTAAGTGATCTATTTTGCGGATTAGCCTTAGTCCCTTTTGAGCGCTTTATGCGCTCTTTTTAATGCACAACAACCTTTTGCTTAATAGCCGGCATTAACGTTTTACCATCGCCATCTACCTTATTTAATAGCTTTAAGCCCATTACTTTTGCAAGCACCGGGTAAATGTCGAGGTTATTTACTTTTTTAAGGCTTACACCTTGTTTAAATGCAGGCCCAGTTGCAATAAACGTGGCTGCCATGTCGTCTGTGTAAGCGTAACCGTGTGTGCCAACATAAGTCGATTTACCCTTACTGGTAAATACAGCAGGCGCGTTAGTTTGCACTATAATATCGCCCACACGGCTCCCTTTATTATAATAATACCCAGCCAACTGCTCATCAGTTAACACTGTATAACGGCCATTTGCCGCCTCGCGTAAACGCGCTTTGTAATTGGCTATGTCGGCTATGCTAGTTTCGGGTTTTGCATATATTAGTAAACGCGGCCCCGTATTTTTAACTATAAAACCGTCATCACTAGGTAACGTGTTCAACAAAATGCTTTTATCAGGGTTAACAACCGCCATACCATGGTCCGACACAATCACTAAATTCACATCTTGTTCTAATTTATTTAAACGCGCGTGTAACTGCCCCATTAACGTATCGAGCTGTTTAACTGCATCACGTGTTTGTGGTGCATCGGGGCCAAATTCGTGCCCCATGCTATCGACTAACGAAAAATAACTCGCAACAAACCGAGGGCGCTGCGCTTTAGGTAAGCTCAACCACTGAATAATTTGATCTACCCGGCCTTGGTACTCACTATGCTTAGAGTAATGATAAAAATAGTCGGGGGTCATACCATTAAAACGCGCATCCGACTCAGGCCAAAAATACGCCGCCGACTTAAGCCCCTGCATTTTAGCTAAGTTCCACAGCGGAATGCCTTTTACCCACGTACTGTCGCCTAATGCTTTACCCATGCTGTAACACTCATTATTACGCGCTTTGTCACAAAATTTGTTATCAACAATGCCGTGATTCACTGGCAATAATCCAGTCACAATAGAAATATGATTAGGAAACGTTTTTGTGGGGTAAACCGGTATTAACTTTTGTGCCCTTACACCTTTATCGGCCATAGCTTTTAAATTAGGTGCACCGTGTTTTTCAATGTAGTCCCACCTAAAACCGTCAATCGACACAAGTACTACCGTTTGCTCTTTTGCTGCAAACGCCGTATGGCTGGTCAACACCAAAAGTGCCCACATCATCGCCTTTACAAATCCATACTTCATTACAAATACTCGCCTACATTAAAATACGTTAAATACTGAAAAATATAACTTTATAATACAATTGCCAGGCCTTAAATGATACAAGCACCTGTACCTAACTCCTCTAGGTGTATATATTAACTAGTAAGTATTAAAAACGAATGACAACGCGCATTTACCTCGCCAGTCATCGCCACTAAACAAGGACACCGATGACTATCGACTTTAGTAAAAAAATAACCCCCGCGCGTATGTACAGAACCACCTCTAATTTACAAATGGCGCTCGAAAGCGACCGTGGCCGCATAATAAACAGCGCCGCTATTCGTCGCTTGCAACAAAAAACACAAGTATTTCCGCTTGAGCGAAATGCCGCTGTGCGTTCAAGGTTAACCCACTCACTTGAAGTACAACAAGTTGGCCGCTTTATTGTACAACGTATTTTTGCCAACCTAAGCTTTGAGCAACAAAAAGATTATGGCTTAACCGACCAAGAACGCCCACTCGAAAGCCTAGTAGAAATGGCTTGCCTAATGCACGACATTGGCAACCCACCTTTTGGCCACTTTGGCGAAGCCGCAATAAACCACTGGTTTAATAATAATTTAACCAGTGTAACGCCCGAGCGATGCCGAGAGCCAAACACCGGTATAGGCGTTATTTTTAAGCACCTAGCACAAGACATTTGCAACTTTGAAGGCAACGCCCAGGGCATTCGTATTATTCACTCGTTGCAAACCCTTAACCTAACCTACAGCCAAAGTGCAGGTATTTTAAAATACACCCGCCCAGCAGGGCTTGATGTAAAAGACATACCCCAAAATAAAAACTACTTAATGAAAAAAGTAGGCTACTACTACAGTGAAAAAGCCTTTATTGAAGCATTACAAAACGAGTTAACCATAGAGCCTTACTGTCGCCATCCGGCCAGTTACATAATGGAAGCCGCCGACGATATATCCTACTGCCTAGCCGACATAGAAGACGCCGTAGAAAAAGGCATAATAACCATTGAACTACTGTGCACCGTGCTTAAAAATCACTATCAAAAAGTACTTATAAACCTAACCATTGACGACACCGAACACCAAGACTTTGTTAGCAAAGCGGTAAACTACGCACTAGAGCGTGGCAAAGCACAACCGTATAACTTTAATAGCGAATTTTTTATATACCTACGTGTAGCCCTGCTGCACCCGCTAGTTAACCATGCCGCAAAACGCTTTATAGAAAACATAGAACCCATTTATCACGGCGACTTTAACCATGCTCTACTAGAAGACCGAAGCCACTTGCACGCCGTAACACAAACGCTTAAACAAGTTGCCCAAGCGCATGTGTTTTCAGATAAAGAAGTAGAAAAGCTTGAGCTACAAGGCTACAGAATTATTAACGGCCTACTCGACAGCTATAAACCACTACTGCAATTAACAAGCGACGACTTTAAACGCGCACTAAATGGCGACAAACGCCTACTAATAGAATCAAGGCTTGTCAAAAAACTCTCTAAAAAGCACCTAAACAGCTACCAACATGCCATAGACGCCATGCAAGAAGAGCCCGACCACTTTGCAGCCTACGAATTTTATTACCGATGCCGGTTAATTCAAGATTACATTAGCGGCATGACCGACCAATTTGCCTACGACGAATACCGCAGCCTGATGGTAATAAGCTAATTAAATAGCGCTTACTCAGCGCGATTTATTAACCGCCTGGCTAAGCTTTAACATTAAAGCAAATAAGCTTAGCCATATTCGCCCGCCATTAAGCGTAATACTCCCCTAGATAATTTTTAATTTTACGCTTAAAATCAACTTATTAATGTTTAAACGCTAACCGCCCTTATGACCACTTTACTCACACGCCTGACGCTTTGTTTTGCCTTATTTTATAGTGTTAATAGCGCTGCTTATAACGAAGCAATGTGCATACTTATAAAGCAAGAAGTACAGCAATACAGTAATAACAAAACAAGCGAAAAATACCGTAAAGCGGCGCGTGACTACAAAAAACATTGTAACAAACCTAAGCAAGTACTTACTAAGCCTAAACCAGTAGTAAAAGAGCCAGAGCCAAGCGTAATAGTAACCCAACCACAACCAAACAATGTGCAACCTGCTCCGGTTATTGAGCCCACCAACCAAACCACCGATGGGCTAATTGACGAAAAAACACTTAACTTAACCGATGAGCAAAAACAGCAAATTAGCGACATGATTGACGCTAACGCAAGTGAAGTAACCATTAATGTAGAGCCTACACAACCTACACTTACTGAAAAAAACGAGCCTAACACCTCGGCTAACAACCAAACGCTAGCAAAGCCAATAACAACCCAAAAACGTGAACAAGCCTCAGCACAAGTGCTTGAGGAAGAATCAAAAAAAGTACAAGAGCCAGCGCAAAGCCAAGTAACAGAGCAAGCTTCACCGGTTATACAACCCACAGAGCCAACAGTAGCGCCAGTGATAAAACCAGCGCCAGTGATTGCCCCACAACCAGCGCGCGAGCAACCTAGCTCGTTATTATTACCAAGTTTTGTATTAGTACTGGTTGTGCTTATTGGCGCAATGGTGATCATTCGTTTGCGCCGCGCAAAACAAACCAATGCCAGCGCAGCCGTTACAGCAGTTAGTACGCAAACACAAAATACACAAAGCGCCGAAAAACAAACAGCTAATGTAACCTCAGAGCAAGAGCAAGAGCAACCAAAAACCACACACAAAACACCGGCACCCAGTGAGCACCCGGCTACAGAAACAGCAGAGCCAAAAGCCCCTACTAACGACGCAGTTAGTAATGACAAACCAAGCGAAGAAAAACCACAACCTAATACCGCCGAGTTTGAAGCCGCAGCTAAAACTACGTTAGAGCGTATTAAAAACGCCAGCAGCTTTAACGAACCGCAAGTACGCGACTTTGATCCAGATGCAAAACCTGTAAAAAAACAGCGCAAGCACAGCCCAATAAAACCAGAGCCAACACCAGCAGAGCCTGTTGAAAACACTGAACAACCAGCAGAGCAAACACCTGAGCCGCTACCAACAAGTACACCTACTAAATTAGAACAACCCGAGCCAGAAGCGCCTGCATTTAAAACTGAACACGACTTTAAAGAGCCGGAAGTACGCACGTTCGATCCTAATGCACCACTACCCGGCAAAAAGAAAAAACCGCGTAAAACAGAGCCAACACAAACGGTGCCGGAGCCACCAGCGCCACAAAATACCCCTGAAAAAATTCAACCAGAGCCAGAAGCATCTGAAACAAAAGCCGAGCCTAAAACCCCTACAGCTGAGCCTAAAAAAGCAGATACCAACAACCCATTTGCCAACCTATCACTTGATGCAAGTTGGGACCCAAACTCAGCCGAAAAACCAAAAATAGAAGAAAAACAACGCGCCCCTAAATCACAAGCACTAATAGACGCAGAAGAACGCGCTAAAAAGCTACAAACAAAAGAGTAGCAACCTCACTCACTCCTCTTTGTGCATTACAGTTTTATAAGCTCATTATTTCTAAATTTACTGGTAGACGCGCAGCTTGCTGGCGTTTAAAAGCAACGCTTTTACGGGGGTTGAAAGGTGATTGTTTCAGCACCAAAAGTTAAGAAAAAAGATGCGGAGAAGTAACTAACATTACTAATGTTTTCTCTGTGTAGCGCGAAGCGCCTCGGTGTGCTCTGTGGTAATAAAAAGATCACTTAACACCATCACTTGGCTTCTCATTTACTCCTCATTCTCTTCTCTTTGTGCATTAAAGCCCTAAAAGCAAAGCTTTTAATTTATGGACGAAAGTTTACCTTTCGCTTTAATTAAAGCATTCAGCACTACTCGTTTAACTTAAACACACCTATTTGCCTCAATTAATGAGTCAAATAGCCATTTAATTGCCTCATTGAGCAACTGTGTAACGTGTACTTCGCCCAAAAGCCCGAAAACCCCATTATTCACAAAGAGGGTAAGAGACGCTACGCTTTTAGAGAAGTGATCAAGTAGCTCGGCTCTTCTCATTTACTCCTCATTTTGTTCTCTTTGTGCATTACGCTTATAAATAACTAACACACTTTAATAAACAGGAATAAACTCGCCCTTAACCTGCTTCGACGCCTTTAGCCACACTAAATACGCCTGCTCGTAATCTATAAAATAGGTAGAAAGCGCATTTAAAATCACCTCATTCTCAAGCGTACTGCACGGGTTTTTAGCCTCAGCCTGCACAATCGCCTTTAACACCCTTCTGCCCTGCTTATGCTGAATAAAAAACGCCAACCAATTATTCGCATTTGCATATAAATCGCCACGGTAAGACTGCTGCTCCCACAACGCCTCTGAATCAATTAACGACCTAAACTCCATATACGTACGGCGTAAACGGTAGGTAGGAATAGCAATAGTTCGGTTAGTTTTATAAATCAGCGTATTTTCAAAAACCTCAGCTATTCCCTCGTTTAACCAACTAGAGGTACTGCCAATTAAATTAAAATTAATAACATGCATTGCCTCGTGAATTGCTACGCGTAAACTACTTTGCGGATCGGCCTTATCAAACCTCACTAACGCCGTATTATTTTTACCAAAGTAAATCCCCGCATTGTTGCTTGGTAAAGCCCCAAAGCGCGACACATAATCGTCGTAATAATTATTAGGTAGTACAACTAAGTTAATTAAAATGGATTTGTTGGGGTATAAACCAAATACGTTTTGATACTTTTCGTATGCTTTAAATAAACGAATACGCAGCGTTTTATGGTAATCGCTATTTACATTAGGGGTAATTAAATTAACAGAGGTGTAAGGGCCAATATCAAATTGTTCGGCTGTAAAATCGAGATTATCGTTTAACTGCGACAGCTCACTTTGCGCGTATTCAAGCTCTTCAGGGTCATGAATCAACTCACAACTATTTTGTTGCACTGAAGTAGGTTTTGGCTGAGCTTTTACTTTACTGGCTACATTATCAACACGCTTATCGTTAACGGTTTCAGTAGTATACACATGCGTATAACTCTCAGCATTTTCAGCTTTGTGCGTATAGTTATTTACTTCAACCACAGCGGTATTTGGTTTATAAAAAAAGTGTAAAACCAGCAACACCACAACCAACAACAATACATGACGTGTTTTTATTTTCATTAAATTAGCCCAGCATAATAGTTAAACAACAATACTTAAAAAATAAAACTCACACTAGGGCTAACGCTAAAAATAACTAAAATGTCATTGTTATTAAAAGTTATGCGCCTTAAACGGTGTTTTTAACCACTGGGCATAAACCTTACTAAAATTAGGAAACTCAGAGTGCAGCATGCTTTTTAACTGCTTGGGCTGCAATTTATTACAAGGCGACTCCTGCTCAGCTAGCATTATATTTTTAAGTAATATTCTCCCCTGTGATGAATCCATCAAAAAGTAAATTGTCGCCCAACTACTTGCGTATAGTTTACTCGTATTTTTTTGTTTCCAGGACTCTTCTGAACCTATTAACCTGCTAATATTAAAAACGCCCTTAGCGAGTTTATTATTTATTGTCCACGAGGTATTAGGCTCTACAATACCGGTTTGCATATGGTTTTTAGTAATTTCAAAGTACTCTGCAAACCCTTCATTTAACCACCTAGGCGTATAACCTAGTACCGCTTTATTAATTGCATGAACCGCTTCATGCACCGCTGTGCTCATTGCATTTTGAGTATTTCTATACTCTATAAACACAGAGTTATTAGCATGAAAATACATTCCCACTGTGTTCGTAGGGTCGCCACCGCGCTGCTTAATAGCCGCCTCATAAGAGCCTCTAGTAGACAAAACTGTTAAATTTAACTTCACTTTTTTAAGTGCATGCACACCAATTATTTGACCATAAACCTTAAAAACAGTATTTAGCTTTATGCGTAAACCTTGGTTAAAAGACGTCGGTAACTTAGGGGTATTTAAGGTTAAATCAAAGTAATCGAGCGGCGCTTTAAATCCTGAATCGTACGTTGCAACTGCAAAGTTAGGTTTTTCATCGGTAAAATGCACAACGCCTTGGCTATCTGTCCACGTATAAATATCGCCGTTGCGTTCATATTTAACTTCACCTAAAGAGGTATCAACACACCGAGTAATATCGGCCTGCGGAAAATGAAAGTCAGTAGACGTTTTATTGCCCTGAACTTTCATAACAGTTTTATTTATTGCTGTTTTTGTTATCGATGGTTCTAAACTTTGTGTGCTTAAACTTTTATAAATACGCTTAACTTCACCTATCGGGTCGTGATAATTAAACACCCGCCCTGTAAAATGGTTAGCAATAAGCGCTGAGGCAATAAGCATTACAACAAACATAAATACTATGCGAAGCTTAGTATTAAACATAGTTACGGGCGCCCCTGCCATTGGGTCTCAAATACTTGCTTTTGCGCTACTCTATACTCGCTATACCAAACAAAATCGCTTGTCTCCATCCTTTTTTTACGACACCGCTTAGGCAATCTATAAAATTTAGACCACGCCTCAAGCTTAGCTTTGTTTTTATAGCTGGCACTGTGCAAGGTCATGTTTGATACCTTTTGATTGAGTACCCAGTTGGTGTTCGCCGAATGTGTAGCATGTGGGCGGTATGAGTTATTACTCTTTTTAAGTTTATTACAGTGCTTTGCCAATTGGGTAAATAACACTTTGTCGCGAGCAGTTAATCGCTCACCTTTTTTAATGCTATAACCCTGCCTAAATTGAGAGCGAATAGATTCACGCTCCTTTTCTATGCTTTCGCACTTACTTTGCGTGTAGGCCTCGCCTGCATAAGAGTACGTTGAAATAAAACTAAGCAAAACTAAAATCCATTTAATCATTATTCACTCCTTTAAATAACATCTTAAATAAGTGTACCTATTTAAGGTTGGTAGCGCATTAAATATTGCCCTCGTTTTGCGTCATTAGCACTTACCGTTTAGTAGAAATTAGCCGCAGAGTTGGCTCAAGCTAAATGGTCGATGGTTAACTTTTCTTGTAGATACCATCTCTCATTTTAAGCTTTAAGGTCGTATTTAACTTTCTTGGAGCTCAAACGCTTCTTGGTTTTTTATTACACCAAAACATATATGGATGAGCTTTCGCATATTTGCACACACAGCTTGCATCGGTGTTTTACCGTTATTTATTAATGTTAACTTGTGTCGTTTTATTGTTTTATTCCATTGCCCAGCGACAATAGCTGCCATATAGAGTTTGCAGCGAACTCTAGCTGGCCCAAGTCTACTAATTGATGTTCGCCCTTTTAATTTACCCGATTCATTATGCCGTGGAATTAACCCACAATAAGCTGCTGCTTCTTTGGCTTTATTAAATTTTTAGCCGCAAACAAATACGTCAGCTCTCTCGATAGTACGGGCCCAATGCCAGGTATAGACTCAAGTAGTTTCCTGTTTCTTTTTAAGTCAGACTCATTATCTATGTGGTTATCAATATCAGATTTAAGCTGCTTAATTTCGTCATCTAAAAACGCGATAGTCATTTTTATCGATTGGCAAACACGTGCTGAAACGTTACTGAATTCAGTTGCTTCTAATCGGTTCGCTTCTCGTTGCCGGTTACTCTCAAGCGCATCTAAACGACGAATAAGGGTTTTAAGCTCTCTAACTTCTAACGCTTCAGGTTGCCAATAATCAACGACTGCGTGCTTTGCATAGCCGTAATGGGCAAGCATCGTTGCATCAGATTTGTCTGTTTTATGAATTATGTTTAACGCGTCAGCATACCTTTTAGCTTTACCAGGATTCGCTAAAATAATATTAAAGCCTTGCTCGTTAAAAAAATACATCAGTACTTTATGATAAACACCCGTTGGTTCGAGTGTGATAACGAATTCACTAGCAGCGCTTTTAGTTGTATTTAAAAGCCATTTTTCTATTTTTAAAAAGTCTTGACGTTTGTTTTTAAAGACTTTTGTTTTAATCTTGTTTGTAAGCTGGTCTCTCAACCACGATAAATCAATCTTCTCTTTACTAATATCAATGCCGATAAACATCATCTCTACTTACTCCCCTTATACATACAGCATCTACTTAAATAAAAGTGTGCTTGGATACCATTCAGTTTGTGAGAATAGAAAGTCAGGGCTTTATCTACCGAGCAGTATTAAATACTAGACGTCGAGGCAAGCTCACTGACTTCGATGTGGTAAATGATAGCTAATCATTTACCAATGAGAGATACAAAATACCATATTCTACCTCCTCATTTTGAAGAGAAACTATTTTTACTTTTGATAGTTTGAACTGAGTTATCTAACTTTTGGATTGCAGCTACTAGTTCTTCAATTTTTTTGTCTTTGGCATAATTTGAACCCCAGCCGCCAAAAATTATTAAAAATATTAGAAAGAACAATCTTCTATATTTTACTTTAAAGGCTGTTTCTAAACTTTTAACTTCACAAGAACAAGACATTACTTTCTCCAATTACCTTAATCATTTCAGATGAATAGCTTATTTCATAACTACGACAAAATGAGTCGCGTATTATATTTAATCGTAGAACCTTAAATTTGCCGTAGAGATTTTAAAAGTATCGAGCGTCGTACATTGCTAAGTAATTCAGATTAGCTAAGGTAAATGAGTCGCGTATTATATTTAATCGTAGAACCTTAAATTTGCCGTAGAGATTTTAAAAGTATCGAGCGTCGTACATTGCTAAGTAATTCAGATTAGCTAAGGTAGTTGAGATGCTTATATAAGATCTTTATTCAGTCTTAATTCCATAGTGACCTAATGATTTTATCATTCGCCTTATAACCCTCGCTTTTAGCTGCTCTGGTGCCTTTACAATAATGTGATCTGACAAACCCATGAGCCAATTTTCCAACTCCAAAGTATGAGCTAATTTAATAGAAACACTGACCCAATCATTTTGAGTAGTCGATTTAGATAAAGCATTTTCGTCACTAACTTTTTGGCTTTCATTAATGGCTGATTCTTGAAATAGATCTTTGACATAACCTTTTACTTCGAGTTTTACATCAATTACCTCAGCATTTACTAATACACCCACAGCACCTGTTTGAGCATATTTTAAAGTGTCAAAGTCGGTATCGAATGTTTCAGTTAATAACTTGGCGCTATTAACTCGATGAAAAAGAATATGCCTCGGTTCTTTATAATCATAAAAGTAGCAAATGAGAACCAATTTAGTGTCTCTTATCAACATACCTAATGGTGAAATAAGATGAACAGAATCGGAACCACCGTAAGTTACCTCCAATTTTCTTTGTTCTAAAATTCCTTGGGTAATTAGCGATTTAATTTCAACATCAATGTTTAATGGTTTAAAAGCTAAAACATGTGGCAAACTCGCAATTTTCGATGGCCATGAGTGTAATAACTCGGATCTCACCAATGTATCTTTTGATTTTTTAAAAATCGCATCAAGCTGAGAAAACACCTCTTTAGGAAAGTAATCTTCAAGATGATGCTCAACTAGCTGAAGTGATAAAGCTTCCTCTGCAGAAATTGAAGGTAAGTAAATATCAGAGCGCTTTCTTGAATAAGACCATTTGTACCCGTCAGGTGAGTCTGAGCTTACTAACCCAAATAAATCAGCCACTTCAACTAAATCTCGCTCTACAGTTCTTTTTGTCACTGCAAAGCCTCTATCTTCAAGGCCTGACTGTAAAATTTTGGCCGTTGTCCATCTAGGAGTAATGGGGATGAGTTGCATCATATTAATAATGCGAGGGAGAGTCTTTCCTTTAGCCGTTGGCATCAACTTTGGGGCCTATCATAACTTAAACTTACCGACACATTACCATAAATCAAACAATAACAGCAGGTTAGCCTTCAGGTTAAAATAGTGTAATTGCACTATTTTATATATGAAAGCACTTTTATAGTAGAGTGCTTTGGGTTAATCTGCGTGTAATTACGATGATAAGGAAGTTGTTTAAAAGCCTAGCAATCATGTTTTTAAGCCCTCAAGCTTCTCTAGCATCACATAAACATTCAGCAAGGAAACTTAATGAAATACGACCTTGAACAAGATCTATTAAAGAACAAAGCAATTAAAAATGACCATGGCTGGCAGGTTAACATCAATGACTATCAAATCGACTTTCTCTTAAAAGAGTTAGGTGAAGATGAACACCCCAAAGACATTAAAGAACTGCGAGCGCAATATAAAGATGAGTCAATCGCTTACTTGAATTTAGACCGTCGAGACTTTGATAGTAAGTTAGGTGTGTATACACCTTTAGATGACGACACGCTTTTTTCTGAGCCTCAAAATCTTGAACAGTTAGTAGAAATTACTAATATGCTCATTAATGGACGTTCCGTAGAGTTATTTGTTTTCACTCTCAGAAAGCCCGACTCAAATAATGCATGGGTGGGCTTCTTAAACTTGCTGCATTGAGTAACTAAATGATCGATATTTAATAAAAATGGCGATATTGCGACTTATTCTGTCGCAAGTGTTTTATATTATTAGCATGTGTTGCTTCCGTGATGGGGCAAAAGAAAAAGTGTGAGAAACTTTTTCGTCATGGCCTACTTAATGTAGGCCTTTTTTAGAAAAACCATTAAGTTATAAAAAAGGAGCGCAAAGAAATCACGTGACCAATTATAACTTTATAAAGCTCAGCAAAAGGATTCCTCTAAAAGATTTAAAGCTAGTAAAACGACCCGATGGTGGCTTTCGAAAACCCCTTCAAACTTTTTTAAGCGAAATTGTTTAAACAAATTTACATCTAAGGGCATTCAATATCTTGCTGATAAATCAAACATAGAAATTGAGACCCTTAAGCAATTTATGGCAGGAAACTTATCTGTTGACTCTAAACTTGCCAAAAAACTAGAAAAAGCCACAAAAGTTGGCGCTGCAACTTGGTTAGAACTACAACGTCAATATGATGAGTACCTAAAGTAATTCTAATTTGGGTGGTTATGCAAAGCTAGCTTGTTTCTAAATTTAGAGGCTACGTTCAAAGTGCCATTTTAGTACAACCCTAGAAGTTGTATTTTGCAGTTTTAACTTTGGCTTTTTAACTATAACTTTTATAAATATTACTCTAAGGTTGCAATATGAGCTCAAACCAGCTTTTAATTAAATCACTAGCTCTGGCTTCAAAATATCATGTGCAGCAAAAGCGAAAATCAGACGGCTCACCCTATATTAATCATTTGATAGAAGTTGCAGCCCTCCTTACTGATATAGCTAGAATTGATGATGACGACGAACTATGCGCCGCAATACTTCATGATATTTTAGAAGACACAGGCGTTACTACAGAAGAGGTTTATAAAACCTGTGGTCAACGCGTTCTAGAATTAGTAGAAGCACTTTCAGACAACAAATCACTATGTTTAAAGGAACGAAGAGAAGAAACGCTCAGGTTACTTCCCACTAAGTCAAACTCTGTAAAGCGTATTAAATTAGCAGACTTGTGCTCTAATGCTGCTGCAATACCATCTGATTGGACTGTAGAACGGCAGACCGAGTACTTCCTCTGGTTAGATCAGGTGGCTGAAGTCTGTAAAACATCCAGTCTTTCATTACATAATGAATACTTAAGAAGAAGGTCCAATTATGTGTAGTGATAAGTTGTGTAAGATCACCAAAGCATTATATAAATTATAATCGAAAATATTTATCTAGAAATAGTTTTCTTAACTGCCTCGTGACCGTAGGCGTTAAGCTTGTTGACGCAAGAGCCGAAGCTTTTAAATAGCCTAAACCCGCTTCCCGCAACTTGATACTCCTCTACTTTATTTACATGTCGCGTTGGCGACGGCAACCAAGGGGCGAACGATTTTCCAAGTGGACTCTGCTGCAAGTAGTTCATCCCTGAAGCTGGGTTACTGTCGGCATCCATGCTTCCACTTCTTCGCGCTGCGAGGATCGCACTGTTCCTTCAATTTAAATTAATGATATGAACGTAAATGCTGTTTATTCACCATCCATCGCGAAGTCACAGCTTAACGCGCATCCATGCGCTGTTATTACTCATCATTAATTCAATTTTGGGTGTGCTCACGGGGAAATTGTCTTAGCATTAACCTTCAAATTTGTTGTTACGTTAAGAGTTATGTATATTAAATTTATATTTAGTTTGAGTAACTTAAATGGCTAATCAAGATCAAAAAGGAAAATGGCTTTCAAGTAAAGAAGCCCTAAAACATCTAAAAATAACAGACTGCGAGTTAATGCATCGCCGCGAACGTGGCGATCTTAAGTTTGAAAAGCGCGGACGTGCGTACTTTTACTATTTTGAAATCAAGGATGAATAAGTGATATTTAACAATCTATTTCAAGACATGCAAGACAAAGGGCAAAAAGTATCTCCTCCTCAAGGCTTTCAAAAATACCTAAGTACCAATAATTTAAAAGCAAAGACTGCAGCATCAATATCGATAGATTCTATTAAGAAGCTACCAAAGCTTTTAAAAGAGCAAAATACAATGGTGCTGAGACTTGGTTCTCGCTTAGGCGATAATCAAACTTATTTCTCTCTTGTAAAATCACATGATGTAAACGATCTCTTTTTTAATGACCAAGCGCTGTTTGGTCAATTACAACCAGAGCTATTTTTACCAAACGTATCAATAAGAAGCTTATTTGCTTTTCAGCTATTGCCAAAAGTAACTGAAACCTCTGTTGTTAATTTAGCTATAGCATCAGGCCTAATGGCTGAAGCACTTAACTTAAAAGATGACAAAACCATCGTTGTGCCAGCAACGGGGCAAAGTACATTCACATTTAACTTTAAGCCACTCGCTAACGAAGACGTTGTCCTTGAGCATATAAATGGTCAAGTTGAAATAGATGCTGTATTCGTCGCTAAGCGAGACGGTAAAGAACACTTATTTGTGATTGAAGCAAAACATGGCGATAAGTTTGATTCACTAGCAAAACACAAATTGCTTTACCCTAGTTTAAGCCTATTACAAAAGCTGCCCTCGTCTATGCCTATAGTCCCTGTTTACTTGAGAAGTATAAAAACAGAAAAAGGGATCGACTTCTATATTGCTGAGTGCCCTTGCATTGTAAATCAACAAGATGAGCTATATAGTTTGGATACATTAAGCCCCTGTAAAGTGCAGGCACTACACTTAGCAAATTATTAACCTATGAACGCAGAGCAATTTAAGCAACTTGTAAAAAAAGTAAAAACAGCCAAAAAGCTACCTGACGCTATTTATTTTCATAAAGACGCGTTTACTGATGCCCCCGCTGAATTAGTTAAATTTATTAAAGTTGTTGCTCAAGCACTAAAGGTTGATGAAGCCGATTACGATCTAATAAAGTTATTTAAAAACGACTTTAGGCTTTCCCTTTTAAGTTACCCTACATTTTATGAAGACTCCTATCCTGCGCTCAAGCAAAGCGTGACTGTAGATTTAGCAAAGCTTAGCCATAAAATCACTAAGTACGATAAAAGCGAAAACCCACCTATTTTGCACCGAAAAGAAACCATGGTTTCGCCAACTAATAAGCACTATCAATTATTTTGTGACTTAACCGCTGAGGGTGAACAAGCAGGTCTATACGAAAACACACGTATGATCGGCTTTAAAGGCTCGTGGGAACGTTTAATTACTAAAAAAGGATACGAGCTAGTTGATGGTCGTTTATTTCGCAGCTCTGCTGTACAAAGCCTTGATGACGATAAAACAATCGACAGACATTTAACGGCTATTGTACGACATGAACTTTCTGCCCCTTTAAAAACATTAGCTAAAAATGGCTTTTTAAATGGCGATTATTCAATATTTGATTACGGTTGTGGTCGAGGAGATGATTTAAGGGAGTTAGAGGCTCATGGAATAGATGCATTAGGTTGGGATCTTAATTATCGGCCTGATGCAGATAAAGTTATTTCTGACATTGTTAATATTGGTTTTGTAATTAATGTAATAGAAGACCGTGATGAGCGAATAGAAGCGCTACTAGGCGCATGGGAGCTTTCACAAAAGCTGCTAGTTGTGTCGGCAATGCTCGGAAACGAAACACTGATAAGCCAGTTTCAACCTTATAAAGATGGTGTAATAACTAGCCGTAATACTTTTCAAAAATACTTTACGCAAGCAGAGCTTAAAGCGTTTATAGAAATGAGCGTCGACGAAAATGCGATTGCTGTTGCTCCCGGCATTTATTACATATTCAAGGATAAGCAACTCGAACAACACTTTTTACAAAACCGTCATAAACGTGCTTATAAATGGCAGCACCTAACAGCGCCAGAACCTGTTAATGAAGAACAAGCGCGAATTTTATTTACACAACACCAGCAACTTTTTGAATCGTTTTGGTTAACATGCTTAACGCTTGGCCGCTGCCCAGCAAACAATGAGTTTGCGCAAAGTGTCAAAATAAAGGAAGTCATTGGTTCAAATAAAAAAGCCCTGCAACTTGTTTTAAAATGGTTTGAAGAAGACGAGCTAACAACCGCCGAAACAATGCGTAAAGAAGATTTACTGCTTTACTTTGCACTTGCTATGTTTGAAAAGCGAAAGCCTTACACGAAACAACCTGAAGACTTAAAGCGCGACATAAAAGTATTCTTCGACACTTACAAAATAGCGCAGCACCAAGCCACTGAGCTGCTTTTTCAAATAGCTGATAGTAAATTGATTGAATCACTATGCCTAGAAGCAGAGAAAATATTACCCGCGAGTAAAATCGACTTTGAAAATGAGCAGCCCCATGCACTAACACTGCATAAAGACTTTATCACCTTATTACCACTCGTATTGCGCGTATATATTGGTGCAGCCCTACAAATGTATGGCGAGCTTGATGATATTCAGCTCATTAAAATACATATTCATTCAGGTAAGGTTACTCTACTTGGCTATGAAGGGTTTTATGATTCACCTCTTCCACAGCTAAAAGAGCGTGTGAAAATAAAAATGGCAGATCAAGATGTAGACTTTTTTGATTACATAATTGAAGAAAAGCGGCCGCTCCTCCTCAATAAAATTGATTATATTGATGACACATTTGAAGATTATAAAAAACAAAAGGCGTTTAATAAACGCCTTTTGAAAGAATTATGTGAAGAAAGCAGGAACTTAACAGCTCAATCTCTATCAAGTTTACTTAGAGATAAAGGCCTAAATATAAAAGGACATAAGTTTAATCCATTGACTTAACTCAAAACTGACAGTCACCGCTTGAAAACGGGTAACTGTCAGAGCTAGTACAGCCAATGAAAAATAAAGCAACATAGAATAAGTATGCTATGTCAAATCACTATTTATCAGATACCTTGGAGAGGTATGATATTCAGCGTATAGAGTTCTTTAATTAGTTTTAGATTAAAGTCCTTAACATCATCAGCCAATTGCTCACTAACTTTATCTGACACTGTTTCAATATTGTGACGGGCTATTATATCCCTTATCCCCTTAATGTATTTATTTGCTTCTATATCTTCTAGGCTTACATCGTGAGTATATTTAGATAGCTCATCAGATGGTTTGTCTTTTTCTCCGACTAAAAACTCTATAGAATTGGATTTATCATTCCTATTAGTTACGCTACCTAGTAGCATCATGTTACCTAAAGAGTTAGTTTTTGCACCCTCATTTATCCGCGCTTGTGATACCTCAACAGTACTCTCATATTTTGATTTAGGGATTATATGGTCTAAATCGAACTCTTTTGGGTCTTTCCAGTTTGCTAATTTAGTTAGATCAATGTGATGATAACCTAACTTAGCACCATTAGATGCTGCATATAATGAAAATGCAGTTTTAAGAATAGTTACATGGTTACTTTTTGTATAGCTCCAATTACTATATTTATTTATCTCGTCAACTTGAGATGTTTTTCCATTAAGTAATTTAACTTGGTCTTTTATAGCTTCATTATCTTTAAGAACTTCAGCAATTTTCTTAAGGTTTTCCAGTAAATCTATCGACCCTAGGGAACGAATAGAAAAAATAAGCGAAGATAAAGCTACTTGCTTTCGTAGAGTACTGTCGGTAATAGCAGGAAGTATGTTAGCTAAAAGTGCAACGACTTTGATTTGCTTTAAAGCTAAAAAATACCTTATTGATATGCTATCCAAGTTTCTAGAGTCATTAAATATCTCAGATACTACTGCTTGTGTTCTGTGTTGATGGCTATAATGCTTATTGATGTATTTTCCAATTTTTCTGTACTCATCAAAGTCTTTTATAACATTTTTTAGGCTATAGTCTTTCTGTTGTCCAAGTTTAAATGAAATTGCCTTACGTAAATCCGCCAATTGCCCTTTTTTAAAGTCTAAAGTAAAGTCGTTTGTTATAGACATTGTTCCTGCAAGATAAACAATTCCTTCTATATTGCTATTTTCAAACGCGCAATTCCAGTTTTCTTCTGCATTATCAAGCTGTCTATCAGTCTCTTCATCGTCACTATTAAGGGAAGCAAATGCGTACCTATAAAAAAGATTTTTTGCAATTTCAAGATCTTTCAGAGGCTCAGAACGATCATTTAATATCTCAAACAAGGTATACGCATCTTTTTGATTTTCAGCTTTTATATTACAAACACAAGCAACGTCAAGTAGGTTAGATAATAAAGTAGCCGCTTTAACAAGCATTGCAATGAGCGATTTTTGCGGACCTATTTCTTCACTTAGCCATTCTAAACAACTTTCTAGAGTAGATTGATAAGATTCAAACGGAAAAACCGTTTCTGCAGTTATGTCTAATTTGAAACCTGTTTTATCTACAGTAAACGAGCAACCTCTGGACAAAGCTTTAGTTAAATCTTCATTTATACGATTTCTAGCATACCTAATTTTTAGCTTCCAGTTGCAATCTTCAATTGAATCTCTAATTAATGAGTTGATGTAACTCTCTGCTTCAGATTTAAATTCAGAAAAGGAAAGATCGCCTATAGATACTTTGCTTTTTAGGTTTCTTAAACTATCGAAAGAGGTGTCATTTATAAATACTAAATTTCTTGCATCAATAACACTTTCAATGACCTCTAACGCTAATTGATCATTCCCATCGATACGCTCTCGCAATATACGTGCAAGTACTAAATACCTTATAAATGCAAATAAATAGAAGGTAGTAGTTCGTTGTTGACCATCTATGATTTCTAAAGCACGGTTATCATCGATAGTTGTTACCGTCGCACCTGTAAAATACTCCACTCTACTGTCTGAACGGCCGTTATTGATAAGGCTAAACATGTCACGTTTTTGTGCCTTCAGATACTCAGCGATATCTACGAGCAGTTGTTTTGACTTCTCCCCCTCCCAACGGTAAGGGCGCTGATAGGCAGGTATGAATAATTCATTATTATCCAATAGAGCTATTGCTGATGTTGTATCTTTAACAGTTAGTTTCATTACTCAGTTCCTAAAAATATTTTAACGTATAAAGCATTGATATTTTTTAATTTTAATATTGATCAACATTAATTGGCCTCAATACTTCACTTCTTCTACCAGGCATATAGACTTCTATTTCATCACTCGCATATAGCTTCAAATAAGAATATAAATTAGCCTGTAGACCTTTTATTTCTTGTCGGTAAGGTGTAGGGTCATCAGCTAAAGCATCATGCAAAAACCTTGAGATTTGACCAAAACCTAAGTCTCTTCCTGATTGATTTTCAGTAATTTGTGCTTTTAGCCAACAGTAAGCTTTTGTTTGTTTAAACAATGTTGACGCTAATGCTAAATCGTCTTTAGCATTCTCAATTTGAGCAAAGGGTAATGATGGGTTGAGCTGGTATTCATTCAAAATAACGCCTGGTTTACCTAACGGAAAATCTGATACAAACAGTTCTGATGTTTGTGGCAGTATCTCTTCGGGCCATACAGCAGGTAACTCCGTTTCATCTGCATCATCAAGTTGTTCTAAAAACGCCTGCATTTTATCAAGCGTATTTATACTTAACTCAGTTGCTGATTCAACAATTTTATTAATGAATGCTTTAGATTGTTCGCAGGCATTTACTCTGCTACATGATTCTAAGTTGCCGTTATTAACTAAGGCTAATCCTTTACCCGTTAAGTTAGCGCTACCATTAAAAATAGTATCGTGATCTATTTGATAAATCTTTGCATGCAGATTTACAAGTGCTTTGACTTGGTAACCGTTGTTAATGCAATCACGAAGTGCATTTAAGTCACTTGCACCCTTTGCAAAATCAATCGGTGTAAAACGACCTATCAATTGAACTTTAGGTTTGTTGTTAGAAATTAACTGACCTAACCAGCGTGTCGCTGGTTGGGTCATAAAAGCAGATATGATAGTTAAATTTTTACAGTTAGGTAATAACTCTTCGAGCTGAATTGTAAGCTCAGTATTTGAGATTAGGCTCGACATTAAAAGTCGTCCAACTCGTCATCTTCAGGGCCTTGGAGGAACTCACTAATAACTAAGCCCCACTCACGGCGAATAGTGTTTAAATAAGCGAGTCTTCGTTCATCGGTGGTTTCATTCATCACTCGTGCAAAACCTGCAATTGTAGTTTGCATGATTTCAAGTTCATCACCATCTAGCTTACTGACCAGCTTTTGATAAAAAACGTGGTTTGTATTGAATAATACAAGCGTTAAACCTTTACTTGTTGATACGTCAAAAAAGGCTTCAGAATCTCGTGCTACGTCTTCAATTAAAAAACGGTTCCCTGTTAGGATGAGTCGCTCAGCTTTTTCTTCAGCTTCTTCATCACTCATTCCACCGGCTTTTTTAAGATGATCAACAACATCCTCTTTCTTTAGCTCTTTTGGTGTTTCTTCTTTAGTTTTATGGCCATGAGTTTCACGATGTGCAGAGCCTTGTGTTGCTTTAGATGCTGCGCCTTCAGACACTGTTTTAGGCTCTTCCCCTTTTACAGCTTTGCCTTCAACATTTATTGTATCTAACTCTTTAGTTAAAGCTGATACATGCTTTTTAATTACTGCCACTACTTTAAGTACTTGAAGTAATGAATCAGAATTCTCTTCTAAATCTCGTAAGTATTCTTGCTCAGAATCAAACCCTGCTTGAGTAAAAATTGTTTTCATCTCATAAGGAATTAATCGTATTGCATCTTGTTTGTTATTAGTTACACCAAAAACAGAATCAAGGGTTGGAGGGAAAGATACTTCAATACCAATAAAACGCCCTTTACTTTCTCTCAGAGCCGAAGTCAGAAATGAATCTCTTAAAACTAACTCCCTATTAGCACGAACTATTGAAACGCCGACATTTTTACTACAATGCTTACCCCAAGTTGTACCACCTAACTTACCAACGGTGTCTTTTAAAATACGATTTGATATATTCTTTTTAACCATTGAGGTAGTAACGGTTACATCATCTCGTTTAGGCTCACCGTTTTCATCAATATATTCAACAGAAATAACTTCTTCGTCCATCTTCTCAAAAAAAGCCTCATTCTTATAACTACCTGGTAACTCTGGTAGCGAAGTGTTCTTTTTCAAGTACATTGGATCATTAGCTTTAAAGGTTTCCTTATCGTAAACATCAAGCCTGTCTTCCGCTGATTTTCGATAAGTAATGCTTTCTATTTTTATATTGTCATCACTAATAAAATTACGATACATTCTTCCGACAAGATGTTCACAATGGCGATAAATAGATTTGCCCGTTTTCCAGCTTAAGCGGTCAAGCTTAGACCAAATAATTAATGTGCCAGATTCTGGTTTTTTAGTAAAAAATGCTTTTTCGTACTTTGATGGTATCGCTTTTGCTGTGGGCATTGGCACTTCTTCAAGTGCACCGCTTTTCATCTCGTCAACATCTAAATAAGTATGATGAGGCTCTCCACCGGCTTGCCAACTCCATACATCAACACGCTTACATTGTGAAATGGATGAGTTAGGTAAACCCATACCGAACTTACCCATACCGCCTGTATCTTTTCGGTGAGTACCTCCACCAAATTGCATAGCAACTCTAAGCGTCTCGATATCCATACCCACACCATTATCCCAAAGAGAAATTTCTGATACGGTATAATTTTTTCGGGCGTTTAATTGTTCTTCTATAAAGCCAACTTCTACACGGTTAGCCGTTGCTTGCAAACTATTATCAATAAGCTCCGCTAATGCGTAAGCAGTATTGTTATATCCATTATCCCTTAATGACTCAATAACGGTCTCAGCACTTAAAAATCTATTACTCATTATTTTATTTCCTTTTCTGCCCACATATCATTCCAATAACCAAATGCGAGGCTAATACTTTGAAACTCAGGTATGTTATCCATGACTGTATAAATATTGCATTCTTTGTTACCGCCGCTTTTATAACCCCTCATGGCACGGCCCGCCATTTGCAAATACTGTACTAAGGAGTTCATTGGTTTAGCTATTATGGTTACGTTAGTTTTAGGGGCATCAAACCCTGCCGTTAGTACATTAAAATTAACGAGAACTTGTAGTTCACCATTTTTATATTGCGCTATTTTCGCTCTGCGGCTCTCAGCTGTATCATTTTTACTATCAATAGATGCTGCTTTTATACCTTGATAGGCAAGCGCGGTAGCAAGGTTAATTCCGTGCTCTACGGTACACGCAAAAACGATGATTTGTGAGCCAAGGTTACATTCATCAATTATCGTTTTTAAGATCTGTCGATTACGCTCTATGTTACTTGCTAAAGTCGTCATTGTCTCAACACCGCCCGCATCCCTTAATTCGTATGCAGCAATACCTGAATGATCATAATTTAACGACTTAAAGTTCGCTTTGGCTAAGTAACCTTTTTCTACTAAGTAATCTATTGGTGATAAATAGCCCGAAATTTGCATTGATACTTTATTGTTATAGAAAAAATTAGCTAGGCGAGCGTCTTCTTCAGATAATCCATCCTCAGAATAGCTTCTTCCTGGGGTTGCTGTTAAACCTATTAGGTCAGCATGAAACGCCTCATCATCAATAAAGTCTTGAATCACTTCTTGAAATTTAGGGGCAACAGCTTTGTGAGCTTCATCAAAAATAACTAGCGTGACTTTTTCAGCTAGTTTGCTATATAAAAGTTGTAGTTGCCTTGAGTCACTTTTTCTTAAACTTAAAAACTTATGTAAGCCAGCAACTACAAAGCCAGAGTCAATACCACTTAGGCTTTCTGTGGAACTTGAATAAAACCCATAAAGAGAAGTGGCACGGTTACCCAAAGACTGCCATGCTTTTGAAAATTCAGAGTAAGCTTGTGAACAAAGCTCCTCTCTGTCTGCTAACCACAAAACTAAGTTATTCTCTGATTGCCTGAGATGTTCAGAAGCTATATTCATTGCGGTACGTGTTTTACCAGCGCCTGTAGGCAAATGAATCAATACTCGTTTTTTATTTTGGCCGAGCTGAGAGAAAACCTGTTTACTAATGCCTTGCTGATAAGGGTAGAGACCGTAGTTTGGCTCAATACAAGATATGCTTTTTAAGCCATTATCTTGTTCTAGCTGACTTTCATACAATACAGAAAGCCCTAGTAACTCAGCAAACTTTTTAGGGTTATCATTTGCCCAACTTATTATCGCATCATAGTATTTTGGTGTAACATTTTTTGCTTCAAGTTCAAAGCTTGGAAATAGCTCGGCTAGTTGCGTTGCAGATAAACGGTCGATAAGTTTATTTCGTAATTGAGAGTCAAAAATAAAGTCGACCTGTTTAACACTCGCAACTATACCGGCAAGTTTATTTTTATTGTAAGAGTTGTTTTCTGTTATCTGATTATCTTTTGCATCAAGTTGCAGTGCGAAATTTATTGAATTTTTGGGAAGAAAACTTAATAGTTCATCCTCAGAAAAATTTGCTAGAATTTTTGTCAGCATTGATATCCCTTCAATATAGAACCTAACCTTTTATCACTAAATCAAAGTATTAGATAAGTAAAAATGTATAATACAAAGAAAGGTACAGATTTGTAACCCGTTGGACAACTTTTTTATCAACAATAACTGTATAAATAAACAGTAAATCATAAAATTAGAGCTTTCTCTCAGCTAATAATCCGTATAATATGTGCGGCGTTGGACAATTTCTCCAGGAGCAGTTTTAAGCATGAAAGCTAAATTTACAGGGCACGACACCTTCCCTTTACGCTATGGATGGCTATTTAAAGCTATTAATCACTTGAATAATAAAGGCAATTTTTCTTCTAACGAAGAAAGTATACGTCACTCTATTGTTGAACTAGGTGTAGGCAAGAATATGGTTAAGGCGATTCAGTATTGGGCTGAGTCGGCTAATGTGATAGAAAAAATAAACAAAGGTGAAATAGCTCACTCTGTAGCTAATAACGGAAAGTTTTTATTTGGCGATAAAACTGTAGATGGACACGACCCTTTTTTAGAGCTTCCTGGTTCTGTATGGCTTATTCATTTTTGGCTGAACTTTAACAACATAAGCCTAACTGCATATCGTTACTTTTTTAACTACTCTAACGTTCAATATTTTGAAAAAAGTAAACTAGTAGATGACTGTTATGACGATGCTAAACGACTAGTTAAAACAGAGCTGAGTAACTTAAGTACACTAAAAAAAGATGTAGATTGTTTTTTAAATACTTACAGCAAAAAACAAAAAAATAGTACAGCAAAAAAAGCTGTTAAAGTTGATGAAGACCATTTTACATCGCCTTTAGCTGAATTAAATTTAGTACAAGATAATGGTGGCGGCTTTTATGTAAGTAACCTTGCTGAACGCCCTGAACTACCTGTTGAAATATTTATTTATGCACTGCTTGAGTTTTTTAATGCAGAAACACAAGACTCTAATGTAGGTACTATTGATTTTGATTCTTTACTTACAAAACCTTGCTCACCGGGAAGAATATTTAGGCTTTCAGAGTCTGGGTTAGGGCAAAAGTTGGATGAAGCGCAGGGCTTTACAAGTAAGAATGTAACTTGGGTGGATTCGCTGGGTTTACGTCAAGTAAGTATATCTACTGATATAAAAAATAATGCGATCGATTACTTAAAAATGTACTACGGTAAATAACATGTCTGAATCTTTAATTACAATAAATCAACGCTACAAAAGTTCGACACGAATTGATACCGATAATACTGATTTCTCTCCATTTATAGATGAATTTGTACTGCATGGTACAGCTATAAATGTACTTGATACTATTAGTCGCGAATTTGAAAATAGCACACAACGTGCATTTACAATTACAGGCCCTTATGGGTCAGGTAAATCTACCGTTGCTTTGTTTTTATCTTGCTTGCTCTCTACCGACACAAAAAAACGTAGTTATGCCCTAAAAAAATTAAATAATTCTCAAAGTGTTATTACCGATTTTGAAGAGCGCTTTGCGTTAAAAAACGGTTGGCAAACTGTTAAACATGTTTGTGGTTTAGAAGCCCCAGCAAACAGTATTTTAGTCAGCTTACTTAATGCATTTGATGAAGACTTTGATAAAACAGAAATAGCTGATTTTGATGATGATAAATGCTTAGCAGAAATAAAAAAGATCCTACAAAAACCAAGTAAAAATGAAGACGGTGTTTTAATTTTACTTGATGAAATGGGTAAAGCTTTAGATTATCAATCTCGTGAAAACAAAGATTTACATTTATTTCAATCTTTAGCCGATATTGTGCAGCAGGCAAAACGACCTGTTTTACTTATGGGCTTTTTACATCAGGCGTTTTCTGACTACGCTAAAAACAAAGATGTTAAAACTCAAAAAGAATGGAGCAAAGTGCAAGGGCGCTATCGCGACTTAAGCTTTAATCCATCTATTGACGAGTCTTTAACGCTTGTTGGTGATTCGATATACCGAGCACCTAAAGTGGAAGATGCAATAGAGTCTAAATACGCCGACTTAATTAGTACTGTCAGCGGCGCTTTTACAAACCAGAATAAAAACAAGCATGCACTTAGCAAAACACTGCCACTAGACCCTATTGTTAGTTTATTGCTTGGCCCTGTTTCTCGTCGTCGTTTTTCACAAAACGAACGTAGCTTATTTGGTTTCTTAGCATCCCACGAAAAATATGGGTTTAGAGAATTTTTAACTGAAAACTATACAAGCCTAAATGAAGAGCTTGCTTTGTATCGCCCTGAAATGTATTGGGATTACCTTTACCATAATTTACACCACCTAATTGTTACCTCGCAGGACAGTAAAGCATGGCTCGAAGGCTCTGATGCTATTTATAGAGCAGAGCAAAAAGGTGACGAACTTCATATTGCCATTACCAAGCTTATAGCGTTATTAACTATTTTTGGCTTTCATAATCAGTTACATGCTAAACGAAGTTTCATTAAAGATTACTTTGTTTGCCGTGGTTATAAGGTGAATGATGTTGATGATGCAATTAAAGAGTTAGAAGCACGTACTGTAATTATTTATCGCCAAAAACACGATGCTTTATTTGTGTTTCAAGGTAGTGATATTGATATTAATAACCTTATTAGTGAGCAAATTGAGGTTATTAGCGAAGGCGTTGACTGGACAGAAGCATGCGCTACACCACAAAATATTTTAGCAACAGCCCATTACCATAAAACCGGCACTATGCGCTGGGCTACCACCAAATTATTAAATAAGTTTGATACCACTGCATTTGAAACGTTTGTAACTAAACCAAAAACAGGTGAGGCATTCACTTACTTTGTTTTACCAACAAATCCCGAGGTTGCCAAAACTCTTAAAGAAAACGCGAAAGAAATGCCGTTTGCGTCAATAGGCACACTCAAAGATTTTACAAACTTAAAAACGGCGGCTATTGAGTTAATAGCACTTCGTAAGATTTTAAAAGAAGAGAAAAAGATCACTCACGATTTAATTGCTAAAAACGAGCTAGAAAGCCGAATAAAGTTTGCACAAGCGAATGTAGACAGTGAAATAAAGAATGCATATACAAATACTAGCTGGTCATACTGTGGTAAAAAATTAGCAACATTACCTTTAGCCACAATAGCCTCTGATATAGCTGACAAGATATTTCATAAATCTCCATCTGTTATTAATGAGTTAGTTAACCGCTCTAAACCTTCAGGTAGTGCAAACAGTGCTATTCGTAAGTTAATGAATGCTATGTTTGAAAATGGTGATGAGAAAGACTTAGGATTTGATGACAAAGCATTCCCGCCAGAAAAAGGCCTTTATCTGTCTTGTTTAAAAAGTAAAGGGTGGCACTGTGAAACCCCTGAAGGTTATTTATTTCCAAGCCGTTGGACTAACGAAGCAATTGCAGCAAACCCTAAAATGCATGCTTTATTTGAGAGCGGCTTTGAGTTTATAAAGAACAATTCTTCCAAACAGCATGTAACCTTGGCAGAGCTTTATGAAATGTGGATGTTACCTCCATACGGTTTAACAGCTGGCTTATGCCGAATTTACGGATTAGCTCTTTTAAAATCATTAGAAGGCCAAGTTGCATTTTATGATTGGGATTCAACAAAACAGTTTGTATTTATTCCTGAACTCGATGAAGAACTCGTAAATAAGATTTATAAATACCCAAGTGAAGCAGCAGTGAGGTATTTTGAAATATCAGAAATTCAAAGTCACTTATTAGATAACCTTGCGAAAGCGACTTTAGGTGAAGGTACAAATAACGCTGCAATTTTAAATATTGCAAAACATATTGTAGGCATTATTCATAAGCTACCTACGTGGGTTAAAAAAACAAGTGGCGAAAGCTTTACAAGCTCAGGCGAAAACGGCCTTACTAAACAAGCAAGAGACTTTAGAAACAAAGTAATAGCAGCGAACGACCCCTACAAACTTATTTTAGATGATTTGCCTACTGTTTTTGGGTTTAAGAAAGATGACCCTGATGTGGAAGAGAAATTAGGGAAAAACCTGAAAACTGCAATAGAAGATTTAAGCGCTCAGCATGAAATACTGTTAAATGGCTTTAAACAAATTATTGTTAATATGCTTGGTGAAGATTTTAATACTGCTTTAAAAGAGCGCTGTGACGTTGTTGAAAAAGAAGCTAAACGCCCTAAGGTTAAAGACTTAGCTAAGCGTTTATCACATTATATTGATGGCAAAACCAAATTTGAATTTGTAATTAATATATTAACCGGTGTGCCTGAACGCAACTGGACAGATAAACATTTACGAAGTGGATTAGACGAGCTACAAAATTTATGTGTACAGTTCAGGCGTATAGAGTCATTCAGTAATTTTAGTACTCAAGGTTCCTCTAAACCTCTCGCCTTTATTACAACAGATAAAAAAGGTAATCATCAAGAGTTTAGTAGCTTTACTAAGCATGATTTAGCTGCTGATGATGATGTACAATCGGCTGTGAATAACATAGAAGACGCTATCGCAAAAATGCCGAAAGAAAAGCAACTAGCAGCACTTACAAACTTATTAACTAATTTGATGGATCAAACAGAAACTGAGGTGCTAGATGACGGAAAAAGTTAAACATGTTTTAGGCCTCTCTGGCGGTAAAGACAGTAGTGCTTTGGCATTATTTGTTAAAGAAACTTACCCGGAATTAGATGTAGAATACTTTTTTACTGATACGGGTTATGAACTGCCAGAAACTAATGAGTTTATTGACCAGCTTGAGGAAAAGCTTGGTTATATACACCGCTTAAATGCACGTTCGTTAAATAATATTGAAGGGCGTGGCGAGAAAGATTTTGCCCACCTTTTAAAAGAGCATGGTAATTACTTACCTTCTCAACGCGACCGTTGGTGTACCGTTCAGATGAAATTAAAACCATTTGAGCAGTGGCTTGATGGCTTTATCCAAGATGGTTACAAAATAAAAAACTATGTAGGGATTAGAGCTGACGAACCAGACCGCTCTGGTTACATGACGATTGAAAAGCCAATTGAATCTGTTTTCCCTTTTAGAGAACACGGCATAGTTAGAAGTGATATTGAAAATATATTACAACGTAACGGTTTAGAATTACCTGAATACTATAAATGGCGCTCTCGCTCTGGTTGTACATTTTGCTTTTATCAAAGAAAAATAGAATGGGTTAAGCTTATGGAAAAGCACCCTGATTTATTTGAAGAAGCCAAAGCTTTTGAAAAAGGCGATGACAACAATACCACTGTAGGTGAACGCTTTTATTGGATGGGCCAAGGCCAACCATTAGAAACGCTAGAAGACCCAGCAGTACAAAAACGTATTATTGAAAATCACGAGAAGAAAGTAGCCCGCTTTAATAAGAAAAAGCGCCGTAATGCACTTTTAGGGGACTTTGAAGGTGTATGTGAGTTTAATGAGTTGGACGATATTTATGACGAAGCAGAAGGCGGTGGAGCCTGTGTAACATGTTATAAATAAAATGAAAGCGGCTAAATAGCCGCTTTTTTTATGGCGCTAACTAACAGATCTATATCAATAGTTGTTATTTGGTTCGTAAAGCTTATACGAAAAGTATACTCAGCCTCTTCACGACTTAAGCCTAATGCGGTTAATACATGTGAGGCTTCAATTTCTTTAGAAGAACATGCAGAACCTTGAGCTAAACAAAAAGTGTCTTCATTATCTCTTACTAAAACACCAATGTTTGTTTTGGGTAATGTAAGCGAAACTATATGTGGTAGCGCTTCTTTGTTTCCATTTATAGAGAAGGAAATATCAGATTGAACGAGTTGTTCTAAAAAGTAACTGCGTATCTGTTTATTAGCAAAATTTTTATAAGATTGTGGAAAAGAGTTTATAGCTTCACCGAACCCTAAGATTAACGGAGCAGCAACAGTTCCGCCTCTTACCCCTTGTTCTTGTCCTGCCCCATGTATTACTGGCATAACATTTCTTTTTCTTAAGTCACGAATATAAACCGCACCAATACCCTTTGGGCCACCTATTTTGTGTCCTGAAAACGACATAATATCCACATTTATATCGTCTACATCTATCTCTGTTTTTCCAAAACTTTGTGCTGCATCGCTATGAAAAAGAATATTGTTTTCAAAACAAATTTGACCAATCTCTGAAATTGGATTTACAGTCCCTAACTCATTATTTACGTGCATAACAGAAACAAGAGCAGTAGAAGGGCGTATTGCATCTTTTATATTTTTTGGCTCAATTATTCCTTCACTATTAGGCATAACTATGGATATTTCGAAACCTTGTAGCTTTAAATACTCGCATATTGCAAAAATACATTTATGCTCAATCGCGCTTATCACTATATGGTTTTTTTCTTTAGGATGATCGCTACTAAGTAAAAGGCTTTTAAGTGCAATGTTATTAGACTCTGTAGCACCGCTAGTGAAAATGATTTCACTAGGATAAGCTCCGATTATATCTGCAAGTTCCTCTCTAACTTCATCAACTCTTTGTAAAGCTGCTTCACCTAAAAGATGCCCAGATGCGGAGTTAGCATAACAATCATCAAAGGCGTTTATTAAAGCTATTTTGACTTCGGGGAGTAGTGGATGCGAAGCTGCTGAATCAAGATATATCATTTTATTAATCCTTAATCTGAGACCTAAAGAATAACATAATGTACTTGTAATAGATCAAAACCAAATTATCAAAAGCATTTATTCATACATTTGAAATAGCTCCATAAAGACGAAATTATGCCTGATTTATAAATACATAACTTTTTACAGCCCGTAATGTTATTTACATGCTTATACAAAATTTGCTACCAAATTTTTAGGCTGGTTTATACTGTACATATTGCGTCGCTAGCATGAGGGATATAATGCATAGATTAAAAAAATACGGTGTGTATTTGTTAGTAGCCCTCTCTTTTGGGAGCACGGCTTGCGAAAAAAGGTTTTTTGTCGCGTCGCACGATACCTATTGGCCACCTTACGTAGTTAATGTAGACGGCCACGCACAGGGTAAAGAAGTAACGGCACTTTGGCTTATATTTGCGGGGTCGCCTTATTGTGTTCAGGTTGAGTTTTTACCCAATACCGAGCGCGCATTTGTTGAACAAACTAAAGGCCGAATGGATTTAGGTTGGGCTGCCAGCTTTACTGAAAAACGTGCAGAGCATGTTTATTTTTCGGATAGTTACCGCAACGAGGTGATGTGGCTGTATCAGCATAAAAATAAACACTATAATGTTAAAAACCTACAAGATGCGCTTGAACAGGGCTACACCGTGGCCGCACATGTAGGGAGTTATTACGGCGAGCAATTTGAGCACTTAAAAAGTATTTATCCAAAACAAATTATTTTTACCGGTGCAGCAAAAACGCGTTTTGCTTTATTAGCTAAACAACGGGTCGATTTTATAATTGAAGACCAGTTAGTGGGTGAGTACTTTATTAGCCAGTCAAACAATATTAAGCGAGTTAATACTACAACCTATGTTAACAAAGGCTCTATTCATTTAATGCTGAGTAAAAATACTTCCACTATGCAAGATGTTATTGAGGTTAATAAATTAATACAAAGCCATAAGGCACAATTAGAAGAACTGTTTGAAAAATTATAACTAAATACACACTAAAAACCGTTTACAAAAGGCTGTAGTTTGAAAATATTATTGTTTATAACCCTTTTTACTTTTAGTGCATTTAACGCCTGGGGATGCACTAAAACGTTAACAGTAGCTACCAACGAAAGTTACTGGCCGCCTTATGTAATATTAAAAAACAATGCCCTGGGTGGTACTGAAATAGACGTACTTAAGGCTATTTTTAAAAGCTCTCCTTATTGCTTAAATTTTAGTGTGTTACCTAGCTCGTTACGTGCATTTGAAGAGCTAAAACAGGGCCGTGTTGATTTAATTTTTGCTGCCAGCAAAACGGCAGAGCGCGCTGAGTATGCTCACTTTACGTTACCTTACCGTGTTGAAAAAATGCTATTATATAAGCACGCCAGCTCGCCTAATGTGAATAGCATTAACGAGTTATTTAAAAAATCGCTTACGGTGGGTGTAAACAGAGGGAGTGTTTTTGGCGATGCGTTTGAACAATTACGCACGCAGTATGCAAACCAAGTGGTGCTTACGGGGGAGTCTAAAAAGCGTTTTATTTTGCTTAACAAGCAGCGCATTAATTTTTTAATTGATGATTCGTTAGTGGCGCAATATTTTACAAAGCAGTATTCAAACATTATGCCTGCGGCATTGGTTGAGCCCATAAACGTTAATAATGTGCACTTTATGCTGAGTAAAAAAACGGTTACTGCCGACGATATAGCAGCTATTAATTCGTATATTACTAACAATAAAGCGGTTATTGAGCGTATTTACCAATCACACCAGTAAATTTACTTAGTTAACCTCCTTTACTTGCTAGGCAAATTTTAAGGCTTTTTGCACCGTTAAAGTGCGTTTAAGATTGGTTATAAATTAGCTGCCTTTTACCTTTCATTAATTGTGGCTGATCTGTATAATTCGCCAGCTAATTTACCCTATTGCTTGATGTTGTTTGTGGCCTTTTGCTGCAACACGCTCCTGTCAGTACTCATTCTAGGATTACCCTTTTTGATCTCCACCGCAAATATTACGATGCAGTTTGGCGCAGAGCCGTTGTTTGAAAACATTTCAGCTAAATTTGGTAACGGTAACCGTTACGGTTTAATTGGCGCTAACGGCTGCGGCAAGTCGACCTTCATGAAAATTTTAAGCGGTGCGCTTGTGCCAAGTGCGGGTAATGTGTCGATTACCCCGGGGTTAAAAGTAGGTAACCTTAGCCAAGACCAGTTTGCATTTGAGCAATACACGGTGGTAGATGCGGTAATTATGGGCGACGTTGAGCTTTGGAAAGTGAAGCAAGAGCGTGAACGTATTTATTCGTTACCCGAAATGAGCGAAGAAGACGGCATGAAAGTGGCCGACCTTGAAAGCGTTTTTGCCGAAATGGACGGTTACACCGCCGAAAGCCGCGCTGAAGAAATACTAATAGAAGCGGGTATAGATAAAGAGTTTCATTATGGGTTAATGGCAAACGTTGCTCCAGGCTGGAAACTTCGTGTGCTTTTGGCACAGGCCTTGTTTGCAAACCCAGATATACTGCTACTCGATGAGCCTACCAATAACTTGGATATTCATACTATTACGTGGCTTGCTGATGAGCTTAATAAACGTAAATGCACCATGATTATTATTTCGCATGACCGCCACTTTTTAAATTCGGTATGTACACACATGGCCGACATTGATTACGGCGAGCTGCGTATTTACCCAGGCAACTACGAGAAGTTTTTAGAAGCGGCAGGCTTGCAGCGCGAGCAACTGTTAGCCGAAAACGCTAAAAAAAGCGCCGAGATTGACGAGCTACAAGACTTTGTTAACCGCTTTGGTGCTAACGCGTCTAAAGCTAAGCAAGCAAGTTCGCGCGCTAAAAAAATGGATAAAATTAAGCTTGATGAAGTTAAAGCGTCAAGCCGTATGAGCCCATCGTTAAGTTTTGACGAAGGCAAAAAAATGTACCGCCAAGCGCTTGAAGTTAACAAGCTTGGCCATGGTTTTGATGGTGAAACGTTATTTAGTGGCGGTGAGTTTTTACTAGAAGCCGGTGCAAAGCTTGCGGTAATTGGCGAAAACGGTGTGGGTAAAACTACTTTTTTACGCTGTTTAGTTAACGAGCTTAAAAGTAACGAAGGCGAAATTAAGTGGTCTGAAAATGCGAGCTTTGGTTACTGCCCGCAAGACAGCACTAAAGATTTTGATAACGATTTAACGTTGTTTGATTGGATGTCGCAGTGGCGTACGGCCAAGCATAACGATTTAATGGTTCGTGGCATGTTAGGCCGTTTGTTGTTTACAGCAGACGATTCAAACAAAAAAGCGCGTAACTGTTCAGGTGGTGAAAAAAACCGTTTGTTATTTGGTAAGTTAATGATGCAAGACGTGAACGTGCTTGTAATGGACGAGCCAACAAACCACATGGATATGGAAGCCATTGAAGCGTTAAATAATGCGCTTAAAGACTTTGCAGGCACGCTTATTTTTGTAAGCCACGACCGTGAGTTTGTGTCGTCGTTAGCTACGCGTATTATTGATATTAAAGATAAGCAGGTTATTGATTTTCAGGGTACGTTTGACGAGTACCTTGCAAGCTGCGAAGAGAAAAAAGCATAAACCCATTGGTTTTTAGTTTAAAAGGCGCTTAGTTAGCGCCTTTTTTGTGCTTGGTTAAGTGTATTAGTAAACAAGTAATTAAATCATCACCAAGAGGTAATTAACTATTGCTCGTGTTTTTTTTGTAGCACTGAGAAGCTTTCACTTCTAACGTGAGCAAGCTCTACGTCTACAAAATAGTGTTTAAAGTAACTTGTAGACGCGCAGCTTGCTGGCGTGAAAAAGCAAGGCTTTTTAAAACTTGTTTTAGATTAATTCTTATCTATGTTTATACAAAGCCAAAATATATTCCTTTCCTATGCATGACTCCTCAAAATTATTAGCACATCGTTTTTCAAATAATAATCAGTTCTACTCTGTGACTATATGCTGCATAAATAGAGCATCTCTATTTAAAGAATTTGGCAATGCATGTATTGCAGCAAAGGCTATTGTGGATATGCAAAATAAAGTAAATACAATTTGCTATGTATTAATGCCTGATCATCTCCATTGGTTATTTCAGCTTAAAGACTGCTCACTAGCTAACGTAATAAAAATCTTTAAAAGTGTAACGACTGTAAAAATAAATAAGCTAAATGAAACAACAGGCAAGATTTGGCAGCAAAATTATTTTGAGCATCAGCTTCGTTCTGAAAAAGATTTAACTAATCAAGCTCGTTATATTGTTGCTAACCCACTAAGAACTGGCATAGTAAAAAGTGTCGGGCAATATCCATTTTGGGATTGTATTTATTTAAATTAAATAGCATGTAAAACAAGAAGCTGTCGCTTCTAACGTGAGCAAGCTCTACGTCTACAAAATAAGTTAACCCTGCTCACTTTGACTACTCATATACTCCTCATTCGCTTCTTTTTATGCATTAAGATTTAAAGCCCATTTTTCACAAAGAGGTTGAGAGGCGCTGCGCTTTTAGAGGAATCGCTTTAAAAGTTAGTAACAAGAAGCTGCACTTCTAACGTGAGCAAGCTCTTCGTCTACAAAAAATCAGTTTACTCTGCTTACTATGGCTTCTCATTTTCTCCTCATTCATTTCTCTTTGTGCAATACGGTTTTAAAAGCCCCGTTTTTAAAAACAAAAAAGGAGCATTGCTGCTCCTTCTTAACTGTTACTTAGGTTTATTAAATATCAAACCTGTCGGCGTTCATTACTTTTACCCATGCATTTACAAAGTCGTGAACAAAACGGGTTTTATTATCGTCTTGTGCATAAAACTCTGCCAGTGCGCGTAAAATTGAGTTTGACCCAAAGACTAAATCTACGCGTGTTGCGGTCCATTTAGTTGCACCGCTTGCGCGGTCAACAATGTTGTAAAGGCCATTACCTGTTGGCTCCCAGCGGTTTGCCATGTCGGTTAGGTTTACAAAAAAGTCGTTACTTAACGTTCCTATATTGTTTGTAAATACGCCATGTTGTGTGCCGCTATGGTTTGTGCCAAGCATACGCATGCCACCCATTAGTACCGACATTTCTGGTGCTGTTAAACCCATTAGCTGGCTGCGCTCAAGTAATAACTCTTCTGCAGACACAACGTAGTCTTTTTTCAGCCAGTTTCTAAAACCGTCGTGAATAGGTTCAAGTACGTCGAACGATTCGGCGTCGGTCATGTCGTCGGTTGCGTCTCCGCGCCCTGGCGCAAACGGTACGTTAACCTCTACCCCTGCGTTTTTAGCGGCTTGTTCAACCGCTGCTGTGCCGCCAAGTACAATTAAATCGGCCATGCTAACAGGTTTACTTAACCCAGCTTGTACTTTTTCAAGAGCCGTTAACACACTTGCTAAGTGTTCTGGTTCATTGCCTTGCCACTCTTTTTGCGGGGCTAAACGAATACGTGCACCGTTTGCGCCGCCTCGGTAATCAGAACCTCGGTACGTACGCGCACTGTCCCATGCGGTGTTAATTAAATCGCTGGCGCTTACGCCGCAATTAAGTAGTGTTACTTTTAAATCGGCGATTTCGGTATCTGTTAGGGTGTAATCAACGCTTGGAATTGGGTCTTGCCAAATTAAGTCTTCGCTTGGTACATCGGCACCTAGGTAGCGCGCTTTTGGCCCTAAGTCGCGGTGCGTAAGTTTAAACCATGCGCGAGCAAACACGTCTGAAAAGTATTCAAAATCGTTATGAAAACGCTCAATTATTTTGCGGTACGCTGGGTCCATTTTCATGGCCATATCGGCATCGGTCATAATTGGGTTTAAGCGAATTGATGGGTCTTCTACATCGACCGGTTTGTCTTCTTCTTTAATATTTACAGGTTCCCATTGGTGAGCGCCTGCTGGGCTTTTTGTCAGTTCCCATTCGTAATTTAAAAGAAGGTCACAGTAGCCGTTATCCCATTTTGTTGGGTGTGTGGTCCACGCACCTTCAATGCCCGATGTCATTGTATCGCGGCCAATGCCCCGTGTTTTGTGGTTGTTCCACCCCATACCTTGCTCTGAAATATCAGCCGCTTCTGGCTCTGGGCCAAGGTTTGACTCTTTTCCGTTACCGTGTGTTTTACCAACTGTGTGGCCACCTACGGTAAGCGCTGCCGTTTCTTCGTCGTTCATTGCCATGCGGGCAAACGTTTCGCGAACTTGTGCTGCGGTTTTAAGCGGGTCGGGTTTACCGTTTACCCCTTCTGGGTTTACGTAAATTAGGCCCATTTGAACAGACGCTAACGGGTTTTCCATTGTGTCGGGTTTATCAACATTTTGGTAACGTTCGTCGCTTGGTGCTAACCATTCTTTTTCGGCGCCCCAGTATACGTCTTTTTCTGGGTGCCAAATGTCTTCACGGCCACCGGCAAAACCAAAGGTTTTTAACCCCATTGATTCGTACGCCATATTGCCCGCTAAAATAATGAGATCGGCCCACGAGAGTTTGTTACCGTATTTCTTTTTAATTGGCCAAAGTAAGCGGCGCGCTTTGTCGAGGTTGGCGTTATCGGGCCATGAGTTTAAAGGGGCAAAGCGTTGATTTGCCGTGCCACCGCCGCCACGTCCGTCAGATAAACGGTACGAACCTGCCGAGTGCCATGCCATGCGGATCATTAAACCGCCATAGTGGCCCCAATCGGCTGGCCACCAATCTTGGCTTTGTGTCATTAAGTTTTTTAAGTCGGTTTTTACGGCTTCTAGATCTAGGGATTTGAATGCTTCAGCGTAGTTAAAGTCGCTACCGTATGGAGAGCTTTTTGTATCGTGTTGATGAAGGATGTCGAAATTAAGTGCATTTGGCCACCAATCTGTGTTTTGGCCTGCTGTTTGTGTATTGCTGCCATGCATTACCGGGCATTTGCCAGCGCTAGAGTTACTCATTATTTAATCCTCTTGGTCTAAAATAAAATACGTAAGCAATGGTTAATTTGTTTAGGTATTACTATTTTGAATTCATGCAAATGTTGCTTAATCAACTGCTTATATACTTGTACTTATTTTGAATTATCAATATAGGCTTATTTTTTGAGCTGTGCCAACAAATGCACCGTATTTAAAACGATTGGACCGATTTGTATTTTTGATTGGTATTTAAAAACGAGCATTTATAAATTTTTGATCTTTTTTTAAATAACGATGATCGAATTAAAAAGTAGCGGCGTAATAGTATGTGAAGGGTTTGAAAGTGGCTTTGGTTTACCACAGCGCACATAGGAATACCCCCCTTCACCATGAAATTGTAGTTATAATGTTAAAGGTGTATTACTAAGCCCAATACACCTTTACTTTATAACTCTAATTTATTTGTTTTTTGTTAGCTGATTATTGTTAGCTAGCGGTAGTTAAGTTTTCCCTAACCTTTGATGTTTTAGCAGTTTCAGCCAGCTCACCCAGAGCTGGTTTTTTTTGCCTAAAATTTATTGCTGCACAATGCTTTAGTGATAATAATTTATAATGTGCTGTAAACTCGCCTTCAAAACAAAACCCGCCCTAGTGAGTTTAGGTTGTGCGTGTTAATATTATTTTTGCAATTTATTATTTTATTTGGGCATGTTGATGCGTTATTACTTTTATTTACTATGTATTTGTTTTACTTTGTTTTTAACAATGGCTAATGCAGCTGAGCAACAAACAGAAGCCCCCTCAAAGCTACAAGAACAGCAAGCGCTCGAGCAACTTAAAGAGCCTATGTACAAACCGCTTATGGAACGCTACATTTTAGATGAGCTAAAAGCGGTTCGCCAAGATCAGCAAAAACTACGTGAAGACGTTACTAAACAAGTAACGCATGCGCAATTAGACACTGCCGATAGAGCCCTTACTTACACTACCGATACTATAAATAATGTGTTTTTTATTATTACTGCGACGGCATCTATTTTGGTACTTGTTGGCTGGAACTCGCTGCGCGATGTTAAAAATAAAGTAGAAGATATTGTAAATACCCGCGTGAGTGTTATTACCGATGAGTACGAAGAGCGCTTAAAAGTATTAGAAGAAAAGCTGCGTGTACGTTCTGAAGAAATACTCAGTAACCAAGAACGTATATCGATTACAAATGAGGTTCACTCGTTGTGGATGCGCGCAAATTTAGAAAGTGATTATGCTAATAAAATCGAGATTTTTGATGAAATTTTAAAGCGTAAACCTGAAGACGTTGAAGCTATTGCCTACAAAGCTGACGCCCTGCTTGAAATTAATCAAACCGCCAAAGCGATTGATTTATGTAACCAAGCAATTGATATAGATAGCGATTACGGTTATGCGTATTGGCAACGTGCCTGTGCGTTTGCGCTAATACACGAGCACGCCGATGCGCTGGCCGATATAAAAATGGCACTTGAGTATTCGCCTAACTTACGTAATGAGTTACTTCACGAAAGTGCATTTGCAAGCCTTCACGATAATAATAGCTTTAATACTATTGTGGCGGGCGAGTAAGTTTAGCTTGCTTATATAGTTTGAAAAAAAGAGCGAAAGCTCTTTTTTTATGGCTGTAATAAAGCCCTGTGCTTTGTGTATTAAGGTTTTAAAAGATTATTATTCACAAAGAGGTTAAGAGACGCTGCGCTTTTAGAGGCTGGGACTAAGTGATTTAATAAAGCATACGTGCTAAGTGTGCCTTTGGCCGCTTTACTTCCGTTTAATAACAACGTTTTACTCATGCTATAAAAGTGATTGTTTCACCACCGAGAAGTGAAGGAGAAGACCAGGAGTAGTGACTAAAAAATGTTTTTAACTCTGTGTAGCGCGAAGCGCCTCGGTGCGCTCTGTGCACTCTGTGGTCATATCTAATTTTAAGTAATAAGAAGCTTCACTTCTAACGTTAGCAAGCTCTACGTCTACAAAACAAAGCTCTATCCTGTGCATTATGGCTACTCATTTAGTCCTCATTCACTTCTCTTTGTGTATTACTGTTTTAAAACCCATTATTCACAAAGAGGTTAAGAAGCGCTGCGCTTTTAAAGTTAGGGACTAAGTAATTTAATATTTGACCTGAAATGAGAAGCGGCGCTTCTAACGTGAGCAAGCTCTACGTCTACAAGACAAGGCTAAGCATTGCCCAGATCATTATGTTTTCTCATTCGCTTCTCTTTGTGTATTACTGTTTTAAAACCCATTATTCACAAAGAGGTTAAGAGACGCTGCGCTTTTAGAGTTAGGGGCTAAGTGATTTAATAAAGCATACGTGCTAAGTGTACCTTTGGCCGCTTTAATTTTGTTCGGAGCTTTAGGTGTTAGCGTTTAAAGTACAAGTCGATTGCTTTGGTGAGTAGCTCGTCGAGTTGCTCTTCAAAGCCATCCATATCGATTTCAAAGTGACTAAAGTACTTTTTAACCTGCAATTGCGATAGGTTACGGCTTTTTACGCTGTATTGGCGTTCGTCTTTTTGTTTATCGTAACGCGGTAAAAAAACGAATTGTGCATAATAAGGTGACTTAATATGCTTGTTAGCATAACGACAAAAATCTTCAATATGTTGTGCGCCTTCGGGGCCTAAACAACCGGGCTCTACTCGGTACATTAAGCGAAGTTTTTTGTCGTCAGTAATTTGCATAATAATCCTTAACGAAAAAATAATACGCGAATTATTTTTCCGTTTTTAATTTGATAGCTCGATACAAGCTCTGAGCGTTTATCTATTACGTTTTCGTCTGCTGAGCAGGTTTCTGATAGCTCATGGTCTATTACTATATCACCATGTACTATGCGTTTAATTGGCGATGAGTGAATACACTTTAGCTTTTTAAACATTAAACCATAACGTGCTATTAGTTTTTCTTTTCCTTTAAATAATAGCTCATTGGGGAAAATATAAAACTCTACATCTTCATCGTAAACACGAATAAACTCTTCAATGTTGCGCGCGTTATAGGCTTTTATAAGTTGTTCAACCACAGCAAGTGATTCTCGTGATTGCTTAGCTTTAGCTTGCTGTTTAGCTGTTAAGGCCTCTTTTGCTTGGGCCACTGCTTTTTCTGCTTCGGCTACGGCTGCTGCTTTTTCTATTTTATTTTTAGGCTTTTCAACGGGCTTGGGGGTTTCATCGCCTAACACTTTTGAGTCGTCTGGTCTGGTTGGGTCAACAACCGGTTTTTTAAGCTCAGGGGCTTTATATTCAAGTGTGTTTACTTTTTCATCCGCTTTTTGCTGATCGGTAGTAGACTCTGTGGCATAGCTATTTACTGCTAGCGTAAAGGTAAATAAAGCAAAAAAAATAGATAACGATTTCATAACTTTCCTAATAAAAACACTAAGCGTGTATTGTATTGCAACATAGCAAATTTTAACGTTTTCGGGTAGCAATTAAATGAATAACCTTGGCTTTCATTGCGAAGTTTAGCTTGAGTTTAACCCAGCTTTTAAAATAATTTTGTTAAACACATAATTTTTAATGATGGTATGAAAAGTGATTGCTTCACCACCGAGAAGTAAAGGAAAGGACAGAAGCCGTGACTAGTTGTTACTCCTGGTTTTCTCGGTGTAGCACGAAGCGCCTCGGTGCACCCGGTGGTGATACCTTTTTTAAGTAACAAGAAGCTACGCTTCTAACGTGAGCAAGCCTTCGTCTACAAAATCAGTTAACCCTGCTTACTATGGCTACTCATTTACTCCTCATTCGCTTCTCTTTGTGCATTAAGATTTCAAAAACAGTGGCTGAATGTAGCCTAAAGACTCGCTTTACTTTCGTTTAATAGCAACTGCTATAAAAGTGCTTATTTCACCACCGAGAAGTGAAGGAGAAGACCAGGAGTAGTGACTAACAAATATTTTTAACTCTGTGTAGCGCGAAGCGCCTCGGTGTGCTCTGTGGTGATACCTTTTTAAGTAACAAGAAGCTACGCTTCTAACGTGAGCAAGCTCTACGTCTACAAAACAAAGCCCTAGCCAATTTATTTTAGCTACTCATTTACTCCTCACTCTGTTCACTTTGTCTTCTCATTTACTCCTCATTTGCTTCTCTTTGTGCATTAAGATTTAAAAGCCCATTATTCACAAAGAGGTTGAGAGACGCTGCGCTTTTAGAGGTAAAAAATAAGTAATTTAATATTTGACCAGAAGTGAGAAGCGACACCTCTAAAGTGAGCAAGCTCTATGTCTAAAAAACAAAGTTAAACTATAACCTGTTCACTTTGTTTTCTCATTTACTCCTCATTCGCTTCTCTTTGTGCATTAAGATTTCAAAAGCAGTGGCTGAATGTAGCCTACAGACTCGCTTTACTTTCGTTTAATAGCAACTGCTATAAAAGTGATTATTTCACCACCGAGAAGTGAAGGAGAAGACCAGGAGTAGTGACTAAAAAATGCTTTTAACTCTGTGTAGCGCGAAGCGCCTCGGTGCGCTCTGTGGTCATATCTATTCTTAAGTAATAAGAAGCTGCCCCTCTAGCGTGCGTCTACAAGACAAAGCTCTAACCTATTCATTTGGCTACTCATTTTCTTCTCATTCTGTTCTCTTTGTGCATTACGTTTTTGAAACATTATTCAAAAAGAGGTTAAGAGACGCTGCGCTTTTAGAGTCTGGTACTAATTGATTTTATAATTATTAAGGCATAAAAAAAGCCGCATAAAATGCGGCTTTGGAGGTTAGTCTCACTTCACTTTGGGCGTGTCTCCAAAACTTAGTGAATACGTTACCAAGGAACTGTTTTATTGATTAGATAGACTCTAATGCAATTTTAACCATTTCGTTAAACGTGCTTTGACGTTCGTCAGCAGGTGTTGCTTCGCCAGTGATCACGTGGTCGCTTACGGTAAATAATGCCATTGCGTTTGCGCCGTACTCAGCTGCAACGCCATATAAACCGGCTGTTTCCATATCTACTGCAAGAACGCCTAACTTATCTAAATCTTTGTAGAAAGTGTCGTCTGCTTGGTAGAAAGTGTCGGTTGTGAATACGTTACCTACTTTTGCTTTAATACCTAGCTCTTTTGCTGCATTAACGCCGTTTAAAAGTAGGTCGAAGTCTGCAATTGCAGAAAAGTCGTAACCACGAACACGTGCACGGTTTACGTTTGAGTCTGTGCTTGCACCTTGTGCAAAAATTACGTCACGGATTTTAATGTCGGTACCAATACCGCCACATGTACCAATGCGTATAATGTTTTTTACGCCAAAGCTAACAATTAGCTCACGTGCATAAATAGACATTGATGGAATACCCATGCCTGAACCCATAATGCTTACTGGCTTACCTTTGTAAGTACCTGTAAAGCCAAACATGTTGCGTACACCAGTTACTTGTACAGCATCATCTAAAAAGTTTTCAGCAATATATTGCGCACGTAGCGGATCGCCTGGCATTAAAACTGTTTCGGCGAAATCACCAACATTTGCATTTATATGAGGAGTACTCATTCGTTGTTTCCTTTTATTTTGGCGCGTTTAATTTAGTTAAAAAGCTGTCGCCATATTCAAGCTCAGACAAGTTAAACCACTGTGCTAGTGTTTGACCAATATCTGCAAAACTGTTTCGTTCACCTAGCGGTGTATTATCCATACCAGGCTTGTACGCTATCACAGGTACGTATTCACGCGTGTGCTCAGAACCTGGAAAGGTTGGGTCACACCCGTGGTCGGCAGTGATCATTAATACATCATCTGCATTTAACTGGTTTAGTATAGTTGGTAAATAGTCATCAAATTCTTTTAATGCTTTAGCGTAACCTACCGGGTTACGGCGATGACCAAATTTTTCATCAAAATCAACCAAGTTGGTAAAAATTAAGCTGCGATCAGGTGCTGTTGAAATAACCTCGCTGGTTTTTTCAAGCAAGTTCATAAGCCCTGGTGCTTTGTGCTTTTGGGTTATGCCTTGATGCGCGTATATGTCTGAAATTTTACCAATACTAATTACTTCGCCGCCGTCTTTTGCTAAAACATCTAACAATGTTGGTGCTGGCGGAAGTACTGAATAGTCACGACGATTACCTGTTCGTGCAAAGTCTTGACTATTTGAACCCAAAAATGGCCGCGCAATCACTCGCCCTATATTCATTTCATCAAGCAGCGCCCGTGCGATTTCGCAAACTTGATAAAGCTTCTCTAGGCCAAATGACTCTTCATGCGCGGCTATTTGAAACACGCTATCAGCTGAGGTGTAACAGATTGGTTTACCTGTTTTTACGTGCTCTTCACCTAGCTGTTCTAATATGGTTGTTCCTGATGCATGGCAATTGCCTAAAATGCCAGGAATACCTGTACGAGCTATAAACTCGTCTACAAATTCTTGTGGGAAACTGGGCTGTGTTTTTGGGAAATATCCCCAGTCAAATAACACAGGCACGCCAGCCATTTCCCAATGGCCTGATGGAGTGTCTTTTCCGCTAGAAAGTTCTTTAGCGTAACCCCATGCACCTTTTGGTGCTTGGCGGTCTGAAACTAAACACGTTTCTCCACCTGCGGCTTCACAGGCGTCTACTAAACCTAATTTAGATAAATTAGGAAGCGAAAGTGCGCTGCCTGTTTCGTCGTAATATGCTTTTAGTAAGTGAGCGAATGTATTGGCGCCAAGATCACCAAATTTATCTGCATCTGGTGCTGCACCGATTCCTAGGCTATCTGCCATTAAGATAATTGCTCTTGCCATTTTGACCTCACTTTGTTTCTAGGTGGTTACTTTATCTGCTGAACGATTTTTCCGTACAGGACAAAAGTCCTGTTTCATAAAACCTAAACATTATAAATTTGCGTTCTTAAGCGAAGCAAAAGAGATTAATCGTGTCTTTTTTGCTATTGTGATCTACCAACAATATATCCTTCTGTGTGGGTGAGAACTTTAGTGACACGAACAACTATTATAGCTATTGCTGGCGCGTCTGCGTCGGGCAAATCTCTGTTTAGCCAAACTATATACAACGAGTTGGTTAATGAGCTTGAACCGGGCGCAATTGCCATTATTGAAGAAGATGCTTATTACAAGGATCAGTCGCATTTGCCGATGGCTCATCGTACGCAAACGAACTACGACCACCCTGATGCATTTGAACATGAGTTAATGCTTGAACATTTAACTCAACTTCGTAGTGGAAATTCAGTAGAAGTACCAACATATGATTATGCACAGCATACCCGCAGCGATAAAACGCGACGTGTAGCCGCTGCAAAAATTTTAATTGTTGAAGGTATTTTATTACTGAGCGACAAAGCGCTAAATAAAGAATTTGATATTAAGGTATTTATAGATACTCCTTTAGATATCTGCTTAATGCGTCGTATGCAACGTGATATGGAGCAGCGAGGCAGAACGTTACAATCTGTTGTTGAACAGTATCAAGCAACTGTAAGACCGATGTTTTATCAATTTATTGAGCCTTCTAAGCATAATGCAGATTTAGTAGTGACTCGAGGCGGCATGAACCGCGTTGCGATTGATATTATAAAAAGTAAAATTAAATATTTACTACAAGAATAACAACGGGAAACATTTGTATGACAACATTTATGAGCTTGGTAGGCATGTGTGTGCTGCTGGGCATTGCCTTTGCCGCGTCAACTAATCGCAAGGCAATTAATTTAAGAACCGTTGCTATAGCATTTGCAATGCAAGTTGTTATTGGCGGCTTTGTTCTGTTTTTTGACGCAGGAAAAAACGTATTAGCAAGTATGTCAGCAGCCGTTTCATCGGTTATTGGCTACGCGAATGACGGGATAGGCTTTTTGTTTGGCCCGCTGGCATCGCAAGACACGCTAGGTTTTATTTTTGCAATTCAGGTTTTGCCCGTTATTGTGTTTTTCTCAGCGCTGGTCGCTGTTTTATATCACATAGGCATTATGGACTGGATAATTAAAATTTTAGGCGGTGGTTTACAAAAGCTTTTAAAAACCTCGCGAACAGAATCACTTTCAGCGACGGCAAATATATTTGTTGGCCAAACTGAAGCGCCGTTAATTGTTAAACCTTTTATAGCAACGATGACCAAATCTGAGTTATTTGCTGTAATGGTAGGTGGCTTAGCCACTGTAGCTGGCTCTGTAATGGCTGGTTACGTAATTATTGGTGTAGAGCTTAAGTACTTAATTGCAGCCAGCTTTATGGCGGCACCAGGTGGTTTTTTAATGGCAAAAATGATTGTGCCAGAAACCGAAACACCTAAAGATAACTTAGCTGATTTAGATTTAAACGACGATGATAAACCGGTAAACGTAATTGATGCTGCTGCATCAGGTGCGGCAAATGGTATGCATTTAGCACTTAATGTTGGTGCAATGCTACTGGCATTCGTAGCGTTAATTGCGCTTCTAAATGGTTTATTAGGTGGTGTAGGCGGATGGTTTGATCATCCAACATTAACGCTACAAGAAATTTTAGGTTATGTATTTGCTCCTGTTGCATGGTTACTCGGTGTACCGTGGGATGAAGCAATTATAGCCGGCAGCTTTATTGGTCAAAAGATAGTAGTAAACGAGTTTGTTGCTTACTTAGACTTTATAAATTATCGCGATACGTTAAGTGCGCACACACAAGCAATTGTTACGTTTGCTTTGTGTGGATTCGCTAACTTATCATCGATAGCCATTTTACTAGGTGGGTTAGGCGGTATGGCGCCTAGCAGGCGGAAGGATATCGCACGCTTAGGGCTCAGAGCAGTGTTAGCAGGATCTATGGCTAACCTTATGAGCGCAGCAATTGCTGGGTTTTTCCTCTCGCTAGCTTAGAAACTTAAGAGATGAACCGGTGTTGCAAAACAAGAAGTTAGTACTTTAAGGGGTTAAAGTGCTAGCTGACTTGAACGATACTTCACCAAGGGCCGCAAGGCCCTTTTATCGTTTTAGGGCTTTAATAAAGTTATCTTCCTTCCTATATCCTCTCTTTATTTTCATTATGAGATTTTTACAACTCAAATAACCACTAATACTTTGTAAATTTAACAATTTTAAACCACACTTAATTAAGTGTTTCCAAGCTTAAATTGACTAGTTGTAGTGAAATATAATCTGACCTTTTTTATCCTTTTTTTATCATTTAGTACTTTAGCTGAAGAGCCTTTGCTGGTTGTTACAGAATTAGCACCACCTAATCAAGTTTTAATAGACGGTGAAGTTCAAGGTAAAGGAACACAGTACATAAGAGATATATTTAAACAGGCTGGTTTAACACCAGACATACAAATGTACCCTTGGGCCCGCGCCTACAAAATGGCAAGCGAGGAAAAAAACACGTTTATTTACAGCATTGCTCGCACGCCAGAACGTGAAGATCAATTTCAGTGGGTAGGGGAAATTGGTCGCTTTGAAATGGGGTTTGTTGGGCTATCAGACAGAACCGATATAGTAATCAATAATATTGACCAAGCAAAAAATTACAAAATAGCTATGCAACATAACGACTTCTCGACCCAAACTCTCACTAAAATGGGGTTTGAGGGCGTTATAACTTCAGATATACAGCATTCTTATAAGTTACTACTAGCCAAAAAAGTAGACCTAATATTGGATGACCCGCTTTATATGCTCCAATATAGTGATTACTTTAAACTTAAACCGGGCCACTTAAAATTTATTTTTAAAATAGATACATTAACAACGGTTGCTTATTTAGCTGCAAATAAAGATACAGATAAAGTTCTTATAGAAAAAATGGAAGAAGCGCACAAACAAGTGAGCAAAACTAAAAGAAGCCCTTACGGTAAATGAGTTAAATTACACGCGGCTTTTAATTAAATGATGTGCAGGTGAGGAAAATGACTAACAATAAGTAGTATTTGCTCAGCGGTGCTTTAACTCACTCTCTTTTACGCTTTGACTAATTAAAGCTATACAGGCTTTTTATTAGCACCTAACCCTGTCACTAAATAGGTGTTTATATTAGACCTTGGGGTCAAGTAGAACCACTTTAATTGTGATCCTTGCCATTAGGTCCTGGTTGTTGAATAAGTTAGGTTTGTTTCAGACACAAAAAAAGCGCCCTAGGCGCTTTTTTTCATTTTACTTAAAAAGTAAAATTATACAGCTGTGATGTTATCAGCTTGAGGACCTTTTTGACCTTGTGAAAGAGTGAACTCTACACGTTGGCCTTCAGCTAAAGTTTTGAAACCTTCGCTTTTGATTGCTGAGAAATGTGCGAAAACGTCTGGGCCATTTTCTTGCTCGATGAAACCAAAACCTTTAGACTCGTTGAACCACTTAACTGTACCTGATACGATGTTAGACATTGTAATATCCTGATATAAAATAAAAAATATGCTCATATGAGCGGGTGTAGCAAAAAATGAGATGGTACTTTAAAAACTTCAGGACGGTACTACAAGTATTACTTATACAACAACGAAATGGAGATTTATAGCTTACATGCTTTCTTTCTAGCTGCGGCCCACTATATAGATAACCAAATATAAGTCAAGCACTTCCTTATTTTATTGAGCAATAAATAATCAACCTGTATTTATATGCTTAAAATTCAAATTCTAGGGCAAGTCTAAAACTGTGGTTTTTTTCAGACTGGCTAATTTCACTTATAAAGCCAGCTTCCCATTTTAGCTGTTTTTGCCCTTCAAACCGGTATAGCCCAATAAACCCGGGCCCAATTCCGATAAAATCTTCCCCTGCATATAACTCAATAGAGGGTTGAAACGCAGACAAGTATCGGTAACGATATTGTGCCCTAAACTCTGTTTCCCATTCGTTCTCTATGTCTTGCCCCCATTCGTATACCAAAAAAGCATTCATGGTGAGACTTGCACGACCAAACTCTTTTTCAATTACAAAACCGGAGGTTGCTTCGTATGCGTCGGCGTCATGCTGTTTTTCAAATTCAAACAAAGCGCCCCAATCGGCCCATAACCGGCCTTGCTCTATTAGTTGCCATCTAAGCTCCAATTCATACGCTTGCAAGCCAAAGTCGCCGTTATCATCTCGCTCACCCACTAAATAACCTTCGAGTGCCATAGTATCGTTAATGGCGCCACCTAAACCAATACGTTGAGCTAAAATATTGCCACTGTCGGTTTGATGCGACACAAGGCGCCACTCAAGCTCTCGTTCAAACGGCAACACATACGGGTGATAAACTTTATCTACTACTATGCCATCAGCATAAGCGAGCTTAGGTATTAATAAACAAAAACCAATTAATACAGTAGCTGCAAATAGGTTTATTGCTTTCATGATTTTTCCTTAGTGATTGATTTAGGAATAAAATAACAAGCAGATAAAAATAATACGCTGCTCAGCGCATAGCTTAAAAGACTGGTTAAATTTGGCGTAGCCTCATAACCGATCAAAGCTCGCAATACTCGTCCAAACTCTGAGTTTTCGGTTAAAATGTCACGTAAATCCCATACGGTTACCGTTGTTGCTATTAAGTCAATCTGGCTTGCTAAATCAAGTGCCACTAGTAGTTTTGCCGCACTATTTAAAGCTAACAATACCAATAAAGGGGTAAGCCCAAAGCGCTGTTTGATTGCACTCAATAAAAAATACAACAAGACGCTAAAGCTGCTGCATATTCCCAATCCTAAAAAAGTGCCAATAAATAAACTTTGAGCCGCTTCGTTGCTTTGCCAAAAGCCAATCAGGTAAATAATGTAGTGACTTAAATAAAGAGTCATTACACTGATAATCGCAATCATAAAAGCAGCTGTTGCTTGTTTAATGGCGTAGTACAGTGCACTAATAAAAATTAAAATACACAAACCAATTTGGGCATATTCTAAACCCTGATAGTCAAACAAGGGGCTCATTAACGGCGCACTTTTTACAAACAAAAATGAAAGCCCGCTCCCTAAAATAAGCCCTCCCAGCAATTTCATTAATCTTTGCTTGGCTACAACTTGGAGTAAAATAAGTAAAATGGCCACCGGCAGTAACTGGTTTAGACTCATCACTAGGCTAGTTATTAGCATTAGAACGCTCCTTTTCAGTCACTATGACAGCACCACGCGCCGTATTGGGCGAAAACTCGCCAAAAAATTCATAGCGCCCAGGGATTAATGGCCCGATATAAATAACGCTTTTGCGCTTTGGGTAAAGTACTTTCTCTCGATTGAGATCGAAACTGTCGAACTCTTCAGGCGTACTATCTTGATTTTCGATTAACAAGCGTACCTTTTTATTGGCCGGCACGACAATTTCTGCGGGGTAAAACAAATGATCTTTAAGTACAATACGATAGTCTTTACTGGCGGCGTTAAATGATAAAAATACACAACAATATAAGTAAGGCCTAATAAGTTGTTTAATCACATTTAGCTCCTGCAAAAACTACCTGTACTTTTAAGCCACCCAAATCACTATCCGTTAAGTGAATTTCAGCGCGATAAATAGCAATAATATGCTGCACTATTGCCATGCCTAAACCCGCACCTTGTTCACCCGAAGGGTGTTGGTCACCGCCAACACGATAAAAACGGTTAAATATCCGTTGTTTTTGATCGTCCGCCATACCTGGGCCACTGTCTTCTATTTGCCAAATACGCTGCTTGTGCATCTGCTTTAGCGTTATTTTTATTTGTCCATTGGCTGGTGCGTACTTTATGGCATTGCTAAGTAGGTTTGAAATCAACGTCACTAAGGTAAATTCATCACCGTTAATGATAAAGTCATCTCCCTCAAGACTAATAGTGTGGTTTTTAGCCTCTATTTTTTCATACAACTGGCTAACTACCTCTTGCGTGATCGCCAATAATGACTGCTCCTTAAACTGTTTTTGCCACTGCTCTGGCTGAGTACGCCCTAGTATTAGCATTTGCTCGACTATATTGGACAGTCGATTAATACCTTGGGTCATGGCTTGTAGTTCTTGGTTATCTCCTTGTTGAGCTGCCAAATTGTGCACATTAATTTTTAAACTGCTCAGGGGAGTACGTAATTCATGTGCCGCATCAGAGGCAAAAAAACGCTCTCGTAAATAGGCGGTTTCTACTCGTTTAAATAAATCGTTTAAGCGGCTGATCACCGGTTTTATCTCTTCATCAGTCACCTGCCAATTGATCGAAGTGAAATCATTTGCTTGGCGCAGAGCTAACTGTTTTGATAAACGGGTTAATGGTGCCAGTGCATATTTAACAAAAAAGCTAATAAATATCGCAAGCAAAGGAACCGCCCAAAGCATAGGCAACATGGCTGATAAAATCACCGCCTCGGCAAGTTCAAACCGCTTAGCAATCGGCTCGGCAACAATCACGGTGCGTAAAGAAGTGACAAAAACGAATACCCGCATTCGCTGTCCTGCAATATTAAGCGTTTGAAAACCCGCTTGATACTGGCTTAAATTTAGATTCAATTCATTAGAGCCACTAAGGAGCTCACCGCCTTGCCAAATTTGATACAGTAACTGGGCGCTGTCTTGTATTTTTGGCGCCATGGCGTTTATAGATAAAGGCTGTTGCATCAACACTCCAGCGACCACTTTTAGTTCACTATCGAGTAATTGCTCACCATGGCTCATACTTTTTTGGTAGCCTTTGACTAAAGCTAAAAAGCAGGTTAACACCATCATTGACAGTAAAATAAGGGTTAAACGCTTACGAATTGACATAGAGTATGGTTACCTTTGTAAATTCAAGTTTGTGCAATCTAGGGGCGTTTTAATCACGTGAACTATCTCTTTCCCACGACATAGCCAATACCACGGAGAGTTTTAATAAAATCGCTGGGAAATTTTTTTCGTAGGTGATGAATATGTACTTCAATGGTGTTGGAGCCAACTTCTTCTCCCCACTGATAGAGTTTATTTTCTAACTGCTGTTTAGATTGCACGCGACCTTGGTTTTCCAACAGCGCCTTTAGCAGCATGTACTCTTTTCGTGGCAGAGAAAGTAGCTCATCGTTGAGTGTGACACTATGCGCTGACGTGTCCATAGTCACTTCGCCACACTGTAATAAACTCGACTGAGCTTGATTTACTCGGCGGCTCGCTACGCGCAAACGAGCAAATAATTCGGCTGGTTCAAATGGCTTAGCTAAATAATCATCAGCGCCCATATCAAGCCCTTGCACTTTGTCTTCAATGCTACTTCGTGCAGTTAGTATAACCACCGGAATCACTTTTTTTTGTGCTTTTATGTGCTTTAAAATTTGTGAACCATCACCATCGGGTAAACCTAGGTCAAGTATAACCAACTCTATTTCACCACTGCCTAAGCATTGCAATGCATGCTTAACCATTGCGCTATGCTCTACACTGTAGCCTTCTTGGCGCAATGAGCGGCAAAGCCCTTGCGCCACAAGATGATCATCTTCAACTAATAATAAATGCATTGTTTATTTTGCTATCTCTTTAGTTTTTTATCTACTTTAGCTAATAAAGAGCTAATTGCTTGTTGACGATATTTATCAGCTTTAGCACGAGTATCACGAATACCTGCTGCTTGCGCAACTAACAAATGGGCTTTAGCTTGCTCATATTCACGTTCGTCATATAAAAACTCACCATACAAGTAGTTAGCATCAATGCCTTTTTTGTTAAAAGCGAGCGCTTGCTTAAAAAACTTGTCGGCGGTGTCATCATCACCAAAACCAATAGGCCACCCCGGTACTTTACTGTATAAGGTTGCTAGGCTGGCATACGCTGAGCCACCTAAAGCACTGTCGTCTATTTTAAGGGCTTGCTCTAATGACACTTTTGCATCTTTAGCATAGCCCAGCGCCCCTAACCCGCCCTTTGCGCCAGCAAAACTGGCCAGTACAATGCCGTTCCACGTATAGCTATTTGCTGAATCAGGGTAGCTTTCAATAAATTGAGCACTTTGCTCACTCAGTTGAGTAAAGGCTTTGATTTGTGCATCACCTTCAAGCTCATAATTAGCAACCGCCCATTGCTGTTGAATAGCGAGTAAATCGCTTTGTTCGTCTGCAAATACCGGCGATGAAAACACACTAACAATGCTTAAATAAGCTACTAAAGTAAATTTTTTCATAATAAATCCTCTATTAACCTAAAAACTGTTTTATTTTAGGAAGCTGTTTGGCAATTGCGTTATCCACAATACCTGGAAAAACGCCATTGATACGTGCAAAAAGTTTCTCAGGAAAACCAATAAATCGTCTGGTTTTACTTGAGTTTAATAACGCAACTAACTCATCAGCTACCAACTGCGGGGAGTCCATTTGATTACCAAGCGCCTTATTCATTGCTCGTATTTGTGCATCATTAATATCTGTATCGGTTGCTCTTGGTGCTAAATAACTAACTTTAACGGGTGTGTCTGAAAGCTCTCGTGATAGCGCTTCGCTAAAACCACGTAAACCGAACTTACTAGCACAGTAAAGTGTTTGATACGGGTAACCTATGCTGCCAAATGACGACCCAACATTAACTATGGAGCCTTTATTCGCGTGCAACTGCGCTAAAAACAGCTGACATAATTTCATAGGGACGGCTAAATTAGTGCTCAGTAGATTATCAATTTGCTCACTACTCGATGCACTTAAGCTTTGCATTACATTAATGCCTGCATTGTTTATGAGTAACTTAGCGCCCCCTAATTTTTTGGCTTTAATGGCTAGTGCCAACATGTTTTCGGCAACCGTTAAATCCCCCACAAAAACTATACTACCGGGACATTGGCTACTTAACGTATTGAGGGCATCACTATTTCGCCCCACCAAGAGCAGTTGCCAACCTTGGCCGTGTAATGTTTTAGCAATCGCTTGACCAATTCCGCCTGTCGCACCAGTTAATACACATAAGCCGGTATTCATGCGTGTTGCTCTTGTGCTGATGCTTTAAAAAACGGCTCGTCGTCTAAAGCGCGAAAAATATCGCCGTACAAACGATAAAAACATTTTGCACCATGTAAAATAGCCTGCTGATCCGCCTCGTCAGTAATTTGGTTCATTAAGTTTTCAAAAAACTTTACGTGCTCTATATCAAGCGCGCCGTGAGAGGTTAAATAGCTAAATGCTTTTTTAGGAAGCCCTATTGCATTCGCTATGTTTGATGCGGCTCCATCAGCAAGCGCAATTGAGGTCCCCTCTAATACGTGAACCATGCCAAAAAAGCTAAGCGGATTTTTACGTGCAATACTATCGTAGGCATACGACACCATCATTTCAGTGGCGAATTGTGGCTGACTATGGCGCACACTTTCTTTATCAAACCCACAGGCTGCAATGTCGTTTAGCACCCACTCTTGATGACCAATTTCTTCTTCAATATATTCAGCTACCGCTTCACGTAACCATTCTTGCTCATCAGTTAAAAGTGCGCCAAGTGACATCATTAAAGGAACGGTGTGTTTTACATGATGATAAGCCTGCGCTAAAAACGAGGCATACTCTTCAAGCGTTGCTTGTCCGTTAAATACACGCTGTATAATTGGCGCAGCTAATAAGTACTCACGCTCGTTTTGAGTTTGTGCTTTTAATGTATTAAAAAAATCACTCATGGATCTCTTCTCCAAGTCGGTAAAACTGTTCAAAAATAGGGCTGTAGTGCTGGCTAATTGCCGCTCGTTTAGGGCGATTATTAGCGGTTAAAAATCCTTGCTGCTCGTTTAAAGGTTGTGCCAAACGGTGCCACTTTTTAATCTGTGCGTAGTCAGGAAGTTGCTGGTTTACTGTTTTTAAATGTGCTTTTAATTGCTCATCACTAAACTCGGGTGCCGCATATATAAGCGCGCTTAAAAATGGCTGGCTTTCACCAAACACCACCGCTTGCTGTATCGCACTTTGGCTTAAAATTAATGATTCAGGCCATTCAGCGCTAACGTTGCGCCCCATACTGGTGATGATCAGATTTTTTACTCGCCCTTTTATGTACAGCTTATTATTGCGCTTAGTTACTAAGTCGCCAGTGGCGTACCAGGTATTTGGGTTATGCGGCGCTTGATTTAAATACCCTAAAAATAACGCTCCTTTAATAAATAACTCACCATTTTCAACTTTGGTTTCAACGTGCCCTAATACTTCACCAGCACTATTTATATCGTCATAGTTGGGGGTGTTTAAACTCACTACTGAAGCAGCCTCAGACAGACCATAACCTTGATAAACCGGTAGGTTATATTCTCGTGCAGTTAAAATTAGAGATTCACTAACCCGTGCTCCGCCAACAGCAATAAACTTAAGTGACTTTGGTGGCTGCCAGCCTTGTTTTGCAAAGGCAACTAAACACGTTAATAACTCAGGCACTAAAATAAGGGTGTTAGGTTTTACACTATCGATTGCACCAATGAGTTTGTTAGGGTTTTTTAACCCTGAGCCAACAAAACCTAATTCGTTTAACGGCATTAAATGTACACAACCGCCACTTAACAAAGGTGCATACACACCCGCTATATTTTCCAGTAATACTGGCAGCGGGAGTAAGCATAAATGCACGGGGTTACAAATGTTTATTTGCTCACATAATGACTGAGCTACCTGCATCTGGCTTTGTATTGATAAGCACACCCCTTTTGGCTCGCCAGTAGAACCTGAAGTAAATGTAATTTTTTGCGTACCAGTAAAATAGTCCACGGGTTCAATCGCATCGAGCTGATAAATATAAAGGGTATAATGCTCAAATAATGTTACCGACAATGAATGCTTACCAAGCGAATAACGAGGCATATCACTAATAAAAAACGGCGCACCACATTGCGCTAGCACATACTGTGTTTGCTGCTGACTAAAAAAATGGGCGATAGGCACCGCAACCTTGTTTGCTGCACTGGTTGCGGCATCAACAACCAGCCAAGCTGGAGTGTTATCAAGCTGGAAGGCAATTGCACCTGAGTCTAAAGCGTTAAAAATAGCTGTTAGCTTATTAGTTTCTTGTTGTAACTCCAAAGCGCTAATAGGCATCACTTTATTGGCTAAGTAACTAACAACCACTGGCTCATTCGCTACCTTATTAATATTATTTAATAGGCTCATAAGCTCTCCAACGCAGTCATCAAGGCATTAATTTGTTGTGTATTTTGCTGTTTAATATTTAACAGCATGAGTGTGTTAAGTACTTGCTGATGTGCCTGCGCTAAATTAACAATGCACACCGTAGGTTGATTTGCATAATAACTTCCCCAACTTAATGGGTTTTCAACCACAAAGCTGTTTGCAACAGCAACCTCAGTGCAGTTAACCCCCAGCGTTCGAACCATCGCCCTTACTTTTTTTGTGGCGCAAAATACTAAATACTTAGCTCCAGCATTGTAAAGTGCCTCGTTAACAACAATAAAATGACCAAGCGTTGCCCTGCGATGTGTAGAGCATAAGTTACCTAGCTCAAATATTTTGCTACGCGGAGTTTGTTTTAATAAAAAGTGCTCAATGGGCTCTGCAGTGTACTGCTCAATAAATAAGGGAGAGGTGGCTTGCCTTAAACCTAACGTACATTGCCCCTCACTTGTTGTGTATTGGCAAAGTAGTGGCATAAATGATTTAAGCGTTGCATTGTAAGCCACTAAAAATCCATCTTTTACCGCAGATTCTAGTGCATTGCGATGCTCATCATTTTCTCGAGCAGTTATTAAATGTGCCGAATTTGATATGTTATCTAGTGATAAATTTGACTGTGCTAATTGCATAAACATCGCCCGTTTAAGGAGTATGTTTATAAGTTAAAGAGCGAAACTTAAAAAAAACTTAAGAAACAAAAAAGCCCTTAAATAAATTTAAGGGCTTTTAAAGTAAAGTTTAATTCAAGTTAAACATGTCTATACTAACTAGGCTCGGCCACTACGCAGCGATTACGGCCATGCTCTTTAGCATGGTAAAGCGCTTTGTCTGCACATTTATATACTTGGTCGATGTCATTGCTATGGATTGGCCAAGTTGCAATTCCGATTGAAACGGTAATAAAACCGATTGTTTCCATTTGCGTTGTTTCAACAGTGGTGCGTAATCGCTCTGCTATTTTTAGAGCGCTTTGGCTATCTTCATGAGGCAATACAAGTAAAAACTCTTCACCACCAATACGCGATACAATATCCCCTTTTCGAGAGATCTTTTTTATAATATCGGCTAATACTTTAAGTGCTTCATCGCCTTTATCGTGCCCAAAGGTATCGTTCACACGTTTAAAAAAATCGATGTCTATTTCTAAAATAGCAAAAGGTGTTTGCTTTAACATTAGCTGGCTAAGTAAACCATTTAAGCTTCTACGATTGTGGGTGTTTGTCAGCGGATCGGTTTGGGCATCGTGCTTAAGTTGCCCTATTTGTGTTTGTAAAATATTGACGCCATTAAGCATGGCCAGCTTCAATCTTTGGCTTTCAAAGTACCACGCTTTTATTCTTTTTAGCTTTTCTATGCTGTTTACTTCGTCGAGTCTGTTTGCGCTACTAGCGAGTTGCTTTAATGGGCGTGAAATAAAATACGAAAATACACCTATGAGTATGAAGGTGAGCAACGCCATGGGGAGCGTTCTTGCAAATACTTCCATGATTAATGTATCTAGAGACGCAAGTGTTGCTTTGATGGGACGTTGGGCAACTACGCCCCAGTTTGAATTAATAACGGGTGAAAATCCTGCGAGCATTTTTACCCCTTTGCTGTTTACAACAACGGCTTGCCCCGCCTCTCCTGTAATAACCGCATTAATTACTTTATTATTGGAAACGCTTGTACCTATTCGTTTACTATCTGGGTGATAAAGGATTTGCTTATTAGCATCGACGACATAAAGGTGCGAACCCCCTTCATAAAAGTGTTGCTCTAGGAGATCATTTAAAATATTTCTTTCTTTTAAATATAACGAGCCGCCCACATAGCCTAAATAATTCCCTTCTTCGTTAAATAAGGGATGCGATATAAATATAATTAAATTATTGGCTGCTGACATGTACGGCATACTAATAAGTGGCTTTTTTTCTTTTAAAGCCTGTGTTGCGCCGGGAGAGGAAATTGATTTTCCTATGATTTCAGGTAAATAAGGGGATGTGGCATTTATAACCCCATTCTTACTTATAACTACTGAATTAAAGCTATTTGTTTGCAAATTTAAACGCGTTACTTCTTCTTGCAGTAATGCTGCATTATTTATGTTTTGCTCAATTTTATTTGCTGAATATGCAAGTTGTTGTTTTGCCGACTCTAAAAAGTTGTCGGTTGCTGAAGCTAATTTATTAGCGTAAGCGAAGTTACTTTCTAATGTATGGCTTACTAACTGCTCTTTTTGTACTTGGTACGTTGAATGAAAACTACTAATGAGCGTGGCTAAAGCCGCAGAAAAAGCCAATAGCACAATAAGAAGACGCAGATTAAGCACAGGAAATAATTTATTCAGCAAAAGTAAACAGCCCACAGTACACTGCTATTAAAGCAAGTACTTTGTTAAAAAGTATTTACAATTATACCCCGCCATTTATTAATTATCTAATATTTGAGCACATAGTGTATTTTTAATAACCAGCCAAATAACTTTTTATTACATTGTGACGTTACATTCCCTCTACTAACTAGGGTGCGCTTATTTTGCAGTTGTATAAAAAAATAGATAAGCTGCTTTCACTTGTTCATTTTATTTAGCTTTGGAGTGTATTTTGCTAAATAAGTATGTTTTACCGTCAATTATTTTTATATCTGGGTGCTTAATGCCATCAATTAAAGCGGTTGCAAAACCGGCTCTTTCTCTTGAGGAAAAACTAGGGCAAAAGTTAATGCTCGATTTTCGCTATTTTTGTGAACAAGGCACTGGTCAACATTGCAGAACACCAATGACAAAGCTACCAGAGTCATTGGCGCGCGTAATCAGCGACTATAACATTGGTGGCGTTATATTATTTTCAGAAAACACTCAGTCAATTGAACAAACCATTACACTTAGCCATCAACTTCAAGTGGCTGCCAGTAAATCTTTAAGTAAACTGCCACTATTTATATCAATAGACCAAGAGGGCGGAAGGGTTGCGCGTTTGCCGCGTGATATTGCAACGTCATTCACAGGCAATATGTCTATTGGTGCAACCTATAAACAGCATGGCGTTGACTTTGCTACTAAATCAGCAACGGTTATTGCCAATGAGCTAACAGCCCTGGGGATCAATGTAAATTATGCACCCACCATTGATGTGAATATGAACCCAGACAACCCCGTTATAAATGTACGCTCGTTTGGTGAGAACCCACAACGAGTGAGTGAACTTGGCGCAGCACAAGTGGCTGGGTTTGAGAGCAATGGCATAATTACATCGCTCAAACATTTTCCGGGACATGGCGATACTCACGTTGATAGCCACACAGGACTCCCTAACGTTGCCCACTCAAAAAGTACCATTTACGAACAAGATTTAGCCCCTTTTAAACATATTATTGCTAAGCAAAATCCCGGTATGATCATGACAGCGCACATACAATATCCAGCGCTTGATAGCTCAACCTTTGTCTCTGTAGAAGGCAATACAATGATTAAGCCCGCCACTATGTCGCGCACTATTATTACCGACATTTTAAGAGGTGAGCTTAACTATAAAGGCGTAGTGGTTACCGACGCACTTGATATGGCAGGTATTAGTCAGTTTTTCACACCCATTCAAGCTGTTATAAATACATTTTTAGCCGGCGTTGATATTGCGCTTATGCCTATAGAAATAAGAACGCCCGATGATATAAAAAAGCTTGATGAGCTTATTAAATCGTTAGTTCATGCTGTCGAGTCAAATCAGTTAGATGAGCAAGAAATAACACAATCGGCTGCGCGTATTATTTCGCTTAAAAATGCATTTGAGTTATCTACTGAGTTTGACCCTATTAATGCAGTAGTTAATGCAAAAAGTATAATAGGCAATAAACAACACAGAAAAATAGAAGCTGAGCTTGCTTTAGCAGCAATAACACAGGTAAAAAACACAGAAAACACATTGCCACTAAATTTAAATGATGACCAACATATACATATTATTATGCCCGACACCCGTAAGTGTATGGCTATGCAGCAAGCAATTGAATCTGCAAGTTCATCATCTATTACGTTCAGCTGCAGCAGCTTACAAGGGTTTGACCCAGCAAAAGCAGCCCAGAGCATTAAAACAGCTGATATTGTTATAGCGGGTAATGCTACGCCTAATCAAAGTGCGGTTGAAATTGGTGGCATGGATGATTTAAAAGATGACCCTAATTTTGCGCTTAATACGCGCGAACAGCCACAAGCGCTTGAGTCATTGCTTTCCATGACTAACAAATTTAATAAGCGTACTGTATTTATAAGTTTGAGGGCTCCTTACGACATTGCTAAATTTGGCGACTATGCCCACAGTGTACTGGCCTCTTATGCTTACAATATTGATGTAGACACGCACGAGCGTGTTTCAGGCCCTGCCTTTACCGCACTCGCTAAAGTATTAGTAGGGCAAGCCACTGCCAATGGCACCTTGCCTGTTACAATTAAACCGCAAAAAGGCAATTAACATGAAACTAAATTGTGATTTGGGTGAAAGCTTTGGTTCATGGAAAATGGGGCTAGATGATCAAGTTATGCCACATATTAATATGGCGAACATTGCTTGTGGTTTTCACGGCGGTGACCCTGATGTAATAGCAACAACATTAACGTTAGCTAAAAAAAACAACGTAACGGTAGGCGCGCATCCCAGTTACCCTGATCTTCAAGGATTTGGACGACGCTCTATGGCGTTAACAACAAGCGAACTAACTAATTGTATTCAGTATCAGATAGCAGCGCTTGAAGGCATGGCAAAAATACAGGGGATTACGTTAAGCTATGTAAAACCACATGGTGCACTTTATAACGATATGATGGCTAACAACGACGTGTTAGCAACCATTTTATCTGCTGTCGCGAGCTATCCTAGTAAACTAAAGCTGATGATTTTAGCGACTAATCAAGCAGATAAACACATCCAGTTAGCTAAACAGTTTAATGTAGAACTAGTACTCGAAGCATTTGCAGATAGGCAATACACTGATGAGGGCTTTTTGGTCTCTCGCAAACTTGATGGCAGCGTGCATGACAAACCGGCCATACTTGCACAGGTCAAACAACTCTTACAAACAGGTAGTGTAACCACACGCTCAGGTAAGCAACTTATGCTTAATGCACATAGTTTATGTGTCCATGGAGACAATAATGATGCAATTGAACTCATTAAAGAAATAAAAGCACTGTGTGACTGACATTTAATAATATATGAAAGCTGTAAACCCCCTTTACAGCTTTTTACCCCAACTTGTTAAATACACCCATAGAGTTAAATATGAGCTTCATCGCATTGCACTGTTAATTTAATAATCCCTCACTTATAACTGTACATAAGTTAACAACAGGGATTAATAATGAAACAACTTTTAGCACTTAGTTTTATATTAAGCGCAAGCCATTTGGCAAACGCAAACGACAATACACACACATTGCAACTTCAAGATGTATTTGATTTAGAATATGCAAATCAAATAGATATTACTGACGACGGAAAAACCGTTTACTTTGTGCGAAACCGCATGGATATAAAAACAGACCGAAAAGTGGGAAACATTTGGTCTGTTGATTACAAAACCAAACAAATGCAGCCGCTCACTTCAGGCGTTCATATGGATTACTCGCCGGTACTTTCTCCAGATGGACAGCGCCTTGCTTTTATATCTACCCGCGATGGCAGCAGCCAAATTTATATGAAGTGGCTTAAAACCGGTGCCATTGCCAAAATAAGTAATTTAACCAGTAGCCCTCGCGCTATTAGTTGGAGCCCCGATTCAAGCCAGCTTGTATTCAGCATGTTTGTACCAAGTAAAAACACGCCACCGGTTAATTTGCCAGGAAAACCGAAAGGCGCAACGTGGGCAGAGCCAGCTAAATTTATTGATGACGTATACTATCGAGCCGATGGTGGTGGATACTCGCAAAAAGGCTTTAATCAATTATTTACACTTGATGCTAACGGTGGGAATGCTAAGCAGCTTACTAGCGATGAATTTGATAACACAGGTGATGTTAGCTTTAGCAAAGATGGCAGCTTACTTTACTACTCAGCGAATAGGCATAAAAATGGTGAACTCAAGCCTACAAACAGCGAAGTATATAAGCTAAACCTCAACACATTAGCCATTGAAGCTGTAACAAATAGAAATGGCCCAGATCAACAACCCAAAGTCTCTCCTGATGGTCGTTACCTTGCGTATACAGGATATGACGATAAACGCACTAACTACGAAAATACTCAACTTTACATTCGTGATTTAAAAACGGGTAACACCAAAAGCTTAACACCCAACTTTGATAGAAGCGTTGGGCAAATAAAATGGGCTGCAAACTCTAAAGGGGTTTACTTTAGCTATGCCAATGAAGGGCAAACTACCCTTGCTTATCAACCTCGAAGTGGCAAGCGTAAAGTGATCACCGAACAAATTGGCAGTGTAGCATTTGGACGACCATACTCAGGCGGAGATTTTGATGTAAGCAGCAACGGCGATATCGCGTTTACACTTGCTGACACTCAACGCCCTGCGGATGTAGCGAGCATTAAACGCGGTAAAACTCAGCGCTTAACCACGCTTAATAGCGATGCGCTAGGTGATAAACAACTGGCAAAAGTGGAAGATATTTGGCTTAAATCAAGCCACGACCAATTACCTATTCAAGGATGGATTGCTTACCCGCCAGGGTTTGATAAAACTAAAAAGTATCCTCTAGTGCTCGAAATTCACGGCGGGCCGGTCGCTAATTATGGCCCTCACTTTAGTGCCGAAGTTCAGCTTTTTGCAGCAAAAAGTAATGTGGTGTTATACATGAACCCGCGCGGAAGTGATTCGTATGGGAAAGAGTTTGCACAAACCATTCATCATAATTACCCAAGTAATGACTTTGATGACTTAATGTCTGGGGTTGATGCGCTTATTAAAAAAGGGTTTATTGATGAGTCTAAACTATTTGTTACCGGTGGTTCTGGCGGAGGTGTACTAACAGCATGGATTGTTGGACATACAGATCGATTTGCTGCAGCTGTTGTTGCTAAACCTGTTATAAATTGGATCAGCTTTGTACTAACTGCCGACTTTTATCCATTTTTTGCTGATTACTGGTTCCCAGGCAAACCATGGGATCACTTAGCGCATTACATGAAACGTTCGCCAATTAGCTATGTAGGTAATGTTACTACACCCACAATGCTGCTTACAGGTGAAGCAGACTATCGCACACCTATTTCTGAAACAGAGCAATACTACCAAGCACTAAAATTACAAGGTGTTGACACCGCGATGGTTCGCATACCAGATGCATCGCATGGTATTACAGCTCGCCCTTCTAATTTAATGACTAAAGTTGCTTACATTCAATGGTGGTTTGATAAGCACAGTAAATAGCATTACATTAATTAAGTTACTAAAAGCCACTTTTTAAAAGTGGCTTTTACGTATGTGCAAAGTGTAAACCCCCTTTACACTTTTAGGGCATATTAAATATCGGACTTAGTCTATTTCTCAGTTAGTAAAATTTCGGTTTATAGCTTTTTTATAGTTTGAGTTAGTAAAAAATCGGTTTGAGTCACTGTTTATAGCCTTTCAGTTGGTAAAATTTTGTTTTGTGAAAGGTATACGTTAGTAAAAAATCGGTTTATAAATCGAATTTAAACACCAAAAAAAACAAAAAATAACGTTTTTGATTACTTTAATAGCTCTTTAAGGCCCCTTTAAAGCAAAAAAGCACTTACAAAACGCTTTTATTAAAGGGTTAGTTAAACTCTGATCTACAAATTCGGTTAGCTAGTTAAAACGTGATCCGCATATCTATAGTTGGTTAAAACCTGATCTCAACTAACTAAGTAACCTAATGTAAGTTTTTATTTCTCATACACTATCCGCTTTTAGCACTAATAAAGGCTTTGCTATTAGTGAGTGCAGTAAAAATATTTATGACACATAAAAAAGGGCCTTACGGCCCTTGAGTAACACTATCTAGAAATTTTTAGAACTGGTTCATGGTGTTATCTTCACCACCGGCTTTTAAAGCGTTATCACCAGAGAAGTACTCTTTGTGTGTATCACCAATGTTAGAACCTGCTAGGTCTTGGTGTTTAACAGATGCTTGTTCACGGCGAATTTCTTGGCGTTGTACATCACGTACATAAGCAAGCATGCCTAAGTCACCAAAGTAGCCTTCTGATAAAATATCTGTGCTAAGTGCTGCAGTATGGTAAGTAGGCAGCGTAATTAAGTGGTGGAAGATACCCGCTTCACGTGCACCATCACGTTGGAAATTTTGTACCAATACATCAGCTGCGGCTGCAAGCTCTGTTGCATCCATTTCTGGTGCCATTAGGCCTTTATTATCACCAAGGCTTGGGTAAGCGCTCAAATCGCGACCCGCTTCTTGCCACTCTTGGTACACTTGCTCACGGAACTTAAGCGTCCAGTTAAACGAAGGTGAGTTGTTGTACACTAGTTTAGCATTTGGTACTTGCTCTTTAACCCGGTTTACAAGCTCAGCAATTTGTTTTACGTGTGGCTTTTCTGTTTCAATCCACAACAAATCAGCGCCAGATTGCAGGCTAGTTACACAGTCAAGTACTACGCGGTCTTTCTCTGTTCCTTCACGGAACTGGTATAGGCCATTTTCAAGGCGAGTAGGTTTACACAGCTCACCGTTGATTTTCATTGCCGTATCACCTTCGTTTAAGTCCTCTACGCCATTAATAGGTGTAGTCTCTAAAAAGGCATTGTACTGACTTGCTAAATCACCTGGAGTTTGTGATACCGGTACTTTTTGAGTCAAGCTTGCACCTAACGAATCAGTACGCGCAACAATAATACCGTTGTCGATACCTAACTCTAAAAATGCATAACGAACCGCATTAATTTTTGCTAAAAAGTCTTCGTGAGGCACGGTTACTTTACCCGCCTGATGACCACATTGTTTGGCATCAGATACTTGGTTTTCGATTTGAATAGCACATGCACCTGCTTCAATCATTTTTTTAGCAAGTAGGTAAGTTGCCTCTTCGTTACCAAAACCTGCATCAATATCAGCAATAATTGGCACAACATGTGTTTCAAAGTTGTCAATTTTATCAAGTACAGCTTGAACGTCGCCGCCATTCGCTTTGGCTTCATCTAGGTCATTAAATAAGTGGTCAAGCTCACGGGCATCAGCTTGCTTTAGGAATGTGTAAATTTCTTCAATAAGCGCTGGAACAGATGTTTTTTCGTGCATACTTTGGTCAGGTAACGGACCAAACGCAGAGCGAAGTGCAGCAACCATCCAACCACTTAAGTAAACATAACTACGTTTAGTTGTTTTTTGGTGGCGTTTAATAGCCATCATCATTTGCTGGGCAGTAAATCCATGCCAACACCCTAAAGACTGTGTGTACTGGCTTGTATCTTTATCGTAAGCGGCCATATCTTCACGCATTACGTCAGCTGTGTATTGTGCAATTTCTATCCCAGTACGAAAGCGATTTTGTAAACGCATGCGAGTTGCATACTCTGGGTTAATTGCCTGCCATGCATTACCTTGAGATTGGCATAAAGTAGAAAGTGTGTCGGTTTCGCGTTGATATGTTGTCATAATAAAGTCCTTCGAACGGGTATATAAATAATTTAATGTTGTGAGAGTGGCGACGTTGCTAGTGCTCCGTAGCGCTTAATTCAACATTAGGCTTATTTTTTAGATTTAGTAAATTTATAGTTTTTATTACGACTATATTTTTTGTGAATATCAAAAACACACTCAACATGGCTTTTTTACGTTATTGTTGCTCAAACGCACAAATACTATGGCGACCGTTTAAGGAAGGCAATTATGACCCACACTCTCACACATTCAGGACTCAGCGTAGATTTAGAGCTTGCTGACTTTGTTAAAACTAAACTATTACCTGGTACACACTTATCAGAACAACAATTTTGGCAAAGCTTTGCAAAGATTGTTCAAACGCTCACGCCAGTAAATAAAGCGCTGTTGGCCAAACGCGAACAACTGCAACAACAAATTGATCAGTACCACATTAAAAATAAAACGTGGGATAGCAAGCAATACCAACGTTTTTTAAGTGACATTGGTTACCTAGTGCCAGAGCCTGCAAATTTTAAAATTGAAACACAACAGGTTGAACCCGAAATAGCAGTTACAGCAGGCCCACAGTTGGTTGTTCCAGTAAGTAACGCACGCTTTGCACTTAATGCAGCTAACGCACGTTGGGGCTCGTTATACGACGCCTTATATGGCACAGATGTGTTAAGTGAAGATGACGGGGCAGAAAAAGGCACTACCTATAATCCGGTTCGTGGCTTTAAAGTAATGGCATACGCACGCCAGTTTTTAGACAAAGCACTGCCACTTGAAAACGGCTCACATATTGAAAGCACCAATTATTCTGTTGTAAACGGCGCATTAGTTATTACGCTGCGTGATAGCTCTCAAACCACTTTAGCTGACCCCTCTCAGTTAATTGGCTACCAGGGCGAAGCCCAAAATCCAAGCGTTGTATTGCTTAAAAACAATGGCTTACATATAGAATTACAGATAGATCACCATCATATTATTGGCCAAGCTGACAAAGCGGGTTTAAAAGATGTGGTACTTGAAGCAGCCCTAACTACTATTATGGATTGTGAAGATTCTGTAGCCGCCGTAGATGCACAAGATAAAGTGCAAGTTTACAAAAACTGGCTTGGTTTAATGCAAGGTAACTTGGTCGAATCGTTTAAAAAAGGCGACAAAGTTGTAGAACGTACGTTGCAAAGCGACAAAACGTATACTTCTATTGATGGCGGTACCATAACGCTTAAAGGCCGAAGCATGATGTTTGTAAGAAACGTGGGCCACTTAATGACAAACCCAGCCATTACAGACGTTTACGGCGAGCCTGTTTTTGAAGGTATAATGGATGCAATGTTTACTGCCACAGCAGCCCTGCACGACTTAAATAAAAATTCTGGCGTAAAAAACAGCAGCGCGCAGAGCATTAATATTGTAAAACCTAAGATGCATGGCCCAGAAGAAGTTGCTTTTACAAGCACACTATTTACCCATGTAGAAGAAGCCTTAAACTTACCTAAAAACACCTTAAAAATGGGTATTATGGATGAAGAACGCCGTACATCTGTAAACTTAAAAGCATGTATAAATGAAGCAAAACAACGTGTTGTATTTATTAACACCGGCTTTTTGGACCGTACAGGCGATGAAATTCACACCTCAATGCAAGCAGGTGTTGCGCTCCCTAAAGCTGAAATAAAACAACAGCCTTGGATAAGTGCTTACGAAGATCGCAACGTAGATATTGGCCTTGCCTGTGGATTAAGCCAAAAAGCTCAAATAGGCAAAGGCATGTGGCCTATGCCTGACAAAATGGCGCTGATGATGGAGCAAAAGTTAGCACACCCTAAATCGGGTGCTAATACAGCTTGGGTGCCCTCTCCTACTGCCGCAACGCTGCATGCTATGCACTACCATGATGTTAATGTTTTTACTGAGCAACATGCAATCGCTGAGCGAGCAATAGCAAGCCTTGACGACTTACTTACTCCGCCACTCATGCAAGACCCATCAACACTCTCTAAAGAAGACATACAAAGCGAACTTGAAAACAATGCACAGGGTATTTTGGGTTACGTAGTACGCTGGATAGACCAAGGTGTAGGCTGCTCTAAAGTACCCGATATTAACCATATCGGGCTAATGGAAGACAGAGCAACACTTAGAATATCTAGTCAACATATGGCTAACTGGTTATTACATGGCATATGTACACAAGAGCAAATTACTTCCACTATGGCAAAAATGGCCAAGGTAGTAGACGGCCAAAACGAACACGATAAAGCCTACACCCCAATGGCAAGCAGCCCTGAAACACTAAAAAATAGTATTGCGTTTCAAGCAGCCCTCGCCTTAGTACTTGAAGGAACAACACAACCTAGCGGCTATACTGAACCGTTATTACATAGCTACCGTATACAGTATAAGTTACAGCAAAGTTAATACACTCCAAATGTTTAACGCTGTATCTTAATTGTTTATTTCGTGTCAAAACCAGCCTTAGGGCTGGTTTTTTATTTTTAAATCAACAAATAAGCACACCAATATTCATAAAAATGTGTTTAAACATAATTAAAACAACTCAATTTAAAGTAGAAACACATAAATCAATAACCTCTATGAATACCTAACATTTCTGTAAATACAAAAAAGCGTGTTTTGTATACACAAAACACGCTTTTTAATTTGTATTTGCTATAAAAATGACGTTAGGGTTATTTTTTTATTATTGCATTGTGATACACATTTTGTACGTCATCACAGTCTTCAAGCATATTTATAAATTTATCGAAGTTAGCAATAACCTCTTCATCATCAATTTCAATATTAACTTGAGGGATAAAAGTAATTTCGTCTACCTCAAAGTTAATACCTTCAAATGCGTCTTCAAGAGCTGTTTTAGCCTTAAAGTATTCTGTAGGCGGTGCAAAAACAGAAATTTTTCCATCTTCAGCTTCTACGTCAGCAACGTCAACGTCGGCCATCATTAGCGCTTCTAAAACAACTTCATCGTCATCGCCTGCAAAGCCTAATACTGCATAATGATCAAACATATGGGCTACACAACCAGGCGTCCCTATTTTTGAATCAGTTTTAGTAAACGGTAAGCGCACATCTTTAATGGTTCTGTTGGGGTTATCAGTTAAGCAGTCAACAATCACCATACAATTACCCGGCCCGTAGCCTTCGTAGCGAGCAACCGAGTAATCCTCCCCTGCTCCACCGGCGGCTTTCTCTATTGCTTTTTCGATAACGTGCGCAGGAACTTGGTCTTTTTTAGCTTTTTCGATTAGACGACGCAAAGTTTGATTTACTTCAGGATCGGGTTCACCATTTTTAGCAGCAACGTAAATCTCTTTACCGTACTTTGAGTTTACTTTTGTTTTTGCATTAGCTGTTTTGATCATAGAACTTTGACGAACTACAAATGCTCTACCCATTTTGTGCCTCTAATAAATACATTACATTTTTTGTTATTTTACCAATTCAAAACGTATTGGGCTAGTAAACCTTAGTGAATGAGCGCCCATATTGTGAGAGGTAAATTTATTAAAACTAATATAGCGTCAATTTAACATAACTCGACTTTTTTGGAGTAGCTTTCAACTAAAGCAACCAAATCGTAAAAATCATGCAACACATAATCAGCTTGATCAGCATAAGGAGGCGTTTCATTGGGAGCATATAAGCAGGCACGCATATTAGCATTGTGTGCAGCTTGAATATCGTATAAGTAATCGCCTACGTACAATAGGTTATCTGCGCTAATATTCCAAAGCGTGGCAATAGCATTTAATGCACTTGGATCGGGTTTTGCTGGTGCGTCACTTCGTGTAAGTACTGTGCTGATAGGAAGCGGGTTATTTTTTAATTTAAGTGCAGCGGCTTTGTCAAAATTACGCGTCACTATTGCCATAGGAATATTTCGTTCATTTAATAGTGCAATAGCTTCACTTACACCTGGCAACAACGTGGCATGTTGCGCATCTAATAATTCGTGCTGGTGAACAATGTTCATTGCCTCTTCGCGCATATAAGGAGAAGGAAGTTGCGCAATAAAGTCGAGTAAATCTTCGTTATCGGGACAGCCAATTTGGGCTTTAATAAGTGAGAAGTCGAGTTCTGACGATACCAAAGTACCATCTAAATCAAAAATAACACCATGGATAGCCTCTACCTGAGTCGTCATACCAATCCTTGTTTGTGAAAATAATTAGTTGAGCTTTTTTCAAACATAAAAATACTCTGAGCTTACACCCTTAAATGGGAACAATTAATACTAATTATATTTAAATTAATAGTGCGAGGTGGTCAGTAACTTCACTGCAACTACCAATGAACAAAAGCTTAGCAGCTAGTTGTATGTTGCGCAAAACAAGGTAAATATAAACAACCCAATTTTTTACGTAACTTGGTATTTTACCGATCAATTATGAACGCACGTTAAATAGTGTAATAAAATACGCACTTAAATAAGCGCGTATTTTATATTAATAGTGAATTAGTTAGCCTCAAAGCGAGCTTCAAGCCAGGTATCATCCTGAGCAAAGTTTAGGGTTTTAACTTTACCTTTGCCTTCAACGTTCACCATATTTACTTGTGATGGCCATAAATCACGCAGCGCACCATTACTCATTTTTATCCCTTGAATTCCCTCTGGGATAGGCGCTTCTTGATAAACCCAAAAAAACTTACCATCAACCTGAGCGCCAACAAAGTTAAGCGGCACAACGTCACCATTTAATGTTTGCAAAGCCACATGTGACTCAACATATTTGGCAAAGCGTTGTTGATCAGTTTTATTGCTAATTATATCAATTTTACCTTCAAATAAGCTGCTAACGGCATGCTCAGTATCGTGTAAGTAAAACCGATGCATAAGCTCAACATTATGCGTTCTTTTGTTAAAAAGCACAGTCGTTACTGATGATTTTAATTGATGCGCCATACTTGGCGCAGCAATTAAAAAGCAAACAACAATAAGCAAAAAACGCATTATTGCTGTTCCTCTACTTCATCCTTTGCGTCTTTTTTCTCATCGCTTTTAAGCTCTGTTTTAATATCTTGCATGATATCGCGACTCACTTTAGCTTTACTCTTACTCTTTTTAAATACTTCAATACGTGAAGGAATAATGCGACGTGGGTAGTTATTGTTTTCTACATCAACGTCTGCAGTTTCCCAGCGTGGATCAACACTTACTGATACAAGCGGCTTATTTTTATCAGTAACTATAAGCTTTTGTACATTTTTATGATTACGACGCCAAATTTCAGCAGGAATGTAACGCTCTTCTTTAGTGCCATCTTCATACGTGAGCTCAAGTAAAATTGGCATCACCAAACCGCCTAAGTTTGAAAATTCCATCACGTAATAGTTTTGATCGTCACTTAAAGCACGGTCTAGCGTTTTACGCTCCCACGGCTCAAGCCCTTTTAAAAACTTGTTGTACGCGTTGCGCTCTTTATTCGTTACCGTGAAACGGTCATTTTCGTCATAAAAATCAGTAATATCAGGGTTTTTCTCAACCCATGTTTTTTTACCTTCTGCACGGTTACGCTCAACAAATAACGATGTTGGTTTGTCAGCTTCAATATCACGTAGGCGGCTGTAATCTATATCTGGATTTTTAGTATCTAAACGCAGTTGATACACTTTATCCAACGAGATATCTACATGGTCGGTAGTGTAAAACCAGCCGCGCCAAAACCAATCTAAATCAACACCTGACGCTTCTTCCATAGTACGGAAAAAATCAGCGGGGGTAGGGCGCTTGTATTTCCAGCGCTGTGCGTACTCTTTAAATGCAAAGTCGAATAAATCGCGGCCTAAAATCACTTCACGTAAAATATTAAGCGCGGCAGCAGGTTTAGTGTAAGCATTAGGGCCTAAGCGAAGTACGCTATCTGATTGCGTCATAATAGGCACCTGAACTTCAGATTTCATATACGAAACAATATCACGAGGCTCAACACCCCACGGAATAGTAGGATCCCATTCACGTCCGGCAACACCATCTAAAAAGCTATTTAAGCCTTCATCCATCCACGTCCACTGACGTTCATCAGAGTTAACGATCATTGGGAAGTAAATATGGCCAACTTCATGAATCACAACGCCAATCAAAAAGCGTTTTTCAGACTGAGAATAGGTGCGTGTACCGTCATCTTGTAATTTAGTACGCGGACCATTAAAAGTAATCATTGGGTATTCCATACCACCTACCGGACCATTTACCGATTGTGCAGTTGGGTAAGGGTAATCAAACGAATACTTTGAATACACTTCCATTGTGTGCACAACAGACTCAGTAGAATACTTTTTCCATAAGTCGCCACCCTCTTTAGGGAAGAAAGACATGGCCATAACAAGTGGTTGAACATCACCGCCTTGCTGATAGCCTTTTGCATCCCACATAAATTTACGTGAAGACGCCCATGCAAAATCACGAACATTATCGGCTTTAAATCGCCATGTTTTCGTTTTGTCGGTGCCTTCTTTTTCGTTTTCGAGTGCTTCTTCTTCGGTCACAATAAACACAGGTCGCTTAGCAGTTTCAGATTGCTTTAAACGTTTACGCTGCGTGCTTGTAAGTACCTTGCTTGGATTATCTAACCTACCCGTTGCCGATACAATGTGATCAGCGGGTACTGTAATTTCTACGTCGTAATCGCCAAATTCAAGCGTAAATTCACCTGAGCCTAAAAAGGCTTTATTCGTCCATGCTTCGTAATCTGTGTACGCCGCTAAACGCGGAAACCACTGGGCAAGTAAAAATATATCGTTGCCATCTTTTTCAAAATGCTCATAACCTGAACGTGCGCCAACAGCATCTTCTTCAACAATATTGAACGCAAAGTCCATGCTGAACTCAACTTCTTTACCTGGCTTTAACGGCTCATTCAAGTCAATACGCATTAATGTATCTACAATTGTTACACGTAGTGCTTTACCGTCTTCGTCTTTAACATTGCTTATTGCAAAGCCAAGCTCGTTGTCACTCATAAATTGCTGGCGACGCAACTGACCTAGGCTCAGTTTTGCAGGCTTTTGCGCAGGCAGGCTTTGTAACGTGCTTTTAAAGGTTTTAGTGGTTTCAGCAATTGAATCACTTTTAAAAATATTTTGGTCTAACTGTAACCATAAATATTTTAATGTATGCGGTGAGTTATTTTTATACTCAATGCTCTGGCTTGCACTAAGACGACGCTTTTTTTCATCTAACTTCACGTCAATATCGTAGTTAACTTTTTGCTGCCAGTAATTTTCACCTGGTTCACCCGCAGCACTGCGGTAAACATTTGGTGTCGGCAATGCTTCATCTAACTGACGAAACTTATCAACAAACGAGCCTTTTGTTTGTTCAACTGAAGACGCAATAGCACTACCCGACATTACCATTGGCAATAAAAGAGCACTAAGCGTAAGACTTATTTTTTTCATTGTTAGTCCTAAAATAATTTTGTGATCATACTGTGTCAAATGTAGCCGTTTTCTTCAATTAAATAGCGACCAAACACCCTATTTTTAGGGTGATATTCACTAAAGTTTTGTACGCACAAATAACAATAATTTGTTAGCTATTTTAATTCATTTAAAAATGTAAAGGGGGTTTACAAATTTTAAACCGACTAGAGCATTAAAACACTCACGTATTAGCCAACTTCAGGTCAAGTTCATCAAATGAGATTACAGTGGAGTTAAGTGAGATTTTAAAGGTCCACGCTATGAAATTCTATATTGTAAAAAAGGCAAACAAACTAGACGCAATTCCTGCTGAAAAAGAACTACTTGAGCGCTATAAAGCTGACCATTATTCTTATGTAGATATTGTGTCGGCCTGCAACAAAGAAGATGCCCTAAAACGGCTAACCACTGAACAAAAACACAGTAAAAAACAGCTCATAATTGGCGTAAATATTGCCGTGTTTTCACTAATTTTAATTATTTGTACGATAAATTGAAATTACCGTAGTTTTTGGTTGATCTTTGTAGTCATTTGTATTTAAAATCGCCCACCTTTTTATTTGATGCAAATAAATAACGACTATTTATCCTCAAATATTATCGATTACAAGTAAGAAATGCGGTGGGCTCATGGATTTTTATATCCTAAAAAAACAACAAGAACTAATTGCAATCCCAGCCAACGAAAATAGCTGTAAGCAGTACCTAGATTCAGGTTATTTTTACATTGATAAAGTAGCTGCTTGTAACGAAACGAACGCACTTAAAAGACTACAATCCAAACAAACTAAAACGTTAAAAAAACCTCTACTCATCGCATTGATTGCTTTGCCAGTAATTTTTGGCATTTGGTACAGCTTAAGCTAACTGTTTAGTTATACTGAGGCTTGCATCTTTAGCAGCCTTGGGTATATTGGCGCTCTTACTGGTTTTTAAGAGCGCGACATGAAAGTCCTTCATACCTCCGATTGGCACCTTGGCCAACAATTTTACGAACACGACCGCCGTGTTGAGCATCAAGCATTTTTTACCTGGTTACTTGCCACACTTGTTGAGCAGCAAATAGATTTGTTATTAGTTGCAGGCGATATTTATCATACGGCAACACCCAGTGCCAGCGCCGAAAACCAACTTTACCAGTTTATAAAAGACGCTAAAAAACATTGCCCACACATGCACGTGGTAATTATTGCTGGCAATCATGATTCTGCAAATCGTATTTTAGCGGCTCAGCCTTTACTTGCTCAATTTGATACCCACGTAGTAGGGCGTTTTGATGTATCAGCGCCTGGCGATATTATTATAGAAATAAATACTAATAATAAACGCGCTGTAATTGCTGCTATGCCTTTTTTGCGCTCAAGCGATGTCAGCTCACTAAGCCAGACAAAAAACGGCCCTAGCTATGCACAGGGCGTTGCAAATGCCTATAAGCTTGCCCTTGATCACGCCTATAGCATTAACGCGCAAAATTCGCCGCTAATTGTAATGGGGCACTTACACGCTAAAGGCGGCGACATATCAAGCGATTCAGAGCGCAACTTAGTGATAGGTGGTGAAGAGTCTATTTCAGCCAATGTGTTTGGCAATAAAGCCAACTATGTTGCTCTAGGCCATTTACACAAAGCGCAACAAGTTGCTAAAAACGAGGCTATTCGCTACAGCGGCACGCCTATTCCCATGTCGTTTTCAGAGCGTAACTATACGCACCAAGTTAATGTTATCGAATTTAAAAGCGATAAAAAACAGAGCATTAGCACAACTGTAAACCCCCTTTACATTCCGCGCTCAGCCGACGTTATTATTTTACCAAAAGGGGAGTGTGTGCCACTGAATGACTTATGTGAACAAATTAAAGCACTCGATACATCACAACATGCTATTGCCCCTTATTTACGCGTAAAGCTTAAATCAAGTGATACCGACACCACCTTCAGAGAACAAATAGAACAAGCATTAGAAGGTAAGCACGTAAAATTTTGCGGTATCGAACGCGTTCGTGAACAAACAGCCCAAACCGACAACGACACAGTATTTGAAGATTTAAGTGAAGTTGAAATGCTCAATCCGCTCAATTTATTAGAACAAGCCTTTGCAAATGATAAAGACATGGCAGGGCAGAACGTACCCGATGAACTAAAAGTGCTTTTAAACGATGTAATAAATGAACTGACGGAGCAAGAGCAACTATGAAAATAACCGCAGTACGCATTCATAACTTAGCATCAATAGTAGACGCCGAAATCGACTTTACTCAAGCCCCACTAAAAGATGCGGGCTTATTTGCCATAACCGGCGACACCGGCGCGGGTAAAAGTACCTTTTTAGATGCAATTTGTTTGGCGCTTTACACAAAAACGGCACGCCTAAAAGGCGATAAAGGTAACCTGATTGATTTTAATGGCGACAGCATCAAATTAAACGATGCGCGTAACTTATTACGCCGTGGAAAGTGGGAAGGCTTTGCTGAGGTTGACTTTGTAGGGCAAGACAAACAGCTTTACCGCGCTCGTTATTCTATACAGCGCACCCATAAAAAAGTAACCGGTAAATTAAAAGTCGCCGAGCACACGTTAGTTACCTTGCCCGATGAAACCCTCATAGCCGACAAAAGCCAAACCTTAAAACAAATAGAAAGTAAAATAGGTTTAAGCTTTGAGCAATTCTCGCGTGCGGTATTATTAGCGCAGCACGAATTTGCTGCATTTTTAAAAGCAACTGGCGATGAACGCGCGCAATTATTGGAGTGCCTAACAGGCACCGACAAATTTAGCCTAATTGGTAAGCGTATTTTTGAACGTAACAAAGAGTTAAAAGATAAGTTTGATTTACTACAAGCAAGCCTTTCAAGTTATACCTTATTGAGTGAAGACGAATTAGCAATAAAACACACCACACTTAATGAGCTAAAACAGCAAATAGAACACACTAAAAAAACGCTAATAAGCACAGAACAAAACCTAAATTGGTACAAGCAAGCAAGTGCACTTGAGCTAGCACTTGAAGAGGCAACAAAAAGTCAGCAGCATGCTACCAACGAGCTTACAAAAATTGCTCAACAGAGTGAGCAAGCAAAACAAGCACAAAGCGCACTTGAGATAAAAGATAACCGAAAACGACATGAGTATTTAACAGCGCAAAATAACACACTAAATGAACAAATAAGTGACTTAAAAACTATTGACCATGCAACGCTTATTGATGAGCAAGTAAAGGCACTTAAAACAAAACAAAGCGAATTAAAAACAGCGCAAGAGCAAAAGCAATCTGCTGAGCCAATTATTGCAAAAGCCCGCGAGCTCGACAACCAGCTTGCTATTCACACACAAAGCATTACTAGCCTTACTCAGCAAAGTGAAAAAGAGCAGCAACAACTTAGCGAATTACAAATACAGTTTAAACACAGCCAAACCGCGCTTGATGAAGCAACTAAGCTAAATACGCAGCATCAGCAATGGCTTACTGAACATACGCAGCTTAAACCGCTCGCGAATGATTGGAATTTTTACCAACACAGCTTTAATACGTATTTAAGTGCCAATGAGCAAATAAAGGCAACCGCTTCTCAAAGCAAACAACTGCTAGAAGAGCAAACTAAACACGCGACACAGTTAGCAGATCAAACTAAAAAAGTAGAGCTACAAGAACAACAACTTGCGCATGAGCAGAAAGATCTCAAACAACTAAGTGAGCAACTACGTCAATTCAATATTGAGCAATGCGATAGCAAACTTAAAAATATTGAATATTTAAATGATCAGCGCTTGCGCTACCAGCAGTTTAATCAAGAAATAAAACACAGCTCACAACAACAAGCGACGGTTGCAGCCAAACTTGTAAACAGTGAGCAAACGCAAACAACATTGCAACAAAGCTTAGCTTCATGCGAACAAGCACTTAAACACAGCGAATACGCATTAAACCAAGCACGCCTGCGTGCCAGCGAAAACGTAGAACATTTACGCACTCAGCTTATTCCAAACGAGCCATGTGTAGTGTGCGGGGCAAAAGAGCACCCGTATGCAAGCAGCCAAAGCCCGCAATTAATTAACTTAATAGCCGATTTTGAAGCAAGTTATAATCAGGCTAAACAGCTACACGATAGCGCTCAAACTAAGCTGCATCAGCATCAAACACAACATGCTATACTTGTCACTGAGCACGCCCAGCACAGTCAGGCCATACAAAGCGCACAGGCCAAACAGCTAGAAATTAAAACAACAATGCAAGGTACTCGCACAGAGCTTAACGATTTAACAGCGCAGCAGCTTGATGAAACCCACGCCCAGCTCAGCAACCAAAAGTCTCACTATTTTGAGTCGCAAAAACAGCAATCAGCCTTGCAAGAAAAGGTAAATCAGCAAACAAACGCCTTGAAAGCAGAGCAACAAACACAACAGCAATTGCATAATTTAAACAGTGAACTAACCAATAAACTAAGCCAAGTAAATACAAAGCACGCTGAGCTAACGTCGCAAATTAGCGATCTAACCACAACACTTAATGCACAATTTGAAAACAGCAACTTTTGGCAGCAGCTGCAAACTGGCTCGCTTAACCTAAATGATTTAAGCCAACAGGTTGAGCAGTATCAGCATACATATGCGCAACTTGAGCAAAGTCAAAAACAAATAGACACAGCCAATCAGCAAATACAGCAGCTTACGCCATTAATAACTAAAAGCGAAAGTGCACTTAAAACGCTAAAAGATGATTTAGACAATGCCCAAAAGCTAAAAAATACAACCCAAAGTGAGCGCCTTGCGTTGTTTAATAACGAGCAAATAAGCGTAAACGACTACCAAACAAGAATTAATGCCCAGCTTGAGCAATGCCAAGCTCAGTTAACTAACAGCCAGCAAACTTACGATAACGCTGTAAAAAAACGAGACGAGCATGCAATTGAGCTTAAAAACGCAGAGCTGCGTTTAGCCGAGCAAAGCACGGAGCTTAAAACACTTGAAGAGCGCTACAACGAATGGTTTAGCGACTTTAAAGCCCAGTACAGTGAGGCAACGCACGAGCAGATCACAATTTTACTAACGTTAAGCAGTGAGCAAATTAAAGCCCATTTAACCCAGTTTGAGCAGCTTTCAGCTGCACTTACTGATGCAAATGCAGCGCTTAAACAGCAACAAAGTGCGTATACAGATCACCAAAATACTAACAAGCCATCACAAAACCATATTGAACTCACCGAGCAATTAGCGGCATTAAATGCAAAGCAAACTGAGCAGCAAAACAGTTTACTTACCACCAATACTGCTATAGAACAGCACAACCAAAATGCCAAATCACTTGAGGGTAAGCAAGCTGAGCTAGCCACCCTTAAAAAGCGAGTGGAACAATGGCACTTACTTAATAAAGTACTAGGCGATGCAACCGGTAAAACCATGCGTAACTTAGCGCAAACACAAACACTAAAAATATTACTGCATTACGCTAATAGCCACTTAAAAACCCTTAATAAACGCTACGAGCTTACAGCCATTACGCAATCGCTCGATATTGCGATTATTGACCGCGACATGGCCGACGAACAACGCTCGGTTAATACACTCTCTGGCGGTGAATCGTTTTTAGTATCACTAGCACTGGCATTAGGGCTTGCATCCCTTTCGTCAAACAAAGTACAAATCAACTCTTTGTTTATTGACGAAGGGTTTGGTACGTTAGATAGCGAAACACTCAGCGTTGCTATGGACGCGCTCGATTCGTTGCAAGCACAGGGCCGCAAAGTAGGGGTTATATCGCATGTGAGCGAAATGAGCGAACGTGTAGCCACGCAAGTTCATGTAAGTAAGCAAAGTGGTGGATACTCCACTATTGAAGTTTTATAAGCTGATTAAAGGAGTTAAAAATGCCGACATTTACAGGCGAGCAAGCAACACATTACGATAGTCGCATTACCCGCTTAGTACCTGGTTATGAGCTATTACACCAACTTACCAATGCACAACTACTCGCTACGTTAGCAGACAACGCCCATATTTTAGTAGTAGGAGCCGGAACAGGTAAAGAAATACTCGCCCTTGCCGCGCTTAACCCTACTTGGCAATTTACCGCGCAAGATACCTCAAGTGATATGCTCGCAATTGCTAAACAAGCGTTTGAAGAGCACGGCATAGCAAAGCGCATTAACGTTATTGAAGGCGAGCTTGATAAACTATCTACTAAGGCCGATGCGGTGCTATGCCTACTCGTAATGCACTTTTTAAAAGACGACGGCACCAAAAAGCAGCTACTCAAAAACATTAAAGCTAATTTAAATAAAGGCGCAAACTTATTTATTAGCGATTTAATGAAACCCGAAACCGACTTTGAGCGCGAAGCACAAATTACTGTGTGTGCCGATTTAGGCTTAAGTGACGCAGGGCAAGCCTACACAGCTCAAAATTTAGAAAGTGAGTTTTACCCACTTGATAGAATGCGCTTAAGTGAATTACTTAACGAGTGCAAATACGGTATTCCTAAGCTTTATTTTAAAGCGCTTGGTTTTAGCGGATACGTTGTTAAATAGTCTTAACCTTAGCACCGTTCTGGCTTCAGTCGGTGTTTCCTTTGAACACATTCTTACATCTTCTAACAGGTACAAACAAAGCTCTCACAGTTTTATTACTAATTAGTGAATATGATTATACTCATTACCAACACAGAGAATAATCATGAAAAAAAGTTTAATTGCCCTTTTATTACTATCTGGCTGTGCCTCTCAGGGCGTTGATCGCGATGACCAAGGTCATATCATTAAGCATTACTATGCTACGGTCGAATCAATTGAAAAGGTAAAGCTGTCATCAGAAATCGGAACCGGAATCATGGTTGGTGCAGGCATTGGTTTAGCCGAGGATTTAGATGGTAACACCGAAGATATGATCAGCGGTGCAATTGCCGGAGCATTGATTGGCGGACTTTTTACGGCATTATTTGAAGGCGGTAACACAGCATACCAATACACACTTAACGATGTAGATAACGGCGAATTTAATGTAATTCAAAAGACAAAACTGCCGAAAAGTACTCGCTGTGTAAGAGTAAAAACAGGAAATAAAGTAAAGCTAGAAGCGGCTAATGACAGCTTATGCCTAAATATAAATAACACCAAAAGCTAATCTAGCTTCAAGGCTCGTATTATTAATTACTTACAAAATGTTGCAATTAAACAAACCCATTAAAATTACTTTTTGGTGTGCTTTGGTATAAGCTCTTTAGCAGTATTTTTATCCATCAAGGAAGCACTATGAAGTTTGAACAGTTATTAAATAATTTTGATATGGGCGTATGTGTTGAGCAACTTCAAAAAGAGTCGTTATTAGACCTCGCTTTACTTTTTGTCACTGTTGATGGTTCTATTGCTGACGAAGAGCTAAATGTAGTGAGTGCTTGGGCACAAAAAATTGAATGGAACTCAGCAATAGAAATAGACAATTACATAATAGAAATGACTAAAAAATGTGTTTCAGCGGTGCAAACAAACGAAATAGAGTCATTTATTCAACACCGTATGTCGCACATTATTGACCAACCAATGAGGGTGTTTGTTTTAGAGCTTCTTAAGCAAGTAATTGAAGCTGATGGCATAACCCACGAAAACGAACTTAAAGCATTGAAAATTGTTGAATCTATAGTGTAATTAAAAATATTAAAAGCTCGGTTTCTGAACGTTAAACAACCCAGAACCGGGGACTTTTAATGAAATTAAGTTTAACCAATCTCTTTAAGCGCAGATAGCGCCGCCTGTGCTTTATCTATTTGTACAAAAATATGGTCGTGATAAAACGCAGCCACTACATTGGCGCTAATATTATGCTCGGTTAATTTGGCCGATACCGCAGCGGTTAAGCCAACAGCCTCAAGGCTTGAATGCACATTAAGGGTGATTAAATTATATTTACCTTCGTAAGTAATACCGGCTTTATCGGCGGTATCTGCATTTAAAATAAGGGTTAGGCCTTCTTCTTCAACGTAACTAGCAAGCGGGTTTAAATGAGCGTACTCAGCAAGGTCGCCTGCTAAACAGCAAAATATATATTCACCCTGTTTAAGCTCGGGGTTCATTGATTTTAATAACGTATTTAGCTCTAAAATTCCCACCATGTTGACTCCTTACATTTTTAATTAGCTGTTTTAAGCTTAGCTACAAGCTCGCTTAATCGGGCTATTTTAATATTACTTAACTGCCTGTAATCAAAGTACGGGCACACAATAATGTTATTCGTTGTATCAATTGCAAACTCATCGTCTAGCCAATTAAATTGCGCATTAAGCTTACCTTGTTGTAATAAGTTTTTAGCATGGGTTCGCCCAGCAATAATATGCAGCTGGTTTTTATTAGTGCCGTTAATAATGGGGACACTAAATAGCAGCGCTGTTTTACTGTTTTTTTGCAGTAAAAATGTATCGCGATACGCTTGCCAGCTAGCGGCTTGTTTAGCAAAGCTATAATGCTCACTCGGTAGCGCAAACAACACTTTAGCGTATACGTTAAACACTTTACGCCAGCCATTACCACAGTGCTGGTTTATGGTATTTATTTGCTCGTTTATTACAGGCTCAACACTTTGTAGGGTTTCAAAGTAGGGCATAGGCGGCGCTTTTGCCACATAAACGGCTACGCTAAAGGCTTGCTCACCTAAGCCAATTAGTTGCTCACTCACACTAACTCGCCTTTTTTTGCGCTAAGATACGGTCTAGGTTATTGGCAAAGTTTTGGCGGTCGGTTTGGCTAAGCGGTGGTGGCCCGCCACTCATTTCTACGCCGCTTGAGCGCATGGTATCCATAAAATCGCGCACGTTTAATAACGAGCGAATATTCTCTGGCGTGTAAAGCTCACCGCGCGGATTAAGTGCTTGGCCACCGTTATCTATAACTTCACTGGCTAGGGGGATGTCGCCAGTAATAACTAAATCGCCTTTTTCTACACGCTTTACTATTTCGTCATCGGCCACATCAAACCCGCTCGAAACCTGTACGCGGCTTATAAATTTTGAAGGCGGAATGCGCATTGCATGGTTAGCCACTAAAATGGTTGGTGTTTGCGTGCGCTCAGCGGCTCTAAAAAGTATTTCTTTTATTACCACAGGGCATGCGTCGGCATCTACCCATATTTTCATGCTTAAATCTTTTAATTGCTCTAGTATTTAGCTGATCCTATAGCAATTTATTTTAATCGGCTAGCAAACTTTATTTGGTTAAAGCCGTACAAACTGCATCACATTTAAAAAGGAGCTTTCATGAAGGCCATTACGACTATTTTACTTATTACAGGGTTATTTTTACTCACTGCCTGCACAAGCGCACCTGAAGGAATTACCCCCGTTAAAAACTTTGACCTTGAGCAATACAAAGGTAAGTGGTACGAAATCGCCCGCCTAGATCACTCATTTGAAGAGGGCATGGAGCAAGTAACCGCAACTTACACAGTAAACGACGACGGCACAGTAAAAGTGCTCAACAAAGGTTTCATAACTAAAGAGCAAAAGTGGGATGAAGCAGAAGGCTTAGCAAAATTTGTAGAAGGGACTGACACAGGCCATTTTAAAGTCTCGTTTTTTGGCCCATTTTATGGTGCTTACGTAATTTTTGAATTAGACCAAGACGACTACCAATATGCGTTTATAACCAGTTACAACCGAGACTTTTTATGGTTTTTATCACGTACGCCTACCGTTAGTGATAAGCTTAAACAACATTTTATAGCTAAAGCAAACAAACTAGGCTTTGCCACAGAACAAATTATTTGGGTTAAACAGTAGGCTATTTAGCTATGTAAAGGGGCTTTACAATTGTAGTGCATATGATTGTTACAGCTGTAATAAAACGATCACCTTACTGTAAGGTAAGTTAAATATGTTCGGGCTATATTAGCTGCACTTGCAACGAGACATGCAAGTGTTGGACATACTGAATATCCCCCCTATTGTTGGCAAGCTTTATAGCTTGCCATTTTTTTGCCTAAAATTAATGGCTTTTTTTGGATCAGATTTTTACTAACTACAGTGAGTTTACTACTAATAATAGCCCTGATAAGCCAATCAGTAACATATTTAAAAAGCTAAATGGCTTAATCAACTTTTCTATAAAATTATAAAAAATCGTTATAATTAATACACTTAACCCCATAAAACCACAAAACAGTAAAGCTCCATATCCTTGCTGCGTAACAACACAGAACAATAAACTTAGTAAAATACTGATCCAAGCAACTATTAGCAGCAAATTACTTTGCAGCTTAGAGGGACGCGTTGTAAACACCGTTTTAAAGTGCGCTGGTTTTGCCAAAGCAAAACCATTAAAGGCAAACAAACAGAGGCTAAAGCTAAGTAAATCAATCATGCTTTTGCCTCTTTTTATTATTGGTTAGGTTATTAGCTGTTTTGTTAGATGCGCTAGAAGCAGTACGTAATTTTTCGGTTTGTACTAAAAACAGTATGCTAAACAGTAAAAATACCGCATCGAAAATAAACAAGGCCCATTGTTTATTAAGTAAGTAGCTCACTATATTACCCTGTGTGGTAAGCGCATTTATTGCCGGTACACTCAAACACGCGAGGGCATTTATGGCAGCCATTACACGCCATAGCAGCCTATCGCGCTTTAAAAGTGCCATAAGGGCAACCACTAACCATGCTAAAAAGAACGCTGTAACTTCTTTTTCACCACGCCCTGCTAAGGTCGGACTAAGTAATCTATTGGCAATAAAAAAGGCGCAAGTAGCCAGTGGTAAACCCATAATAGTGGCAAGGTTTAAACCTTCGACTAATTGTAAGCCAAATGAGTCTTTACCCTTATTACGCTCGCGTATGCGTTTAGCCCACATTATGCAGCCAGAGCCAATCATTACGCAGCCTGCAATACCGCCAAGTACGTATAACCAGCGCAGTAAAGGCGTAGCAAAGCGCCCTGTATGCATAGAGTTAAGTGACTCATAAAGTGCTTTACTACTGCTAAGTTCGTCATCAGTCTGTGCCACTAATTCGCCAGTAGCACCACTAAACAAAAGCCGCGGAGATTGATCGCGAAGCGCCTTTGCAGAGCTTACCAATACCGTTACTGTTGAAGCGGCCATATTCGGTTTACTAACCTGAACACGCGTAATATCTGCACTAGGCCACTTAGTATAAACTTGATCCAAAATAGTGTTTATAGGGAGCAATTCTGCACTGCCTTGGGCGTTATTAGTCACGTTATTGCTAGGTGTTACATCGTTAAAAAAGCCACGCATACCCTTGTCGTACGTCGTTAACGCAGGGTAGGGGAACAACATAAATATAAGCGTAATAATGCCTGTGTAGGTAATCATTAAATGAAACGGCAAGGCAAGTACCGAGCTTAAATTATGCGCATCTAACCAGCTACGAGTCCCTTTATTGCGCCTAAAAGTAAACATATCTTTAAATATGCGCTTATGAATAACCACGCCCGAAATTATTGCCAGCAGCATAAAAAAGCTGGCAAAACACACCACCCAACGCCCTGTTATGGCATCTAAATAATAAAGCTGATAGTGCAACCTATAAAAAAAGTTACCGCCTTTGGTTTCAACAAAAGCGGGCAGCGCTTGCATCGTGTTTGGGTTTAATTGGGTATTTACAAACTGGCTGCGGCGCTGTCCTGGCTCTTTAGGTTTTGCATAGCCATATACTAAATACGGTATTCGCTCTTCGGGCAAGGTAATACGCCAACTAGGGGAGTTTGCAGCGTGCTGATTTAAGTAATCAAAGCTCTTTATAATTTGCTGCCTTTGCGCGGCCACTCTGTCGGTTTGAGCTTGCACATTGTGAATAGCAGGTTGATTCCGAAGGTTTATTTCGTCTCTAAAAAAACTCGCTGTGCCTGCAAAAAATATTACATAAATAATCCAACAGGTAAGTAAGCCCACCCAGGTATGCAGCCAGGTCATCGACCTAAAAAAGCTGTCTTTCATAGCCAACCCTTCAGTAACGCCAATACAGCAACAAAAAAACCGGTACTTAGTAAAATACTGATCCATGCAGTTTTTAACGACTTAACCGAAAACGCATAAATAAACACAGCGGCGAAAATTAAAATACTGATAGACACACACAGTAATACGGCATCTTGCTTAGGAATGGGCAGCAGCACACTTAATAATGAAATACACGCTGAGGTAAACGCATAGCCACCCACTATGGCAATAATAAAACGCAAAAATACTAACACTCTATAGCTTTGGGCCACCTTTAAAAGCGCAGCTAGGTTAGTTTTTGTAAAAGGTGCTATGTGCAGAGGTGCCTGCATAGTTAACAAATCCCTTATTCAAATACGAGGATAAAAATAAGGGGTTATTATAAAGCTTACAAATACAAAAGATAGTGATTCTCATTTGTATATTGTAGATAATTTTACATTAGTGCCTAGCATTTTGGTAAAATACTGATCTCTGCCGTTTTAGGGTTATTGCTTAGCTAATAACGAAGGTTTACAGTGGTCAATACTGGCAAGCCAAAGAGTAAATTTAAAATGAGCAACCACGAAAAACTAAATTATGTAGAGTTACCCGCGTGCGATTTAACAGCCACAAAAAGCTTTTTTACTAACGTGTTTAACTGGCAATTTACCGACTACGGCCCAGAGTATACGGCGTTTAGCGGCCAAGGACTTGATGGTGGCTTTTTTAAAGCACCGCTTAAATCACTTACTCAACATGGAGCCGCACTGCTGGTGTTTTACAGTAACGACATTCACGCAACCTATAAAAAAGTAGCGCAATATGGCGGCAAAATAGTAAAACCTATTTTTGAGTTCCCCGGTGGTTGCCGCTTTCATTTTACCGAGCCTAGTGGTAACGAATTTGCCGTATGGTCAGAAAAACAATAAATATATCAAGTGATTAGTTGTTATTTTTAGATGAGATCACGATTTTACCAACTAATAACTAGTTTGAGTAAAATAAACCGATTTTTTACCAACTCATTAGGTCTAAATGGCCATTTAGAACAAAATTCAAGCATTTAAGGCCAAATTTATATGGTTCCCATCAATTTAATTGAGCAAGTTAGTAAATGCGTGATCTGTGAACCTCATTTACCGTTAGGTGCTCGCCCCGTTATACAATTTAATGCCAATGCGCGTATTTTAATTGCCGGCCAAGCACCGGGCATAAAAGTACACGAAACTGGCAAGCCCTTTAACGATGCTAGCGGAAACCGCCTACGCGAATGGCTTGGGCTAAGTGTTGATGAGTTTTATGATCCGCAAACAATAGCTATTTTACCTATGGGCTTTTGTTACCCTGGTAAAGGTAAGTCGGGCGACTTACCTCCGCGTAAAGAATGTGCACCCGCATGGAGAGCGCAATTACTGGCCGCTCTGCCAAATTTAGAACTGACAATAGTGCTCGGTAAATACGCGCAGGCTTATCATTTACCGCATACTAAAAACAGGCCCTTAACCGAGTTAGTAAAATCGTGGCGTGAGTATTGGCCGGAGCATTTGGTGCTACCACACCCAAGTCCACGCAATAATATTTGGCTTAAAAAAAATCCATGGTTTGCACAAGATGTACTGCCAGAACTTGCTGAACGCGTTGCTGCAATATTGAATAAAAAACCATAATGAACAGCTATAAATCAAACGGTTACATGCTTGTAAAGGGGCTTTACAGCACCGAAGAGCTAAGTAAAATTAAGCCAGCAATTAATGCATTTTATACAAAGTGGAAGACTAATAACCGTGAGCTTTATAAATCCCGTGCCATTAATAGTTCAGGCATAACAAATAGTGAGTATTTAACAGCGCAGCAAAATGAGTTTTTATTTAATTTAATTGCTGGTGATAAATTAATTAAGTGTGTAAAGCAGGCGATTAGTGAGCCACTGTTTTTAAATACTCAGTTATTTTTTAATCCCGTTAATGTTACACAAAAAAATTATTGGCATCGCGATATGCAATACCATTTAAATGTGCAAGAGCAACAAGCTGCGTTAAACGGGCCCGACGTAGTGCACTGCCGGTTAGCCCTTGAAGACGAACCAGGTATAGAGCTTGTGCCCCACTCGCATAAAAATTGGGATACACCAGAGGAGCTAAATGTACGTCTTGCAAAAAATAATAAGCTGCCAAGCGATAACCTAACTACAGGCAAAGTTATTAAACTTAATGCGGGTGACTTACTGTTGTTTTCAGCCAATATGATTCACCGAGGCTTATACGGCAAAAACCGTTTAGCACTGGATGTTATTTTTTGCGAAAATGCACCACAGCTTACTGCCTTTATCAAAAAGGCAAACACTCCAAGCTCGGCAATCGCAAATAAAACCGCTAATCCACAAGTATTTTTTAACCCACTTTAAACCCGCTATAACCCATTTAACACAACACTTTTTCGCTTAACTATAAATATTACTAATAGTGCTGAATAAATAAACATCACTGTTATTTATTTTAAGAGTCGTCAGTATGAAATAGACGCAAAATTATCCAATAAAAATAACCTCTATAATGGAGTTGCAGCTATGACAACTGAACACACACAATCACACACACGTTTAAAACCTGCTTTTTTAAAACAAAAAACACTTACTTTATTTACGCTCAGCGCATTAAGCGTGGGTATGGCACAAGCTGGCGAGCAAAAAATAAATAAAAGTGAGCTTGAAACCATTACCGTCACCTCGCAAAAGCGGGTGCAATCGCTACAAGATATTCCTACCTCTATTCAAGCGCTTTCTGGCGATTACCTCGAGCAAAACAGTGTTGACGATTTACTCGCCCTAAGCGAAAACCTACCTAACGTGCATATAACCGAAACCTCAAGCAGTAAACGTATTTTTGTACGCGGTATAGGCTCGGGTACTAACTCAGGCTTTGAGCAATCGGTTGCTATGTATAAAGATGGCGTGTATTTAGGGCGCGGGCATCAGGCTAAATTTCCATTTTTAGATATGCAGCGCCTTGAACTTATAAAAGGCCCGCAGTCGGTTATGTTTGGGAAAAACGCCACAGCAGGTGCCTTTAGTATGATCTCAAATTCGCCAACCGATGCACTTGAAGGCACCGTATCGGCAGAGTTTGGCTCTGATAACGAAAAGCGCTTTACAGGCGTTATAAATATTCCTATTAACGATGATTTAGCCATACGTATTGCCGCGTTTGACCACTCTGTTGATGGCTTTTTATATAACCAAGCGCGCAAAAGCGACGAGCAATCTAACGACTCATCAGGTGCGCGTTTATCAATAGATTGGCAAATAAACGATGATATAAATACATTATTTAAATGGGAACACGGTGAGTTTGAGTCGTACGGTTCACGCTATCAATACATTATCGATACTCCCAACCGCGACTTACAAATAGCAAGCGATCCAACAAACCCGGGAAACGTGGGCTATCGCTCACTTTTACTAAGCGACAACTCAGGCCTTGATTACACAAGTACGGTATCGGGCGATGGGCACCCAGGCGGGCTTAATGAGCAAAGTAAAACCACGCTTGATAACGCATCACTTAAATTAACCTATAACCATGGCGAATACGAATTTACCTCTGTAACCACGTATAGCGAGTATGATTGGGACTCAACTTTTGATGCCGACTTTTCAGAAGTCCCGCTTATAAAACAAGACTACTTAGAAACCTATAACCAGTTTACGCAAGAATTCAGAGTAAGCTCGCCAACAGGGCGCACGCTTGAATACGTAGCGGGCATTTTTTACATGAGCAGCGAGCTTGAACACCCAAACGATATTTTATTTGGTGCATCGTTACTTATTCCTGATTTAGTAGGTACATCATTGGGCGTAAATGCCCTGTTTGATCAAGGCCAACAAAGCTACTCCGCATTTACCGCCCTTACTTGGAATGTAAACGCGCAATGGCGCGCTAATTTTGGCCTGCGTTATCAAAAAGAAGAAAAAGAAGTGAGCAGCGTACAAAGTGTGTATAGCGTATTTGAGCCCAACACACCGCAAGCCGTACAACAATTTGCCAATGCCGCTGCGCCCACTATTGCAGGGCAGCTTTCGGGCGCGGGGGTACATGACCTTAACGCTAAGCGTGATGAATCGCACTTATCACCCAATATTAGTGTGCAGTATTTAGGGTTTAACAACACCATGTTATTTGCAAGCGCTGGCATAGGCTACAAAGCCGGTGGTTTTGATGGCTCTGGCTTAAATGGCTCGCAAGGTAATACGGTTGATGAAAATTCAGGCTTTGAGTTTGACGACGAAAAAGCCACTAATTTTGAATTTGGTATTAAAGCCGAGCCAATTAAAAATACTCTACAAGTAAACGCTACACTGTTTTACACCCTGTACGATGACCTACAAGTATCTGAATTTAATGGTAATGCATTTGTAGTTAAAAATGCTGCCGAAACCAAAGTAAAAGGGATTGAGCTCGATTCGCGCTGGGCAATAAATCAAAGTTGGCAGCTCTCGGCAAACCTTGCGGTGCTTGATTTTGAATACGAGCAATACGCCAGTGCCTCGCCAACAGTTATGCAAAGCGAACTACTTGGCCAAGCATTCCAAGATTTAACCGGGCAAACGGGCGCGTTTGCTCCCGACTACTCAGGCAATATAGCAATTGATTACAATACCAAGGTATTTTCAAATCTTACTTTAAGTAGCAATTTAGCACTTAACTTTAGTGACGATTACTTTTTAGAGCAAGATCTTGACCCAATAGCCAAGCAAAGCGCTTTTGAAAAGCTAAATTTACGCATAGAACTAGGCAGCAGTGAAGGAGATTGGTCGGTGTCGTTATTAGCTAAAAACCTAACCGATAAGCAAACTTTTTCACAGGCCAACGATGTGCCAGTAATTAGCTACGCACACCGTTTTTTATCAGAGCGTGGGCGCAGTTATCACGCACAATTTAATTATCGCTTTTAAGTTTGTCAGCAGGGATAAGTTGCTGGGCTAAACCTAGCAGCTTTTCTCGCATCCAACTATTTACTAAATCGTCATCGGCTTGTTCGTGCCAATACATGTGCACTGGCATTAACGGCACATCAAACGGCAAGCTAGTAACATGCACGGGCATTTGCTCTTTTAGTACCTGCGCGTACGCGTTTGGCATGGTCATTATCATGTCGCTTTGGCTAATCACTTTAGTCGCCGCAAAATAATGTTCACATTTAAGCACTACATTACGGGCAAGTGCATGCTTTGCCAGCGCCATATCAATAATATCTACCTGCGCACCTTTTAACGACACCAACGCGTGCGATGCCTTTGCGTAATTTTGTACGGTTAAGTCATTTAATATGGGATGATCGTGCCTACAAATTAGCGAAAAATGTTCATTACAAATAAAGGTATTTTTTATGTGGTTGCTCGTTGGGGTAAGCACATCAATGACTATATCTAGCTCTTGGTTTTCGAGTGATTTTTCCATATCAACATGCGAAACCTGTCGGCTGTTAATTGTAATATTAGGGGTGTTTGTAAGTAGGTCGCTCATTAGTGGCGGAAAAAATATCGATTCTAAAATATCTCTAAAGCCAAATTTAATTTCGCGCTTAAAGGCGGCTATATCAAAAAGCCGCTCGTTGTTCATGGTTGCCTCTAATGCCTGCACCGACTCAATCACTTGGGCTATTATTTTTTGGCAAAAAGGCGAGGGCACCATACGCCGACCATGGCGAATAAATAAGGGGTCGTCAAACTTATCTCTTAGGCGCGAAAGCGCATGGCTAACTGCTGGTTGCGTTAAATGCAGCTTATCTGCAGCACTGGTAATGCTCCCCTCTTGGTATACCGTTTTAAGTATTACAAACAGGTTTAAATCTATCTTTCCATGCATAGCATTTATGTTTAACCATTAATTAACATCACTTCTATTTATCTTAAGCGAGACTAAACTAAAGTCAATAGACTTTAATTTAGGATTATTATGAGCAATACACTAGAGCAGCAAGCCGCAAAAATGACTATAGGCAGCGATAAATTTAAACTTATTATGCCGCCTAAATTTAACACCCTAAACGAGCAACGCACCTACGAAAAACAACGCCTAGCATCGGGCTTTAGAGTATTTGCTATGTACGGTTTTGATGAAGGGCTTGCGGGGCACATAACACTTCGCGACTGCATAGAGCCCGATACATTTTGGGTAAACCCCGTAGGTATGCACTTTGCGCATATTAAAGCGTCAGATCTTATTCGGGTTGATCATAAAGGTAATATTATTGAAGGCAGCACACCGATTAATAATGCGGCGTTTGCTATTCATTCACGCATACATATGGCGCGCCCCGACGTAAACGCAGTAGCCCATGCGCATACACGTTATGGCCGTGCGTTTTCGGCATTAGGTGAGTTACTTAAACCAATTTCGCAAGATGCTTGCGTATTTTACGAAAACCACAGTGTATTTGATGTATTTAGCGGCGTAGTAGCCGACAGCGAAGAGGGCGACATGATAGCTAAATCGCTGGCTGATCACTGCGCTGTTATTTTGCAAAACCATGGTTTACTTACCGCTGGTTCGTCGGTTGATGCCGCAGTTGCCAACTTTGTATTGCTAGATAGCTGCTGCCAAAGCCAGTTATTAGCACAAGCCGCAGGCGAGCCTAAGCTTATCTCACACGAGGTAGCACTACATACAAAACAAGCCAATGGCTCAGAGCTGGTTACATGGGGGAACTTTCAGCCGATGTATCAGGTAGTTGCTGCACAAGATAACAGTTTTTTAGATTAAAAAATGGCAATAACTTAGTTTTTGATGGACTAAATTTTACGCGGTAATGGCCCACACACCCAAAGCTGCGTTAAACACCATGCACTCACACGCAAACACACATTATAAAAATACGTTGAGAGTTTTATGACTATAACAACAATTAAAAACCACGCCGATGTTGGCAATTTAAACCTTGCTGAAATATCACCAGCGCAACTTCCTCGCTCTACTTATCATGCCATTTTACAATCGGCCCAAAACTTTGGTGATGCAACCGCTATTGAATACATTTTAGATGGCGACTGTATTAGCGAAGCGCAAATTCCGTTTGCAAAAAAACTTATTCACCGCATTTTAATGACCTTTAAAGGCAAAAGCTTTGCTAATCCGCACCGTAAAATGAGTTACAAAGCGCTCGCAAAAAACGTAACAGGCCTTGGCAATGCATTGCACTCGTTGGGTATTACTAAAACCGAGGTAACCTCGCTGGTGTTACCTAACTTTCCAGAAACCTATGTCTCGCTTTGGGCAGCAGAGGCCGCAGGCATTGCAAACCCCATAAACCCCTTGCTTGATGAGTCCATAATGAAAGAAATTATGATCTCAGCCAATACCAAAGTAATTATTGCCCTAGGCCCAGTGCCTGGTAGCGATATTTGGCAAAAAGTAATGGCAATTAAAGAGCATATACCCGGCCTAAAAGCGGTTATTAGCTTATTTGGTGACGACATAGCGTGCTCGCAAAATAATAAAGTACCCGTGTATGGGTTTAAAAAGTTACTGGCTGCGCAAAATACGCAAGCAGCTAATTTTACTTTGCCTGAGCAAAGCGATGTGTGCGCGTATTTTCATACGGGTGGTACCACCGGCCTACCAAAGCTTGCAAAGCACTTGCACTTAAACCAGCTCACCAATGCAGGGCAGGTTAATTTACTTTCGCCAATAAACGCAGGCGACACCATGCTAGTAGGCTTACCCATATTTCATGTAAATGCGGCGGTAGCCACGGGCATAGCCTCGGTTATGAAAGGCTGTAAAATTTTACTCGCAAGCCCATCTGGCTTTAGGGGTAAAAACATCATTCAAAACTTGCTCACCCTAATTAATAATTACGATGTAGCCGTTATGACCGCCGTACCTACGGTTTACGCTGCTATGGTTGAGCAAATTACTTCGCAAAAAACGACTGTACCACCGCTTAAAATGAAGTTTGCCATTTGTGGGGCCGCGCCGCTTTCATCAGATTTACAAGCCCTGTTTACTAAACTAACCAAGACCCCACTGGTAGAGGGTTATGGCTCAACTGAGGGCAGCTCGGTAAGTACGTTAATGCCTGTAAATCCAATTAATAAAGAGGCTTCTGTAGGGCTACCAATACCGGGGATTACGCTTAAAATTGCCGATATAAACGAGCAAGGCACGCTTGTTAAAATGTGCGATACAATCGATGTTGGCGAAATAATAATAACCGGTAATAACGTATTTCCGGGTTACGTAGAAGATGCGCATAACCAAGGCGCATGGGTAGTTGATGAAAACGGCCAACAATATTTTAGAACCGGGGATTTAGGAAAAATTGATGAGAGCGGGTATGTATCGTTATGCGGTAGGCAAAAAGAGCTAATAATACGCGGCGGGCACAATATAGACCCCAAAATGATTGAAGATGCCGCAACCAGCCACCCCGATGTAACACTTGCAGCCGCCGTGCCACGCCCAGACAGCTACGCAGGCGAAGTGCCGGTACTTTACGTCATGCTAAGCCCACAGAGCATGCTTAAGCTTGATGATCTCACCACATATGTTAGCGCCAACATACCTGAGCGAGCAGCAATACCAAAAGCTATTTATATAATTGACGAAATACCGCTTACTGCTGTAGGTAAAATTTATAAGCCCGAACTGGTTTGCCTAGAAATAAAACAAACCATTACAGAGGCAATTAACGCGCATTTAAAAAACAAAGCCGTGCAAATAAACGTATTTGCTGATAAAAAGTTAGGCATAAAAGCAAATATTTTTGTGAATGAAAACGAAATAAACGAGTTACAGCCTCAAATAAAGGCACTGTTAACCCCGTTTTCATTTAACTATGAAGTACTCGCTATAAAAACAATAACTAACGAGGTCGCCTAATTTGAATGCATCTTTTTTAACAGAAATAATATTACCCCTAGCCTTAGCGCTCATTATGTTTGGTATGGGTTTAGGGCTTACAACTACTGACTTTACAAGACTTTTTAAAAAGCCCATAGCAATTGCTATGGGCTTGGTAGGCCAAATTATCGCCATGCCGCTACTGGCTTTAGGTTTATGCTATTTACTTAATTTACCCACACCAATTGCAATAGGGTTAATGATTTTAGCCGCATGCCCTGGCGGTACTATGTCAAACGTAGTGAGCCAGCTAGCAAAGGCTAATTTAGCGCTTTCGGTAAGCTTAACCGCTGCCTCAACTGCTATTAGCATTATTACTACACCGTTTATTATTGGCTTTGCCATGCACCAATTTGCGCCGCAAGACGATGCCAGCTTTTCAATATTAACTACATCACTTGGGCTATTTGTAATCACCTTAGTGCCTGTAGCCGTAGGTATAAGCCTGCGCCATTTTAAAAGCGAATTTGCGATTAAAAGCGAGCCGTTTTTTAGGCGTTTTTCGTTATTTTTTATGCTCGCCATGATAGCCGCGCTAGTAATAAAAGAACGCGCCTTACTGGCAAGCTCGTTTAACGATGTGTTTTGGGCGTGTATAGCACTTAATATTGGTTCAATGATCATTGGCTTGCTAATAGCAAAGCTTTCAAAACTATCTTTAACTGATTCGTTAACACTTGGCATTGAAGTAGGAATTCAAAACGCATCGCTGGCTATTTTAATTGCTATAAGCTTTTTAAATAAGCCTGAGTATGCCGTAACTGGTGGTGTATATGGCCTTGCCATGTTTATTGGGCCGCTGTTATTAATTGCTGGGCTTAAGTTTAAAAACAAACGCCTTGTAAACGTTTAAAAAATAATGTGAAGCGCCAAATTTTAGTTCACTAAGTTTGGCGCTTTTTTTATAGCTATTAACGTTTAAAAATATGTTGTACTTGCCCGCGTAACCATACTAAAGCGTCGTCTTTATCAGTACTTTGATGCCAATATAAATGCTGATAAATAGCAGGCATAGTGGTGGGCACAGGCCTTGCTATTAGCGTGTCATCCAACAATTGACTGGCAACCATTGAAGGTAAAGTAAGTAAAAAAGGCGCGTCTTTTATTACCTCTTTCGCGGCAAAATAATTTTGACAACGTATAGCCACCTGCCTATTAAAACTCAATTGCAATAACGCAATATCTTCAATAACAGTACCTGTTGCCCGGTTAGATACCGCCACATGCTTAGCCGCTAAATAATTGTCTATATTGAGTTGGTTTTTAAGCGGGTGGTTTTTTTTCATGAGTACACAAAAGTGATCGCTTGAGAGAACAGCGTGGCTAATGGGCGCTTTTATTGGCCGTGCTACATCAATTGCCATATCTATTTGATGATTAGCTAATTGCTTATGCATATCTTCACGGCTTAATTTTACGCTCGCTAAGCTTGCATTGGGAGCATGTTTTGCCAGTGCAAGTTGCAATTTAGGCAAAACAATAGGTTCTATTGCATCGTGCAGAGCTATTTTAAAGGTTTGCGCAGTGGTCTCTAAATTAAAATCACCGCAGGCTTGTAGCACTTGGCGTAATTTTTCGAGTAAATCTATTAGCTCGGGTGCCATACGTTGGCACGCAGGGGTGGGCAGCATTAATTGCCCTTGGCGCTCAAATAACGGATCGTTTAATACAGTGCGCAAACGTTTTATAGCATGGCTAACTGCTGAGGGCGTTATGTACAACACCTTTGCGGTTTCGCTCATGTTTTTTTCACGGTATAGGCATTCAAATATTTTAAGTAAATTTAAATCTAACTGTTGAATATTTTTAGCTTCAATCATTATTACCCGCCCATACTATGAATGTAATTCACATTTAACTGGTAATATATTTCATTTAATTCATTGAGGCGAATGTTTTATGCTGGGTTAACTAAAAAATAAACAGGCAACCCTAATGAACTTCGAGCCAAGCCAAAAAAGCCAAGACTACCTAAAGCGTGTAACCGCCTTTATGGATGAACACATCTTGCCTATTGAGCAAGCAGTAGTTGCGCATAACCATGCTAAAAATAATTCAAACGATTGGACCACTTGGCAACTAAGTGAGCACATTGAGCCATTAAAAGCGAAAGCAAAAGCCGCTGGCCTGTGGAACTTATTTTTACCCGATGCAGAACTAGCACAAGGTTTAACCTGCTTAGAATACGCCCCTATTGCAGAGCAAATGGGTAAATGCTTATTTGCCTCAGAAATATTTAATTGTAACGCCCCCGACACCGGCAATATGGAAGTGCTTTATCATTTTGCAAACGATGGGCAAAAACAGCAATGGTTAACCCCATTATTAAATGGCGATATTCGCTCAGTATTTGCCATGACCGAGCCCGATGTCGCTTCATCAGATGCGACAAACATGCAAGCAACCATAGATGTTGATGGCGACGAGCTTATTTTAAATGGCAAAAAATGGTGGACCACCGGCCTTGGTCATCCTAATGCACAGGTGGCTATTTTTATGGGGCTTTCCAACCCCGAAAACGATAAACACAGCCAGCATTCAATGGTACTTGTGCCGCTAAACACACCCGGTGTAAACATTAAGCGTATGCTAAGTGCCTGTGGCGATTTTGATGCCCCCTACGGCCACGGTGAAATGGAGTTTAATAACGTACGCGTACCAAAACAAAATCTTATTTTAGGGTTAGGCAAAGGCTTTGCCATTGCACAGGGGCGCTTAGGGCCTGGGCGAATTCATCATTGTATGCGCGCAATTGGCGCAGCAGAGCGCTGTTTAGAGCTCATGATTAAACGAGGCCTGTCGCGCAGCGCTTTTGGTAAACCCTTACTTAAATTAGGCGGTAATTTAGAACGTGTAGCGCAAGCGCGTATGGCAATAGATCAAGCCCGTTTATTAACCCTACACGCGGCATGGAAAATAGACACTCAAGGCGTTAAACATGCCATGACCGAAATATCGAGCATAAAAGTAGTCGTGCCTAATATGCTGCAAATGGTCTCAGATATGGCAATACAAGTGTTTGGTGGCGCTGGGGTGTCGAGCGACTTTCCTATTGCCTCGTTTAATGCAATGGGGCGTATTTTACGCCTTGCAGATGGCCCAGACGAAGTACATATGGGCATGGTTTCGCGCCTCGAACTTAACAAATACCGCTAAGGCAACACCATGAAAACACGACTAATCATAACAGGTGGAGCCACAGGGCTGGGTAAAGCGTTAGCCCTGAGTTATGCAAGTAATTTGGGCGCTAACTTACAAATTTGTATTGCAGATATAAACGCCGAGCGTGCAGCCACAACCATTAGTGAGCTGCAAGCACTAAAAGCCGATGCTTTTTTTTATGCCTGCGATGTAACCAAGCAAGCAGATGTAAAGGGGCTTTACGATATTATCCAAACTAAGTGGCAAGGCGTAGATATTGTTATTAATAATGCAGGTGTAGCAACGGGCGGCTCGCTTGAGGGCGAATCGCTTGAGCAATGGAAGTGGATTATGGATATTAATTTGCTCTCTATGGTGCGGGTGTGCCAAACGTTTTATCCCGTATTTAAGCAACAAGGCAGTGGCTACTTTATTAATATAGCCTCACAAGCAGGGCTTACCCCTATTCCGTTTATGAGCAGTTATAACGCCGTAAAAGCGGCGGTTATTGGCTTTAGCGAAACCTTAAAACTTGAACTCGCCCACGATAATATAGATGTAAGCGCAGTGTGCCCAAGTTTTTTTAAAACCAATCTTGATGAATCAATGCGCACTAGCGAGCCGGCCATGAAAACCATGCTTAACCGTGCCTTTGAGCGCTCCCCCATAAACGCAGAGCAAGTTGCCGATATTATTTATACGCAGTCACTCAAACGCCCATTTTTAATTTTGACCCATAAATTAGGTAAACAGGCCTTTTTAATGAAAAAACTACTCCCCGTTGAGTGGTACATTAAAAGCATGCTGAAAAAAACACGCTCTATGCAACGTTTAAAATCAAAATAATAAAGGCTAGCAATGAACACACAATTATTAGATCAAGCCAAAAACGTACGCCAAGGCGAAGAGCTCGACACACAAAAAGTAGATGCCTGGCTTAAGCAACACATTACACAATTAACTGGCGAGCCAAGTGTTACTCAATACGCAGGGGGGGCATCAAACTGGACCTACTGCCTAGAGTACCCAGAGCAATCGCTTATTTTACGCCGTGCGCCCAAAGGCACCAAAGCCAAAGGCGCACACGATATGGGCCGCGAGTTTAAATTACAGCAAGCGCTAAAACCAGTTTACGGCTATGTGCCAAATATGGAGGCGTTTTGCGACGATGAAAACATACTCGGCACCGATTTTTACGTTATGGAAAAGCTTACGGGGATAATTCCGCGTAAAAATTTACCACGCGGATTAACCCCCACGCCCGAGCGCACCAAAAAGCTGTGCGAAAACGTACTCGACTGCCTAGTAGAGTTACACAAAGTAGATTACAAACAGGCCAACTTAAGCCATTTAGGCAAAGGCGAAGGCTACACACAGCGCCAAATTAGCGGCTGGAGCGAGCGCTTTACTAAAGCCAAAACTTGGAATGTACCCAGCGGCAAAAAAGTAATTAAATGGCTTGAAAACAACATGCCAAGTAACGAGCGCATTTGCATAACACATAACGATTTTAGGTTTGATAACGTTGTGCTTGATGCAAACGACTACACCAACGTACTGGGTATTTTAGATTGGGAACTTGCCACCCTTGGCGACCCACTTATGGATTTGGGTAATACTCTGGCTTACTGGGTAGAGCCAGGAGATGACTTTTTAGCCCAAGCCACGCGCCGTCAACCCACTCACTTAGAGGGTATGCTAACGCGCAAAGAAGTGGTGGCCTACTACTGTAAAAAAATGAATATAACCGTAGATGACTTTACCTTTTACGAAGTGTACGGACTATTTAGACTTGCCGGCATTGTGCAGCAAATTTATTACCGCTATCACCATGGGCAAACTAAAAACCCCGCCTTTAAACACTTTTGGGTGTTTGTACATTACCTTTTATGGCGCTGTAAAAAAGCCATTAACAACCAAGGTAAAGTCTAATGTGTATTTTATATTTAGTACGCCATGGGCAGGCCAGTTTTTCGGCTGATAATTACGATACGCTCTCAACAAAAGGGCAACAGCAAGCCACACTATTGGGTGAATATTTAGCACAAAAGCAGCTTACGCCCGATGCTGTATTTGCAGGCAGTATGCTGCGTCATAATCAAACCGCAGAGCTTAGTTTAGCAAGTGCTAATAATACGCCTGTGGTAATAAACGATGCGCGATTAAACGAATACGATCACGAGCATATTTTAGCCGTTTATAACCCACAACTTGCCACCCCAAGCCAAGTTCGGGCGGTACTTAGCAAGCAAGCCGAGCCTATGGAATACTTTAAAACGGTATTTATTAGCGCCATACAGGAATGGGTACTCAATCCCGACAGCACTCAATATAACGAAAGCTTTAATGCATTTACTGCGCGTGTACTGGGCGCACTTGAACAAATAGCCAATGAAAACCACGGTAAAAAAGTACTTATTTACACCTCTGGCGGGCCTATTAGCATTATAACCAGCCATTTAATGGGGCTACAGCTCGAGCGCTTTATTGATATTAATTGGAGCTTAGTAAACGCAGGCGTAACCAAAGTAGTGGCGCGCGGTAAAGGGGCAAACCGTCAGTTAAGCATTAGCAGTTTAAACGAACATCACTTTTTAGAGTGCCACCCACAACAAAAATTAATTACATACACCTAAGGATCTAATTATGCGCAAAAACATACTAATAACAGGTGCAAGTTCAGGCTTAGGCAAAGGCATGGCAAAAGAGTTTGCAAAACAAGGTTGTAATCTTGCTTTATGTGCTCGGCGCTTTGAGCTGTTAGAGCAGCTAAAAAGTGAGCTTGAACAAATAAACCCAAATATAACCATTAGCATAAAAGTGCTTGATGTTAACGACCACGAACAAGTATTTAGCGTATTTAATGCCTTTAAAGAAGAGCTTAACGGCCTTGATAGAGTAATTATAAATGCTGGTATGGGCAAGGGGGCTTCTATTGGTACGGGTTACTTTAATGCCAATAAACAAACCGCACAAACTAACTTTGTGGCCGCACTGGCGCAAGCTGAGGCCGCAATGGAAATTTTTAGAGCGCAAAACCATGGTCATTTAGTGACTATTTCATCTATTAGTGCTGTACGTGGTTTTAGGCGCGCCATGACCGTTTACGCCGCCACTAAAGCGGCTATTACCTCATTAAGTGAGGGGATACGCATAGATGTAATGCACACGCCTATAAAAGTAAGCTGTGTACATCCAGGTTTTATAAGAAGCGAAATAAACGAAAAAGTAAAAACAGTGCCGTTTATTGTTGATACCGAAACTGGCTGCAAAGCACTGGTAAAAGCAATAAATAAAGAAAAAGCCAACAGCTTTGTGCCAAGCTGGCCTTGGGCATTTCTGCATTGGATTTTACGCATAGCACCGCTGAGTACAATTCGTAAAATGTCGTGAGTGTTATAAATTTTGGGTATTAAAAAAAGTGGCAAATGCCACCTTTTTTAATTGTTTAATACTTATAAAAGTGCAAACAACTTTTTAAGCTGTGGCATGTATTCACTTACTAATGCTAAATTACTTTCGCTAACAAGTGACTCGGTTGTATCAGCAGCGCTTGACGCATTACCTAACGAACCCATTAACGATGTAGCGCCTTTATCTTTAGCGCTTTTCATGCTTTGAAAACCACCCATTAATTTGTTTGCTGTTTCTTTATTTTCATCAGACAAACCCGATTTAAGGTTTTCTATGTATGCCATAGACACTTCAGAACCCACGGTAATTAACTGCTCAGGCGTAAAGCCATAGCGAGTTGTTACGCTCGCAAAGCTTTTATACAGTGATTGCTCTTTAATCATATTGAGGGCTGTATTTGCAAGCGCGCCTTGCTCTGCTGTAGTTTGATCTGCGGTTGCACCTAGCATGCTGCCTAAGTCTACGTTTTTTAACGCGTCTTGAGAGCTCGCCCAGCTTGTTATAGCAGGTAAGGCTTTCATGTAGCTTTGTAAATCACCTTCGGTGATATCTTTAGCAAAACCAGAAAAGCTCATTGCTAACAAGCTCAGTGATACAAGTAATTTTTTCATGCTGGTACTTCCTATTATCGAAAATCGATTATTATATTAGGCCCGTATAAAGGCTGCGCAATTAAAAACTAAATAATTGCCTATGCCAATCTAAATTTATTTATTGGCGTAAATGTATACTCAACTTTGCATTAACCGCCTATTTAGCTTATTCACCCTAAGTCAATGTACAAATGGTACAATGCATTTTTAGCAACGGAAACTGAACGCAATGTTAACAATTTCTAATACAGTCACTATTGATGAGTGGGAATTAGAGCTCACCGCTATTCGTTCTCAAGGTGCCGGTGGCCAAAACGTTAACAAAGTCGCCAGCGCCATTCATTTACGTTTTGATATTAATCGCTCTAAATTACCAGACTTTTACAAAGAACGTTTACTTGCTTTAAACGATTCGAGGATCACCAAAGAGGGTGTTCTCATCATTAAAGCACAAAGCCACCGTACCCAAGAGCTTAACCGCGAAGACGCGTTAAAACGCTTAAAAGATCTCATATTAAGCGCTACCAAGGTCAATAAAGCCCGCCGTGCAACTAAACCAAGCCGTAATTCGCAGCGTAAACGCATGGATAAAAAAACTAAACACGGCCAAACAAAAGCATTGCGCGGTAATATTAAGTTTTAGCAATAAACCTAAATGGATGCGCCTAGCTATATTAGTGCAAGGCGCATTACATATTAAAAGTTAAGTAGGTTAGCAGGAGAGTATTGGTCGGTTAGAATTTTGGTGTTTTTAGGCCAATCTTGCTCATCTTGTGTGTACTGCATGTAATTGCTTATGGCGTTTATATCTACATCATATTTTTTAAGCTTGGGCCCAAGCGCTTTAACACGTTTGTTAAGTTGAGCCTTAGTTGGCATAGCTTTAATACCCGCTAAAATAATACGGTTGCTTCGATTAGCGCGGCTTACGTTAATAAAATCGCCAAACACGCTATGGTAAGTTGCCGACTCGTGCTCGTATAGCTTGCTACTCGAAAATGTATTTGCAGCAACTACGCCGCCATCAGCCAACACACCTTTAACCTCTTCAAAAAACTCTTTGGTTAACAGGTGCTCAGGAATGTAGTCACCGTTAAACGCATCAAGAATGATCCAATCGTACTTTTTCTTTTTAATAGCCGCGCGTTTAATAAAAATACGGCCATCTTGAACACTAGATGTCACTTTATCGTTTTCAATAAAGCTAAAGTAGTCGCGAGCCACACTCAATACAGCGGGGTCTATTTCTACATTGTGTATTTTAGCCGCAGGGTATAACTCATGAATAACATTCGACAATGTGCCTCCCCCAAGCCCAATAATTAATACATTTTTAGGGTTTTCGGTTACTAATAAACTCGCAAAAGTAAGCTTTGTGTAGTTGAAAACGAGCTTGTCGGGGTCGTTTTTGTACATGCAACTTTGACTTGTTTGGCTACTTTTAGTGTTAAATTTTAAGCAGCGTAAATCGCGAGTTTCATCAACAATAATATTTCGGTATAAAGAGCGCTCTTCATGAATAACATTAGCTAAAGCAGCGCCTGAAAACACACTAAGTGCTAAAAATACATATTTAAGCATGCGCAAGCTCCTTATTATTAGCAACACTGTTTACAGCAATTGCAACAACACCTAACACACCCAACGTAGTAGCAAAGGCACTAATAATGGTGTTTACATCAAACGCGAGTACAAAGTAAAAAGAGGTAATAATAGTGCCCAAGGCACTGCCAAGCGTGCTTACAAAATATAAAATGCCCGCAACTTGGCCGCTTCTTTCGCTGTCGGTAACCAGCAACCTTACTGAGTACGGCGAAATCATACCTAGTATAATGGTTGGAATAAAAAACAACGCAGTAGAAGCGAGTAACGAGCCATAACGGCTATCTTCAATATGGGTAAAAATAAATGCCATTATGGGCTCAGCAAACAACGTAATAGGCACAACCATAATGCTCGCAACTAAAAATATTAATCCGTATTTAGTCAGCGACGCATTTTTTGTACTAAGCTTACCGCCAAGCAAGTAACCAAACGACAAGCTAAGCATAAACACAGTAATAATACTGCCCCAAATATGTACACTACTGCCAAAATAAGGCGCTAAAATACGCCCTCCTAAAAGCTCAATCCCCATAATGCAAAAGCCACTGCAAAAGGCTAAAAAGTAAATCAAAGCGTTTGTTTTTAAAGTCATGTTTTTATCGTTATGTAACTATAAGTAGAGCACCATACTAACGTGATGCCACCAGAGTCGCCAGTGTAATAATTAGCCATTTGTAGGAATAAAAAAAAGTATTGCATATTAATTTATTGTGCTATCATTTTTGTTATAATATAACATAGTTTACTTTGTTGTATTGTCGGTTAATTGTACTTGTACCATTTCGCTTGATTAAGTGATCTACTTAAGTGTGGAAAAACGCGTTGATAGCCAGCCAAAATATTTGTTATTTAGTTGCTCTCGGCAATTGCTCCTGCTTTGCTCTACCTTCTGCATCTGTGCAGTCGTAAATAAGAGTTTTTTTACGCAGGTATTTCCACCTTTAGCCCCGCAAAGCGATTAAGTATTGTTGCGGATTAGTATTTTTAACCACCTTGCTATTTGTAATGTAGTTTTCATCCTAAAGCGCTTTAGTGTAGTGGCTAAAGCGCTTTTTATAACGAATACATGAGTTTATTAAGCCACCCATCGGCCTTCGATGGTTTATAAATTAACACAATGTCTTCATTGTAATGACTGTTAACCCCCTTTACAGTTAATTTTGTAAACCCTAAATCATCAATCACAAAATTTGGTAAATACGCCAACGCCAAGCCACTTTGTACTACCTCTATTAATGCACTGTAATCGCTACATCTAAATACAATATTGCGCGGTGCAATATCGTCTTGCCAGCCGTCGGAGCCTATTCCTTGTTCAAGGCCGCACAATGGCGAAAACAGCGGGCATGCAAAAGCTGCGTGCAGTAATTGATTTTTATTAAGCGTTAAAGAACCAGTTTGTACTAGCTGATGATCAGCGGCTCCAGCCAAACTAAACCCTGTATTAAATACATCAACCGCCACTAAATTAGCGTGAGAGCTGTTATTTAATGCCTCACGAGTTACTAGCGCAATATGTGCAGCGCCCGACGCCACTTGGCTTATAGCTTCACCTTCAAACACATTATTAATACGTACCGAACAGGGCAGGTTGCCAAGAGGGGGAAGTAACTTTTTTAAGCCACTTTTAAGTAAAATGGCAGGGCCTGCAATAACTGCATTAAATTTATGATTATCGCTTTTAAAACGGCTAGTAAGCTGCTGGTAATTATGAACTAAATCGCTACTGTGCTTAACAAACTCTTTGCCTTTATCATTAAGTACTAAGGTTTTGCCAACACGATTAAACAGCTCAGTGGCTAAGTTTGCCTCAACCTTTTTTAGCGTTTTAGACAGCGCCCCTGGGGTAATATTAAAATGTTTAGCGGTTGTGTGCAGGTTTTGCGAACTCGCCATATGAATTACTTTTTCAATGTCATCTAAATGCACAGCACCAAACCGTATTGATTAAAAGGAAACAACTAGCAACTTATTATCAATTATTTATACATAAAAATCAGCTTATAGTGGCGCTATATTTATTTTTGAGCATTAACATGAAACACATACTGCTAATTTTTATTTTATTGTCGAGCGCAGCACTTGCAAGCGCCCCTCAGCACAATGCACACAACACACATAAAACCCACAGTTATGTGGGTTTTCATGGCATGGCGCTTATATTAGCCGGCGATAAAGTACTTGCCAGCCACATGCCTTTATACGCCCCCCCACACAACTACCAAATAGTGTACGAAGTAACTACAGATGACACCCACCTTAAAATAATTAAAAAAGCACTGAACGAGTCACTAAAAAAACAAACTCAGATCACCATTTTACCAACCAAATTTGATTTGAATTTATTAATAAATAAGCTGACACCCACATTAAATACCACTGTGTTTAATGGCCATTTTGAGCGCGGAGGTACGGCTCTGTTTTCGACAAAGCTGACTTTTAAAAACCCGTTATATGTAAAAAAGCTCGCTATAACAAAACCCACAAAAGCAGAGTTTGATTTAATAAAGTTATCTGCAGGGCAAGGGGTGGTAATTCATAAAATACAAAGTAAACCAAGCTATGACTCGTTAATTTTAGTAACACTAACTAACGGGAAATATAGCGGAGAATTAAAGTGTGATGCGCCAGTAAACACAGCGCTTGCAAGTAAGCTGATGGCCTGTTTTAAAATCGTTCCAAGCTATTTAGAAACTCGCGATTTTGCAGTTAATTAATCTATAGCCCTATATACAATGACAGCCACTGCTCAATATTGAAGTGTGACATGTAGTGGCTGATACCTGAAGTTAGCGTTTAGATGGAAAGATTATAAATGCATGACTGGCTGTTATGAGCGAGAAGCGTTCATTGATATTGGCTAAATCTCGTCGTTAATTAATTTTTTAAACTGCTCTTTGCGCATATATTCATGAAAGTAAGCGCTGCGCGCATATTGGTTAATTTAACTTTACCTAAAAACTTTAGAAAACTTTAGAAAACTTTGCGATAGTAATACCTTAGGTAATTTGTTAAAACTATATAATGTAGAAAAATGAGCGTAGCGTCGGCAGAAATATGCGCGACGAGTGCACTATTAAATTGTTATGAGCTTTAGTCGTCGTGTTAATTTTAAATAAAAGGAATTTTAAGTGTTTTATTTGCAGCTAGTATTTTCAATATTGTTTGTTTTTCTAACTATCTATGGGTATGTAAAAAACAAACGAAACACTATGCTTCTAGGCGCTATGTGTTTGGTAATTGCGACCGCGGTAGAGCCATTCTCTAAAGGTTTTAACGATGGTTTTTCCAGTGCTAAAGAGCAACTGAAAGAATCAAATGGAAAGGACTAAGGTTTGAAATCAGCTCATAACAAATCTATCAACCGGATGTTGGCAAGAGCGGCCAACACAGGTTATAAGTGAATGAAGTGAATGGGGTCAAATCTTGACTTAAGACATTAAAGTCGATGTCTGCAATTGGCACTTAGCTGAGCCTCGGCAAAGAGCGAGAAGCAGTCATTCAGTTGAGTCATCATTTGTTTAGTAATAATAAGAGGAAACTTTCCTCTTTTTTACATGTTTATATAAGCTACAGAAAGCATAATATATATATCTGGTAATAACTTATAGTATTTGTTATTAATATGAGCTCACAACATTAGGATGTTTTCGCGCTAAAATAGGGAAAGTGTCTTCTAATAAAACTGTTAGCAATAACAAGGATGTTTCTTGAAATACTTTACCATTATTGCACTCATATTATCCTTCAATTCATTTGCTAATGTATTCGAAAAGATAAATTGTGCCTCTTATGAACCTACTAAATATCTTAATAAAACAGTATTAAAAGGTACTGTTAAAAGTGAGGTTACAGAGGTTGGCGTAAAAGAGTTTCTTGAATCTACACAAAATGATTCAAAGCCAAGAATATGGAAGCTTGAACTTTTGGATAGAGCGACAGGTAAGTACAAAAAGTCTTTTCCTAGAAGCTCACCTTACTCCGATGAAAAAACGGCTATTGAGCACCAAATAATACAGCCACATGTAGTTATAAACTTGGGGAAAAAGAGCATCACAGGTAGTAATAATGGTGAATTCGGAGGTGAGTTACTTTTAATCGATGAAAACGATAAGATCACACTCATCGAGCGTATGAATGTAAAAGATATTTTTGAAATGCCTTTCGGTTTAGTTGTCACATCAGGCTTAGCCCATTTATCGTGGAATTATGGTGATATTCATTTCATAAACTCAGATTTTGAAATTGAAAAGTTATATAGCTTAGTCGGTATGCCCGTATCAACATGGCATCTGGAAAGTGGCGCTCTTCTTATTAATAGTTACCCATCGGGCTCTCAGGTTTTAACTAAGAATGGCTATATGAAACGTGTGCAATGTATTGCTAACAAGGCAAATTAAAAGCGTGGACAAAAAACAGTTGGCTTTGTTCGTGCTTCATATTGTCTGCAGTCAAGATTTGCCCCTCGGCTTTTATACAGGCTGCATGTATGAGAGAAAGCCCTTTTAACCTAAAATAAAGCCACGCAAACGCCGCAATTCCTTCCAAAACGCCAATTAAAACAACTACACATTGTCATCTTATATTTGATGTAAAATAGCGATAACTGATTGAACCAAAATAGGAACTCGGCTATGGTTGCTTCACTAACAAAAACAAATAAAAAACGAGTTAGTCTACAGGCTTTTTATAAGTATTAGTGTTTTCATCAAACAAGGAGTTACTATGTCGAAGAATTGGAAATGCCCGAAATGTGATTGTACTGATTACGACACAGATACAATTGCTACCACAGGTAGTGGTTGGTCTAAAGTTTTTGATATGCAAAATCGCAAGTTTACAGCAGTTATTTGTTCTAATTGTACTTACACTGAATTTTATCGTGGTAAAGCTAGTACGCTAGGTAATGTATTTGATTTATTTACTAATTAAGTGAATGGGAGCAAATCTTGACTTCAGACATTAAAAACCTTCGATGTCTGCTCATCGCACTCAGCAGTCACTTGATAACCTAGAATACTGATAATAATTGGCAAGATATTTTGCTTTAGTGATTAGTTTTTTCGGCGGCCACAATGGCCGCTAATATGGTTTAATACTAGTCAAAGGCACATACGTACTTATTGCGCTGTTTGTGTGATTATAAACCCACTATGGCGCTGCGCCTTTCCATTAAAATTACATTGCGCCACACACCATTCAATTTACCTAGTTTCTCTCGGTTTCCAACCTGCCTAAAACCATTGCGAGCATGTAAAGCAATACTATTAATATTTTCAGGGAAGATACTGGCTTGTAGCATCCATATACCGTTGCTTTCTGATTCATTAATGAGTTCACAAAGCAATGCGTGCCCTAAACCTTTACCTTGGGCTTGGTTTGCAACATATACACTTACCTCGGCAACGCCCGAGTATACCTCACGGCTAGAAACGGCAGATAACCCGGCCCAGCCAAGCACCTTTTCATCCTCAACTGCTACAAGACGACAATAGTTGAGCATAGAACTATTCCACTGTTGCCAACTTTTCGCTTCAGTTTGAAAGGTCGCGTTGCCGGTATCAATACCTTGCTGATAAATATTTTGAACGGCTAAAAAATCGTTCTCTGAAAATGATCTTATGATCACAGTATTTCCTTTCAACTATTATTATTCCGTAAAATTAGCGGTCTACTTATCAATGAGTTAACGGCTAATTTTAATAACCGCTAACATATCGTCGTCATCCTCATCGAGGCCTACTTCTTCGAACCCAAAACTTGTATAAAAGTTTTTAGCAACAGGATTTTGCGGGTTATAACAAATCTCGATTTGTTCAAGCTTAGGAGTTGCTTTAATCTCTTCAATTGCCATAGCCAGTGCTTTGCGCCCAATGCCTTTATTTTGATGAGTTTGATCTACCATAAAGCGCCAAATAGAAACCTTTGCAGGGATTTCTTGTACCCACATAAAAAAGCCTACTGGTACACCATTTAAGTAAATAGCTTTACAGGTATACCCGCTATTGTAGTGCGCCTCAACTAACGACCACATATTACACGCTACGTATTCTTCTTGCGTTTTAGTAACATCCAATTCGCATATTGCTTCGTAGTTATCGGCGGTGATGTCTTCCAGTGACAGATTCATGTTTTTCCTTTAGAACAACTTAGTGTAATTAGTAAGCTACCAATGAATGTACCTATAATCAATCAAATGAATAGATTGATTTTTATAACCCCCTAAATTAGCCAAATTAATAATCTACAAGCCGATTTAACACAAAAAGGCCGCAGTAATAAATACTGCGGCCTTTGTTTTTAGCTAAACTTTTTTAGATTAGCTATGTTTAGTAAGCGCCTGCGCTGTAAATAAGCTCGTAGCTGTGGCTGTAAATCTCAAGGATGTTACCAAACGGGTCTTCCATGTAGATCATGCGGTACGGCTTTTCGCCAGGGTAGTAGTAACGTGGCTCTGGCATACGTTTTTTACCACCTGCAGCGACAATACGGTCCGCTAAGCCTTCCACATCTGGGTCTTGTACACAAAAATGAAAGATACCGGTTTTCCAGTATTCAAAGTTGTCTTTAGGGTTTTCTTGGTCTTTAAATTCGAAAATTTCTACACCAATACGGTCGCCTGTTGAAAGGTGCGCTATTTTAAATTTTTCCCAATTTGGACCAAATACATCGGTACACATTTCGCCAATAGGGCTGTTATCTTCAGTGATCACGGTAGGCTCCATTATGGTGTACCAGCCCATCACCTTAGTGTAAAACTCTACGGCTTTTTCAACATCTGGTACTGAAATACCAATGTGCGAAAAACTACGTGGATATGTATGACTCATAATCTGTCCTCTTTAACGTGTGGCTTGTTTTGTAACGAGTTGATGGAGTTAGTTTACGAACCATGCGTTATTAAGTAAAATTATCATTAATCATCATTTTGAGTATGTTCTGTAATGATAAACCCGACATGGTTAAACACGTTTTGCACGTTGGTTGAGGTAAATCATTTTACCCAAACCGCCGAGCGCTTATTTATGACCCAATCTGGCGTAAGTCAGCATATTAAAAAGCTAGAGCAGCAAGTAAACTGCGCGCTATTAGAGCGCCACGGCAAACAATTTACCCTTACCGTACATGGGCAAAATTTGTATCAGCAAGGCAGTTTATTATTAAAAGAATGGCAATTTTTAGAACAGCAATTAAAAGATGATTCACCTTACAGCGGTTTAGTAAAAATACAATCGCCTGGTAGTTGTGGGCTAAAGTTTTACAATCAATTATTAGCAATGCAGGTAGAGCACAAGGAGCTAGTTATAGATTACCGCTTTGCTCCAAATACCAGTGTTGAACAAGCGGTGGCAAATCATAGTGCCGATATTGGGTTTTTAACTCAAGCGCCAACACTTAGCGAAGTTACTAGCCACAAAATTGGTAAAGAAGCTTTATTATTAGTAACACCTGCACATATTAAAAACCCAACGTGGGAGGTTTTATGTGAGCTTGGCTTTATTGGCCACCCCGATGCAAAACACCACGCGCAGCTATTACTTAGCGAAAACTACAGTGAGTTTGAGCATGTTGATCAAATTAAGCGTACGGGGTTTTCTAACCAAATAAGTTTAATACTGGAGCCGATAAGTTTAGGGTTGGGTTTTACGGTTTTACCTGCGCATGCTGTTAGCGCATTTAATAAACCTGCGCTTATTAAAACGCACCACTTAGTTAATCCGATTAGCGAAAATATTTATGTGTGCCATCACCGTAATAGGCCAATGGCAAAGCGCATGAATACAGTAATTGAAGCAATAAAAGCAGGCTAGGCCGCGTATAACGGCGCCCGTAAAGCCCTTTACAGCGTTGGTTTTTGATAAGCCTCAAAAAAAGGGGCTCGTTTTTAACTTATCAATTTGGCTTTTAAATCAACTAAATCGGTTGCTGTGGTGGTTGGCTGAATTTCCCATGGGTCAAAAATAGAATCCTCAGAACGCTTTATCCACGCACCGCGCATGCCATGCGAAATAGCGCCGGTTATATCAAACGGATTACTCGAAATCAGCCACGTGTTTGCACCCGTTGAATTTGCCTCGCGCAAAAAGTGGCTGTAAACACCTGGGTTTGGTTTAAATGTTTTCATATCGTCGGCGCTTACAACACCTTCAAAATAATTACTTATGCCTGCCGTTTCGAGCAAAGTATTTACCGCATCAGCAGCGCCATTAGAAAATGCAAACAACCTGTAATTTTGTGCTTTAAGTTGCTCAAGCCCTTTTTTAACATCGTCAAAGGCGGGTAAAATTTTATATTGTTCAAGCAATTGCTGTTTTTGATCATCAGAGAGTGGTGTTTTGTGCGCTAGGCAAGCGTAGTCTAACGCCTGTTTAGTACACACTGAAAACGGAACATAGTTTTGCATTAAGCCGCGCCTAAACGAATACTCCAACTGTTTTTCACGCCATGTATTTGAAAAATTTTGCGCTTTATCGCCAATCATATTTTCAAGTAAAGATAGTACGCCGTGGGTGTTTATAAGCGTGCCGTATACGTCAAATGCGAGTGTGGTTGCCATGTTTGCTCCCAAAATTTTAGTTACTTGTAGCCTAATTGTTTCGAGCTTAACTTACTTTGAACAACTGCTCAACGTTATTAATTTGTTATATAAGAAGGTGCAGCAACAACACCCGCGCCATAAACGCTAACAGAAACCCCGCAACATTTTAATTAAGGAAACAGCACTTTCAAACCCGAGATACTCGCTCGTTTTAGAATGGCTAAAACGGCTGTTGAGCTTATAAGTGCTAGTTATAAATCAAATTAAGTAATAGCTAAAAGTAGAGGGTTACTGATTTATCTTATTCCTTTAGACTTTGTCTAATAGGCAAAATAAGGATAACGGGTCGGTCAATAAATTTGATGTCAGAACTAAGACTTTACCCCTTTTGCTTCTTATACATTTTGAAAACTATATTAATTTTATAAACTAAACTATAAATAAGTATTGTCTTTATCGTTGGATTCTTATTATGAAATATAAGGTAGTAACCATATGGTTTTTAACATTCTTTATTGTTGGGTGTGAACTCGAGGGAGATGATGGAGTTTCCGGAGCACAGGGGCAATCTGGTCCTCAGGGAGAGCCTGGTCCTCAGGGTATAGCAGGGCTGAGTTGTTGGGATTTAAATGAAGATGGAAATAAAACCATGCCTGATGAAGATACAAACTCCGACGGCGTTATCGATGTATATGACTGTCGTACCATTATAGATTTAAGCCCTACAAATACTCTTGTAAATAGCACTACGCAAACAATAACAAATCAACACACTCGACAATCCTATTCTTCTGCATTTGCATTAGGCATTACATTGTTTACAGGTTCAAGTGAGGACTATGAAAATGCGACCGTCGACGGCAATTGGCATGCACTAGACAATTTAGCAGCAGATCCTATCCAAGATCCTTGTGGGCTATGGAAATGGGAAAGTACACCTGGAAGGTCTTATAAACTACAAGCAGAAAATGCAGTGGCTTATAACGTTAGGCATATGCTTGCAATTGCATTATATTCAGCAGATCCAGCAGAAGATGCACATTTTGGTTTTGAACAATGTCAAAATGCATGCTTATCAGATAATAACTGTACTGGCGCGTTTTACTCTGTAGAGGACGGCACTGACAACTCTTTGAATTGTAAACTGCTGCGTGATGTGGGATTTGAGATAGACAGTGCGACAGAGTTTTCCGGATTTCAAACTGAAGAAATAGGTTTCGCTTCGGCAAATATTCAAAATAGTCCGATATATATTGGCGTCATTAGTGTTTGTGAGTAGTGCTCTAAAACTTTTTATACGAGTGAGCACGACAATAAAGCTAGGTTAAACAATGCTCATCAAGGAGCATCGTTGAATCTGAAAGTGATGAGCAAAGTGGCACTTCAAACCTGATGTATTAGCGATTCATCTTTTTCCGACTTTCTACTTAATAAGTAATTGGATTTCCAACATCTAAATTGAAGTAAAAATTATTTTCGGAGTTTAAAAATGAAGAACCAAAGAGGCTAGAAGTGTAAATCTAAACTTCAGATATTATAGCTTCTACCTGTCTGCTGATGGCACTCTCCAGCCCATTGAAAAAACTAGCGGCTTGGTTAAATTTATTTAATTACGCTAGATTTTGTTGCACTCAACCCGATCAATATTCAACAAACTTAAAACCTTTTCCCTAGCACCTTTTGCCTTTCACCTTGCATTTTAACTGTAAACCCCCGTTACATTTTGATTAAAAAAGCCACACCTCAACATGTGTTAAAGTGTGGCTTTTTTGTAGCAGCTATAACTAAAAATTAAGCGACATTCGCTGCTAATAGTTCGTTACGTACTAGCTCTGCACCTTTGCTAAGAGCGTTGAGTTTGCCGTTTGCAATATCGCGGGGTAGGGGTGCCATGCCGCAGTTGGTGCAGGGGTAGAGCTTGTCTGCATCAACGTATTTAAGCGCTTCGCGTAGGGTTTTTGCCACCTCTTCAGGGGTTTCTATAGTGTTGGTGGCTACATCGATTGCGCCTACCATTATTTTTTTACCGCGTACGAGTTCAAGTAGCTCTATGGGTACATGTGAGTTTTGGCATTCTAGCGAAATAATATCTATATTCGATTTTTGCAGCTTAGGGAATACTTCTTCGTATTGTCGCCACTCGGTACCAAGGGTTTTCTTCCAATCGGTGTTGGCTTTAATGCCGTAGCCGTAACAAATATGCACGGCGGTTTCGCACTTTAACCCTTCTATGGCTCGCTCTAGGCAGGCTATACCCCAGTCGTTTACGTCGTCAAAAAACACGTTAAAAGCGGGTTCATCAAATTGAATTATATCAACCCCTGCGGCTTCTAGCTCTTTGGCTTCTTGGTTGAGTATTTTAGCAAATTCCCATGCTAGTTTTTCACGGCTTTTATAGTGATCGTCATACAAGGTGTCTATCATGGTCATTGGCCCTGGCAGTGCCCATTTAATTGGTTGACTGGTTTGCTGGCGTAAAAACTTGGCGTCTTCAACAAATACCGATTTAGTGCGAGACACAGGCCCAACCACTGTGGGTACGCTGGCATCGTAACGGTCGCGAATTTTAACCGTTTTACGGTTTTCAAAATCAACGCCATTTAAGTGCTCAATAAAGGTAGTTACAAAGTGTTGGCGGGTTTGTTCGCCGTCGCTGACTATATCTACGCCTGCGGTTTGTTGTTCGTGCAGAGCAATTCGCAGGGCGTCGTGTTTGCCATCAACCAGCTCATTGCCTTGTAATTTCCACGGTGACCATAAGGTTTCGGGTTCGGCAAGCCATGACGGTTTTGGCAAGCTGCCTGCTGATGATGTGGGTAATAGTTTTTTCATAATAAATGCTGCCTTTAATTTTGTTGTGTGATTAAGCGATACTTGCCGAGAACTGCTGCAGCACTGACTGATAAGGCTTAATAAAGTGCTGCTCGGTAAATTTACCTTGCTCAACCGCTAATTGACCTCGCTCTGCGCGGTCATACACAATTTGCGTTAATGAATGATCGTCATTTTTTAAATTAGGTTTATAACGGCTACCTGCGGCGGCGTTGGCGTTATAAATTTCTGGACGATAAATTTTTTGAAACGTTTCCATGGTGCTAATGGTGCTAATTAGTTCAAGGTTGCTGTAGTCGTTAAGTAGGTCACCAAAAAAGTAAAACGCTAACGGTGCAACGCTGTTTGGTGGCATAAAGTAGCGCACTTGTAGGCCCATTTTTTTAAAATATTGCTCTGTTAACGACGACTCATTAGGCTGATACTCTACGCCTAAAATAGGGTGTAAATTTTCGGTTTGCTGATAGGTTTTGTTATCAGACACGCTTAAACAAATAACCGGTGGCTTTTTAAAGTGCTGTTTATAGGTATTTGAGTTTACAAAGCATTTAAACAACTTGCCGTGTAAGTCACCAAAGTTATCAGGGATACTAAATTGCGGTTTGCTTTTGTTATGCTCAAGCAATAACACGCTAAAGTCGTAGTCGCGTACATACGATGAAAAGTTATTTCCCACCATGCCTTCAAATTGCTCGTTGGTTTGGCGGTCAATAATATTGGTTTTTAATACCTCAATTGACGGAAATGCCTGACCACTGCCTGCAATGTCTAAATCGACCGAAATGATCTTGAGCTCAACCGCGTAACGATCCCCTTGTGGGTTATCCCAACTGGCCAGTGCATTAAAACGATTGTTGATCATTTTTAGGGTATTACGCAGGTTTTGTTGGCGGCTTTCACCCCTTGCTAAATTAGCGAAGTTGGTCGTAATACGTGTGTTGTTTGATGGGTGGTAGTTTTCGTCCAAGTTAGTGCTTTTAATAGTAAATGTAAGATCAGTGCTCATAGCCGTATCCTTTCAATTTGAGTAGTTACTGCTTTTATTAACTGGTTGTTAAACCGACATAACGGTTAAGCAGTAGTGATGCTTTGCAGAGTTAATGAATTTATACGCGGTATGTAGCATGAAGAAAAACGGGTTTATTTCAGGTAAAACATGAGACAGATTCACGCTTGAGTGAATTCATTAAGTTAGTAATATTGATTAGTTGCTGATGAGAGGTAAAACCCGATTTAGACGTCTAGATTTCTATTTAATAAAGTAAGCTATGCAGTTTATTCATATAAAACCTGAATAATATTCAACGCTTTTAGAACACGCTTATCGTTTGTACTGGTAGGTATGCTATTTAATAAAGTCTAATCAATTTAATAACTTAAAAGTCACAACCCACGTTAAAAATTTAATATAAAGCTAAATGAGGAAATGTTTATTTTTTAAATACAATTTAGTATTTAAAAATAGGGCGCTTAGTTAAACACATTGATAACTACGTGACGAGTAGCGCTAAGCTTACGTTGTTTGAGCGTGCTTTATAAATTCATCGTAAATGCTGTCTTTAATAAGCCTGTCGGGCGTAAAGGCATAATAATGCTGATAAACATTTTCAATTGTACCAATATAGTTAACGTCGTAATGACGCTCTACTTCGGCTCTTACCGAAATAGGCGCAGGGAATATGCCAAACCCTTGTTCACCTAACGACTTCATTAATGCGCTGTCGTCAACATGACCAGCTATTGTCATTTCAATCTTGTGTTCTTGCAGCCAATAATACATAGCACGCGCAACGGGGCTTTCTTTTGCAGGCAGCACTAAAGGCTTGTTATTTAAAGATTGCGGAAACTGCTTATGTAACTGCGAATGCCATGTTTTGTTTCCAAAAAGAGCGATTTGGCTTTTGCCTATTTCATGGCAAAACGCCTTAAACGATAAAGTGGTATCGAGCGGTTTATCGGCTAACACTAAATCAAGCTTATGAATCGCCATTTGTGCAAGCAGTTCATCTTGTTGGCCATCAATACAGTGTAAGTTGGTAATACGGTCGTTATTAATTAAAGGGGCTAGCCACTTTGACACCAGTGATTTGGGCAACACATCTGAAATACCGACCTTTAACGTTCGTGAATAGTTCGTGGTATCACCTTGCGTGGTTTCGAGCCATTCGTGGGCAATAGCAAACATATCATTGGTGTACTGCTGGGTTACATGGCCAAACTCCGTTAACTGTAGGCCTCGCCCTTGGCGAACAAACAGTGGTTTTCCTAGTCGTTGCTCTAAGTTAGTAATTTGTGAGCTGACCGTTTGCGGCGTTAAATTAAGTATTTTACTGGCCGCTGCAATACTGCCGTGCTTACTTACCTGCCAAAAATAATATAAGTGATTGTAGTTGATGTTGGTAATCATTCGAAAATACCTGTTTTAAAGTAAGAAATAATCAGCTTTTTCCTTTGACTCTAAGTTAGTAGATTACAGTCATGCCTGCAACATAGGTACTATTAAAAGGTGTAATTGCATGAAGCTAAAACTTACAGTTAAAAACAAGATAATTAACGCAAGTGAAAAGATGTCGCTTTTAAAGTTGATCAAAACACAATTGGCAATACATGCTTTAAATATTCGTAAAGTTGAGATTCAAATAAATGATCTTTCGAGTGATCGCCACGGCACTTTACAGCAGTGTAAAATTAATATTCTTTTACCTGGGCTACCCAGTATTAATGTAAATACAAAAGGACGAAGTATGCTGCAAGCGATAAAGCGGGCACTTAAAAGTTTGCAGCATATTCTCGTTAATAAGTATCAACCTTCGCAACCAAGCTCTTAATATCGCACTTGTAGTAGCAAGGATGCTACTTTTTTAATACCTCTCTAATTCCAAGCTGTGTTTAGTATTAAACGATTCAATTATTACCTATTGATCAGTATTCTTGTTCCTTTAATCTTTCAATCCAGCTGTAACCCCCGCACTATTTTGATTAAAAAGAGAGTGAAATTTCAGCCCCTAAATCCATAAAGTTTAGATAAAAAAGTAACTCAAACTCGTAATTAAGCACTAAATTTGGGTTTAGATTAATAAGAAAGTGTCTACCTAATGCCAAACAGATTTATTTACTTGAGAAAATTGAGGTAGATAGAGGATACTGTTAAGGTACTTTAAAATAATAAAAAATGCCTAACTAACGGCTAAAACCTCCTCCACCTCATAGGACGTTATCTGCTTAATTAAAGTATTAATATTCAAATTTAACTAATGAAGCGAAAATGGAAAATTTCACCAAACTATTAGCCGTTACACTTTATATATTTTCTTTGTCTGGCTGTACTTCAATTGGCAGTTACGTCATGTCAAACCCCGATATCTATCTTTCTGAAGCACAGTTTATAAAAGCAAAACCTAGCGACATTGGCTTTGAAAAACATACATTTTGCTCTTTTAGTACCACTCAATGCATAACATATCTGACTGCTGAACCTTATCAAGCAGCCGAATTTTCGCAAGAGAGTTCTGTTTATTACAACCTTCATGCAACTGGTAATAATGTAGAAAATACAATTTCACACAGAATGGCACCAGATACATTTAATCGTTTTAAAGGCACCGCTTTATTACTTCATGGCTATGGAGGCAGTAAAGAAGCAATGATGGCTTCAGCTATCTATTTTAGAGCGCTTGGTATGAACGTTATTATTCCAGATCTTTTTGGCCATGGTGAATCAACTGAAGCATTTGTATTTGCAACAAAAGAGCACGGCATTTTAAATGAGCTGCTTGCTGAACCACTTTTAAATCAAACAAATAACCCGACTGTTGTAGTCGGCCATTCTATGGGAGCACTTACTGCAAGCAACTTATTATCATCAGAGTATGTTGACGCTGCTATTTTACTTGCCCCTATGATGAGTTTTGAGGTTGCAGCTAAGGAGTACTTACCTTATAAATCGCCTTTGCTTAGTCATTTTTTTCATAGCGAGATTGATAATATTGTTAACCAAGCAATGTTTGAGGCAGGAGTAACCATTCAAGAAACAAATTTACTGCCTAAATTAACTGAGACTAAAAAGCCTGTATTGTTAATTAACTCAGATGTTGACTCTCTATCCCCACCGGCTTACTTTTCATATATACAAAATGAGTTAGTAAAAAAAATAACTTTTAATGCTCGCTCTCATTCAAGTTTAATGGTGTTTGATCGTGATGATGTTATCGAAATTGAAAACTGGCTAATAACATGGTGAGCCTTCGCTATTTTAGATGACATTGAGTGTATAAGTCATTTTTTATTGTTGTCGGGTTTCGTTGTACTCTATCCAACTTACGCTTTGTAAACCCCCGCACCATTTTGATTAAAAAAGCCGCACACTAATAATGAGTGTGCGGCTTTAGTATTTTACTTTTTAAAGCGGTTACTTGGTTAGTAAGTGCTTTTCAAAAAAGTCAGCCATCATAGTATGGTAATGCAAGGTGGTTCCTTTGCCTTCACGTAAGCTATGTGAGCGGTTTGGGTATGAGAAAAACTCAAACTGTTTGTTGTGTTTAACGAGCTCGTCAATTAAGCGCTCTGAGCCTTGGTAATGCACGTTATCATCGCCAGTGCCGTGAATAAGCAATAGCTTACCAGTTAGGTTTTTAGCAAAGGTAATCGGCGAGGTGTTATCGTAACTCTCTGGGTCTGTGTTTGGGTTGCCCGCATAACGCTCTTGGTAAATGGTGTCGTACAAACGTATATCTGGCACGGGTGCTGAAGCAATCCCCACTTTAAATTTATCACCATGGCGGAAAAGTAAGTTAAGGGTTGAACTACCGCCCCCAGAGTGTCCCCATACGCCAACACGGTCGGTGTCTATTACATCCCAGCGTTTAGCCATAGCATCTAGGGCGTCTACTTGGTCTTGCACGGTAATTGAGCCAATTTTTTTATAAATCGATTTGCGCCAATCGCGGCCTTTTGGTGCACGTGTACCACGGTTATCAACCGATGCCACAATAAAGCCTTTTTGCGTTAACAGTGATTTATACAGGTAACTGTTGCCTTCCCAGCGGTCTTGCACAGTAGAGCCCCATGGTTCGCCGTATACGTAAAAAACAATCGGGTATTTTTTACTTTTATCCATGTTCTCTGGGAACATAATGTAGCCGTCAAGCTCGGTGCCATCTTGCGCGTTTACTTTAAAAAATTCATGCTTTGGTAAGCTTTGCTCAGCAAGCTTTTGTTTGAGCTTTGTATTTTCAACTAAGGTTTTTACATTACTATGATCGCTTACTTTAATGATCTCTTTAGTCGGTGGCGTACCAAATTTTGAGTAAGTGTGCATAGCCCACGAGGCATCTTTTGACATGTAGTAGCTGTTTGAGCCCTCAAACTCAGCAGGTGTTACCCGTACCGGTTTGCTGCTGCCATCAAGCGGTGTGCTGTATAAATAACGCTGACCAGGATCGTTTGGCGAGGCAATAAAATACATTACGTTTTTGTCTTCATTGATGCTCAGCATATCAATAATGTCGTAATCACCTGGGGTTAGGTCGATAATAGTTTTGCCATCGCGCGATACACGGTAAAGATGGCGCCAACCGTCGCGTTCGCTATGCCAAATAAAAAACTCGCCGTCTTTTGACCAGTTGGCTTTATAAAACCATTCTATAAACGCATCGTCTTTGTCTTCTAAAATCTTGGTCAGTTGCTGCTTTTTCCAATCAAACAACCACACTTTGTTATGGCTTTGTGGGCGGTTTAAGTCTTGGATCATTAACTCATTACCGGTGCCTGCCCAGCTAATACGCGGAATATAACGGTCGCGGTTATCGCCTTCAAGCTCAGCCCAACGGGTTTGTTTGTCGCTAAGGCTTACCACACCAACACGCACGGCAGAGTTGGTTTCACCCGCTTTAGGATAAGGGAATTTTTTAAGGGTAGGGTAGAGCTCATCGGTGTTGTTGATCATAGTGAAAAATTTAACGTCACTGGTATCAAGCTGCCAATAGGCGATTGATTTGTTGTCGGGGCTCCAACGAAAACCATCAGCAATAGTAAATTCTTCTTCGTATACCCAATCAAAATTACCGTTAACAATGGTGGCGTTACCATCGGTTGTGAGCGCGGTTACATCGTGATTGCCAACCGCTTGCATATAAATATTGTTGTCGCGAACGTAAGCTACTTTTGAGCTATCTGGCGAGAACTTAGCAAACATTAACGTAGTTGGCTCAACGTCTTTACCACCAAGTTGCTGTAATTGGTTAGTCTCAAGGTTAAGTAACCAAAAGTCGCCTCGGCTGCGTGAGCGCCAAACTTGCTCGCTGTTGGTAAATACCATCAGCCATTTACCGTCTTTAGACCATTGGTAACTTTCGATTGCAAATGGCTCGTCTGCGCCCTCTGGCAATAGCTTTTCAAACTCAACCAATACTTTACGGCCTGTGCCGTCAGCATTGTAAAATACAATGTCGTTGCCTTTTACGCCGTGCTCTTTTTCGTCATCGGCGTTGTTATCGTCTGCTTTTTCTTTTTCGCTTTCGCGCTCTTCAAGTACGGTGTAGCCGGTACCATCGTCTAGCCACTTAAAGTAAGTGCTTCGCTGGGTTTTAAATTCTTTATCTTTATAAATTTGCGCGAGTGAAAGTGGCGTGTCTATTTCAGACGAGGCTAAAGTAGATGAGGTATTTTGAGTCATAGAACAACCAGATAAAGACAGCCCCGCTAATATAGAAAAAGCAAGCACTGAGGTTTTAAGTAATTTCATGTGAGTCCCTAAAGTGGTATTTACTTACCGCTATTATTTTATGAGTTTTGCAATAAGTTGATTTAGTAATACATACTCGTACTACTAACCTTAATTTATCAAAATTATTGGCTTTATATCAGCACACTTATCGCAAAATAGGTACATTTAAGCCGTTTTGCTTTTAATAATAAACAATATTTCACTTTTGACTAACTTATCAGCCTTGGTTAGGCAGTAATGTGGAGTTAAGGCGTATTTAAATATTTTTGTGCCATGTGTACTGCATTTGCTTTGCTGTAAGTTTTGCAAGTTCAGGGCTCATATGTTCAGCGACTAAATGTAAGCTCATATCGATACCTGCCGAAATACCCGCCGAGGTTGTAAACTTATCATGCTTAACCCAGCGCTTATTACTTATTACGTTGAGTAAAGGAAACATCACAGCTAGGTCGTTTATGTCTTCCCAGTGAGTTGTTACATTTTTACCATTTAATAGCTCTGCCTTTGCTAATAAAAATGCGCCAGTACAAACCGATGCAACGACAGGAGCTAACTGAGCTGTGCGCTTTATCCAATCAATAACAGGTGCTTTAGTAAGCTCATTATTGTGAACACCGCCAACCACTAACAATAAATCTATAGGAGGATGATCAGCAAAACTGTAATGGGGGTTTACACTAAAACCACCTCGCGCATTGACAGGCTGATTATGTTGCGCGACTAAAAATATATTCCACTCGTTTTTAGCTAAACGTTGAGCAGTACTAAATACTTCAAATGGGCCTGAAAAGTCGAGTACTTCAGCATCATCATATATATAAATACCTATGTTCATTTAGCGTTCCTTCTATTTCAAACGTTTAAATTAGCATGTTTTACATAAAAAAAGCCCACTATTTAAGGGGAAAAAGCGGGCTTAGGGTAGTCATTTAAAGCTTTATGTATAGCTATTTTTTAGCGTTTAACTTAACAGCTTCAATTTTATAGCTGTATTTGTAGTCTAACCATGGGAGCTCATATTCGTACAAGGGTTTACTACCCCACGAATCCGTTCCACCCACACCACGCTGCTTGTAATCTATATTTACAAAAATGTACGGGGCTTTGGTTAAATCTGATGGGTGCATATTGCGCCTATTAACTTGTTCAGTACTCTTATCGTAGTCGTGCATATCGTAGAAAGATGCATTAAAGCCAATTAAGGGATCGCCAGAGAACTTAACACCAATTCCTTTATCATCATAAAACGTAACGTACCGTACATCCGTTTTGTGACCGTTTTCTTGCGGGCGAACATACGGTACACGTAAAGAGTCAACGTCAGATTGATATAAGCCAACAAAAGCCGATGACTTACGATCGTCGTAGTTTTCGTGAGGCCCTCGGCCATACCACTGTACGTTTTTAAAGTTCTCGTTCACAACAAACTGCATACCTAATCTGGGTAAGGCTGAGTACGAATTATGAGGTGCAGCATAAAAGTAAACATCTACATCAACTACGCCATTGCCATTTATTGTGTATGTTGTGAAGTACCGACTTTCAACGTTATTTAATGTGTGCTCTGTTTCGACTTTGTATTGTGTTGAGGATACTTTTTTACTACTAAAACTAGTCAGTGTTGTATTTGATCCCGCGTGTTGCCACACAGCAAACGAGTCACCATATCCCTTTTGCGGTAAATCATTATCGGTAGGCGCACGCCAAAAGTTAGGCTGCACAGGTTGGTCTACACTATTGGCTAGTAATGGCTTTCTAAAGACATTAATTTCATTTAATAAGCCTGTTTTTTTGTTAAACGTAAATTGAGCGTTTTTAGTAGAAAAAGCTAAAGAATTTTCAGAATCCTTTACTTTTAACGAGGCTGATTTTGTATTATTAGTCAGTGCAAAGCCTGTTAATGCTAGTTGCTCTGACGCAACCACATGACCCGTTGGCAATGTATTTTTAGCGTTTTTGAGAACGGCTTGTACATTTAAAAAATATTCAATTCCTGCTTTTAGTTTTGTTTTAATTGGCAAACTAACACGCTGAGATGTTTGTGGTTTGGCATTAATACCAAGGTTAGCACCTTGCTCTACTTCAACACCGTTGGCCATTAGCTGCCATGACAAAGTAAAGTCAGACAGGTCGGCAAAAAACTGTTTGTTAATTATATTTATTTCGTAAGGTGTTTTGCTCGTTAACTCAAAGTCGATGTTTTGCTGTACTTGTTTAACCTCCCACAAATAAGGGTAGGGCGTTCTGTCGGCGTAAACTAACCCATTTGCAGCAAAACTTTTTGCGCTTACTGCAAATGGAGGCTCTAAGTCACCACCATATGCCCAAAAAAGCTCACCTTTACTGTTTTTCATGGCAAAAGTTTGATCGACCCAGTCCCAAATAAAACCGCCTTGTAGCTGTGAGTATTTTTCAAAGGCCTGCCAATATTCTTCAAGGTTACCTAACGAATTACCCATTGCGTGTTCGTATTCAATTAAAATCATGGGTCTTGATACATCATGCATTGTTTTAGCATAGCGAATAGCCGATTGGATTGGCGCATACATTTGACCGTATACGTCGGTGTGGCGCCTTAACTGTGCTTGTTCAGATACAACTGGAAACCCTGGGGCTTGACGCTTTAGCCAATCGTACGACGCTTCTAAATTAATACCATCGCCCGATTCATTACCCAGTGAGCGCATTACAACCGATGGATTATTTTTAGAACGGTGATACATGTTTGAAATGCGATCTATGTATGCATTTTGCCAACTAAGCTTATTTACCAAGTGTGCCGAGGGGTCGTACTTACCTTGGTTTGCGGCTCCCATTCCATGTGACTCAATATTAGCTTCGTCCATAACGTATAAGCCATATTTGTCTGCAAGGTGATAAATGTACGGATCTTGCGGGTAATGAGCCATTCGTATTGCATTAATATTAAAGGCCTTCATTAATGCAACGTCTTTTTCCATAGACTCTTTAGAAACGACGTGCCCTGTTTCTGGGTCGTGCTCGTGTCTATTTACACCTTTAAATAAAACTGGTTTGCCGTTAACTAAAATATTACCATTTTTTAATTCACTGCTTCTAAAGCCTATTGATTTTCCAATCCACTCAACAACCTTATCATTACTATTACGTAAGCCTATTTTTAATTTATAAAGGTTAGGAATTTCAGCACTCCAAGGCAGTACATCATTTACTTTAAACACTGTTTTTACTTGCGTACTTTGTTGTTTTTTTATTTTAGGAACTGACAATGTTTTAGTACTCATTACCTTATCGTTTGCGTCTAAAAGTGAAACAAGTAAGTCAAAGTTAATTTGGGTTTGCTTAGTGTGGTTTTGTACTGTTGTGGTTAGCGTTAGTTCACCGTTTGTGTAATTGTCAATCAAAGTGGTATTAGCTTCAAAATCACTTATACGCACTTTTGGCGCTGCATATAAATATACATCGCGCTCAATACCACTCATACGCCACATGTCTTGGCATTCAAAGTAAGACCCTGTTGAATAGCGGTAAACTTGTAATGCTAAAGTATTTTCACCTTTAGAAACGTATGGCGTAATATCAAATTCGGCGGCAGTTTTAGAATCTTCTGAATAACCAACTTGCTGACCATTTACATAAATATAGAACGCAGACTTTACCGCCCCAAAATGAATAAGGATTTGTTTGTTATTCCAGCTTTCGTCGATGTTAATTATTTTTCGGTATGAGCCAACAGGATTATAGTAACGCGGCAGCTCAATTTGCTCAGTATTAGGTATTAAACAGTAGTGAGAGTGATAAAAAGGAGAACCGTAACCATTTAGCTCCCAATTGGCAGGGACGGCTATTTCATCCCAGCTTGCGTCATTGAAGGTTACTTTTTCAAATCCATTTGGTTTTCTACTAGGCGAGTCAACCCAGTTAAACTTCCACTGCCCATTTAGTAATTTATAACTATCTAACTGCCAAGGCTCTAGTGTAAATGCGTTTTGCTCATTTGCTGTAGGATAATAGAACGCGCGGGGTGGGAGTTTATTTACTCTAAATATACTTGGATCCTGCCAAGCCTGAGCAACTTGCTGTTCTATTGCAATGCTTGGCAAGCTAGTTATTAATAAATAAAGTCCCCCAAAGCATAGAAGCTTTTTTAGATAACCTTTAAGCCGCATCCTGTTCTCCTTTAATTTTTTTATCATATAAATATGCTAATTAAACTTTAGCGTATTTTTAACAATTAAGAAACCTAATTAATAGAGACTACAACGGCGGCTATGGGGACTATTTCTAATCAACTAAGTTTCAGACTATTCAATATAATGTTTTTTATAGCGCTTTGTTAATTTGAGAGATCTAATTTGGTCGCAAATTAAAGTAAACACTGCTGATGCATTTTCTTTCGCACCTTTGCCTTGGCCTATACGACGAATTTGCCTTTTTACTAATGCCATGGTGGCAAGGCCTGCTATGGTTTTATCTTTAATCTGAACGTTTGGCGCTGCGGGAATAAACTCGGGTTGTTTTTGCCAAATACTGACTAAATCAGGTTTATACGCAAGTGCCGTTGCAATACCGGCCAAAGCTACGCCAGAATCAATAACATTATTAGCCACTGATAGGCGACTGATACCACCCGTGGTCATAATAGGAATACTTGATTGTTCACTAATTGCTTTGGCAAATTCTAAAAAGTACGCTTCACGAGCGAGTGTACGTTCATCGGCCGTTTTACCTTGCATGGCGGGTGCTTCGTAACTACCGCCCGAAAGCTCAACAAAATCTATATTTAAGTCACTTAATAGGGTAATTACTGCTTGGGCGTCGCTAGGTTCAAATCCACCGCGCTGAAAATCAGCCGAATTTAGCTTAACCGATACCGAAAAGTTATTTGCGCAACTAGCCTTAATCTTTTGCGTTATTTCTGTGAGTAAACGCGCTCGATTTTCAAGGCTACCACCGTATTTATCATCACGCTTATTGGTTAAAGGCGATAAAAACTGTGCTAATAAGTAACCATGAGCCGCATGTATTTGCACGCCATCGAACCCTGCCTTTTGTGCTTGTAATGCCGTATTTGTGAATCGCTCAATCACATCATCAATTTCATTGTGTGTCATTGCTTTTGGCTGGCCAAATAAATGAGAGTGTTTTCCCATGCTTAATGCCACGTTGGAGGCTGAAAGAACCTTTCCCCCCATTTTTTTAAACACTTGACGACCTGGGTGATTAATTTGCATCACAATTTTACTGTCGTTTTGCCGCCCTAAACGCGCAAGCTCCGCAAAAGGCGTTATATCGGTATTATGCTCAAGCGCAAGGCCACCGGGGCCAGTCATAGCTAAGTGATCAACCATTACATTACCGGTAATAATTAAACCAACCCCGCCCTTAGCCCATGCGTTATAACAATTTTTAAGTACTTGAGAGGGTGTGAGATCGGCATCTGCTAGGTTTTCTTCCATGGCCGCTTTTACTAGCCTATTTTTTAATACTAAACCGCTAGGTAAAGTAACCGATGTAAATACGCTCTGTTGTTGATTTTTTGGCATGTTAGTAACCGTTTAAATTGACATTAATGCCACTATAACTTTAAAGTCAGCTTTAAGGTCAAGGCAGTATTTATAACTAATTTAGGACCACTATGAAAATAAGTGAGCTTGCAAAACTTGTTGGCGTTGCCCCCAGTACAATTCGTTATTACGAAGGCAAAGGTTTATTACCAAAAGGCAGCCGCAACAGTAATGGTTATAGGCAATACGAGCATTCAAGCATTGAGCAAATAAAAATGATTAAGTTTGCACAAAGTTTAGGGTTTTCGTTAGAGGAGATACCAACATTAAAAACGCCAGAAAACGATCTGGATCACACTGTTATTATTGAGCGTTTGCAGCAAAAGCAAAACGAAGCGAATGCGCTGATTGCTCAGCTGCAAAAAAAGTCGCAGCGTATTGGTGATTTAGTCACGCAACTAAATGCAAGCTGGTCAAATGGGCAATGTTTAACACAACAACAAATGAGTGATTTATTGGATGAGGTTCAGTTTTAACGGTTAGGCGCTTTGATGTGTGTTAAGAATACCCAAGCAAAAAACAGCATAAACACAAAATCGTTGATACCGTAAATACTGTAAAAAATTCCCGCGAATAAATCTTTATCGTAAACGTCATCAAGGTTATTGTTTGCTAACCATAATGACCAAGCAACAACATAAACCAGTTTTTCAATTACGAAAGCGCCAGCTAACCACTTTATATTGGAGGTAATAAAAGCACTAGCCAAATATGCTAAACCCCATATAACAATCATTAACAAACCAAAGTTAGACATAACAACAGGGTCTAGTTCGTTTATTATGGAATTTGTAAATAACCGTGAGAACAGTAAAACACCACCTATATTCATGGCTGCAGCCATAATAAAACCCAATTTAATTAGTTTATTTTTTGTCATTTTTTCTTCCTATCAGGCTTATTAATTAAAGCGGAAAACTTAATCACATATTTTGTTAGTGAACTTCAAGCTGCATTGCTGTTTTTAAAATACCATGTGCGGGCAACCATTGTTTATATTCAGAAAAGCCATGTTTTTTATATAAATTTATTGCTGGCGTATTTGCTACAGCAGTTTCTACTATAGCTTTATTATACGTATGCAAAGTAAGCGCATGAGCAATTAACTTACCTGCGATTCCTTTTTTAAAGTAGTAAGGGTGCACTGCTAAGCTTTCGATACTTAAGCACTTATTTTTTACTGTAATTTCTATAACCCCCGCAAGCGTACTCTCATAATAAAAACCATAAAATAGCGCGTTGCTGCGCACAATGGCATGCTGCGTTCTGCTAAGAGGAGGAAAATGTTCAGCCTTTATTAACAGGGCCTCTGTTTTATAAGCACATTGAAAAACGTTATAAATTTGCTCGGCAACAGAAGGAACTGCATTTTTTAGTTGAGTGATCATTTTAATTTCACTTATTTATTTTTAGATACTGCAGCGATTGGAAAAATGAATTATTAATTGGTATATTCAATTAGCTCTTCAACGTATAAATACCCTTTTTGACGCTGAGTTAACTTAATGAATGTTTTTAGTGTTGGTGCATACAAGTGTATGTCTTGTGTGTCGGCTGAATAGCCTCTCGAATTAGTAATTTTACCCGTGTACTCAATGGTGTAGGCTTTATATGTGCCAGCTTCTACTTTTTCATCTTTAAAAGAGACAACTTTAGCGTTTTGAATTGTTGAGCCTTTGGTGCCATCTTCGCTTTCCCAGTGCTCTTCAAATACCCATGTTTTGCCTACATATAACGGCCAATAATAACGCGAGGTTTTGCTGTTATTTGGTTTTGTTAATACCTTTAGTAACGTAGATCCCTTAGCCGTTAACATACTAAGTGCGCCATTTTTGCTGACTATTTTTTTAGTATCGGTGCCTTGTGCACGTATTTCATTGCTAGGTGTTACCCCTTTATATTTCCATACCCACTTTTCCCCTTCACTATAATCAGCTTCTGTTGGCTGATACGCTTTTTCATTTGAAGCTTGAGCAAAAAAGCTTAATAGGCTTAAGGCAAAAATAATAAATTTAGCGTTCATTCGCGTTGTTCCTTTTATTGATTTTTGTATGTGTGTTTTAGCCAAATAATTAGGTGTATTGACCTGAAAAAAATGTGAGCAATAGCGCTTACAATTTGTAAGCGCTTTTATAAAGCTAAAAGGACTAATCTAACTCTAACTGTGCTCGCTCTACGCTCTCGTTGGGCAACTCTTTTTGAACAGATACACCAAGCTCTTTAAATTCGGCGGCTTGTTTAATTAAGTTTCCCTTACCTCTGTAAAGCTGAGAAAAGGCCTTGTCGTAACTTTCTTTTGCTCGGTCTAATTGTTTACCAACACCTTCCATGCTGAGTAAAAAGCCATTTAATTTGTTGTAAAAGCGCTCTGCACGATTTGCCAGTTCCTTTGAATATTTAGTTTGCTCTTCAAAACGCCACAGCTGTTTAACAATATTTAAACTGGTTAACAGCGTAGTGGGAGTAGCGACCAGAATATTTTTTTCTATCGCTTGTTGATAAATATCACTTTGATATTTAAGCGCCTCTACAAAGGCTGACTCTATAGGTACGAACATAATGACAACCTCTGGTGAATTTAATCCCGGGAGGCGGTCATATGATTTACTGGCTAGTTCGTTTATTCGAGCCGTAACTGCATTTACATGCTCTTTAATAGCTTGATTAGCATCAAGTTCATTTTCAGCATTTACATAACGGGTGTAGGCATTAAGGGATGTTTTTGCATCTATAACTAAATGTCGCTCTTGTGGTAAGTACACTACAACATCTGGGCGCAAACGACCGTCCTCGGTATTAAACGAGACCTCGCGTTTGTAATCGGTACCCGCGCGTAAGCCTGCGCTATCAAGCACGTTTTCAAGCATGAGTTCGCCCCAGTTACCTTGGGTTTTCTTTTGCCCTTGTAAGGCGTTACTTAGCTTATCGGCTTGCTCTGTGATGGATTGGCTTTTGGCTTGTAAATGTAAAAGCTCAGTTTTTAATTGTGCACGCTGTTTTAAGTCCTCAACATGAATTGATTCCATTTTATCTCTAAAGCCTTTTAACTCACCTTGAACGGGTTTAAGCAGTTGTTCAATACTTTCTTGGTTAGTCACTTTAAAGCTTTGGGTTTTTTCATCGAGGATTTTATTGGCTAAATTTTCAAACTCTTTTTTAAGTACGTTTTTACTTTCTTCTATTTGAGCTAACTGCTCAGTAAAGCTTTGCTGCTTTTGCTCAAGCATAGTTCGCATGGAGTTAAGCTCTACATCGCGTTGATTATATTGTGCACGCAACTGCGTTATTTCGGTTTCGGCTTTTTGCCAAAACTGATTGTATTGCATGCTTTGTTTTTCTTGTTCACTGCAGCGCGTTTTAAAATGCTGCGCTTCGTCGCGTTGTTCTTGGTGGCTATGCTCAAGCAACTCATGTTCATCTTGTAAGGCGCTAAGTTGCTCAGCTTTGTTATCGAACTGACTTTGTAATAAAGAGAGTTGCTGTTGTTGCTCGTTAATTGTTTTTTTTAATTTTCTGCGAGGCAAAATACCAATAACACTATAAAGCACAACACCTGCCGTAAACCCTGCTGCTGTGCTTACCCAATCAATTTGGGTGAGTATTTGAGTAATCATAAAATAAACTTATAAAATTTATGGACATGCCATCATAACGAATAAGTTTGAGTAGAAGTAGGGGGTAACAAATAACAGCCATAAAAAAAGCCAGTTCAAATGAACTGGCTCAACCATTACTAAATAAGTAACACAACAGGGGAATCAACATGAAAACTTGAATTAACTGCAATTAATCAACAAGCACAATAGTAGACGCCCTGTTTTGAATTAAGTTCATTAAAAGATCAAATTATTTTAAAAAACTGATCTTTGGCAAATAAAGCATTAAACGGTAAAAATTAAACATAAAAAAAGCCAGTTCAAAATGAACTGGCTTGATCATTACTAAATAAGTAACTAAATGGGGGGGAATCAACATGAAAACTTGTGTTAACTGCAATTAATCAACAAGCATAATAGTAGACGCCGTGCGTTCAAATAAGTTCAAAAAAAAGATCAAATTAATTTAAATAACTTAAGCCCCGACTAATAACCAACTAAACACTAAAAACAGGCATAAAAAAAGCCAGTTCAAAATGAACTGGCTTAATCATTACTAAAAATTAGTAACTAAATAGGGAATCAACATGAAAACTTGTGTTAACTGCAATTAATCAACAAGCGTAATAGTAGACGCCCTGCAGTTAAATAAGTTCAAAAAAGATCGCACTAATTTTAAAATAAATTAATTTTTTATAAGTGACAGCATTTGTTGCTCATCGAACTGTGTAAAACTCATTGATTTGTCTGTAAATAATGCATCAACAAGTGCTTGTTTATCTTCTTGCATTTTAAATACTTTTTGTTCAATTGAATGACTCATAATCAACTTATAAACAAAAACTGGGTTTGTTTGCCCAATACGATAGGCACGATCGGTGGCTTGTTTTTCTACTGCGGGGTTCCACCATGGATCGAAATGAATAACCGTATCGGCTTGCGTTAAATTAAGCCCAGTGCCGCCTGCTTTTAAGCTAATTAAAAAAACAGACGTTTTGCCACTGGTAAACTCATCTATAACTTTATCGCGATGGCGAGTTTGGCCTGTTAATAAACTAAAGTTAATATCCAACTCACTTAATTGCTTTGCAATTAAATCTAATGCTGATGTAAATTGGCTAAATATAATTACTTTACGCCCCAAACTTAGCATTAAAGGGAGGTGAGTAGATAACCATTCTAATTTGGCAGACCCGGCTTGTGTGTCGGGTTCAATGAGCTTTGGATGACAACAAATTTGTCTTAGCTTCAGTAAAGCCTCTAAAAAGGCAAGTTTACTTTTTTGAACGCCTTGCTCAGCAAATAGATCAATGAGCTTTTCTTCAAGGGCACGTGTTATCCCTTGATACATTTCTTTTTGTTTAGGCTCAAACTCAAACTCTTTAGTTATTTCTGTTTTTTGCGGCAGTTCTTGCGCCACTTGTGCTTTTGTTCGGCGCAGTATAAACGGCATTATGAGTGCTTTTAATTGCTCTGCACGCTGCATGTCGGCCTCACGCTCAATAGGCGTTTGAAAATGTTGTTTAAAATGAGCCTGAGAGCCTAAAAGAGAGGGCATAGCAAAGTCGAGTAAAGACTTGAGTTCAAGCAAGTTGTTTTCGATTGGGGTACCGCTTAAGCACAATTTAAAATCAGCATTAAGTCGTTTTACCAATCGAGATACTTGCGCCGTGTCATTTTTAATATATTGCGCTTCGTCTAGCACTATATTTTCAAAAAAAAGCGGTGAGTAATAAGCTATATCCCGTTTTAACAAAGGGTAAGTAGTCAGTATGCACTGTGCTTGCGCTAGGTGTTGCAGTGGCTCGTTACGATTAGACCCAAATATGGTGGTTACCTTTAATCCTTTGGTAAATTTAAGTATTTCGTTTTGCCAGTTACTCACTAAACTGGTTGGACACACGATTAGTGTAGGACCTGCCTGCGGACGATTGTACGTACTCGTTAAAAACGCAATGACCTGCAGTGTTTTACCCAACCCCATATCGTCAGCTAAGATGCCACCAAGTTTGTGGCGTTTTAAAAAACTAAGCCAATCAACACCTTGCTGTTGATACTCTCTAAGTTCGACAGACTCATTTAAACCATGCAACGATACGCTCGGCATTGTTTTATGTGTATTGTTAAGCTCCTCAAGATAGAGCTCGAGTGAGTCGTCGTGCAGCTCAACATTAATTGCAGTGTGTTTTACAAGTTCTGGCAAGTACGAAAGCGGTATATTGAATTCGTCACGTGTTTTTACAAACTCAAAACGTTGCTTAAAATCAGACAAAACGTTCATGGCTGACTTATTAATAACACCAAATTGGCGGCCAACAGGGTAGTAATGAAATAACTGACTTTGTCGATTTAACGATTGATAAAGTGAATCTTCGTTGCTAAACAATTGTGCAAGCTTACTGCTGTTAATAAGCACTTTACAGTGCATTTGATGCCCTGCAGCTCTATTAGCAATCAGTGTAACTTCACTTTGCGGATTGACGATATCCATCTTACCAACAGTTACTTTCCAACCATGCTCTTTAAAGCTCGGAAATACCTCGTAAGTTAACCAGTGCAAATGAATTGCTGATTGCTTATTAAAAGTAAACTCACTTTGTAAACCCCCTTTACAAAACTCAAAACCTAAATTAACAAGCTCATTGGTTACTGTGTTTTCAAACGCGCTGTTAATTAAATTATTTGGCGCTGTACCTGCGGGGTAATGTTTATTTTTATACTTAAATGATAAAGATAGCCTTAAACCAGCCTCTTCCATAGAAACTTTAATTACTGCATTACTTGCTGTATGCGGTAAAACAGATTGCGTATTGGTCGGATGGGGAATAACACCCGCACCAAAGTTATCTGCAAGCTGTTTATAAATACGGTCGAAATTAGGGCTGTGTATTGCAGGCATGGTTTGTAAGTGGGCTATTTCATCGCCACTTAACGGTGTGCGTATACGGCCAACTTTTAAGTGGTCAAGGTCTAGGTATGTAGGAGGTGTAGTTTTGAGTACCGCCCAGTTTTTACTTTGTTCTAAATTAACGACTAATTTTGTAAGCTCTTTTTCTTGTTGCCAATTAAAACTAAGCGCCTGGCCACTTTGAGGCTTTATTGCAGTTCGAGAACGATGCAAAAATAAGCGCTCGGTTGCAATCAACTGCTGTAACGCACTAAATCCCCATTGACCTTTTAACTCGAGACTACCAACTGCATTTTGTGAACGAATCCAACTATAAAGTCTAAAGTCGCTTTCAAGTAAATCATTTGGCGTTATAAAGCTATTTAATTGCTGGTCTGTTAGATTGCGCCCTAAGGTATAATTTTGATCTTTATCGAAATTAGCTATTTTAGGAGATATAAATACTTTTTTATTTTCAACACTTAACACAAAAAGTAATACTTGAGACGGTGTTGTTGATTCGGTACTTTTGAGTGTACTTAATTCACTGAACCAATCATTTATAAAATAGTCTTCGCCATACTCACCGGAGTGCTCAATTTTAAGCTTTAACAAAATGGCTGCTAGGTGTAGGCATTTTGATTTGATATTACAGGTACAGTGGGTATCAACAGAATAACCCGTTGGTAATTTACTGATCTCAATTCGCTGATTATAAGAGGCGCCGGTATCACTTTGAACGGTTGAGTCTATCACCGAAAAGTCACTGTTATGTTCTAACCAGGCGATTTTACCATTTTTATAATACGCTTTACCCTTTGCCAACACATTTGGCTTAAACAGTTTATTTATAAAACGCTCAGAAAGAGGAAACTGGGTAGCCTGCTCATTTTTAATTTCTTCAAAAATAGCCAGTAAATCATTTTTTGATAAGTTAGCAGACATGTCACTCAAAGGATTAATTTTTTAAAATAATTTTCCCAGTATATGCCTTATAAGCGCTGAGCTAAAGCACTATTCACTGTAATGTAAACTGGTTGGAGTTGATAGGTTAGTAAAAATTCGGTTTATGATGTTAAACAGCAGCGTAATAAAAAAACAAACAGTAACCCACAAATAACAAACAAAATATAAACACCTTACACACAGCGTAGGGGCTTTACAGATCATAATTTTACTAAGAGATAAGCTAATGACAGAAAAAATACTGGGAAGTGGAAAATAGTTAGTAAAAAAATGATCTCATTAATGCTATTTAAGTAAAATCGCTATGACAACACGAACATGGATCAAATTTTTACTAACTAGACAGACTGCTAGATCATGTTTTAACTAACTGACAGGACCTAGCAGATCGTTATTTTACTAACTAATTAAATGCACTTAATAACTTAGTCAGCTGCTCTAAACGTTTGTCTGTCATCACTTTATTATTAATTTTAATCGATACATCGCCACTTTTTAAATTTCGTTGCAACATTACATACTCGTTTTCCAACACCGCTTCTTTCTTTGAAGGTGCTTGAGGTTCAGCAGTCAATAACTTAGTGATAGCCATAGCACGCTTGTCGTCACTTGTGATGGCGTTTACCTCAGTGTTACTAGCAACATTAGCTACTAACTGGTTAAAGCTCTCAGCATCGCGCTCCTTGGCAATAACAAGCTTTTTAGCGACTTCTCTACCAACGTGATTTGCTGTTGGGTACAAAGCAATAACAGAAGACGGTATTTGCTCATACGCTTTTATTGCATCTGCAATTGCTGTGTGGGATACACCTTCAATGGCTGCAATTTCGCGATACGATCCTTTTTTACCTTGTTCAAGAAGTTCGTTTTTGGTTTGTTGATAAGCTTGACCTAATTCCCACAAGCTGGGTGCTATATATTGGTCAGACGAAACAGCTAAAATTTTAGCATCTTGCTCTGTGAAATCGCTTGAACTTAAAACAAGATAATCTGCATTACCTAAAATACACGCCATTCTGCGGCGAGAACCAGCGAGTACTAAACTTGTATCTCCTTGCTCCCAAAGCAGAGCAGGATGCTGATTTCGTCCGTCTTCACGAATAGCAGGAAGAATATCCGACACCGATTTTTCGTTTAAAAGCGACTGAACACGACGGTTTTTGCCATAAACATGAGTCGTTTTTTCAATATCAGCATGTGAGATTACTTTACAAACAAGGGTAATTTGTCGCGAAGAATCACTCGGTGCTGGCATTTTAATTACATCGCCAGCATTAGCTTGTTCTAAAAGCGCATCAAGACTGCTATTTCCTACAGCTGTTGCAAATGGGTCTAAGCGGGTGTCGTTTTTACGTTTTTTAGCCATTATTATTTAACATCCTTACTTAGGTGTATTTAATTTTGATTGAGTAGACTGCCAGTTTGATCGGATCAGCATTTCAAGTTCGTCAACAACGTCTTTAATATTTTCTTGTGCTCGCATAAGAGACTCGCGACTTGCTAAACTGTCTGATGCTTTTTGATCAAAAATGGTATTAAACGATGATGAGCTCGCCGTGATAGCTGAACTATGGTTAATTGGGTAACTCATTACTTGGCGACCAAAAGCACTACGTACATCTTTAACAATGTCACGTTGTGAATGGTTACCTTTTACGTAATTAGTAACTAAAAACTGCATAAAGTCCCAACCTTCATGGCCAAGTGCGGCAACAGTATGATAAATCTCACCTAAACGTTTTAAATATTTATTATTAGCATCAAAATCAACAGCTTCTGGATGAACAGGAATTAACATAGCTGTAGATGCCATTAATGCATTATAAAACATAAAGTTGAGGGTAGGGGCAGTGTCGATTAGTAATATGTCAAACTCGTCTTTTACCGGATCAATTACTTTTTCGAGTAATTTATGATAATGACGTGTTTCTTCATAATTTGATGTGTCTTTGAGTAAAGTTGCGGTTTCGTGTTCAAAGTAAAAGTCATCCATACCTGAAGGTAAAACACGAATATTAGGAATATGTGTTGGTAAAAATGAACTTGAAACAAATTCTGGCCAGGTTTCACCGTCGTCTAAGTCGATACAATCGCGCATTAGATCTCCGACAGTAATGGGATCGTGCTCACTCGATGGGAAAAAACTAGATGAAGAACCTTGAGGGTCTAAATCTATAATCCCAATTCGGTATCGCTTAATATTAGTGGTGGCAAGTGCCGCTGCAATATTAACCATACTGGTTGTTTTGCCACAGCCCCCTTTGAGTGAATTAATAACAATAACTTGTAGTTTATCATTATCAGAACGGTGATCTGGCTTTATGTCCATAATATCTGCCATTGCAAATATATTAACCAATGTGTAAGCATAATGGCCGTTAGCGCCCCGTTTAATATTCAAATCGTCAAAATCGCCATTATCATGACGACGTTTTAGTGTACGATTGTTACATCCTAATAAATCAGCGGCTGCTTTTTGGGTGTATGTTCTTAATTCTTTTTCTTCTGATTTAAGATGAGCGCGATAATGTTGAATACGTCCTTCTAATGACTTTTCAGCAACTTCGGCAGTTGCTTTTAAGAGTCGATAGGTATCAAGCGCATTATTGTTAATTGACATACTTTCCTTCCTCAAAGTTAAGCAATTAGTATAATGTCCATTCAAATACCTGTAAACAACTATTTATGACGACATGTCTTTTAAAAAGAAGACATCATAATATAAATTTACACCTTTAATATTGCTTAGTATAAATAAAGAAGTTTAAAGGTGGTTAAATATATAAGGTAATAAAGGTTAAGAGGTTAAAAGTGTAGTTTAACTATATGATAAATATAAATAAACTATAAAAAGTTAGATCAGCATTATACGTGGTTAAGATCAGATCTTTAATAACTAACAGATCAGCATTTTATTAACTGCTAAATAAATTTTATAGTTATGCACAGCTTACCCTTAAGGTTATGAACAAATAGGTCGATTAAGATCATGCTTTTACTAAGTAAATTAGAATGTTATGCACCGTTCAATGTAGAAAAAGCAGTAATCAATTGGTATAGATCTGATCTGTAGTAAGTACAGATCAGATCTATGCTAACTAACTAAGTCCTTATCCACAGGCTAGTATGAAAAAGAGCAAATTTGTCGTGCTTTGCAGTCTAAATTTAGCATAGCAGTGGACAAATTTATAACTGAGTTAGTAAAAATGAGATTTGAAATGCACGTGTTAGTATAATAATGATCTTAAATTAAAGAAAAATGCTAGTACTTAGTATAAAACTGATCTGAGGAGATTAATTAGAGCCAGATCACTTTTATACTAACTTAAACATTTAACTTTTTTTGTTTTATGTGTTGTTATTAGCTGTCGCAATAATAAATGGAAATAAGAACAATGAGCCGAAAGGTCAACATCTCGGTAGATAACTTGCCTGATACACTAAGAGGCCAAATTCACGGGGTGGAGAGTGCAGTTGATAATGAAAGTTTAGCACTATTTACAGATAACAAAGATGTTCGCATTTCTATTGAGAATGCAGCTCATGGTTTACGTGCCTATTCAAATACATTTAATCATTACGATTTATGGGGACGTTTTGTTCGATCGGGTCATAAAAAACTTCCATTAGAAGAAGCGCCTAAAAAAACAATCATTACACGTAAAATATCAGAAAAAGTAGATGGTATTTTATACGATGGCGAAATAAAAATAACACCCGCTGTTGTTAGTACCCGCAAAGACGGTGAAGATATTGAATACCTAGTATGGCCATCAGATAGAGAAGAAAAAGTAGAACGAGCTCTTATCCGTTTAGCCTCAAAAGGTAAAATAGTAAAAATAAATTTTAAGTCCGGTATTCAATATGCCGTTGTTTTTTCGATGAACGAATTAGCACAAGAACTTAAAGCCGTTGGTCAGTCCATGCCATATCCTGCGATTAAAGAATCACTTGAAGCACTTCAAGGGTCAAAACTTTCATTTAAATACTCTGCAACAGATACTAAAAATTCAGATATTGATGATTCATTCTACGAGTCAAACATGAATTTTTTATCGTCTTTGCATTTTAGTGGGAAAAAAGGTCAGGGCGGTAATGTTAAATGTGTTGCCTGTTTAAATGCTTTCGTTCATAACATGATCGATAACTTAGAATATAAAGGTTATTATTTTAACAGTGCACAAGAACTAAAGCGTGGTTTATCACGTTGGATGATGCTGCGTTTGTATCATTTATGGCGCTACGCGGCACCAGGTAAAACATATCATTTTAGATTACTTTCTATTATGGAAAAATATGGTTCGATATATTCAACCGACAACATAACAGAAAACAAATTAAAAGCATTACGTCGTGATATGACAACTACCATGAAAGACCTTATAGAAAAGGGTGCCATTTCAGAATACAGCATTACCAATGTTAAAGACGATAAGACCGGTAATATTATAGATTACACCTATGAAATGCATCCGTCAGATCAATTTTGTGATGAAATACTTACATTGAATAAGCATAACAAACGTATAGAAATTCAAGGCGGTAAACGCATAGTTGAAAATGCCGTTTTAATAGATGAAGATAAAATAGAAGAAATAGTCGAAAAATAGTTTATTATTTATCTTTGCTATACAAATACTAAAAGGCCACTAAATGTGGCCTTTTTAACATAATTAATTTGTTACTTGTTCAAGGTAAAGCCTATCAACCAGGAAATCATAATCTCGTTTTCGAGGATGACTTTCTGGCTTTTCGTAATCTGGTAAGGTTCCTATTTTAACATCGGGCTCTGGGTTTATTAATATAAATGGTAATGCAGCACTAACGTGGTAACGATTTTGTGCAGTGTATCTGATATTTACTTGAGGACTAACTCGAGTAGGGCGTCTTATTCTTAGTTTTTCCTTCTCACCTAAGCTAGCAATCCTCATTTGTTCTTGAGCGACTAGAGATTGCCACTTTTGCTGATCGATCATTCTTGGATTTGTATAACCTGCAGATTTACTCAACATTTCAAGAGCCATCTTTTTAGTGAGGGTTTTAGTTGCATGTTTGTGCATCCATGTAAATCTAACAGAAAAAGGTGATTCACTCTCACTGTGTATTTTTCTGTATGCAGCTAAAGTAATTAAATTTGGTACTGCATTATGAACAGCTTCAAAACGAGCGTCGTTGTTATCAATACTTAGAATACATTCCTTAAATGCTGCTTTAGCTTTATTAACCTGATTAATCCTATCATTGAGTGCCTGCTTATTAGCATTTTTTATAACTAACAAACCAGGATGCCTTTTAAGTACTCGGCTACTTAACCCTGACTTTGTATACATATCAGTAAATGAATTAAGAATAGCTCGTAGGGCATTATCTCCCGTTAGTTTTGAAACGGATATACTTTGCGGGACATTATTTTCTTCACTAGTAAGAACCTCAGGCAATTTATAGTATTCAGCTTTTGAGTATTCACATTGTTTGAGTTCATCAATTAACAATGAGGTAAGCTCACTCATTAAATCAAACTGACTTCTTATTTTTATTTTAGAGACCATCATACACCAAGAACACATCTTACTTTAATCAGAAATGATACTAACCTTTTGCCTTTTTAGCTATATCTTTACAAAATTTATTGTTGCTAAGATAAACATTGATTACAAATATAGTATGATGTGTTCTTTGCTGTTTGGCATATAAGCTATTATTTATATTAGATATTATTAATATTATAGCTCGGCCGCTTAAACTAGGTTGTGCTCCGATAGCATATATAAATATAAATACAATCCTCATGATTATAATTTTTAAAATCTAACTGTAAAGTTTAGAATACAATTGTTGTAAGTTAAGTATGATGTGTTCCTTGTTATTCTGTATATAATATCTGGTATTAAGCTTAGTGTTCTCGAACTCTATGAAATTAACATTTATAGGTGTAATTAACTGATAATAAATGGTTTTAATAATAGTTTGATTAAGCTAATTTATGAAATATATACATATGGAAAGTTGTTAATTGGTGTTTATAACTAGCCCATAACAAAATAATTAGTAAATAGTGAATTTAGTACTTGAACACAGGTACGTGCATACGTTAATTTCAGTACATCAGGTAAAGTAGGAATGAGGAAAGAATATGCAATCGTGGAACCCAAATAGCTGGAGAGAGCTGCCAATACTGCAGCAGCCACAATACCCAGATCAAGACGTGTTAAAATCTGTTGAAGGCCAATTAAAAACTGCACCCCCATTAGTTTTTGCAGAAGAAACTCGTAGTTTATTTAAGCAACTTGAAGATGTATGTGAAGGCCGTGCATTTTTACTTCAAGGTGGAGACTGTGCAGAATCGTTTAGTGATTTTAATGCAGCAAACATTCGCGACACATTTAAAACAATTTTACAAATGGCTGTAGTTTTAACCTACGGCGGTAAATGCCCAGTTGTAAAAATTGCCCGTATGGCTGGACAGTATGCAAAACCCCGTTCTGCTGATTTAGAAACTATTGACGGTGTTTCACTTCCATCATACCGAGGCGACATAATTAACAACATAGACTTCACAGCTGAAGCCCGCATACCCGATCCGCAACGTTTAATGACCGCTTACCACCATAGTGCAGCTACATTAAACTTACTACGTGCATTTGCACAAGGTGGCCTTGCAGATTTACACCAGGTCAATCGCTGGAACATGGGGTTTGTAGCCGCCAATCCTCAAAAGCAAAAGTACCAACAGCTTGCTGATAAAATTCAAGACGCACTAGAGTTTATGGAAGTGTGCGGTATTAATTCTACTATAGCACCAAGCCTTAAAGAGACAGATCTCTACACATCTCACGAAGCATTGTTACTGGGCTATGAAGAAGCACTAACGCGACGCGATCACTTATCAGGCGACTGGTATGACTGTTCAGCGCATTTTGTTTGGATCGGTGAGCGCACACGTCAATTAGACCACGCACACATTGAGTTTTTTAAAGGAATTAAAAACCCAATTGGTGTAAAAGTAGGTCCTGGTATGGACCCAGATGAATTAATCCGCCTAATTGATGCATTAAATCCTGACAATATTCCAGGACGATTAACCTTAATTACACGCATGGGGGCAGATCTACTGCCAGAGAAATTACCAGCACTCGTACGTAAAGTACAACAAGAAGGGCGTAAGGTAATTTGGAGTTCAGACCCAATGCATGGCAATACTGAAAAAGCGACTTCTGGATACAAAACGCGTAATTTCGACAATATAATGCGCGAAATAAGCCAGTTTTTCTCTGTTCACAAAGCAGAAGGTTCATATGCAGGTGGCGTTCACCTAGAAATGACCGGTCAGCATGTTACAGAGTGTACCGGCGGAGCGTATGGTCTATCAGACGACGATTTAGCACAACGCTACAAAACACAGTGTGACCCACGTCTTAATGCAGACCAAGTATTAGAGCTAGGGTTTTTAGTTGCTGATTTATTAAAAGACGCACGTAAATAAAGACTCTTACGTATAAAAAGCCGCTTAACAGCGGCTTTTTTGTGGCGTAAACATTTAACTAAGTTAGTACTTACGACGTTCTAAATCCGTATCCATCAATATTTTTGCAGAAATTTCTTCAACCGAATGATGGGTTGAATTGAAGTAGGCAATTTTATGACGCTTGTAAAGCATTTCAACCTCACGTACTTCAATACGACACTGCCTTATAGATGCATATTTAGAGTTGGCCATTCGACGATGCCTAATTGCAGCAAGTCTCTCTGGGTCAATAGTTAAACCAAACAATTTATGTTTATAAGGTACTAAACATTTAGGCAAGCCTTCGCTTTCTAAATCTTCTTCGGTAATAGGGTAGTTTGCTGCTTTAATGCCATATTGCAACGCTAAATATAAGCTCGTTGGGGTTTTACCACTTCGGCTCACACCTATTAAAATAATATCAGCCTCGGAAAAGTTTTTGATATTGCCGCCGTCGTCATTCATTAAAGCATAATTCACCGCGTCTATTCTAAAGTCATAACTTTTTTCATGTATAGAGTGTGTACGATGCATTTTTGGTACAGGTGCCACCTGTAATTCTTTTTCAATTTTTTCGCTATACGTGGTCAAAAAATCATATGGGATAGCATCCGCTGACTTTATGATTTCGCTCAAACTATGATTAACAAATGTAAAAAACACAAAGGGCTTTTCACCCGTTTTTGCAGCTGTTGCATTTATTAACGCTTTAATTTCGTGTGCTTTTTCTTCTGTTTCTACGAAAGGAATAGTTTTGTGATTAAAATCGATTGGAAACAAAGATAACGTTGCATGCCCAAACACTTCTGATGTAATTGCTGTTCCATCAGATATATAAAATGCAGTTCTCATAATTAACCTTTTTGTTACTTTTAATCCCTAAAATGGGTTACTCACGGTTTACGCGAGGACTGTTGCCAGTGTAGAATGAAGGTGGCCTTTATAAAAGGTTTTCTTTCTTAACTCTCACAGTTTCAACTACAATTTGTTTTTTGGAGAAAGACCCGTGCAAGAATACGTTCTCTGGTATCAAGAGCTTGGTATGCAAGATGTTCCTCGAGTTGGCGGTAAAAACGCCTCTCTTGGTGAAATGATTTCTAACCTAGCTAACGCTGGTGTACAAGTACCGGGTGGTTTCGCAACAACCGCCGATGCTTTTAATGAGTTTTTAGATCAATCAGGACTCAATGCCAAAATTCATGACATCCTAGATACACTCGATGTTGATGATGTAAATACACTCGCCAAAGTAGGTGCCGATATCCGCCAATGGATAATCGATACACCATTCCAACCAAATTTAGACCAAGCAATTCGCGATGCATACAGCCAACTTCATGGTGATACATCAGCTGATGTGTCATTTGCTGTACGTTCATCAGCAACCGCTGAGGATATGCCAGACGCATCTTTTGCAGGCCAACAAGAAACATTTTTAAATGTTGTTGGTATCGATTCGGTTATGGTTGCTATAAAGCATGTATTTGCATCTTTGTTTAACGACCGCGCAATTTCTTATCGTGTTCACCAAGGTTACGATCATCGTGGTGTTGCATTATCAGCAGGCATACAGCGTATGGTACGCTCTGATAAATCAGCATCTGGCGTTATGTTCAGTATCGACACTGAATCTGGCTTTGAAGATGTTGTATTTGTAACCTCAAGCTACGGTTTAGGTGAAATGGTTGTACAGGGTGCTGTTAACCCAGACGAATTTTATGTACATAAACCAACATTACTAAAAGATAAGCCATCTGTAGTGCGTCGTAATATTGGCTCTAAAGCCATTCAAATGATTTATTCAAACGACAAAGCACATGGTAAACAAGTAGAAATAGTTGACGTAAACCCTGAACTTTCTAACAAATTTTCGATTACAGATGAAGAAGTACAAGACCTTGCCAAGCAAGCTGTAATCATTGAAAAACATTACGGTCGTCCTATGGACATCGAATGGGCAAAAGACGGTAATGACGGCAAACTATATATAGTACAAGCTCGTCCAGAAACTGTGCGTTCAAACGAAGATACAAATGTAATGGAGCGTTTTCAGTTAAACGGTTCAAGTAACGTTGTTGTAGAAGGTCGTGCAATTGGTCATAAAATTGGTAGCGGTGTTGTACGTGTTCTTGACTCGATTGATGAAATGGATCAAGTGCAAGTTGGTGACATTTTAGTCACCGACATGACCGACCCAGACTGGGAACCTATCATGAAGCGTGCAGCAGCGATTGTTACAAATCGTGGTGGCCGCACATGTCACGCAGCAATCATTGCTCGTGAACTGGGTATCCCTGCAGTTGTAGGATGTGGCAATGCAACCGACCTAATCAAAGCTGGTCAAGAAGTCACTGTATCATGTGCCGAAGGCGATACTGGTTTCATTTACGAAGGTATTTTAGATTTTGAAGTGCTTACTTCACGTGTTGACGAAATGCCAAACCTACCAATGAAAGTAATGATGAACGTGGGTAACCCGGACCGCGCATTCGACTTTGCACGTTTGCCTCACTCAGGTGTTGGCCTTGCACGTGTTGAATTCATCATCAACCGCATGATTGGCGTGCATCCAAAAGCATTATTAAATTTCGACGCACAAACAGATGCCCTTAAAGAAGAAATAACCGACATGATTGCTGGTTACGATTCACCAGTAGAGTTTTATATTTCAAAACTTGTTGAAGGTATTTCAACGCTAGGTTGTGCATTTGCTCCCGAGCGTGTAATTGTTCGTATGTCTGATTTTAAATCAAACGAATACGCTAACTTAGTGGGCGGGCAACAATACGAACCTGAAGAAGAAAACCCAATGATTGGTTTTCGTGGTGCAGCGCGTTATATATCTGAAGACTTCCGCGACTGTTTTGCACTAGAGTGTGAAGCAATCAAGCGTGTACGCAATACTATGGACATGACTAACATTGAGATCATGATTCCATTCGTACGTACACTTGAAGAAGGTAAACGTGTAATTGAATTACTAGAAGAGCATGGCCTAAAACGTGGCGAAAATGGTCTTAAAGTAATTATGATGTGTGAGCTTCCGTCAAATGCATTACTTGCCGAAGAGTTCTTAGAACACTTTGACGGTTTTTCAATTGGATCTAACGATTTAACACAGTTAACACTAGGTTTAGACCGAGATTCTGGTTTAATTGCTCATTTGTTTGACGAGCGTGACCCAGCAATTAAAAAGCTTCTTTCTATGGCAATTCAAACAGCCAAAGCAAAAGGAAAGTATGTAGGCATTTGTGGACAAGGTCCTTCAGATCACGAAGACTTTGCTGCATGGTTAGTTGACCAAGGTATAGACTCTGTATCATTAAACCCAGATACAGTAATCGAAACTTGGTTATACTTAGCTAAAAAATTAGCTAAGTAACCTGTTATAGCTATGTAAAAGCCAGCATATATTGCTGGCTTTTTTGTTGGTCAATCTATTTTAACTGCGTGCTAATTTTTTATCTAAATACTGACAAGATTTAGTCAGTGCTTTTTGGCAAAGGGTCAAATAATAACGCGCTTTTGGGTAATAAAACGAATAACACAATAAACCAGCCATAAAAAATATAAGTGATGGACCCGGTACAACCGCAAATATTAATCCTAATAAAATAAATAACGCACCCATGATCTGTAATACAATTTTTTTCATATAAATGACCTCTCATGTAGTTAACTTGATTATAATTACAGCAGTGCTTAAATCGGCAAAAAGAGTGTTACAAACTGTAAATTCTTCAATTTCTATTAGCAATCAGCATGATATAATTAACCAAATGTCTAAAAGTATGCCGTTATGATCGCAACAATTACTCAGCAAGATGCCGCGTCAGACCTTGTCGCAAATTACCTAAATACATTACAAAAGCAAGGCTTTACCGGTGATACCGATGCAAGTTATGCAACACGTATTACCGCTTCAACCGATAACAGTATTTACCAGCAATTGCCTCAAGGTGTCATTTTTCCCAAAAACGAAAAAGACATTCAACTTGCTTTGCAAACTGCATCACGGGACCCTTTTTTATCATTAACATTTGGACCACGCGGTGGTGGAACTGGCACTAATGGTCAGTCTTTAACGCCGGGTATCGTTGTTGATTTATCCCGCTACATGCGTCAAATTCTCGAAATTAATGTCGAAGAAGGGTGGGTTCGGGTTCAAACTGGCGTAATAAAAGATCAGCTAAATGACTTTTTAAGGCCTTATGGATTTTTCTTTTCTCCCGACTTATCTACCAGTAATCGTGCAACTATAGGCGGTATGATCAGTACCGATGCTTCAGGGCAAGGTTCACTTGTTTACGGTAAAACAAGTGATCATGTTTTAGGCCTTACAACCTATTTAGTAGACGGTACACCAATGAGTACCGCTCCAATAAACGTCGAAAAGGCAAAAATAATTGCAGAGCAAGACACGTTAGTTGGCACAATATATAAAACTGTACTTAATATAGCCATTGATGAACGTGATGCTATTTTAAATAAGTTTCCTAGGTTAAATCGTTTTTTAACCGGCTATGACTTAGAACACGTCCTAAGTGATGACTTACTTACTTTTGATATGAGCCGTTTAATAACAGGTTCAGAAGGTTCACTAGGTATTGTCACCGAGGCAAAATTAAACCTTACACCGATTGCCGAATATAAAACACTTATAAATATTAAATACGATAGTTTTGATTCAGCACTTCGACACTCTCCATTTTTAGTTGATGCCCGTGCAACTTCAGTTGAAACTGTCGATAGTAAAGTATTAAACCTAGCTCGCGAAGATATCATTTGGCATTCAGTATCGGACTTAATAACCGATGTACCAAATAAAAATATGCAAGGGCTCAACATGGTTGAGTTTAATGCAGTATCACCCGACGATATAAAAGACAAAGTAGACACGCTTTGTACATTGTTAGATGAATGTGTAGCCAATCAAACCAATGGTGTAATAGGCTACCAGCTAACAAATGATAAAAGTGACATTTTAAAAATTTACGCAATGCGTAAAAAGTCAGTTGGTTTACTTGGAAACGTAAAAGGCAGCCAAAAGCCATTGGCCTTTGCAGAAGATACTGCAGTACCGCCTGAAAATTTAGCCGACTATATAGTTGAGTTTAGAGCCTTACTCGACAGTCATAATTTACAATATGGTATGTTTGGCCATGTTGATGCCGGTGTTTTACATGTAAGACCCGCACTGGATATGTGCGATCCTGAACAAGAAAAACTTTTACGTACCATTTCAGATGAAGTGGTTAAACTCACAGCCAAGTACGGCGGTTTAATGTGGGGCGAACATGGTAAAGGCTACCGCAGTGAATATGGACCTGAGTTTTTTGGTGAACATTTATTTACCCAACTGCGCATAATTAAAACAGCGTTCGACCCATATAACCGAATAAACCCAGGGAAAATATGCACACCTATCGATAGTGAAGACTCACTAGTTAGTGTTGATGGGCAAAAAAGATCGTGGTTCGACAAACAAATTTCAATCGATGTTAAAACGAGTTTCAACAACGCCATGACCTGTAACGGAAATGGTATTTGTTTTAATTATGATGAAAACTCGCCAATGTGTCCGTCGTATAAAGTAACTGGCGATCGCCGTAACTCACCAAAAGGGCGAGCAAGTTTAATGCGTGAATGGCTACGCCTTCAAGAATCTAAAAACATAGATCTACTGGGTGTAGAAAAAGAATTAAATAAAGGTGAAGTAATTACCTGGTGGGAAAGGTTTGTACATAGCCGCGAAAAAAAGAAAGGCATTTACGATTTTTCACACGAAGTAAAAGTATCTATGGATGAATGTTTAGCCTGTAAAGCATGTACAACTGCTTGCCCTATTAAAGTAGATGTACCTACTTTTCGTGCCCGCTTTTTAAATTATTATCACAGTTATTATGCGCGTCCACTCAAAGACTACTTAGTGGGTAACATTGAAAGTAGCGCGCCACTTATGGCTAAATTCGGTAAAATAATAAATCCAATTGTTAAAACAAAATTTGTTAGCAGCATAATTAAAAACACGGTGGGTTATGTTGATACACCACAACTTAGTATTCCGTCACTAGCAAATCGGATAAACAAAGCACAGCAATTTAATTTTGAATTTTTAAATAATTTAACCGCCGAACAGCAAAGTGAATACGTTTTAATAGTTCAAGACCCGTTCACTAGCTTTTATGAAGCCGAACTAGTTGAAAGTTTTATAACCTTAATTGCTCAACTTGGTAAAAAGCCAATGTTGTTACCCTTTAAACCCAATGGTAAACCGCAACATGTAAAAGGTTTTTTGCACGAATTTAAAGTGACTGCCAAAAATGCCGCAGAATTTTTAAATCAGTTAAACGATATTAATGCGCCACTAGTGGGATTAGATGCGTCTTTGGTTATGTGTTATCGCGATGAATACAACACAATTTTAGAAAATAACCGCGGCGATTTTAACGTACAACTTGCTCACGAATGGTTAGAAACGCAATCTTTTAAAGGGCTAACTGCAAATAATAATGATGAAACTGAATTTACATTATTAAGTCACTGCACAGAAACTACATCTTTGCCAAAAGCAGCTAATGTTTGGAAAACTATATTTACAGATATCGGACTAACTTTAAATACAACTAATACCGGTTGCTGTGGTATGGCGGGTACTTACGGACATGAAGCACAAAATCAAGATAACTCACGCGCACTTTACGAAATGAGTTGGAAACCCATAGTTGAAAAAACTAAATCAGAGCAACTTTTGTCAACTGGGTTTTCGTGCCGTAGCCAAGTAAAACGCTATGAAAAGTTTAAGCCTAAACATCCTATCGAATTACTTGCCCATGTACTAAGTTAAAAATTTTTTTAAACATATTTAAAAGGCGTAACTTAAATTTAGTTACGCCTTTTTTATTTTACTTTGCATTTTTAAAACTATCAGCAATCGGTTTTGTACTAATGCCATGAATAAATACACTAAACAAAATTGTAGTCATGGCAATGCTCGCAATCTGAAATTTATTTTCTATTTGCTCGTCAATCACCATAAGCGTAAACACAATTGAGGCCAATCCTCTTGGCCCAAACCATGCAAAAGTAAAACGCTCTTTTAAGTTTAAAGATGTAAAAAGTAGTGACAACATTACAGGTATAATTCTTATCAATGTAGTACTTAATAATGCATACGTTACTATTTCAAAATTTAATTTTGGCAAGACTAAATAAGCACACGCATAACCGAATAAACACCAAATCATCAGAGACGTAAAGTCAGCAATATGTTCTGAATCTTCTATTAATTCAGTACGCACTGTTTTAGTTGAAAACTTATCAAACAATAAACCCGCTACAAACACAGCAATAAAGCCACTGCCATGAAAATATTGGGTAACAGAAAATACCGCCATTGCAAAACCTAATAACAAAAATGGGCTAGTGTTTTGTGCAAAGTAATGCCGCTTCATTGCAAAATTTAAACTCGGAATAAAAATCGAAATACTCGTTATAGCAACAAGTAATGCAATACCTAACTCTCTTGAAAATACACTCACTACATGAGAGGTAGTTATTGCTGACTCAGGATTTTTTGCCAATAAAATAAATATTAAAAATACGGGTACACATAATCCATCATTTAATCCGCTTTCGGTATTGATCCCTTCACGAATTTTTTCGGGTACTTCACTGCTTGATAGTAACCCTTTGCTAAGTGCTGCATCTGTTGGCGTTAAAATAATAGCAATTAATGCCGCTTGAATTAACGAAAGCTCAGCAAACAAAAATAAACCAACCGCAATTCCCAGTAATAATGTTAAGGGGAGGGCAATAAATAATAATAAGCCAGGGTATTGAAAACTATGCCTTAATACACTTAGTTTAGATTTAGCCGCATCCGAAAATAAAAATATACTCAAAGTTAATTCTATAAACGGCAGTAATAAATCAACGCCCGCTTTTAACTCACCACCATTATTAGGCACTAAATTGGCTAATGTAATACCGCCAATAACAAAAAACATTGGGCCAGTTACTTCTGTTTTTTCTAGTTGGCGAAGCGTCAATGAATATATTAAAAACAAAGCGCCTATAAACGCTATCACTAAGTAGGTCATTAAATTTTCCTTTTAGCTCCGGATTTTGCTCGCTCTTTAATATTTGTTTGAATATAAATTTGATCGGTGGTCGCAATTTTTGCATGTCCTAAATCTTCAGATAAATGCTTAAGTGGTCGCGTTTGCGCGTCGTGTGTTGCTCCCGTATGGCGCAGCCAATGGGCAGTTGCTGCACCTAGTTGTTCCGCATCATCTTTAAAACCATCATCCAACAATGATTGTTGCGCATAATCAAAACTTTGTTGAACTAATCGCCTAATTTGCCTCACAGTCATACCACCTTGGCCTCTAATTTTATGAACCAGTGGCTCGGCTTCATCAACGCGGGGAAGGGCAGGCAGTCCTCTGTATAATCTATAACGTTTTAAATATTCAACAAAATCATCACTTAACGTAACATCTCGTAGCTTGTTACCTTTACCCATTATTCGTAAAAACCAAAAGCCGTCGTTATCTTGCCAAAAATGAGACATAACCGGTGACCACTGAGGTCGCTCCGATAATTCAGAAATTCTTAAATACAATCCCTTTAAACACGCTAGGGTAAATAAGTTTCGTTCTAAATCTGGGTTTTGTTCACATAAATCGCGAGTTACTCCAAACACATACTCCCATTGTATATCGCTTAATGTGTCTGGGATCTGAATTTGAGATTGCACAACTAAATACGGGCTATTTTTTTTCACTACTGGTACAAAGTTAGCAAACGTTTTTTCTTCAAGTAATGAAAATTTATAAAATACATTAAGCGCTGTGAACATAGCCGACAATGTTTGTTGGCTAGCTGTAGATTCTTTAAGCATAAAAGGGCGCCAATTTTGATTTAATCGGCGAATCCCTTGCTCGTCTTTATAACGCCACTGAACAGAAGTTGATGCCCACTTTTTATCGGGTTCAACCATAAAATCAACATAGGCTTCAATATCTTCACGTTTTAATTCGAATACTGACTTTTCGGCAATTAACCACGACCACAAATAAAATCGTTCAAGTTCGTTTCTAAATCGACTGTATGTTGCTTCTGATTTTCGGCCATAGACATATAAAAATTGATATAAAAATTTAAGATCCGATTCTGATTCAGTTACAGTCAAGGCAACTTGCTGTATAAAGGTTGCAAGTTCTGGGTATTCCGAATTAAGAGTACCGTCATCAAGATGAGCAATTTGATATCTTAATTGTTTTAACGTATCGACCAACGCAACAAGCATAGTATATAAATATTCAATTAAATAAGTTAGTTACAGAATAACCTTTAAGTCCGATACTGTCTAGTATTGGACATAGGAAATAACTGTTTATTTTGACTATGCTTAAATGGCCATGCCAAACCTTATTAAGGAAAAGTTATGAAACAAGTTAGTATATTATTTTTACTTACACTCTCGTTAATACTCACAGGTTGTGCGACTACTGGTAGTGCATCTCCTAGTGAAAAACGTTCTTTAGTACAAAGTATGAAAAGTAACACACTTAGTAAACTTTATACTAAAAAGCCAGATGTTAAAACGCAAATAGCAAACTCTGCTGGTTATGCTGTTTTTGATAACGCGAATGTTAACGTTATTCTTGCTAGTTTTGGTGGTGGTTATGGCGTAGTAAAAAATAACCTAACAGGTAAATCTACTTACATGAACATGGGTGAAGCTGGTTTAGGGTTAGGTTTAGGCGTTAAAGATTTTAATGTAGTTATGGTTTTTCATACTCAAGCAGCAGTAAATAGATTTATTGAACACGGTTGGGCATTTGGTGGGAACGCAGATGCTGCAGCAAAATACGAAGATAAAGGTGGAGCATTGGTGGCCGAAGCCATTGCAGACCAAGTTACTGTCTATTCTGTAACCGAAAATGGACTTGCTCTACAAGCTATTCTAAAAGGGACTAAATTTTGGGTAGATTCTGAGCTAAATTAACCGTTAATAACTCTCCTAAAAGCGGGCTGATTTGTATAATCACGCTCGCTTTATTATTAATGATTTAATTTAACATAACGTAATTTATGGGTAATTAATATAAACAAGTACGTTCTTTTTTTACTTGCTAAACGTGAAACCTGCGTTAGCATAAACACGCATCACTAATCCTTATAAGCAACTAACTATTAATTTTTACATCTTCGCTAATTAATTGTAAAATGTTTTTTTATATTTAAATGGATGTAATTTTTGACTACTACGATTTTCAGAAAGAATAAAAAAATGGCGCAAATGGCTAGTGATAGCCGAGTATCGTGGATAGATACTGGAAGCAATATACCAAATAAGTGGTTTGATTCTGACGATTATTTAAAAACTATTACAATTGATGATGTAATGTATGGTTTTGCTGGTACAAATGTTATGTTCAAAATGTTTTTACAATATTATGAATCAAGAGACACTTCAATACAGCTTTTAGATACTTTAGTTCTTTTTGCTAAGGAAAACAGAGTTCAGTTTTTTATAATTAGATATGAAATAGATGAATTAAGGCTTTTTTGTTATTCTCCGCAAAATCCTGACTCATCCGTTCCTTGCGAAATTTTTAGAATTTCAAAAGATCCTATAATTGATAAAGACTATTATGCAATTGGTTCTGGAAAATATAGTAAACAGTATAAAAAGAATAGACGTAATTCTAGTGCTCAAATTCCTATAAGATCTATTATAAATGCAAATTTATCAGGATTAAAAAAAGGAGATATGGTAGAGTTAACCAACAAAGTGCTATCCAATAAGCTTACGCCTGAAGAGTCGAATAAAGTATTTTGGGCTTGTAAAAATAAAGGTGGTGACTTATTTACTGGAGGGAAAATTAACATGAGTAAAAATGCAACTCGTACAGTTTTAGCGAAACAAGTACAAATTATGGATGAAATGGATAAAAGTGCAAAAGCCCAAGGTGCAGTATGCGCTAGCCCTGTAGACGCGTGCTTAGAAATTCAGCAGCTGAATCAGCTTGGTCAATACTCTGTAAGCCCTTATAAAGTAACTGTCACTGATAAAGAAACAGATCTTTTAGCTAGAATGAAGTCAACATTTATTGCCTCTACTTAGTATATATTTTTTATAAAAACCGCTTGTTGCGGTTTTTTTATGCCTAATTTATAGTTATAAAGTAATAATGCCGCAATAAGAGCAAAAACCGAAGCTTTAAAAAAAGAACCCATCAAGCAGCTACTGCAAAACAGAACCCCTCAAAACAAGAAACAATCAATAATGCTCGAAAAAACTAATAATGAAATATGCACTTATTGGTCTAATGAATAATTGGTATCTCGTACAGATAGAAATAAAACAATGATGTAAGGTGATTGTGAAAGATCATCAAAAGCACCTAACTCTTCAATATCTGTTTTTAATCTAAAAGGTAGTAACTAAACCAAAATGTCACCACCGACAAAAATGTAAGCTATTATTAAAAAGGGCTTATCGCCCTTTTTTATATCTATATATCGTAATGTATGACTTTATAGCCTTTGTTTAAAAATTTTCTCTTGCGGTCAATTTTTTATCAAAAGCTTCAGCCAATTTTTTAGTTTCACTAAACACGGTATTCCAATATTTAATACGCGTGTCGGCATCGAGATCGGTAAAGTCGTTTCTGTCTGGAATTTTTCCGAAAGGTAAACCGGCTACAAATTCTTTTGATGGGGTGATCATCACCACGTTGTCGTAATTTTGTGGTGCTACTTTGCGTTTTAAGTTTTTATCAAACCACCCTGCTTTTGGGTCGCTGTTAAAATGTGGATATAAAATTAAGCCAGGGTTATTAATTTTTACATCAAAGTGGTAGTCGATTATTCCGCCATCGCGATACATGCCTTGTGGCGAGCCTGCAATATTTTTTATACCTTGCATTACAAGTGGTATAGAGCCCGACGCAAGTAAGGCATCTTTTAAATTTGTTTGGTTAAGTGCTATGTTTTGCGTTTTAAAATTATAACTGTCGGTTATTGATAAATTACTATTTGGCGCGCCAAAAATAAATCGCTCGTACTGCGAGCCTAATAATTTTCGGTTTACGCGGTTTAGCATGTAACTTTTTGATAAACCTAAAAGCTGAATTAATTTATTTTCGCTGGCAATAAAGCCATTAGATTTAGCGACTATAAAATGTGCTTTAAATACGGGGTTATTTATTATTTCGGTCACGCCATTATCGCCAAATACATCTTCAAGTAATGCGCGGGCTTTAATTGTAATTTCAGCAGGTGTTGGTTTATTACTTGAATAACGCGTTTGCGAATACGATGTTGCTAAACGCTCAATGGCGGCAACAGGGTCGTTTTGTGCAAAACACGCAGAGCGAAATGCGCCAGCTGATGAGCCAATTAAATTAAGCGGTTGGGTTCGGTTTTTAAAAAATTCACCAAAAATATATTTGTCTAATCCAAATAAAGTAAACCATTTAGGCCCACCACTTGCGCCTAAAAATGAAGTAAATAGCTCAGGCTTAAAGCCTTGCTCGTTTATTATTTTTGCTGCGTTCTTCCCTGCGACAATGTCGATCATGTCTGTATTTTTACCTTTTATATATGTATTTTAACTCTTTAACGCGCTACAAATATGAATAGTTATGCAAAATTAAAAAGCGGTTTTATGCTGCCATAAAACCGCTATTTGTAGTTAAAGTTAGCTAAAATACATGAATTAATCCCAAATGCCGTCTTCGCATTTTCCCTGAACTTTTACATCTTTTACTTTAAATTCGGGTTCTATACCTTTGTCTCTTTGCGTGTGGTAGTCGTGCGTTACAGACAAAATAGTAGGTGTTAACAGTATGATAGCGATTACGTTAACGACTGTCATTAACCCTAACGCAATATCAGCTAAATCCCATACTTCTTTTAATGTGGCCGATGCGCCCCACAACATCATTGATAAATATAGTAAGGTGTAAATACCACGCCCTACTTTGTTATCAAGCTTAAATAGATGTAAGTTACTTTCAGCGTAGGCGTAGTTAGCTACCACCGAAGTAAAGGCAAATAACGTAATGGCTGCAGCTACAAAGTACACGCCACCTTGCGCCAAATGCGCGGTCATAGCGCTTTGTGTTAAACGTATACCTTCCATTTCGCCGCTTATGTCTATATCGGCTAATAAAATAACGACGGCTGTACAACTACACAGTACGATTGTATCGAAAAATACACCAAGCATTTGTATGTAGCCCTGTGTTACAGGGTGATTAGGAATAGGGCTAGCACTTGCACTGGCATGCGGAACACTCCCTGCGCCCGCTTCATTAGAATATAAACCGCGTTGAATACCATTTTTAATGGCAGCCCCCATCGCGCCTGCGCCCGCTTCTTGTAATCCAAAGGCTGACAAAAATATATCTTTAAGCATGGCCGGTACTTGAGTAAAGTTTATAACGGTAATAATAACGGCGGCTAATACAAAAATAATGCCCATAATGGGCACTACGCGCTCTGCAAACCGGGCAATGGCTTTAAAGCCGCCTAATATAATTGAGCCTGCAAGGACTGTAATAACAATACCTGAGTAAAACGTGGGTACTTCAAATGCGTAGTTTAGGGCATCAGTAATTGTATTGGTTTGCATTGCGCTAAAAGTAAACCCGTACCCTAAAAATAAGCACGCGGCAAATACAATTGCAAAGGCACGGCTTCCCAACCCTTGTTGAATGTAATACGCAGGGCCACCTCTAAATTCGCCGTTACTATCGCGAATTTTATACACTTGGCCTAATATACTTTCTGCAAATCCGGTTGCCATGCCCAATATAGCAATGACCCACATCCAAAATATTGCACCACTGCCACCAAGCGATATAGCGACTGCAACACCAGCTAAATTACCCGTACCTACCCGAGCACAAAGCCCTGTACACAATGCCTGAAATGAAGAAATATCGTTTTTATTACATTTACTGCTGCCTTTTAATAGGCTAAACATATGCTTAAATTTAACTATTTGAATTGCTTTTAAACGCACAGAAAACCATACGCCGGTGAAAAGTAAAATATAAATGAGTACCTGACCTTCTCCCCACAAAAGGTTATTTACACTTTTTACTACCGTATCGAACATTGCAGATTCCTTATTATATTTTTATAGTTATGCGCTTTAACATAGGCATTTTAAAATGTACTGGCAACGCTTAATATTTTATTCGTTATAAAGGCAACCATGTTGCCTTTAGCTTTTCTTATTTGCTTTGTAAATGTACCCCTGCAATCATACACCTTACTGAACCACCAGCAGATTCAATGGTAGGTATGGGCAAAGGGACCAGTTTAGCCGTTTTTTGTATTGCAATAATTTGCTCGGTTGTTAGCGCATTATAAGCAGTTTGTGACAGCGCTAAAATTCGGCCATTTTTACCTTGTAATTCTATGGCATTCCCGCAAAAGTTATTTATTTGCTCAACCGACAAATCAATTACTTCGTGATGGCTTTGTAAAAAATGCCCTACCAGCTCACTGCGTTGGTCTTCAGGCACCATATTTAAGCCAATCATTACAAACTTGCTAGCCACACACATTAGTACATTAGAGTGATACACCGCTATACCTTGCTCGTCAGTTGCGTTAAACACAACCGGCTTAAACGAAAGTAAATTACACACCGTATTAACGACCGACCTTGTTGTGCGTTTAGATTCTACCGCGTAGGCAAGTTTATATTGGTGATCGAGCACCAGTGATCCGGTACCTTCCAAAAATGAATTTTCTTTCGCTAAATGCGCATAATCAGTCACTACCGCCACTTTATAGTGATCCGTTAAAAAATCAATTATATCTTTACGATATTCTAATCTTCTGTTTTCAACAAACATTGGGTAAATAATTAATTGCCCATTTTGATGGGTAGAAAACCAGTTGTTTGGAAAAACCGAGTCGGGTGTGTGTGTTTGCTCATCTTCAAATAAATGAACGGTTACACCTTCGCTTTGTAGTAACTCAACCGCGTGGGTCACCTCTTTAAATGCTTGCTCGCTTTCATTTTTTGCTGCACATTCGCTTTGAAATGCATTGTCGAGCATGGTTTGTGGATTAGAAGTAAAGTGATGCGGACGAACCATAACAACCGCGCTCGGTGCTTGTTGTGTTAGACTCATGCTGCATTCTCTTTATCTTTATGCGGTATTTCAAGAACTGAAAATAAATTGCGCGGGTCGCCCTGCTGAGTGATCAGGTCAAGTATTTCGTATTCTCCTGACTTAATAAGCTGCTCGCGAATATACACTAACGCGCTAAAGTCTTCGCTTGCAAAGCCTACACCGTCAAAAATAGTAAGCTCTTTTTCGTATGTACGACCAAGGTGCTGTTTATTAATTACTTTATGAAATTCGGTTACAGCAAAACACCTGCTCATTTGTTGAATTTCGCCCTCTACTCTAGTTTGTGGTTCGTACTCTACAAATACATTAGCACGCTCCAACAACGCTGAATCAAGCTCAGTTTTTCCAGGGCAATCGCCTCCAATCGCATTAATATGAACACCTTGTGGGATCATATCGTTTGTTAAAATGGTTGCGTTGGTTTTATCGGCCGTGCATGTGGTAATTATGTGCGCGCCCTTTATTGCTTCCTCTACACTTTTACAGATAGTCACGGTTAAGCCTTTATTGCTTAAGTTATTAAATGCTTTTTGAGAAGCTGCTTCGTCTATATCGTATAAACGAATGTGCGTAATACCTAATACCGCTTTAAATGCTAAAGCCTGAAATTCTGACTGAGCCCCATTGCCAATCAGAGTTAAGGTTGTTGAGTTTTTTGGTGCTAAATAAGTAGCCACCAGCGCTGATGTTGCAGCAGTGCGTAGTGCGGTTAATAAGCACATTTCGCTAATCATTACCGGGTAGCCGCTATCAACATCTGACAAAATACCAAAAGCCGCAACCGTTTGAAGCTCCTTAAACGTGTTTTTTGGATGGCCATTGACATATTTACAGCTAAACATTTTTCCATCACTTACCGGCATAAGCTCTATTACACCATCCGGAGAGTGAGCTGCATAACGCGGCGATTTATCAAACTCATGCCACCGAGCAAAGTCGTGTTTTAACGTTTTAGTTAGGCTAACTAATACGTTTTCTATTCCTATTGTATTTATTAGCTTAGCCATAGCTTGAACACTTACAAATGGAACGCCTTGTTTTGGCTCTGCTATAAAATGACTCATGACTACCTCTGTAATAATAATATGAACTAATTAAAATAAGTTTATCGACTACAGATGCCATTTAATATGGCAATACTTTATACAAATAGTAGTAATTTTTATCAATTTGCTATGCATAAATGTAAAGTTTTAGTATTTTGTATGAAATTAATTAGAGGTAAGCGAATGATCCCTTACATTTACGACTCCTTAGATAACGCCTTAATAGCCGAATTAAGAAAAGATGGCCGTGCTTCTATTTCAGCCCTAGCCGATGTTTTAAAGGTGTCGCGCGGGACAGTACAAAATCGCTTAGACCGTTTAGTTTCATCGGGCGCGATATTAGGCTTTACGGTGCGTGTACACGAACACATAGAAACCGAGGCTGTAAGTGCAATAATGATGGTGGAAGTGGTGGGTAAATCTACATCGCAGGTAATTAAAACTCTGCGCGGCATACCAGAGCTCACTAAATTACATACCACTAACGGCGCTTGGGATTTAGTAGCAGAAATACAGGCGGCAAATTTAGGTGAGTTTGATGGCGTACTCAGGCAAGTGCGCGAAATAGAAGGCATTTTAAATAGCGAAACCAGTATATTATTATCATCTACTTAAGCATTAATGTTAACACGTGAATATTAATATCGCCTTGCTCATGTCTGATCTTACAGTTTAAGTAATTAGATTTAGACCTCATTTAGCAGACAGCTATTAGCAAGAAGTAGTTAGTCAAAATCTTAATGTCTGAAGTCAAGATTTGACCCTAGGCTTTCTAAAACCCCATAATTCGACACCCTATTAATACATATTAAAAACTAATATATATTCTTTAATAAAGAGCGGAATTGAGATTTGTTTTTATTAAAAAAGTATTTTGAAGAGCATTGCGAGCAAGCTCGCTTTTCTGGTTCGGCTCATTGAGCTTGCTCAATGAGCAATAGAATATGAGATTAAAGCTAATGTATCTTAAGTTGCTTTTTTAGATAGGTTTTAAGGAAAGCCTACCCGTTAGATAGGCTTGTAAGAAAAGTTGATTAAATGAGAAGTTTGACCTAATAGAATACATCAAAAAGCAATAAGCTTAAGATCTAGTAGCGCTGATTCTAGTTTGCTCTGTACTACTATCTGCCCCTACTTTTTTGTTTAATTTTTGTCCCTTAATCTCTATATATTTATAAGTTAGACTTGAAATATAAATAACTATAGCAAGTATGACAATGACAACTAAATTATTTATCATAGCACCACCAAAGTTTAAAAACCTTATTGTTTCAATCATAGGTGCCATTTCAATACCTGTAATTTTTTGAAGTACCATAGCAGTAGATAACAAACAAAAAAGTATTGCATAGTGAGTCATATAAATTGAATACGATAGCTTTCCTGCATATTGCAATGGTTTTATTTTTAATAATTGTGAAAAAATACCACACTCAAAAGCAAAAAATAATACAGTAAAAAAGAATAACACTGGTGCAATAATTGAGCGATATTCAAAAGTAGATTGAACAATTAAGACAACCAATATAAGTAGTAACGTCTCAACGATGCTTCCCAAAATATAAGATGGTTTGAAATGTGATAGTTTTTTATACATTACATAAGTAAAGGCACCACCAAAAAAACAAGAAAGCCCTCTCAACACAGATGATACTAATATTTCAGAACCTAAATACATAAGAAGAAAGGCAGTGAATGAGATAGCAAACCAAGATATTATTCGATTAGATTTAAATAAGACAATAGATATATATAACAAAGCATACATATAAAACTCAATACTAATACTCCACGAAGGTGCATTAAAGCTAATATTTACTGTGAACGGTGTCCATGACTGAATTAATAATAAATTAGGTATCATTTCACTAACTGCAGCGGAATTAGTAAAAGGTTCATTATTAAAAACAAAACCACCAAACTTATACGCAAACAACTTACCAAACTCTAGAATAACAAACACCAAAAACATAAAGAAGTGCAATGGATACAACCTGAAAAACCTCGCTTTCATAAACGTATTGAAATTAAGGTTTTCTTTAGACCCATAACCGTGAGCCAAGACGAATCCACTTAAAACAAAAAAGAACTCGACGAAAATACTACTATTATTAAAGAAATCCAGTTCAGTGACAGAACCAAGTACGTTCATATGATATAACACCACTGATAAAGCACATATTCCTCGAAAAGCATCCAATGCCTCAAATCTTTTATTCATCATCCTACTCGCTACCAAAAAATTAATAATCTCGAAAGTATTATACAGGCAAGGCAATGCAAGGCAATGCAAGGCAAGGCAAGGCAAGGCAAGGCAAGGCAATAATTATTTTTAAATGCAAGAAAGCAAAAAACCGCCTATCATGAAGTGACCCCCAATAGTTGGACAATCCAATTACTGGGGGTCTTTTTATGTCCAAGCACAAAAGAATATTTAAGTTAAAGCTCGCACAACTTGCTGAGCAGGAAAACTCTGAAGCATTAAGTAGAAAGTACAATATTAGCGCTCGGCTTATTCGTTATTGGTTTCAGGTCTACCTGCTTAATGGGTCAAAGAGTTTTATCCATAAACAGTTACCTTATTCAGGCGAGTTCAAAATTCATGTGCTCGAGACGATGGAAATTAATGATTGGTCTTTGGGTTATACTAGCGCCTATTTCGACTTATCATCCCCAGGTATTTTATTTCAATGGCAAAAGCTTTATGCTCACGGGGGTATAACCCGACTAAAACCACAGAAAAAAGGTAGGCCTCGCGTGACGAATCATTCTTCAACTCCTAAACCATCAGCAGACATGTCTGAAAAAGAGCTCAGGGAAGAATTGGATTATCTACGTGCAGAGAACGCAGTCTTAAAAAAGTTAGAAGCCTTGGCTCAGGCCAGAAAGAAAAAAGCAAAGACAAAACGATAGTTGTCGAAGAGCTCAAGGCAAAATACAGCTTACAACACTTATTAAAGGTCACAGGGCTTCCCAAGAGTGTGTATTATTACCATCGTAATACACTGGTTCAGCCCTGTTCCAACACTGACTTATGCAAAACAATACGTGATATCTATCACAAGCACAAAGGACGATACGGCTACCGTAGGGTAACTTGCACGCTAAGAGCAATGGGTTTGATGGTTAATCATAAGCGCGTGCAACGCTTGATGGGCGAACTTGGCTTGAAATCAAAAGTCAGACCTAAACGCTACACCTCTTACAAAGGTGAAGTCGGTAGAATCGCTGAAAATGTTCTCAAACGTGAATTTACGGCAAAGAAGCCCAATCAAAAATGGGTGACCGATGTCACTGAATTTAAAGTCAATAGAGAAAAGGTATACCTGTCACCGGTAATAGACCTATTTAACCAAGAAGTGGTCAGCTATGAGGTAAGGACATCTGTCACGCTACCACTAGTGACTGACATGCTTAAAGCCGCAACAGCAAAGCTGTTGAAGCATGAGAGACCACTCATCGACTCAGACCAAGGTTGGCAATATCAAAATAAACGATATCAACAACACCTGAAAAAGCATGGGCTAATTCAAAGTATGTCTCGAAAAGGAAACTGCTTAGACAATGCCGTTGCAGAAAACTTCTTCGGCATATTAAAAACTGAGATGTATCACAATGAGACGTTCAATGACGCAAATGAACTCATTGAAAACATCAAAGAATACATCGATTATTACAACAACGAACGCATTAAGCTAAAACTAAAAGGCCTGAGTCCGATACAATATCGAAATCAGGCCTTGGTTGCCGCTTAGAAATGAGTCCAACTTATTGGGGTCACTTCATCAAAGGCGGTTTTTCATAATATGGTAGTGAACTACAAATTTAAGCCCCGTTAAAATTAAAAGGCTTATTAGGGGGATGATTGTCGGAAAAAGTTCTTTAAAAAGTTTTAATGGTACCAGTGGACGGACTCGAACCGTCACTCCCGAAGAAACCAGATTTTGAATCTAGCGTGTCTACCAATTCCACCACACTGCATTAAAACTTATACAACTATATACAACATTTATAAATAGCTTACCTTACAACTAACTAGTTGAATTAAAAGGATAATATCTAATATTCAACATAGGTACAACCAATTTTAATTACTCTTTTTAAAGAAAATCGGCGTGTTTTATGGGTTCCAAATGCATAACCTAATGCTTTAAAAGCGCTTAGAGTTAATTACAGGAGCTCGTTTTTTAATTGAATTTGGCTGTTGGAGTTATTCTACAGTCTCGTTATAAGCACATTGAGGTTTGAGTATGAAAAAGTATTTAACTAAAAACTTTAGCCTAGCTATGGGGGTAGGAGCAGGAAATGCAATTTATCAATATTTTTTTAACTCCACAGATGAATTCGATTTTTATAAACCCGTTTTTATTGCTTTAGTCACATTTGTTCTTTTATCTATTTATAGCGCTGTGAAATATCAAAAATAAAATTAGCGAAAATGCATATAACAAAAAAATAATGATGGGAATTTTACTCGCTAAAAAAGCGCTCCTAAAATCCCCATATTTAATGCGTTATATTTCTATCGACTACAGGTGAAAAATGCCAGATCTAGCTTCAATAGGTACTATAATTTCAAGTGTAAAATCAGCAACGGATATTGCTAAATTAATTAAAGATAGTGATGTTTCATTAACTGCTGCTGAATCTAAATTAAAGGCTGCTGAACTTATAAGTGCTCTAACAGATGTGAAGTTTGAGTTAGCTGAGCTTCAAGATGAATTAAGAGCAAAAGATGATAAAATTAATGAGTTGGAAAATAGGTTATTAGCTAAGTTATCTTTGAAATTTGACGGGAAACTGTATTGGGCTGAGAATTATGAGGTACCTTTTTGCCCTGTCTGTTATGAAAAAGATGATAAAAATTTTCATCTAACTTTCACTGAAGGCTTCGACTATTTTCCAGCAAAGCATTCTTGTAAAGTTTGTACTAATGAGTTCCTTTAAGCGAATGCGGTCAAACCTTGACTTCACACATTAAGAATCTTCAATGTCTGCTCTCAGCACATATGTGACTATCAGATTTAGCTAAGACTTATTCAGTTAAACAACCGTAATATTTTACGGTTGTTTCTAAACTATTCGCTTCACAGCTACATGGCGTAGCTGTGTGCATAATCTACAATACGTGCATTTTGGCTTTTTAAGTATTCTCGGCCTGCTTTTACACCAAGCTTATGATCTTTACGTAGATCGTCGTTTGTACTGCCTAATAATTTGCTGTGCAGTGTTTCGTCTGCAAAAATTTGTATAATTTCTACATCACTTGGCGGGTTTGCCATAAAGTTTAGCTCGTCTAAGTAAGCTTGTTCGTGCTGAATTAGGTAGTCGAGTGTTTTTGGGCAGTAACCGGCAGCTGTAGCAAGCGATCTAAGCTTTTGAACCCATGCAGATTGCGCTTGAAAATCAGCATCTACCGTTCTAATAACCACAATTTTACGTGCCCCACGGTTATACGCTTCGCGTACTGGTAATGGTGCTGCTAGCCCACCATCAAGAAAAAAATCTTCTTGGGCTTTGTTTATTTGCGTGGTTTCGTTAGCTGCTTGCGCATTTAACCAAGGCGTTAATTTAACACCTTGTTTGTATAAAAATGGTAAAGCACTTGACGCTTTTAATAGCTCTCTCCATTGATGCTCTTCACCCGTTGGTGATAAGTAATACGCTTTTCTGTCTCGTGCGTTTGTAGCAGTAATAAGTAACTCACGTTCACCTAAAGACGTTTTAGCTGTTTTAAAGTCAATCGCTCTATTTACTTCTTTTGTTTTATCAAAGTACCAGTCTAAATCAACAATGTGTTTTCCCATTAGGCCGCGACCTAGTTGAAAAAAACGTTTATTACGAGACAGCCCTCTAATTAGGCGTTTAGCGTAACCTTTTTGACGTGCTAAATAACTTGTTAAGTTTTGTGAACCTGCCGACGTACCAATAAATAAATCGAATGGGTCGTAGTTTTGTTCTAACCACGCATCAAGTACACCTGCGGTGAAAATCCCTCGCTGCCCGCCACCTTCAGCAATTAACGCAACCTTAGGCTGTGCTATTTTAGTTACTGAAGAAGCTGTTGCGCTGTTTAGAGAGTTCACGGTGTACCTGCCTTTAATTAAATAATGTTTGTTTCAATAAATACATTTTATAGAATTAAAGTAATGCCTTAAAATTGATTGTTTAAATCAGTTTGATTGATAAAATAGAACAGCAAACCATCCATTAGTACATTTAACTAATCATGACTAATGCGTATTTCTAATTTTAAATATTTAGGCATCACATCAATTAATTTAAATTGTAAATTACTGATTGATGCCACTACTTTAACAAGCCTTAGGTGTACGCTTGCTTAACTAAAATAAAAATGAGTATTCACGCGTGTATTAAATAGCTAAGTAACCTATTTTACTTAGCTATAAAGAGTTAAGCCGTTTGTTTATTAGCTTGGCGCTCTAACTTGTAGTTTTCTGAATTTAAGCCTTTTTTCCAGTAACCTGATGCCACTATGTTGCCCCTTGGTATAGAAAGCGTGTTAGTTAATGCTTCTTTAAGCTCTCGCACTAGCCCAGCCTCAAGTGCCATAAATACAATGGGCGGCTGTTCATAATGCTGTAGTGTGGTTAATGCATTAGCCATCTCTACCTCTGGCGTTGTAGTTATTAACCAAGTGACCTGGCGCGTTGAGTCTAAGCTGATTATATCCGCTTCAGTCGGGGCGTGAATAAACGCGTCAATTTTGGCGTTTATTGGCAATTGCTTAACGTAGCCTTTTATAGCGTTTACTGAGGTTAAATCGCCTAGTAACACATAATGTGAGTGCTGGTAATTTCCAAGCTTTTTAGGACCAGGGCCTGCAATAGCCAGTTCATCACCTACTTTAGCGGCTTTAGCCCAGTTAGTTGCAGGGCCTTGGTGCATATTAATAACAAAGTCGAGCGTAATTGCACCATTACTTTTATTTACATTTTGTATTGTGTACGAACGCATACACGCTGTTTTTAAATTGAAGTCGGCCACAGCGTTTTTTGGAATAAGCACTTTTACATAACTTCCAATGTGATCAGAAGTTAAATCTGTAAACTCTTCAGAGCCTAAAACTATACGTTGCAAATGCGGGGTTATTTGCTTTGTGTTTAATACTGTTGCTTTGCGTACTTTTTTTGCCATATAAATTAACCTCATTGATTAAAAATCACTGCTTTATAAAGCAGACATTGCACAACGCCCCATTGGTTGATAAAATCAACTATATAGATTTAATTGACTTTGTCAACCATTTGGAATGTATTATGAACACCTCTTTAGCCAATACGCTATTTATGTTAATGCAAAACTACCGGGTAACCATACGCGAAGCCATTAATGCCAGCGAGCTCGGTTTAAATGCAATGCATGTACGTTGCTTACATATTATTGCAAGTACCTCGCAGTGCACAGCAAACGACATTGTGAATAACACCCAACGAGATAAGGCTCAAATAGCGCGGCTTGTAAAAGAACTTATAGCTTTAAAGCTTATAAATAAGTGTGCCAGCGAACACGATAAGCGCTGTTTTATTTTAACGTTTACCGATCAGGGTGCCGTGCTTTTTGAAAAATTACTGGCCGCTGAAAAGCATGTAAACGATCAAATGTGTAAAACGTTAAACCCAAATCAAATCAATGACTTTTTAAACACGGCTCAGCAAATGATCAAAAATATGCAATGATCTTTACTTCATTACTTGGCATAAGTTAAACAAAACACATATACTGTACACTTATACAGTATATGTGTTTTGGTTATTTATTTATGTTTGTTATTCCTATTTATATAGAAGCAGGTATTTGCGGGTTTGAATCTCCTGCAGCACAATACACTGAGCTTGGCGTTTCCCTTGATGAGCTATTAATAAAGCACCCTGATGCCACTTTTATTGGTATTGCGTCGGGTAGCTCTATGCAAGAAGTAGGGATTTTTGAGGGTGATTTACTTGTAGTAGACCGAGCAGAACACGCTAAAGATGGCGATGTAATTGTGGCTAATTTAAACGGCTTATTTGTGTGTAAGCTACTTGATAAAACAAACGCTCGATTACTATCGGCTTCGCCTTTATATCAACCCGTTAATATTACGCCTAGCGATGAGTTTCAGCTTGAAGGCGTAGTCAGTTTGTCAATTCGTATGCATCGCCAAAGCCCTGAGTTACTTTCATGTATGCCTTAGTCGATGCCGTGGCGTTTTATGCCAGCGCCGAGAAAGTATTTGATCCCGCCATTCGCTCAAAACCTGTGGTTGTGCTCACTAATAACGACGGCTGCGTATGTGCGGTATGCCCTATTGCGCGACGTTTAAATATTCCTAAATTTGGCCCTTATTTTAAAGTTAAGCAGTTACTAGAACAAAACAATGTGGTTGTACGCTCCAGTAACTATGAACTATACGCTAATTTAAGCGACCGAATGATGAGTGTGATTGGCCGCTTTTGTGACACCCAGCATATTTACAGTATTGATGAATCATTTTTGCACTTTAGCGGCTACGAAAACGTTGTAAAAGATTGGCATACTTACGGGCACCTTATTAGACGAACCGTATGGCGAGAAACAAAACTTCCCGTTGGCGTGGGGTTTGGGCCAACGCCTACACTTGCAAAAGCGGCAAATCATGCAGCTAAAAAATTAACAGGCTTTGACGGTGTTGCTGTCATAAATGACGAAGCAAGCCGGCGAGCTATTTTACAGCGCATGGACTGCCAAGATGTATGGGGAATTGGCAAGCGCTTAGCTAAAAAGCTAAAAATAATGAACATAAATACCGCATGGCAGCTTGCACAACAAAACCCAAAAACTATGCGCCGCGCTTTTAGTGTGGTGGTAGAGCGCACAGTAAGCGAGCTTAATGGCTTAGTATGTTTAAACTGGGATGATGTACGCCAAGATAAACGCGAAATTTACTCAACTCGTAGCTTTGGAGAGCGTATTTATGAACCAACCGCTCTTAAAACTGCTTTAATTAACCATGTCACTATTGTGGGCAAAAAACTAAGAGCCCAAAAGTCGCTAACAAAGCAATTATATATTTTTGCATCTAGCTCATCTCATGAAGATGTATTTTATAAAAAGTCTTATATGTATCAGTTTAGCATGCCAACAAACGATACTTGCGTTATGGCCAATGCGGTGTCTGAGGTGTTTGAAAAAATTTACCAACCTGGCGTGCGGTTTTATAAATGTGGTGTAGGTGCACTAGAACTTACTGCTGAGCAATTTCAGCAAAGTGACTTATTTGCACCACAACAAGATAACCCAAAGTTAATGGGCTGTTTAGATGCTATTAATACCCGATACGGCAAAGGTATGTTGGGCTTAGCAAGTAGTAAATTAAACGATCGCTGGCATATGAACAGAGATTTTTTATCGCCTCAGTACACAACCCGTTGGCGAGATATACCAAAAATAAAATGCGATTAGCTAATAGTTGATATATTACTGGACAGCTTTTTTAAACTTGCACTCAACACTTGCTGAACTTAATGTGTAAATAAGCATGTCGTTAGGTAAAAAACGAATGCTTTGTCGAATTGTTTTTTCGTTTATTGGATCATCACAACGGCTCATTCGTAAGCCATTATCAAGCCCATCACTTTTATATTTTAACGAACTAGTAATAAAGCAAAAGTTTGGCTTTTGTATAGTTTGAGTTCCGTTATGTAATGAGCCAAACACAATTTGTTCACCCAGCTTAAACCCCTCACTGGGGTTACTTGCATTAATTAAACTCAAGTCACTGTTTACGCATAACCCTGAATTAGCAGAAACCACCTTATATGTACCAAGTTTTGATTTTAAAAGGGGTATAAAGCGTGCCTTATTGCTTGGCTCAGCGGCTACGTGGACGCTGACAAAAACAAACATGAATAAAGTCAATTTGATGTGTTTCATTAAGTAAACGTATCCTTATGCGTTAATTATTTTTTTAGTTCGTATACTAAATGGCTTAACTTTATTACATAGCTAAATATAACAGAGATTTACTACTAGAAGACAAGGCTATATAAAAAGAAAAAACTAAATTAAGGCATGTAATTATTTATCACACTTTAAGATACGTTATCGAACAATAAAACGATTTAAAATAATGCGCTAAATAAGCGCATTACTATAAGATTTACTGCCAATATTTTGAGAATAATTGTGGGTAGGCTTGTTTTAAAAATTTTGCTTTGTCTTTAAAGCGTTTACCTGCGGGTTGATCGCCTGATGGCACGAAGGGTAATTCATCCTCGTTGCGCTCTTCATATAATAAGCCGGCGATGAGGTCGTATTCATCAATATATGGGTAAGGCTGTTCATTTAAGTGATAAACAGGTGTACATAATGCAATGGAGTCGGCATTAACGAGCGCGTTATCAAACACTGTTTTACCGCGTGAAATAAGCCAACATCTAAACTCACTAAAACCATATTCGTCATTGCAGCCTGCCATAACAAACGCAGCGCCAAATAAATCCCATGTAAAACATTTACGCATATTTATGCCAAAAAACTTATCAAATGCAATAAGTTGCTGATCGTCTAAATTGCTTAGGTTTGCTTTAAGGTGGTCGCTTACACTTTGCGGATCAAGGCCTAAGTCGGGTGTAGTCACTAATTCCCAAAAAGCCTGCTCTGATAACGCTGCCATTATAAAATCTCTTTTACTCGGCCTACTTGGCCATCTTCTAATCTCACTTTAATACCATGCGGGTGGTTTGGTGATTTAGTTAATAAACGCTCTACCACGCCTTCGGTTAATGTACCGCTTCGTTGATCTTCTTTTAAAACAATATTAACTACAGTGCCTGGTGATATTTGCGAACGAGAAGGAACAGCCATTATTTAAACCCTAAATATAATTTTTTTAATTATAACGCCCAACTGCAGGCAAACCAACAAAACCCATTTTAATTGGCAAAAAACACGATATGTGAAGGTTTTATCGTCAATTTAATACCCGTTAGTTGAGTAATAATTATAGATTTAAGGTGTTCAATCTCAGAGTCAGCGTTATTAAGCGCTATAGTATCTTCAAAATAGCAGTTAACTTTTAAGGTGTTAGCTTCGTTATTTAAATCGACAGTGTGAGTAAGGTATGCAAAATCGGTCACTGAGTCTTTTATAGACTCACAGGCTTTAGTCAGCGCTGCGCGTATTTGTTTGTCTCGTTGTTTTTGTGTTTTAGTCATGAGGAGGATTATTTACTTTTTTCTGCTTGTTGTTTTTTAAATTCTTCGTAATTTGAGTCTTGCTCTTTAAGGCACTCATAATATTCTTTATCGGCTTTGTAATTACATTCGTTAAGGCGGGCTGATTGTAATTGTTCAAAGCGTGCATCGGAACTACACCCGGCTAAAATAGGTAATCCGATTATAAATACAGCACACACTTTTAATTTATTAATAACCATTAAATTTCCTTACACTATTGCGTTTAAAAAGACGTTAAATTGTGCCGAATATATTGTATATTAGCGCCATAAAAATCTTCGTATTTACAGGACCACTTATTATGATGTCGCAGTTACAAGCTTTGTTTCAGCGTATAGACAAAAGCAAGATATTTCAATCATTTGTTATAGCTGTCATTATTGTTTCTGCCCTTACTGTAGGCGCTCATACCTATAGTCTTCATCCTACGGTTGAGCTTGCACTTAACTGGATGGATATTGGCATAACCGCATTCTTTTTAATTGAGCTGATTATTCGCTTTGTTGCAAGCAAAGGCATAAAAGACTTCTTTTCAAAGGGCTGGAATATATTCGACACCATTATTGTATTGGGTAGTTTATACCCCGCTGCGGGCTCTACGATGCTAATAGCGCGTTTACTACGTATATTTAGAGTGCTCAGGTTAGTGTCGATGATCCCTGAACTTAGACTACTCGTTAACTCCTTGCTCAAAGCAATCCCGCAAATGGGCTACATAGCTCTACTTATGTTTGTTATTTTTTATATTTACGCCGCTATGGGCAGTATGATGTTTGCCGACATTAACCCCGTACTTTGGCAAGATGTGTCTATTTCAATGCTAACGCTATTTAGAATAGCGACCTTTGAAGATTGGACCGACATAATGTACGAAACAATGGCGGTGTACGAGCTAAGCTGGATTTACTACCTGACCTTTATATTTTTAACCGCCTTTGTGTTTTTGAATATGATGGTTGGCGCAATTTTAGAAGTAATGGGTGAAGAACACCGAAATGCACGAGAAGAACAGGCCGATAACGACTCGCTTCCTGCAACACAAGGACAAGTTAACGAATTACAAGCGCAAATAGCAGAGTTAAAAACATTGCTGAGTAAAAAGTAACAGTTTAAGCCTCACAAAATATGTTTGTGGGGCTTAAAACTCAATTAGCCTGTTACTCATCTGATGTACTTTCTACTGTTTCAAACGATATCACGTCGTCCACTTCCATTTTAAACGCCTCTAAAAACGCATTTTTTAATACCGACACCACTGCCTGAAACGTAGATATATCGGTGTTGTTTAATGTGCCATCGATCGGTATACGCGCAGCAACTAACTCAGATTCATCATTTTCAAGTAATTCGCTGAGTATATCTATGCTGCCTTCAAAAATAGCAGTGAACAATCCGTCATCGTCTTTTTCTATATCTTCACGCCACGAAAAAACACTCAAGTCATAAACACCGGCCTTTGCATAGCCGTTTAAAACATTATCTTTTGCAGCAAGCTCCATTGCCCCATCAATGCCTCCTGCTTCAATGTCAAACGGGGTGTACACTTTAAAAACCGTTTCTAAATGTTTAACCGAAAAACGTTGAACCTCTACATTAAAGTCAAAGTTTGCTTTTTCACTAAATGGGTCTAATTGACCTTTAAGAGACAATGCAGCTTCGCCCATTAAATCCCCTTCAACGTTTAACGAAGTCACTAAGGTTTTTGTAAGGTTTTGAGCATTGGTTATGTTTTTAATCTCTGCATCAATATTTGAGATATAGGTAGGTTTATCACCCTCGCTGGTGGCATTTACTAACGAAACTTTACCGTTAACAATACTTAAAGTGTCAATTGAAAAAGGGACTAAATTATTAGCAAGCCCTACCCAGGTTGTTTCATTTTTAACTTGTTTATTTTGCTCTGTTTTATTAGGGGCTTTGTCGTAAACCACAATTTCAGGGTAGGTAAATTGCATATTTGTCACTAAATTCCCTTTCAGTAGTGCTGACCATGAAAGCGAAAAATTGAGTGTTGCAACGCTAAGTAGTGGTTTAGCCGCTAAATTATCCTCTTTTGCATAAATTTTTATGCCGTCAATAGCATACGCACCGCGGTACAAATATAAATCAACGTCACCTACGTGGCCTGTTATTCCCTGCGTGTGTTTAATTTGTTGATTAACATAATATTGAATAGCATTGGGCGCACCAACACGGAATATTAATAAAAGCACAATGATTAAAACAAAACCAGTAAACCATTTAGCTCGAGGAACCTTTGAAATTAACGCCATATAACCATCCTTATTTGTGTAATTATGAGCATGACAATGTGTAAAAACTACACAAAAATAAGCACAACTGCGCTGTTAAGTACTTAAATTACTGGGTGCACGCAAAATACTATTTTAACTTTTGCAATGGCTATGCCACACAGGAGGTTATTTAAAAGCCACAAAAGAGTGTAAAAGGAAGGAATAAAAACTAAAAAGGGTTAGCACTATGCTAACCCTATAAAATAAACAAATTAAAAAACTAAAATTACTCAGCGTCTACAATAATGCGAAGCATACGACGAAGTGGCTCTGCTGCACCCCATAAAAGCTGATCGCCCACTGTGAAAGCGCTAATATATTTAGGTCCCATAGCAAGCTTACGAATACGTCCCACTGGGATACTTAGCGTGCCTGTTACTTTAACCGGCGTTAAATCGGTGGATGTAATATCACGCTCATTTGGGATAACCTTAACCCACTCGTTGTGCGAAGCTAATATTTCTTCTATTTTTTCGACGCTTATGTCTTCGCGTAATTTAATAGTCATTGCTTGGCTATGACAACGCATTGCGCCAATACGAACACATAAACCATCAATAGGTACAGGCTGCTGGGTAGAGCCTAAAATTTTGTTAGCTTCAACTTGTGCTTTCCATTCTTCCTTTGATTGTCCACTTGGCATAGGCACGTCAATCCATGGGATCAAGCTACCTGCTAATGGCACGCCAAATTGATCTTGTGGTAAATCGCTTGAAGCCATTTTTTCACTGACTATTTTATCAATTTCTAAAATAGCTGAACTTGGGTTATCGAGTTGCTGAGCAACACTTGAATGAATAGCGCCCATTTGTGAAATCAGCTCTTTCATATTGCGTGCACCCGCACCCGAGGCTGCTTGGTAAGTCATAGGGCTTACCCATTCAATAAGGTCTTTCTCAAACAAACCACCTAAAGCAAGTAGCATTAACGATACAGTACAGTTACCGCCAACAAAAGTTTTAACGCCTTGCTCTAAACCTTGAGTAATGACATCTTTATTTACAGGGTCAAGCACAATAATGCTGTCATCACTCATACGAAGTGCGGAAGCTGCATCAATCCAGTAACCATCCCACCCCGATTCACGAAGCTTTGGGTAAACCGCTTTGGTGTAATCGCCCCCTTGACACGTAACAATAATATCCATTCTCGCAAGTTCAGATACATCGCTTGCATCAAGTAGCGGTTTTGCATCACCCGCTAAATCAGGACCAAGTTGTCCAGCTTGTGAGGTAGTAAAAAAAGTGGTGTCTATATTGGCAAAATCATTTTGTTTTTCCATACGCTCTAATAACACAGAGCCAACCATGCCACGCCAACCGACTAAACCTACTTTTTTCATTGTTTTATCCACTGTTTTGTTCATAAAAGATGCCTTAATACATTAAAAATTAAATTCATTGCGTGAGATTCAATTTTCAAGTTAACAAACTAACACTGCTAGACGGCTAAAACTAGTTAATAAAACAGAACTTAAAAATTTTTCATGCGAAATTAAGGTATAAAAAAAGCCCTGTATTTAATACAGGGCTTATAGCGCGAATTTACAAGGCTTAACGCAAGCTAAAACTAAAATTCATAACTATAGCTTAAGCTAAACTCGGTGCCTGTTTCTTGGCCCCAAAGGGTTAAACCTTCTTGCTCTATTTGTTTCTCTTGGCCTAGAATATTCTTCACTTTAAAATTAACTTTAGAGTTAAAGTTAGGAAAGTAAGAATAAACTAAATCAAGTGAGTGAAATGACTTTTCTTCAGCATCTTCATTTCCACGCGTACCTGGTACGATAATTCGCGGCCCAAACACATTGTAAATAACCGATGTTGAATGAAAGCCGTCATCTGAATCGTAACCCATTTGTAAGTTAGCAACCCATTCAGAGTGGCCTACTAAACGGCGTTTGTTGTTAGTAACAATGTTTGAAACGGTATCGGCTTCGAGTGCTTCTTTAAGTTGCGTTTCAAATAATGAATCGACATTATCTGAGTCATTTATACCTAAATTGACGCTCGAATCAGATAGCGTTACGTTACCCGACAAAAATGCAGACGACCAATCTTTATTGATAAAACCAAAGTCAGTTAAAAAATCTACCTCAATACCAGATAGCTTACCCGACTGCGCATTAGCCGTAAGTAATTGCGGAGACGCACCACCTACACCTGCAAGTTCAACCATTTCAATTGGGTTCTCTATGTCCTTGTAAAACAACGCAACTGACAGGTTATTACCTGTTGGCATGTACCACTCAAACCTAAAGTCAACATTCGTTAGCTCAGAGCTTTGTAAGCTAGGCGAACCACGAACCAAAAATTCAGTCAGCGGGTCAACAAAAAACGAGGTACTTACATCACGTAAGTCTGGGCGAATGGTGGTTTCACTCACGTTTAAGCGAAACTGCATTTCTTCATCCATGATGTACGTAACAGCAAGTGATGGAAAAAAAGTATCTTCGTTAATGACAACGTCTTGAATTTCTTCAAGCGTGTTTTCGAATAAGTTTGAATGTGCCTGATAGCCAATCGATACTTGTTTAAAATCTTCCCAGCGAACACCGCCGGTAATACGCCATGTATTTTCAAAAAAGTAGTCAGCCATAAAGTAATAAGCATCTAACTTATGCGCTGCACTGTATTTGTCACCGTCAGTTGTACCATCATCAAAAATACCTGAACCCGTAGCACTTGTGTAAAACGCGTCATTTGATGTGTTTGCATCAGCAAAAATATCGCTAATGTTATTACCAAACGTAAACTCATCGCTTATACCACGGTGCGTTATGCCAAATTTAACATTGCTTGCATCACGTTTTTTTTCTGAAAAGTCACCGCCAATTTTAAGTTCGAGCTCGTAGCCGTCCCCATAAAAAGGTAACCCCATGTTCCAGCCAAATGTTTCTACGTCATCGTGAAGTACCTGGTATTCACGAGTAATATTAGTTGCTGCAACATCTTGAAGCTGCTCTGACTCAAATACACCGTCGTTATAGTTTTGTTGAAAAACAACATCTAAACCGCCTGGTGCGTTACGATTAGCTCTACTTAAGCCACCATACCAATCAAAAAATAAATTATTTAGCTCTGGAAAGTTATGCGTGCCTTTAAGCTGAGAAGAAAACATTTCACGTTCTTCGTAGCTAATATCAACACGGCGAAGCTCAGTCACACCCTCTTCGGTTTCATTGGCATCGTAATAGTTACGATTACGAACCCGATCGCTCATATCGTGTAATGCAATGTTAGTCAGCTCAAATCGATGGTTTGAGTTAAACTCATAGCCAAGGTTTAACGTTCCGCTCCAACGAACATTTTGTTCAGTCGATGTACCATCGTAATATTGTGCAAAACATTTGTTCTCACAACCCAAACTACCTAGGCTTGAACCACTTTGTTCTTGAACAACTTCCCATTCGTTGTCATAAGAAACAGCCGCAAGCACACCAAAGGTGCCTATTTCGCTTTCTAGTCTGTCGCCCACGGCAACAGAAAAGCTCATAGCTGGGTCAACATCTTCCTTGCTAATGCCTGCATTCCAATCAAGCGATTGAATAAGGTTTTTGCGCTCTTCAAGCGTAGAATTAATATTGCCTTCAAGGCCTGCGTCGCTGGTAAGTGCTGTAGTAAATACACTAGATAGCGCACGTGTGCCATCATCACGGCCCATCCAATCATCATCACCGCCTTCGTAAAAGTAGCCAGAATCACTATTTGACGTGTTATACGATGAGCCTACTTGAACTTTAAATAAAAAGTCAGACGGAATAGACTTGGTACGAATGTTTACATTACCACCACCAAAATGCGCAGGCATATCTGGTGAAAATGATTTTTGCACACTTAAGCTTTCGATTATTTCAGATGGAAATAAATCGAGTGGCACAACCGAGCGGGTAGGATCGGGGCTTGGTACATACATGCTATTTAATTGTGTACTTGAGTAACGCTCACCTAAACCGCGCACATATATAAATTTACCGTCAACTAAGGTTAAGCCTGTTACACGGCGAAGAGCCGATGCAGCATCACCATCGCCGGTGCGTGAAATTTGGTCGGCACCCATAATATCAGCAACAAACGCCTGATTTTGGCGTTCTTGCAGTACTGCACCTGCGCTCCCTTTGAGTCGTTGCCCTACTGCAACCACTTCTTCTATTTCTTGCTCTTGAATGTCGGCTTCTGCAGCAGCAGTATTTACCGACCAACCAAATAGTGCAGCCAAAACGGCGCAATTTAATGTTGATAAGGCAAGTTTAGAGGGTTTATAAGAATTCATTTTTATACTCCGAAACAAAACAAGACATTAGCCGGGCTTTCGCCCGGCCTAAAGCGTTTAAGGTTAAAGACCTACTTTTACCCAACCCGCTGTCCAGTCTGTTTGTGCATCCATTGCACCAATGTAATCTACTGTATCAAAGTAGCTATCTAGGCTAGAAGAATCAAAACCTGCACCGAGTAGTAATGATTCACTTGAAGGCATGTAACCGTTACTCGCTAGTGCAAGGCTTGCAGCTGTTTGCACTGAGTTACCAGCTTGACCTAAGAACCAAGACTCAACATTGCCATCACCAATTGCTTGAGTACCAAAGTTGTTAGCTGTTTCACACGCAACCACTGAGTGAGTGATAGTAAGTGAACCGTCTTCGGCACGTGGTGCTGAGTCAGAACCTACACGTAAACAGTTTGCGTAATCTGCGCCACCCGTTACCACTACGTTTTTAAGTATGCCCGCAGTACCTGCACGTAAGCGAATACCGTTTACGCCTGCGTCACCAATAATGGTTACATTAGAGATAGTAGGCATAGTAAGCGGTGATGCATCTGAATCAAATTCAGAGTTATCAGCTTCAATCGCGTTATCGCCCTCAGAGCCTGATTGTTTGATAAGTACGTATTGCGCTTTACCCGTCCAACCAAATGACCAATCTAAAGAGTCGTCACCAATATTTGTAAGCACTAAGTGGCTGATGTTTGCTGTGCCACCGAAAAACTCTACGCCGTCATCTAGGTTTTCATGAACGTGGATGTAATCTAGCTCTGTTTGGCTACCTACACCAGCAAGTGATATACCGTTTAGTTCATCACCATTACCTAAAGTTTTGCCGGCTTGTTTTACAGCAACATACTTTAATGTACCTGAGTTATCTTCTGGGTCATTACCACCAAATTGGCCAGCATCACCTTCAGCAGATACACCACAGTTTGCAAGTTCATCAGCTGTTGCTTCACCTTCTTGGTCGCCACATGAGTTAGCCGGTGCATTACCTAATAATACTAAGCCGCCCCATTGGCCAATCGTTGTTTCGCCACCCGTTACATCTTGAATAGAAGTCATGGTGATAGGCTGAGTTGCTGTGCCTACGGCCTCAATTTTTGAACCACGACGAACAACTAAAAAGTCATCACCCGATTCACCAATTAATGTTGTACCAAACTGAACATACAATGTTGTGTTATCTGCGCGGTCATTACCAACAGCTGTGCGCCCTTTTAAAATCCAATGTGCATCATTTGTTAGTGTTACATCAGCTGTGAATACCACATCTGAATTTAACTGATAAACAGGCTTATCGGTAATAGCTGGGAAACTTGCAGACACATCTGTTGCTAGCCCTTGCTCTAATGCGTTTTGGATATCTGTAGGGAAGCTAGGTTTAATAGCAACGGTCCACCCTTCCATCCAGTTATTATCACCGTCAAACGCACCAATGTAATCGGTTTTAGTGAAGAACGAATCAAGGCCAGAGGTATCAACACCAGCACCTAGTAAAGGTGAGCTCGACTTAGGTGTATATCCATCAGTTGCTAAGCTTAGGTTTGCAGCCGTGAGTGTTTGGTTGCCTGTTTGGCCTTCAAACCACGATTGAACGTTACCACCAGCAATTGCTTCGCTACCGAAGTTATTATCTTCATTACAGGCTACTACTGAGTTTTCAATAGAAAGCTCACCCGATTCTGCATTTGCTACCGAGTCCGAACCTACACGTAAACAGTTTGAATACCCATCTGGGCCAGTGATAACAACATTACGAAGCACACCCGCTGTACCAGCACGTAAACGAACACCGTTAGTACCATCTGCACCTACAATAGTTACGTTAGAAATAAGTGGCTTAGTCAATGGCGTTGCATTTGAATCAAATTCAGAGTTATCGGCTTCAATGGCATTATCGCCCTCAACAGCACTTTGTTGAATGTAGATATTTTGTGCACGACCTGTCCAACCAAACGACCAGTCAAATGCGTCATCGCCAATATCAGTCAGTACAATGTTACGTACATTTACTGTACCACCAAAAAACTCTACACCGTCGTCTAGGTTTTGATGAACCTGGATATATTCAACCTTAGTTTGTGAACCTACACCAGCAAACGAAATACCGTTTAGTTCATCGCCATTACCCAGTGTTTTACCAGCATGTTTTACAACAATGTAACGAAGAACACCTGAATTATCATCGTTGATATCACCACCAAACTGACCTGCATCACCTTCTGCCGATACACCACAGTTAGCGAGTTCTTCTGGTGTTGTCTCACCTTGTTGGTCGCCACATGAGTTAGCAGGTGCATTACCAAGTAATACTAAACCACCCCATTGGCCAATATTTGTTTCGCCACCCGTTACATCTTGAATAGATGTCATAGTGATAGGTGCTGTTGCATTACCATTAGCGTTAATTTGTGAACCACGGCGAACAACTAAGAAATCGTCACCAGTTTCACCGATAAGCGTAGTGCCCGCTTGAACGTAAAGTGTAGTTGCATCAGCGCGATCGTTACCTACCGCAGTACGGCCATTTAAAATCCAATGTGCATCGTTTGTAAGCGTTACATCGGCTGTAAATGTTGTATCTTGTGTTAAACGGTAAACAGGCTTATCGGTAATTTGTGGAAATTCACTTGATACATTGGTCGCTAAACCCTGCTCCAATGCATTTGAAATATCTGTTGGGAAGCCACCATTAATACCTACTGTCCAACCTTCCATCCAGTTAGTTGTACCATTAAATGCACCAATTTGCCCATTGGCAATAAGCGGTGAACCCGGCAGTGGTGTGTAACCATTATCATCAAGCATTAAATCTGCTGGAGTTAGCGTTTGGTTGCCGTCTTGAGCTTCAAACCATGATTTAACATCGCCGCCATTAATCGCTTCACTACCAAAGTTGTTAGCTGTTGTTTGACATGCAACAACTGAATTAGTGATAGTTAATGAACCGTCTTCTGCGCGTGGTACAGAGTCTGAACCCACACGTAAACAATTTTCATAAGTAGCTGGACCCGTTACGAATACATTACTTAATGCGCCCGCAGTACCTGCACGTAAACGAATACCGTTGTTACCTTCAGCACCTACAATTGTTACGTTTGAAACAGTTGGCATTGTAAGTGGTGTTGCACTTGAATCAAACTCAGAGTTATCTGCTTCAATCGCATTATCACCCACGTTTGCAGCTTGTTGAATGTATACGTTAGTTGCAGAGCCTGTCCAACCGAACGACCAGTCAAGTGAATCATCACCAATGCTGGTTAATACAACATTGCTTACATCAACTGTACCACCGAAAAACTCGATACCGTCATCAAGGTTTTCGTGAACTTGAATGTAATCAACAGTTGTTGCAGAACCTACACCGGCAAACGAAATACCGTTCAGCTCATCGCCATTACCCAGAGTTTTACCTGCTTGCTTAACGATTAAATACTTTAATGTACCTGAGTTATCATCTGCAACATCGCCACCAAACTGGCCTGCGTCACCTTCAGCAGATACACCACAGTTAGCTAGCTCGTCGGCTGTTGCTTCACCTTGTTGGTCGCCACATGAGTTAGCAGGTGCATTACCTAGTAATACTAAACCACCCCATTGACCAATGGCTGTTTCACCACCTGTTACATCTTGAATAGAGGTCATAGTAATTGGCTGGCTTACCGTACCAACCGACTCAAGCTGTGAACCACGACGAACGACTAAAAAGTCATCGCCAGATTCACCAATAATTGTTGTGCCTTGTTGAATATAAAGCTTTGCGTTATCTGCACGGTCATTACCTACTGCTGTACGACCATTTACAATCCAATGCGCGTCGTTTGTAAGTGTTGCATCGGTAGTGAACGTTGTATCTGCTGTTAGGCGATACACTGGCTTATCAGTAATTTCCGGAAATTCGCTTGATACGTCTGTGGCTAAGCCTTGAACAAATGCGTTATCAATTGTGGTAGGAAAACCAGTTGTGCCGTTTTGTGAATCATCACGAGATGACGTTTCACCGCCTGTGTCTGAGCCGCCTTCAACAACGTTTGTTATTGTATCGCCTTCGTTAATTGTTGTGTCGCCTTCAGATACTACTAAGTCACCACCACAACCCGCTAAAGATACTGCAGTTGCAATCAAACTAACTTTGAATAAGTCAGATAATTTCATTGTTCACTCCGTTAAAGTATTTAATTATTTTGTTAGCGCTTTATAAAAACTCAAGTCACTTTAAAGCACTTAATAATGCGTTAAGGTCACTTGAGTTATCAGCAGGGCTTACCTTACGGGAGCTATATGACACTGGAGTTACACTTTAATAAACATAACATGACAAAACTATATTATTAAAATTCAATAACTTAATTGCTAAGGCAATAAAAAAAGCCGACTCAATTATTATTGAGCCGGCTTGCGTAGTGCGATTATGAAATTGATATTACAAGCACCAACGAAGTAGTGACTTGTTGTTTTAAAATTTAAAGCAGAGCGGTTCTTAACGTTTCAGCATGTACTTTTTCACGTTTAACATACTTAATCCATTGCTTAGCCAAACGCTGTGATTTTTTGTGTTTTTCAGCTTGTTCAAACGCTAAAATAGACGCATCGAAATTTTGCAAATTGTACTGCGCCATACCCAGTGCAACAAAGGCATTTGACTCAAAATCAAGTCCCCCTTTATCAAGCGCTTTACGCGCTGAATCCGCAGCATCTTCATAGTGCTCTGTATTAACATACACCTCAGCTAAACGCTGATCGTATTGCCCATGATTTGATAAATTGGCGGCTTTAACAAAATACTCTATCGATTTTTCATCTTCTTTTGCTTGGATCATCGCCTCGGCTACAAACGCATAGTTTTTAGCTGTTTTTTCGGCAATGCCGTTATCTATTGCTTTACTCATAACTTCTGCCGCTTTAAAAGCAAGTCCATTGTATAAGTAAACTTGAGCAAGTTGGCGTAAGTCGGCTCTTGATGTTAAAAACCCTTGCTGATAGGCAGCTTCAATAACAGCTAATTGCTTCTTCTCTTGCCCTGTTTCACCATACATACCCGAAAGCTGTACCCAGTATTCTGGTTTATCATAAAGCTTAACCATGCGTTCAAGCACTTCAACCACTTTGTTAGTTTGATTTAGTGAATAAAACATAGCGCGCTGTAATACAAGCCAGTTTTCTTTTGGGGTTTTACCTTCGTCATCACTTAATGAAATAACTTTAGTGATGTAGTCTAGGCCTTGCTTATAGTCTTTTAACTGGTAATACGTTTGTGCACGAAGTAAGTAATACCCTTCAGGTATTGGCTGAGTGTTAATCTCATCCCAGTTATCCAAAAAGGCAATGACTTTATCGTAATCGCTGTTTGCCATTGCAAGCTGCGCTAAACTAAAAGTGGTGCTTAAACGCAATGTTTCAGGGATCCCTTCTTCTGCCACAACGCGTTCAAATGAAGCTATCGCTTTTGGTAAGTCATTTTGATTGTAGTAAATGAACCCGTAAAAATTATGCATCATGGCTATTTCGTACGAGTTCATACTTGAAGAACGTTCATTAATGCTATCGAGCGCTTCAAGTCCAGCTTTTACATCGCCATCGTCTGCCAATTTTTGTGCGCGAGCCAGTTGGCTGTATACTTTTTCACGAAGCGCAGGAACACGTTTTGTTTTTTGTTCCTGCGCCGCTTGAGCACTTGCGATTGATACGCCAGGTAACAACGTTAGTGCACTGGGTGTAACAATACTGAACCCTATCGCAGTGGTACAAAGTAGTGTTACTTTTAAAAGTTTAGTTTTGGTTAATAATTTCATAATCGCCTCACGGTCTTTTCTAGTTAGCTACTATCCGCCAATTTGAAAAGATATTTTGTTCTGAACACCCGCTACTTCAACAGCTTCACCGTTGACAACACGCGGTTTATATTTAAATTTAAGAGCAGCGTCCATTGCAGCCCGATCAAATAACGACTCAGGCTCTGCTTTTAAAACTTGCGGATCGCGAACGGTACCTTGCTTTGTCACTGTAAATTCAACAATCACATACCCTTCAATACCGCGCGATAGCGCTCGACGCGGATAAACTGGTGCAACTTTTACAATGGGTAAATATTCGCCATCGCTCGTTTCCAGTGCTAATCCACCCGCCAGGTTCACTTCCGCATCAACATTAGCACCAAAGTCAAAGTTGTTAGCGTTGGCATTAGCATCACTACTTTGCATTTGTGGCGACTCCATTGGTGGTGGCGGCTCTTTTGGCGTAGGTGGCTTTTGTGGTTTACGCTCTTTCTTTTGAACACTTTCTTCTTTTTTCAAACGAACAAAATCAAGTACATTGCCTTTAGCTGGTTCGCTCATTGCCCCTTCACCGCCGGTTATAAGTGCTTGCATGCCCAAAAACAGCATAAACGTGACTACACCGGCAACAATTAATGCTACTAAATAACGCATTACTTACCCTTACGCTTCTTGAGCCGCAATTGAAACATCAAACACACCTGCAGCGCGTGCGGCATCCATTACTTTAATTAACGTATCGGTGGTTGCTTTTTTATCAGCTTGAATTACAACGCTACCTTGTGGGTTTTCAGCTTTTAAGCGTTCAATATTCGCCTGCACTGCGCGAACATCTATTTGGCGTTTGTTAATCCAAATTTCACCCTTATCTGAAATAGCAACTAAAATATTGGCTCTTTCTTTTTTAACCGCAGTTGCGGCTTCAGGGCGGTTTACGTCAATGCCTGCTTCTTTAACAAATGAAGCTGTTACAATAAAGAAGATAAGCATAATAAATACAACATCTAGCATGGGTGTCATGTTTATTTCTTCAGCTTCATCTTCTTGCATTAAATTACCTAAAGGCGCTCTCATTTTTATTCTCCTGATATGAGCGGGTATGTTTAGCCGCTCATAAAACTTATTTAGTGATCTAGCAACATGCTATCTTCAAGTAGTTCTACTTCACGTTTGGCTTTTCGTTGTAAGTACGTTGAGGCAAATACACCAGATAACGCCCCTACCATACCCGCCATTGTCGGGATTGTGGCTTTAGATACACCTGACGCCATAGAGCGCGCACTTCCGGTGCCTGTTATAGCCATTACATCAAACACTTCAATCATGCCCGTTACTGTGCCAAGCAACCCAAGTAGTGGACACAAAGCCACCATGACATTGATAAGCGGAAGGTTTGCATTTAAACGCATACTTGCTCGCGAAATCATAGCTTGGCGTATTTGCTCAGCATTCCAACTATTGCGTTCGTTACGGGTTGACCATGTTCCTTTAATGCTATTTTTGTATCCGCGAAACCCGTTGAAAAAGTATATAAATCGCTCGAGTATCAATAACCACATCGCGAAGATTAACACCCCAATGACCAAGAGTACTTGGCCACCGGTGTCGAGAAAATCACGGATAGCATTGATTGAGTCAATCAATAGCACCATGGTTTATTCTCCCTTCTCGCTTCGCTCAGCAATGATACCTGCGCTTTGCTCTTGTAAAATAAGCAGTAAGCCTTTTGAACGCGTGTTTAGTAATGTGTATATAAACACTGTTGGGATTGCCACAACTAAGCCAAGTACGGTCGTAACTAGTGCCTGAGAAATACCACCAGCCATTAGTTTAGGGTCGCCAGTACCAAATAATGTGATTGCTTGGAACGTGTTAATCATACCGGTAACTGTACCTAGCAAGCCAAGTAATGGGGCAACAACAGAGATGATTTTTATAAGCGTTAAGTTACGTGTGATTTTTGGCATTTCACGTAAAATTGCCTCACTTAATTTAAGCTCTAACGTGTCGTAAGCAACATGTGGGTAGTCGTCTTTTACTTTCATTACACGACCTAGCGGATTGTCGTCACGCGCTACTGAATCTTTTAATTGGCGACGAATTTTTCCACCAACAAGTAACAATGAAATAAAGCGCTCAATTGCAATTAATAAAGCAAGCAAACCAACACCTAAAATAACATAACCAACCGCACCACCTTGATGAACTTGCTCTGATGTATCTGGTGCTTGAACAAGTAAGCCTAAAATAGAGCCACCTGTTGGGTCTAATGCAAACTGTACAACACCACTTTTAGCATCTTGTAAGTCAGCAGCTGTAGCGGTATAACGAGACACTGGTTGGCGAGTAAGCGCGCTCAGCGTGTTTGTTCCTGGGTTATATTCTAAGTATTGACCCTGTGAAATTAAGTTAAAGGCACCAACACGAACAACTTCTTGCTCTGCTTTATTTCCACCTTCAACAATTACTGAAGTATTAAAGCGACTGACTTTACCTTGCTCAGTCATTTCACGTTGCAGCTCGTACCACACCTTTTCAATATCTTCTATTGAAGCAAGCTTAGACGTTGAACCCATTTTTTGAGCTAACTCGTCCATAAAGTCACTACGGCCCGGTAATTCTGCTGATACAACCGAAGTAGCGAACTTATTGCTAGAGTCCCCTGCAACTTGCTGTAATACCCCAAATAACTCTTTAAGTGATCCCATTCGCTTAGATAAGGTATCGGTTAAGTTTGCTAGTTTAACTTCGTTTTCTTCAAATTGTGTTTCAAGGCGCTCTGATTCAACAAGCATTTGGTTACGCTTTGCAGTTGTATCATTTAACATTTGAACTTGCTGGTTTTGGCGAGAAGTAAACTCCTGCTCTCGTTGTTTATTTTGCGCACTTTGAACGGTCTTGCCGTTTTCTAATGTTTTTAATAATGAATCAAGATCCATTGTTTCTGCCGCAGTGCTAACGCCTGCAAAACCGAGGCTTGTAACAAACAATGCCATTTTTGTCATTTGAGTAAACAATTTCATTTTTAACCTCTTATTCTGCTGCGTGTACTGGCAGAGTTAGCATATCTGGGGCAAGTTGCTTGCGCGCAATACGTAAACCTTTATTGATTTGACTAATTGTTGAATCTGGTAATGTTTCAAATGTTTTAGTCTCTGTGTTATAGCTACCAGCTTGCTTACCATCACGTGTTAGGTAAATCAGCTCTAATCGACCAATGCGTAAAAAGTCAACTTCACGCTCTTTACCGTTTACATCTAACAATGCGGTGTAAGCTTCAATAGTGCGCCCGTAATCTACCTCTACTTGGTAAGCTTCTAGCACACGACGAAATTTTTCACTCGAGGTGATATCAGCGCGGTCCATCATGGCTTTAAGTGATACTAAACGCTTAGCGCGCTCGTCTTGCAAAAAGGGAATATCTAACGATACAAACTGCTCAAGACCTGTGATCATTCGCATCATAAGTGGTGTAATTTGGCGCTCAATAATAGAAACCTGATCCATTGATAGGTTAAGCGATTCCATTTCTTCAATTTGATTATTAAGCTGTTTATTTAACTGCGCGTTATAAACAGCTAAACCGTCAATCTCTTTATTGAGCGTTTTAAATTGCTGTAAACGTCCTTGCATTGAATCTGCAATCTTGTCTATTTTTGTTTGTGATTGCGCAGCTGATTTATTAATTTCGCTGCTTTTATCAATAACCTTATCTAAATCGTTAGCGTGTACTGCTGCACTTGCGGCCACAATACCAGCTAAGATTAATGGTTTAACGCCTTTCATCGCATACACCTTTACTCGTTAATTAGCGGATTTGCTAGGTTGTATTTCAAGCCAATAAACAGAGCTTTAGTGGCTTGAATAATTCAATGAAGGGAAGTTTATAGATAAAAGATGACAAGGATGTTGCGCAAAAAAGTCGCTTTTATGACAGCTGTCATAATTAGGACTTATAGCAGAATAAAGACGGTCGAAGCGTTAAAATTAACGCTGCCTAATCAATAATATTTAAAATTTGGCTGTAAGTACTTTGCCAATCAGTGTAATTAACGCCAATAGGATAATAGCTGTTGTTATGAATAAGTACCAAGGAAGGAAAGCCATTAATAGGCAACGCATTAACAAATGCCAACTCGTCACTCAATTCATTATTTAATGATGAACTGACTAATTCATTTGCAAATCCCTCTTCATCTAGACCAATGCTTTTAGCGAGCGCTACCAAGGTGGCTTCCTCAGAAGGGTTTTGCGCATTTAAATAGTAAGCACGCTGGATTGCTTCTATCATTTGCGCTTCTTTATTGGTTTTACGCGCGATCAGAGCTGCTCTACAAGCCGGGTAAGTAGAACGTCGAGGTTCGCAATTACGCCAAAAGTCATGATTAAACTGGGTACCTAACTGCTTTTGTATTTTGTGCCACGTATCTTCAAGCATTTCTTTCATTGCTTTTGGCATAGGCTGCTGACTATCGGCAGCTAAGCCGCCCACTTTATATTCAACAATAATTTTATGCTCAAGTTGTTCTTTTAATTTTAGCCACGTAGGTGCATAGCCCCAACACCAACTACACATTGGATCGTGTATATAAATTAACTTACTTTGAAACATAACAACTCCTACATAAAAGCTGAAACAACTTTATTTCGACCCGTTTCCTTTGCTTTATAAAGGCATCGATCGGCTTGTTTTAAAGCATCATTGTAATCTGAAAGTTTATTTACTTGTGCTACACCTATGCTACAGGTAAGTGCTACGTTTTTACTATCAACATTCAAAAGTGTTGTATTGGCAACACTTTCTCTAAAGTTGTTAGCAATGTGCTCTGCAATTTGAATAGTCGCTTTTGGGAGAATAACCACAAACTCTTCACCACCATAACGCGCTTTTATTGAATCGCTACTGAAGTGTGACTCCAGCATTTTAGTAAATTCTATTAGGACAGTATCACCACAATCATGACCATAGTTATCATTAATGGATTTAAAGTGATCTAAGTCCAAAAGTAAAATTGAGAACGGTAAATAATTATCGGGATTATCGCTAACCAGCTTAAAAAAATGAGATGTAACAAAACGCCTATTGGCAGCCCCTGTTAGCTGATCGGTATACGCATCCTTTTTTTGTGCCAAAGTTATTTCAGCAATAGATTGATGGCTTTTATATCTAAAAAATTCACCAATCAACGAAAAAATAAACACCAAACTAAACGAAGCCATAAAACGTGATTTTTCTACAAAACCGTAATCGACCTGCCCAAAATTAGGACCGTATAATAGACCTAAACAGCAAACCAATAAAAACCCACTAAGCCATAACCCTAATTTAACACCGAGAGTAGCAAAGGTAACAACTGGATAAAACATAAGCCAATACAACGCTGTGTTCTCTTTACCACCTGTGTAAATAAGCGCAATACACATAATAAAAATGATTAGCATTGTTATTAAAGACACAACCTCTAGCTTACCGGTTTTGAAGAAGTAAACAGTGCAGGCAATGATCGTCATATTAGCAACGAGCAAAGCCACACTTAAGATGGGCGAATACACATCATAATTAGATAGAAGTAAAAAACCCAATATAAGAATAGCAAAGGCTATCATTGTAAATAATGAAAGTGCTTGGCGTTGCCTGTCCGAATTGTAAACGCTATCTATGTTAATTAAATTGCGCCAATTTGACTTAGCTAATTTTTCCTCTTCCATATCTATACTTTAAACTTTTGGACCATTTGTTCTAAATCACCGAATTGTTGCCTCAGTTTTGTACATTCGTTTAGCGTATTATTTAGGTTGGTTTTACTTTGAATAGATAGTTCACTGATAGTTTGTATATCTGCATCTAGTGATTTAACAACTTGATTTTGTTCTTCTGTAGCGTCTGCAACGGTATGATTGGCAACACTTATTTGTTTTATATCTTCTATAACTTGCTGCATTAATTTTCCAACTGCATCAGCTTCTGACACGCTTTTTTCACTGCCTTGTAAACTTGTTTTCATTAACTCCACAGCCAAAGTCGACCCTTTTTGCAATTCTATGACTGTTTCTTCAATCTCTTGCGTTGATTCTTTGGTGCGATGAGCTAATTGTCGAACTTCATCTGCCACTACTGCAAAACCACGCCCTGCTTCACCTGCGCGAGCTGCTTCAATAGCTGCATTCAATGCAAGTAAGTTGGTTTGTTCACTCACACCTTTAATCACTTCTAAAACATTACCAATGCTTTCTGTATGTTCATTTAAGCTATTAATAGTTTGTTGAGCTTGCACTATATTGGCAGATAGCTCATGGATCCCTGCAACATTAGTGCTTAATATTTCCTGGTTTTGTGTAGAGTGCTTATTCGCATCTTTTGCAAGTGTTGATGCGTCAGACGCACTATTGAATATATCTGATGTCATCCCTGTAAATTGATTAATTGCAGCTGCAACGCTATCAGTACGCATACTTTGATCGTCATACATAGCAAGTGAAGAATGTGTTTGTGATAGCAGACTGGCTATTACGTCATCAAGAAGTATTGTTGTATCTTTAACTTGTTCGATTGATGATTGAATTTTTTCAATAAACACATTGAATGAATGGCTGAGTTCACCAAACTCATCGTTATTTTCTATCTCTAAACGACGTGTTAAATCACCTTCTCCCTGTGAAATATCTTTTATAGCGTCATTTAACCGATTCATTGGACGCATTAAATAACGAAGTAAAAATTGCATTAAAATTACAATTACGATTGTACCCACAATTAAGTAAATAAATGCCGTTTCACCAAAACTAGATACACTAGCAAATGCTTTTTGTTGATCAATAACAACCCCTAAATACCAATTAACATTTTCAATACCACGTATTTTATTAAACGAAACTAATTTAGTTTCGCCAGCTATTTGATATTCAACAAACTCGCTACTAAGTAATGGCTTGGTGCCAAATAACTCAGCGATATTTTTTAGGTTAACATTGCTTTGTGGGTGACTTAATATTTGGCCGCTGTCATCGAGTAAAAAACCATAACCCAGCCCTAAAAAATCAATATTATTAATAATTTCTGTCACCGTTTGCATATCAATATCAGCACCAGCAACACCAACAAAACGGTCATTTTGGTTTATAGGCACAACAGCAGATATAGTTAACTCGTTAGTTGTTACATCAATATAGGGAGTAGTAAAGGCAGTATTGGTTTTGTTTTCGACTAGCTTATACCAAGGACGTGATGTTGCATCAAAATCTGGCGGTAAAACGATGCTTTGATCATTTAAAATAAAATTACCGTTAGATTGGCCAATATAGGTGTTTTTAAAACTACCTGCTAACCCTGCTGTGTTTAATTGTAGTAATGTAAGCGTATTTGGATCTGATGGTTGGTGGGTTTTAGCAAACGCGCTAACAATGGCCAGCTTTGCATTTAACCAGCTAGCTATATTTTGAGAAACAGATTCTGAGTTTTGTTGCAACACGAGAGCAAGCTGATTTTGTGTTTGGTTTTTTAAGGTAAAGTAGTTATTTACAGTGAATAACCCTAATACCAAAACGAGTACAACAGACGCTGCTATTGTGACTTTTGTAGTAAATTTGAATGCCCCAAACATAAATGCCCTTTAATTTATTTTTAGCATTCTAGTTTTAGCAAATATTGTGAGCATTGTCTTAGCTATTTTCGGTTTTTCCGAAAATAGCAGCTAAAAACAATAAAAAAGGACTAGGCAAACTTAATTACAAATTTTAAGTAATTAATTTTACATAAATAATGTTCAATAGATAACAAGATTTGGAATGTTCCAAACCAAAAGAAAATAATAATGACTGAATACGTATTCAGCCATTATTATTCAATACATTTTTTACCATTTTTTAGCTAAACGAACAGCATTTAAACCATACCAAGCTATAAATACATAACATACCATAGGCACGAAAAAGCTATCTTGAATATTTACGGTATCGGCAATATACCCTTGTAATAAAGGCACTAATGCACCACCTACAATCGCTAAACATAGCCAACCAGAGCCTTTACTTGTTAACGGGCCTAATTTTTCAATCGCAACAGAAAATATAGTTGGAAACATAATGGAATTAAACAACCCGATTGCCAATACTGAATACAAAGCGACATCACCTTGTGTAAAAATAGTGATTAATAACAACGCAATAACACTGATAGCATTAAAGGCAATTGCTTTAGAAGGCGCAATTTTTTGTAACAACGCAGAGCCTACAAAACGCCCAACCATTGCTCCGCCCCAATAATAACTAATAAGTGCCGCGGCAGCATGCTCTTCAAGCCCAGCAATGTGTGCTTCACCAAAGTAATTAACTAAAAAGCTACCTATAGCTACTTCACCGCCTACATAACAAAATATTGCTACAACCCCCATAGTAAGGTGAGGTGCTTGCATTAAAGAGCGAGTTTCAGTATCGGTACTGTCTTCCTTATGGGCTTCAATTTCAGGTAACTTTATAAATGCAAACACAATGGCAATTAATAAAAGTGCTGCAGCCAACATTAAATAAGGCACTTTTACTGATTCTGCCGATGCAGCAGACGCAGCCAATGTACCAGCAGTACCGAAAAAGAGAATGCCTCCTACATACGGTCCTACTGTAGTACCCAAGGCATTAAGCGCTTGTGCTAAGTTTAATCGTGAAGAGGCGGTTTTATCAGGACCAAGAGCCGCAACGTATGGATTAGCTGATACTTGCAATACGGTTATACCAGCAGCAAGCACGAACAATGCGCCTAAAAACAACCAATACTCATGCACTGCTACTGCAGGGTAAAAAAGCATACAACCAATCGAAGCAATAATAAGCCCCGTTAAAATACCTTTTTTATAGCCAAGCTGTTTAACTAAAATACCAGCGGGGATAGATACAATGAAATAGGCACCAAAAAAGCAAAACTGCACTAGCATTGCCTCAAAGTAGCTAAGATCAAATACGCCTTTTAATCGTGGAATCAATACATCATTTAATACTGTAATAAAACCCCATAAAAAAAACAGGGTTGTCATTGCAGTTAGGGGAAACAGATAATTTTTGTTGTGCTGTTTATTAACGCCATAATCGTGATGTGTGTTCAGTGTGCTCATTTTTATTTTCACTCCATTAACAAGTTAAACTGATTCTACATTGTTAATAAGTTGTTTGGGCACAAGGTAATTAGAACGTTCCAAATTATCATACATATTCAAACTGCACATTCTTCTGAAACAGTATTGATTAAACGCTCAGTTTCACCGCTATTAGAAAATATATATAAGGCTTGATTTATATCATCTAGCACTCCAAGCCAGTTAGGTGTTAGCTTACTTATAGCAAAATACAATGAGTTATAATGTAGTGGTTTGCCATCTTGCTCAACAGCATTAAGCAGTGCTATTTTTTCACTTTGGTTAAGCTCAGAAAACGTAACTGAATGGGTTAACACGGAAGGATCGCCTATAATAAGATCGACCCGCTTGGCAAAAAGTAATTGCATTAACTGCAAATCGTTTACCGCACTAATAACTTTAAACTCTTCATTATCCATCATTGCATCAAATTCAGGCGTGTTTTGATATCCTCTTACAACACCTATTGTTGAGCCTTTTAATGAGTTTAGATTACCTGTAAAAATACCAGGTGCGTTTTTTCGCTTTAGAAATACAATATTTCCACCTTGAAACGAATTTGAAATACCAAGCAGCTCTCTTCGCATTTTATTTTTAACATAGTCTGAAGGCGCAGTGTCTTCAATAAAGTACTCAGGCATTAAAATATCGGCTTTTCCAAGTTCCACATTACGCACAGCTCTTGCCCAAGGTAAAAATTCTAAATAAACGCTGTAACCCTGACTATTAAGAACAGCAACGGCAAAATGATAGACCCACCCTTTGTTACATAAGTCGTTACTTATATAAGGCGGCCAATCTAAGGTAACAATATGTAATGTGCGTTTACTATTTTGGGCGCTATATAAAAGCCCCGATTTATAACGCTGCCCTTCTACAGTTTTAAGGCTATTTTTATGAATGAAGGTTACGCTTTGACTCGCGAAACTAAAACAACTAATAAAGGACAACAAAAAGACTACAATGCGCATAATAAAGCTATCGTCAAACTAATAGTCAGTTAAGTGTAGGCGTTATTTACACTTTTGAAGGAAAAATAAATCTAGAGAATGAAAAATTGGTAGAACGTGAAATTGAATATAGACAGTGTCTAATGCCAACTAGCAGATTTAATTGGCATTACAAAAGTTATAAAGCAGGTTTAACCCATTTCATTTTATTATTGGTATCGCGCGAACTTATTATTGTGTCATCACTGCTTTTAACACCACCTAATTTAGAAAGCCTATCGTAAAGTACTACATTACAGGTTGCAGCTAAGTTCATGCACCCTATAGTAGGAATGTAAACTACTTCATCACACCACTTTAGTACTTCTTTAGGAACAGAACCGTCTTCTGGGCCCAAAATATAAAATGCATTTTCTGGGTGCTTAAATTCAGGGAGCGGTGTAGCCCCTTCAATTAACTCAACGACAACAACGGTTGCCCCTTCAGGTTTTACTTTTTCTAGGCTATCAGTAGAGGTTAATGGAATACGTTCAACCACATTTTTAGTATCGGTATGAAATTTTTGCGCATTAAGATATCGATTACCCGTAAAATAAACCTGCTTTGCGTCGTAACACCCAGCAGCTCGTAACACACCGCCAACGTTAGTAGGGCTCTTCGGGTTTATTAAACCAATACTCGCTTTTAACTTGCTCATTAATCGCAGTCCTTTGTTGGCCACTCAGCAATGTATAAATCAAAATCATCTAATTTTACATTACTGTCTTTGACTGTTTTATCTTTAACTGAAATATTGAGATCATGCATAAGTGTTTTATCGCCGTTATTTAATAACGGGTGCCACGAAGCTAAACCACGCCCTTCATGTAGGCGGCGGTAACTGCAGCTTTGCGGCATAAAGAAAATATCTTTAAGGTTTTCTTTGGTTAGTTTTACGCAAGAAGGGACAAGTGTTTGGCGGTTTTCGTACTCGCTACACCCGCAGGTATTATTATCTAGATACTGACAAACAATATTGGTGAAAATGAGCTGTTCACCTTCACGTAGCTGATCTGTGGGGGAAAAATCGTCTTCGTCTTCACTATCTATAAACGTATTTAAACAACATTTACCACAGCCATCGCAAATAGCTTCCCATTCATTTTGGCTCATTTCGCTCAAGCTTTTTGTAAGCCAAAACTGTGTATTTGCTAACTGTTGATCAAACATAGTGTACTCGCGCCCTTTTAAGAGCGCGCATTCTAACGTATTGCACTAAATGGCGCAAAGCGAATACCTCAATTTGATAATCACTTTGCGCTATTCATTAACGCTGCGATTGCACCCAACGCTTTATTTTTTTCTCCAAAATAGGCATGGGTAATGCGCCATCTATTAGTATTTGCGTATGAAACGCCTTAATATCAAATTGAGAACCTAGCTCTTTTTTACAATAATCGCGAAGTTCTTTAATTTTAAACTCCCCTAATTTGTACGAAAGTGCTTGCCCTGGCCACGCAATATAACGTTCAACCTCTGCCACTACATCGCTTTCAGCCATTGATGAATTAGCAAGCATGTATTGTATACCTTGCTCTCGCGTCCACCCTTTTGCATGAAAACCAGTATCGAGTACTAAACGCATTGCCCGTAATTGCTCGTCAGCCAAACGCCCATACCACATATAAGGATCGGTAAATAATCCAAGCTCTTTTCCTAAACTTTCTGCATACAGTGCCCACCCTTCAGCAAAAACCGTATACCCACCAAATTTACGAAAATCAGGTAAGCCGTCTATTTCTTGCTGAAGAGCGATTTGAAAATGATGACCAGGTGCCGCTTCATGAATCGAGAGTGTTTCGAGTAAAAACTTAGGTTGTGCTTTTAAATTAAAGGTATTGATATAAAAAATACCCGGACGAGAACCATCTGGTGCAGGGGCTGCATAAGAAGCACCCGCCGCAGACTGAGCACGATAAGCTTCTACTGGTTTTACAATGTAAGGCGCTTTAGGAGCCACATCAAATAACTGCGGTACTTTGGCATCAATTTTTTTCTTCACATTTTCGTACGCTTCAATAAGCTCATCAGCGGTATTAAAGTAGAACTCATCTGAATCACGTAAGTGAGTAAAAAATGCAGGCAAATCGCCGTCAAAGCCAACGGTGTGTTTTACCTTTTTCATTTCGCTCAAAATACGCGATACTTCGCTTAAACCAATATTGTGAATTTCGTCAGCAGATAAGTTAAGCGTTGTGTTTTTCTTTATTTGGTATTCGTACCAAGTTTTACCATTGGTAAAATCGCTGTAGCCAACTGACACACGACTACTAGGTATATAATCGTTAATTAAAAATGTGTGCATGCTTTGATAAGCCGGCACTAATTGCTTCATGATTAAATCGCGGTATTGCGCTGTTATTTCTTGTTTTTTCTCAGCTGTAAACGAATTTGGTAAGTTTTTTATAGGTCCCCAAAACAGTGAGTCTTCAGGCTTATTTACAACATGCGCACTAAATTGTGGGGCTAACTTTTTTGCAAGTGGCAAAGGTAAAACAATATTTTGTTTTATACCTTCAGCCATAGAAAGCTCAACACTTTTAAGCCATTTGATATAGCCATCGCTACGTTTTAAAAAATTATCATAATCCTGTACTGTTTTAAAAGGTTGTGCACTTTGCCCAGAGCCAAATCCAGCAAACACATTATGTGCTCCAGACATTTGATTAATAGGCAGAAAGTAGCTTGGAAATTGCATCCCCTCGAGGTTAAGTGCAAGGTCACGTTTTAAAATCTCATAACTTAATAGCGCTTGCCCTGTTAATTGTTGTGAATCAATGTAAGCAAGGCGTTGTTGATACTTTTTATAAAAAGCCGCCTTTTTGTTACGATTTGTCGCTGAAATTTCAGGCGTGAACTGATCATTAAATTCATTTTTACCGCTATATGTTGCCCTGATTGGCGAAAATGCAAGCGACTCGTTGTAGTATTGATCAACAAGCACGTCTAATTGCTGCTCGGCCGATAATTCTGAAACCACAGCATTTATAGATGATGAAACCGGTTTACTATTATTTTGTTGAGACGTTGTGCTACTACAGCCCATTAGCGCACCGATCACTGAAGAAGCGACCAGTGCTAATTTTAATAATTTCATATTAATCCTTATAAAAAACTCAGCTCGATTATGAGCTTTAAATTAAGCTAAATAAAGTAGTAACTTAGTCGTTATTTTATTGCACTTTTACTTGAGCTTGGTAAAGTCAAAACAACGTAACTTTCATATAAAAGAATTAAAAAGTGAAAAAGCACCTATTATCAGCCTCAATAGCCATATTATGTTTGAGCAGTCTACCTGCCCAGGCAGTCACCTACATTTCTGCAAAAGCCATGTTAGATGTAGAGAATGGCACACTCATTCAATCGCCATTAATTACTATTGATGATGGTGTGATCACCTCAATAGAGAGTAATAAAAAGCCGAAACTAGGTAAAAATGATGAACTTATTAATCTGCCACAGTTAACACTAGTCCCTGGATTGATGGACATGCATGTACACTTAACGAGTGATCCTACTGTTTCTCGAAGTGAGCGCTTGGGTCAATCAATCCCACGCATGGCAGTTAAATCGGCTTATTTTGCTAAAAAGACCCTTGAAGCAGGTTTTACTACCGTAAGAAATGTGGGCGCAGATGGTTATAGCGTTATTGCGGTGCGAGACGGTATTAATGCGGGTGACATTGTAGGCCCACGAATTTGGGCTGCAGGTCCTTCACTGGGTATAACTGGCGGGCACTGTGACAATAACCGTTTACCGCCTGAGCTAAAATATACCTCAACAGGTGTAGCAGACGGGCCATGGGCGGTTAGAACAAAAGTACGTGAAAATATAAAGTACGGTGCAAACGCTATAAAGTTTTGTGCTACAGGTGGTGTTTTTTCAAAGGGTACCAAAGTAGGTGTACAACAATATTCGCTTGAAGAAATGAAAGCCATTGTTGAAGAAGCGCACATGCGCGACCTACCCGTTGCAGCGCATGCACACGGCACAAGCGGCATAAAAACAGCCATCATTGCAGGTGTTGACAGCGTAGAACACGCAAGCTTTTTAGACGATGAAGCCATAGCCCTGGCTAAAAAACATGGCACTTGGCTTTCTATGGATATATACAACACAGAATACACATTAAGCTTTGGCGAACAAAATGGTGTAGACGAAGAAAACCTAAACAAAGAACGCCAAGTTTCTAAAAAACAAAGAGATAGCTTTAGCCGAGCTGTAAAAGCTGGTGTGAACATGGTATTTGGAACCGACGCTGCCATCTACCCACATGGTGATAATGCAAAGCAGTTTTCACGTATGGTTGAATTTGGCATGACTGAACTGCAAGCCATTCAATCAGCTACCATTAACAGCGCTAAACTGCTGAAAATGCATAACAAACTAGGGCAAATAAAAACGGGATATGCCGCCGATATTATCGCTGTTGAAGGAAACCCATTAAAAAACATTTCAATATTAGAGCAAATACCGTTTGTGATGAAAGCAGGTATTGTTTATAAAACTGAAAAATAAAATTTAAATCTAAGTTAAGGCTGGCTTTATAGTGTTAGCCTTTACTTTTAACGTTAAAATTCATTAAATTTTAATTCTCAATCCTAAAAACACTCAAATTAAAAGCAGAGTAAAACAATGTGTTAAAGCTTTAATAGCATTGTTTTACCTGATCTCTATTGTCACTTTTAGTTTATTACTCTTAATTTGGGAGAGTTGTTAAAGAAAATCATATTACAATTTGTTTTTCTTAATTGCCAAATTCGTCCCCTTCTTTATATTTGTTTGGTTTTTATTAACTAAGCCGGCCTATTTGTATAAAAAACACGCAAACAGTTGTTTTAATCTAATATTTATTGAACTTTTAGTATATTTTGCAAATAATAATCATTACCATTACCGCAATTAAATAAATGCGAATGGTTATCATAATGAAAAAGTTTAAATACTCACTCCTCACCCTTGCTTGTTTAAATGCACAAGCCGCTTTAGCATCAACCACTGCAGAACAAGATATTGAACACATAAGTGTTTATCAAAAACAAAATCAAGTTGTTATGAGTTCGGGCCTTGCCACAAAGTCAGATATGTCCTTAATGGAAACCCCTGCTCCTGTTGTTATTATTGATCGTGAATTAATTGAATCACAGGGCGTAGACAGCCTACAAGAACTTGTCCGTAATGTGAGTGGTTTAACCCAAGCGGGTAATAATTATGGCATTGGCGATAACCTGGTTATTCGTGGTCTTGACGCCAATTACACTTATGATGGTATGTATGGGGGAGCTGGACTTGGAAACACCTTTAATCCAACTCGCTCATTAACCAATGTTGAGTCGGTTGAAGTGTTAAAAGGCCCAGCAACAGGTTTATATGGTATTGGTAGCGCTGGTGGTGTAATTAATTTAATTGAAAAAAAACCTGAATTTGAAGAAAAGCATAAAGTCGCTTTAGAGCTTGGTCAATGGGACAGCTACTCTCTTGCGTTTGACAGCACAAATGCACTTAGCGAGAACTTAGCGTATCGCGTAATGGCTAAAACAGCATCAAGCGATGGCTTTCGTGATTTAAAAGAAGAGCGTGATGAAATTTATACATCACTTAAGTATGTGTTAAACGATAAACAAGACGTTATGCTCTCTGCTGCCTATATTAAGGATTCAATTGCTGTTGACTCAATTGGCCACCCTATTCGCATATACAACGCAGAGACAGCGAATGGCTTAACTGCTAGTGAAGTAACTGCTGCAGACTTAGCAAACGATCCGACAGGCAGTGGCTTACAACTGACAAGTGAACAGCAATTACAATTAGCGAACTCTCTTTCTGCAACAGATGGTTTAACACCCTATGACTTTGGTACCAATGGGATTATTTCACCAATGGCCGATGATAATGAAGGTGAAGAATTACGATTTAAGCTTACGCATAATTACTTTATTACTGATGACTTATTCTTAAACCAGCAACTACAGTTCCGTAATTACACATCAAGCTTTGCTCGTCAAACAGGGGCTTTTAATTACGTGTACTCAACTCGCAGTGGCGTTATTAATCAAGACCCTCGTGCTCCTTTAGTTGAAAATGATGTACTTTATCCATTTGCAGCTAGGCGCCAAGAGTATCGCCAAGTAGAAGCAGATGAAAAATCATGGCAGTACTTTTTAGATTTAAGATACGACTTTGAGATAGGCGATATTGATAACGAACTCTTAGTTAATGCAAATTATGAAGACCGAGATATTGGTTTCAAACAATACTCTATTTATGACAGCGATAAAGTAATTTACGACACTGCTGGTAATGTGCTTTATCAAGGTGCTTTGCCCTATATCTATGACATGAGGCAACCAAATTGGCCAATCGGTGGCTTTGACGATTACGACCCGCTAAAAACGAGTGATTATAATAAAAAGGTTCAAGCATGGGGAATGGGCGTTCAGCATGTAGGTTATATTAATGACACACTGACTACACGCATAGGAGTCGCCTATAACCGTATTAAGCAGAGCTACGAACATAATGGTGTAGATGAACGATACAGTTCAAGCCGTGCAGAGCCAACCCCTGAGGCAAACACATCTGATTCAGGTTTAACCTATAATTTAGGTGCTACTTATCAGCCTACTGAAGATTTTTCTGTGTTTGTTAATCACTCTAAAGGCCGAACCGCATACAGTGTATTAGGCTCTGTTGCTGGTAACGAAGCAGATAGAGAAGACTCAGAATCAATAAGTAATGACTTAGGCTTTAGGTATAAAGCATTTGACGACCAGCTACTAGCTACTTTAGTTGTGTTTGAAAGCGCTCGTACAAATCTTGAATACAGTAACCCACTGTATGAAGCTGGTGTGTCTGGCCCTGATATAGTAGAAAGCTACTTTGACGGCGAAGAGCAAACCAAAGGCGTTGAGCTTGATTTAAATGCGTATTTAAATGAGCAGTGGAAAATAAATGTTAACGGCGTATATCAAGACGCGCGTGATAAATCTAACCCCAATAGTAGCGCTTACGACACTCGTCAAAAAGGGGTGCCTTATGTAACTGCAAGCACATGGGTTACTTACTATGCAAACATATTTAATTTACCCGAGTCAGTTAATATTAGCGGGGGTATTACTTACGTTGATAACAGAAGTACTAACTCAAGTTCATTTAGTATTCCTGATGGCTATGTACCTGGCTACACTGTGTACGATGCTGCAATTTCGTATACAACTAAACAGTGGAACATGCAGCTTAATTTAAACAACCTATTTAACAAACAGTATTATTCTAAAGCGATGTTTTTAGGCGGTATGCCTGGTGAAGAGCGTAATGCTAAATTAAGTTTTAGTTACACACTTTAGCGGTTAAAATTTATGGGTGCTTGTATTTACAAGCGCCCTTAATATTTAAAAACTATGCATAAAATGGCTTAAATTGTATTTAAGCCAAACTAAGATTATTTTAGTGCACTTAATGCCTTGCTATCGCAAATCAACATGCTAGCATTTAATTTCTGAAATTACTGAAAGTTAATGATATGACTTTATCTGAAAAGAATTTTACCTTTGTGATGCATTGTGGCGAAATGGGCAGCCGTTGGGGCTTTAACCGTACAATAGGCCAAATGTGTGGTTTACTAATCATTACTAAAAACCCGATGACAGCGAATGAAATTGCCGACTCACTAAGTATCTCTCGTGGTAATGTGAGTATGGGCATAAAAGAGCTGCAATCTTGGCAATTAATTAAAGTTCAGCACATTCCGGGTGATCGTAAAGAGTATTATGCGCCTGCAGGCGATATTTGGGATATGGCTAATCGAGTATTTGAAGAGCGAAAAAAACGTGAAATCGATCCAACGCTCAGCCTTTTGCGAGATAACTTACTCGACGAAGCGAATAACGAAGAAGAAGTGTATGCCCAAAAGCAAATGGAAGAAATTCACAACCTACTTGAAACGGTCACTAAATGGTCGTCTGAGTTACAGCGTTTAACTCCCGAGCAGCTCAACAAACTTATGAAACTGGGATCAGGAATTGGCAAGGTCATCGATTTAAAAGACAAAATTTTTAAAAAAGAATAAAGCCGCATTTTGCGGCTTTATTTTTTATTGAACTATATTTTTGGGTATCCGATTCTATCAGACAAATAACCCACACTCGTTGCAAAGTAATAAGAGCGGTTCCAATGCATTAACACTTTGTAATTATCATAGGCCAAAAACATACGGCCGTTGATATCATCGGGCATAACCAGTGCTGCTCGTACATCAACGTTAGGCAACGCAGTACCGTCTGCTCTTCTCACCCCTAAAGCCTGCCACTCATCGAGTGAACGTTCAGAATCATTCCAATACTCAAGCCATTGTTTACGTGTTTTAGTACCACGAACTAAAATATATTTATTGTCAAAGTTATCAGGAAGCATAACTTGACGACCCCAAGTTAATGAGTCGTTCCACCCTTCTTGCTTTAAATAATTAGCAATTGAAGCAAACGCATCTTCTTTTGTAGTCCAAATATCTTTGCGACCATCATTGTTATAATCAATTGCGTAAGCATTAAAAGACGTTGGCATAAATTGAGTTTGCCCCATAGCCCCAGCCCAAGAACCTTTAAACTTGTCTAAAGTAATATGACCCGATTTTAAAATGTCTAAAGCCGCCCACAACTGACGTTTATAAAGTGCTTCACGGCGGCCATCAAAGGCAAGTGTCACTAATGATGAAATAACATTGTGACCGCCTTGAATAGTACCAAAGTTACTTTCAAGACCCCATAAAGCGACTATAAAGCGTGCTTGTACGCCAAACTCTTTAGCTACTTGCTCAAGAATATCTTTGTTCTCAGCATAAAGTTTACGAGCACGGTCAATTTTCCATTGTGGTACACGTTTTGGTAAATAGGTCTCGAGTGTTTCTTTCACTTCAGGCTGGTTTTTATCAGCTGATACCACTTTTTCTTTATACGTCGCAGTCGCAAATGCACTATCAATTAACGACGTTTCGTAGCCTTTTGCGATTGCTTCTTCTTTTAGGTTTACTAAGTAATCTTTAAATTCGGCTTGTGTTTTGGCAACAACTGACGAACTCAAGCATAAACCACATAATACAACTGCCAGTTTTTTAATCACGATCGGCTCCATTTTGTTTTCTTAGTTCAGTAAGCAAATTATCTTCCGGTGGTGGAAGTTGTAAATAGTATCCTTGATCGGTTAATGCACCCTTAACGGTTTCCAAATCCGCACCACCTAGGTGCTCACGTTTAGCTAAGTTGATGAGCATCACATATTGAGGTTTGCCAAACATAGCCATTAGAGGTTCTGGAACTTTGCTAAAATCATCTCTTTTTTCAACAAATAAGAAGGTATCCGTCTTTTTCTTACTTTTATATACCGCAGTTAACATTATGACCCTATAAATTCTTGCACAACAATGCTGCACACTATACCATGAGAGTAATAATAAGTTAGAAAATTTAGATTAGAAATTTTGATTAAGGCCTTATTCAGCCTGTGTTTATCTAATTATAATTTCTTATCATACAATTCAATTGAGCGTGTATGTCGGACCAAATTTTTGAGTTAAAAGGGAATCTTTTTACGTTATCAGTTTTACATCTTTATAGTGCTGATATAAACCTTTTAGCAGAACAATTGTACGTAAAAATAGCCCAAGCCCCTCGTTTTTTTGAAGGAGCCCCTATTGTTGTCAATTTAGAAGAAGTAAAAAGCAGTTCTTTAGACTTTGTTCATTTAAAGTCACTTATCGAGCGAATGAGCTTCAACGCAGTGGGTGTATGCAATGGCTCTGATGGGCAGCATACAAATGCCAAAAAAGCTGGCTTTTCAGTATTAAATTATTCGCAAGACGTAAAAGCAGAGCCCGTTGAAAAGCAACCAAACACTTCAATTGTCGAAAAAAATATTATACTTCCAGCACAAATAATTAACGGTACTGTACGCTCGGGTCAACAGGTGTATGCAAAAGACCGCGACCTTATTGTATTAGGCGCTGTTAGTCATGGTGCAGAAGTAATAGCAGATGGCAACGTACATATTTACGGAACCCTTCGTGGTCGCGCAATAGCGGGCGCAAAAGGATTAGAAAACGCACATATATTTTGCCAAAAGCTAGAAGCAGAACTTGTTTCCATAAATGGCAACTACTGGATCAGTGACTCTCTACAAGGTGAGTTTTGGGGCAGTGCAGTGCAAATACAACAAAAAAATGAATCATTAGAAATTTCAGCTTTGGTTAAAGGATAAATCTCATGGCAAAAGTAATTGTCGTTACCTCGGGTAAAGGTGGTGTTGGTAAAACAACATCAAGTGCCGCAATAGGCACAGGCTTAGCATTAAAAGGCTACAAAACGGTTATTATCGATTTTGACATCGGTTTACGTAACCTTGATTTAATTATGGGGTGCGAGCGCCGCGTTGTTTATGACTTTGTAAACGTCATAAACGGTGAAGCAAACCTAAACCAAGCACTTATCAAAGACAAACGTGTTGAGAAGTTATTTTTACTGCCAGCATCGCAAACGCGTGATAAAGATGCACTAACTCGTGATGGTGTAGAACGCGTTTTAAACGAGCTAAAAGAAGACTTTGATTATATTGTATGTGATTCACCAGCAGGAATTGAAGCGGGTGCGATGATGGCAATGTATTTTGCTGATGAAGCGATTGTAACCACCAATCCAGAAGTGTCATCTGTACGAGATTCTGACCGTATTTTAGGTATTTTGCATAGCAAATCTAAACGCGCTGAAGAAGGCCTTGAAAATATCAAAGAACACCTATTATTAACACGCTACAACCCTGAGCGTGTTGCTAAAGGTGAAATGCTTTCGGTAGAAGACGTACAAGACATATTAGCTATCGATTTGTTAGGTGTTATTCCTGAGTCACAAGCAGTATTGAGTGCATCAAATTCAGGTCAACCGGTAATATTGGATGGCGAATCAGATGCTGGTCAAGCATATGCTGATGCCATAAACCGCTTACTTGGTGAAACCGTCGATTTTCGCTTCTTAGATGTAGAGAAAAAAGGCATTTTTAAACGGATTTTTGGAGGCTAATGTGTCGTTACTTGACTATTTCCGCTCAGAAAAGAAAAACAGTGCGTCTCTTGCAAAAGAGCGATTGCAAATCATTGTCGCACACGAACGTTCTCAGCGTGGAACACCTGAATACCTACCACAATTAAAACAAGATATTTTGGATGTAATTCGAAAATATGTGAACGTTAATAGTGATGCAGTGCAGGTACAATTTGATCAGAATGAAGACGACTTAGCTGTATTAGAGCTAAACGTAACTTTACCTGACGAAGAAAAGAAATAATTGAAGAATGGGCGCGTTAAGCGCCCTCTTTATAACTAACAACTACTAAAATATTAACCTTTTAGGTATCCCACTCTTTTAAAGCTTCTTTAATAAAGCTATAACGCCAAGAGCTCAATAAATCTGGCTTTATATGTGTCATTTTTTGCTTTGCCGTCAACTTCCAATTCCAGCTGATTAATTGATTAACTTGTTTTTTAGATGCTAAAACGTCCTCAGGAATATTATTAGCTTTAGCAACTTTCGTTATTTTTTGCTTAATATCTTTTGCCGTTTGTTTATAATTAGGAAAATCTATTAAACGCTTCAACACTTGCGGGTGCTCGTCAACGGCAATTGCTTTAGCTTTTTCTATACACTTTAAAATCTCAACCCCTGAGCGATTAACTTCAATCGATTCTACACCCGGTATTTGACGCAATGAATTTAAACTAGATGGCCCTCGCTTAGCGATTTCGGTCATGTTATGTTCTTTCAACACAAAATTGAGAGCAAGGTTTTTACGTATTGCTTTATTACGGCGCCATATAGCTAGCTCTTTTAATACAGCTAATTCATGTGGTTTTAACTGCCAAGCATTTTTAATATCTTTATAGAGCAATTCATCCGGTGTTTGAAAAGCTCGCTTATTAGCAATTAATTCGCTCTCATCCAACACAATCTCAAACAAGTCAGCTTTGTTGATGCGATCGATAATTAATTCAAAGCACGGTAATAAATGAAATGTATCAGCGGCAGCATAATCAAGTTGCTTAGTAGTTAGCGGTCGTTGTAGCCAATTGGTACGTGATTCGCTTTTATCTATTTCAATACCTAGGAGTGTTTTAACCATAAGGGCAAACCCCATACAGTTTCCTTCACCAAGCAATTGCAAAGCAAATTGAGTATCAAACAATGGTGCAGGAACAAACCCAGCATATTTTTGAAATACTTCAATGTCTTCAGATGGTGAATGAAGCACTTTTAAAACTGCGGGGTCTTTTAAAACCTGCCAAAAATCAAATAACGAGAGCTCAGCTAAAGGATCGATAAGTGCTAAATGCTCACCGTCAAAAACCTGAATCAGTGCAACTTCTGGATACAAAGTGCGACGACGCATAAACTCGGTATCAATAGCTAATATAGGCTTATTTTGGATCTGCTCAACAAAGGTATTAAGCTGAACTTGTGTTTGAATTAATTGATATTGCACTTAGTCTCCTACAATAAAAAAGCCGGCTAATGCCGGCTTTTTTATAGTTTTCTAATCTTTCAAGGCTCGTCTGAGTATTTTACCTACGTTTGTTTTAGGTAACTCATCCCTAAACTCAACGAGTTTTGGAACCTTGTAATTAGTTAAATTATCACGACAATGGTTTATTATATCTTTTTCAGTTAAAGAAGGGTCTTTTTTAACAACAAAAACTTTAACTTGTTCACCGCTGACATCATGAGGTATACCAACAGCCGCCACTTCAAGCACACCGTCGTGCATTGCAACAACTTCTTCAATCTCATTTGGGAAAACGTTAAAGCCAGATACTATGATCATGTCTTTTTTACGATCTACTATATAGAAGAAGCCTTCATCGTCATATGTAGCAATGTCACCTGTTGCAAACCAACCGTCTTGTAAACATTCGGCTGTGGCATCTGGGCGCTTGTAGTAGCCAAGCATAACCTGAGGGCCTTTAACGCATAATTCGCCAGGCTCACCTTTAGCTGCCTCTTCACCATTCTCAAGCATTAGCTTAATGTCAGTATTTGGTGCAGGTAAACCAATAGAACCATTATAAGACTCTAAGTCGTAAGGGCTAATTGTAACAAGTGGAGCACATTCAGTAAGGCCGTAGCCTTCCATCAGTTTTGACCCCGTCACTTTTTGCCACTTTTCAGCAACAGGACGTTGAACCGCCATACCACCACCTAACGACATTTTTAGGTGGCTAAAATCAAGTTCATCAAAACCTGGTGTGTTTAGTAAACCATTAAATAATGTGTTAACACCGGTGATTGCTGTAAATTTAGTTTGACTTAACTCTTTTACAAAACCCGGCATATCACGCGGATTAGTAATCAATAAGTTTAAACCACCATATTTCATGAACGTTAAGCAGTTAGCCGTAAGTGCAAAGATATGGTAAAGCGGAAGTGCAGTAACAACCACTTCTGTTCCACGGTTTAGTACCTTATCTAAACAACCAGACACCTGCTCAAGGTTACCCACCATATTACCATGGCTCAACATAGCACCTTTAGATACACCGGTCGTACCGCCTGTGTATTGTAAAAATGCTAGGTCAGATAAATTTAATTCAGGGCGTGTGTAAGCATTTTCGTCAGCGTTTAACAAATCTGAAAATTTAATCGTGTTTGGTAAGTTGTATTTAGGCACCATTTTTTTAACGTGCTTAACAACAAAGTTAACAATGTGCTTTTTAAGGCCACCCACCATGTCACCAACTTGTGTAACCACGATGTGTTTAACGTCTGTTTTACCTAAAGCCTTTTCAAGAGTATCTGCAAAGTTTGCAAGAATGAAAATGGCGCTTGTGTCTGAATCTTTTAACTGATGTTCGAGCTCACGTACAGTGTATAAAGGGTTAACGTTAACTACCACACACCCTGCTCGTAAAATACCTAAAATAGAAATAGGTGTTTGTAATAAGTTAGGCATCATTACGGCAACTTTGTCGCCTTTTTTGAGTCCCAAATCATTTTGAATATACGAGGCAACTTTTTTAGTTGCTGTGTCTATTTCTTCATACGACAACGTTTTACCCATGTTTGTGAATGCAGGTAAATCTTTGTAATCAGAAAAACTTTTTTCGAACACTTCGAGTAACGAGTTGTAATGCTCAGGATCGATTGTTTCAGGCATACCTTCTGGGTAGCGCTTAAGCCAGATTTTTTCCACTCTTAGCCCCTGTTTATAGTTATATTTTTATTAACCTTAATCTAAGTAAGGCACTTTAACAATTGAGCAAATACTCTAATGCGGGAATAATCCCACATTTAACGTCAATATACAATTAACGTGCACCACTTTGCACCATAAATGCTTGAATGTGTTCATAACATTCTTTGCTACTTTGCATATGGCAATGGTGCCCACCCTCCACATTAATTACACTCAAGTCATTGTAATAATTAATATACTTTTCTAAATTTTGTTTTACAAACACGTAACCTTGGTTACCTAAAATTAATTGGCATGGTGCAATTAATTCTTTTATTGCACCAATACATTGCACTTCATCAAACCTAAAACCTGAATGATTTTTGAGCTTAGGATCGGTTGTTAGTGCAAAACCCTTAGAGACTGCTTTGATATTTCGTTCCATCAATAGCGAAATTAATTCAACATCTAAGTCGGTTGTTTTAGACCGTGCCTCGTAAATATCTTTTTTACAGGGATATATTCTTGTTTTTTTATTATGCGTTCTTGCACGATTAAGCACAGCATTTTTTAGTTGCTCCGTAACTTCCTCGCTGGGTGTTGTTACGCAGCCAATACCCTCAATAAAATTTACCGATTTAACCATTTGACTAAAGCAACTCGCGAAAAAACCCGCGACCATAGCTCCCATAGAATGCCCGACTAAATGAACTTTGTCAGCACCAATGGCTTCAATAAATTGATAAACATCATCGATGTAATCAACAAAATAGTAATGTGCGTCATCACTGCGCCACGATGTTAAACCATGTCCAGAAAAATCAATACAGTACCAAGTTTGCTCTGGCTTTTGGCCATCAAGCATGGGCTTAAAACTTTTACAATTATCTAACCAACCGTGAAGTGCTATTACTACCTCTTCACCAGAGCCTATTTTTAAACCATGAATATCTAAATTACGTGTTTGAATATTAAATGGCCGCACATAAACCTCTTTTTATTTTTGTAAATATATAACATACAAGTTGTCAGACCACTAAATAGTTTCACTAAATGTTTGTTATTTTAGTCGCTGAGGCTACAACTGCAACCTAGAAGAATAAATAAAAACCGTCATTTATTCATAATGTTATTTTTAATTTAGCTCGACTATTATGTGTGTATTTTTTGTTATTTGGTGTTTCCTAATAGATATTTTAACGGCTTTACAATAATTTTTACGCACAATAATCGCTTATATATAGCTAAATCATCATTTGTCGCAATCTATTAATTTATTTATCATAGTTAAGGTATACAATAATTTAGCTATTAATAAAGTACACTCAAAAGGTACATAAAACATGAAAAAACAATTAAGTGTGTTAGCTCTAATGTGCACTGCATCTGGTGCAATGGCCGAAACTGCACCTAAAAATGTAATTTATATGATTGGTGATGGCATGGGGCCTGCTTATACTACTGCTTATCGTTATTTTAAAGATGACCCCACTACAAAGTCTGTTGAGCAAACCGTTTTTGATACCATGCTGACAGGAATGGCGCGTACTTACCCTGACGATCACACAGTTGTAACCGATAGCGCCGCAAGTGCGACAGCGTTGAGCAGCGGGCATAAAAGTTATAATGGTGCAATTGCCGTAGATACTGATAAAAAACCACTTAAAACAATGCTTGAAATCGCTAAACAGCGAGGCATGACTACAGCCCTATTAGCTACATCACAAATAAACCACGCTACACCAGCAAGCTTTGCCGCTCATAATGAATCACGTAATAATTACGACGAAATTGCTAATGATTATATTGATAATAAAATTGCAGGCAAACTACCCGTTGACCTAATGCTGGGTGGTGGTACTAAATACTTTATTCGAGACGATAGAAATTTAGTTGACGAATTTAAAGCAGCGGGTTACCAGTATGGTGACGATATTCAAAACCTTAATCAAATTACGCAACTTCCAGCTATCGGTTTATATGCCGCTAAAGGCTTACCTTTTGCGTTAGACGAAAACCCAACAAGGTTAACTAAGCTTACTTCTAAAGCACTCGACCTTCTAGACAATCAAAATAAAGATGGTTTTTTTGTAATGATTGAAGGTAGCCAAATTGATTGGTGTGGGCATGCAAATGATATAGCCTGTGCCATGGCCGAAATGGATGACTTTGCATCTGCTATCGAAAAAGCTAAAGCGTATGTTGATAAAAATAAAGATACTTTATTAGTTATAACTGCTGATCACTCTACAGGTGGCTTAACATTGGGTGCGCACGGCCAATATAAGTGGGAAGCAGATGTTGTGCATGGCGTAAAAGCAACAGCGGGTACTATTACACAACACTTACTTGAGTCTGATGATTTAAAATCAGTGTGGAATAAATATACCAGCATTGCATTTACCCCTGAAAACAAAATAAAACTTGAGCAAGCTAAATCTATGGGTGACAAAGCACTCAACTTAGCCGTTAAAAGTATTATTAGTGACACAAGCTTTACTGGATGGACTACGGGTGGCCATACTGCAGTAGACGTACAAGTTTTTGCTTATGGTAAAGGGAGTGAACAATTTGTTGGCTCTCAAAATAATACAGATATAGCTGATAAGTTAATACACTTTATAGAACAGTAAAATACGTATAAAGCAAAAAAAACCGAACAATGTTCGGTTTTTTTATTAAAGGTTGATTACTTTTAAGCGTAAATATCTACCCCAATTAAATTTTGTACTTCAGCTCTGCGTTCTAAATTTGCAAACTCAGTATAGGTAGAAATGGCTTTGCTATTTTTTGCACTAGGCTGGTCGTAAATTGTTTGGCTGAAGTTATCACCCTTTGCGCTAGTTTTGAACAATCGATTAGCAAGCTCAACGCCCTCGGCACTGGTTTTTACATAATCAGTATTTGTTTTTTGAGCAGCAGCTTGATCTGCCAAACCTTGTGGTCTTGCAGTTACTCCCTTAGCAGGGATTACTCTACCAGGAATATCACCTGTAAAAAAACCTGAGCCAATAGGCAGCGTCATCACGCTTCTCCAACCTTAAACATAGCTAAAATTATGATTTAAAAACAATCAATTTGCAAATTAACGCGGTACTGTTTTATTCGCGCCCTGGTAACTTTTTCCATGTTACGGTATCACGAACGTACTTTGGTTGGGCATCACTTGCTTGAACGCCCTGGCCTGCAATAAATGCGGCATCAACAAAGGCAAGCATAAAACGTGCATCTGGTAATGTTATGTCTGTATTAATAGTGATGTTTCCAAAGTTTGCTAATGCATCAGGGTACGTTTTAAAACCTGTGCCTACTGCAACTGATGCTTCGTTACTCGTTATATACTCATTAGTTAAAAGTTCAGGTTTAATAACACACTCGTTATTAACTAATTCCATTAAACCATTATTTTCTTGGTATTGTGCAAAGTAAATTTCACCCATACGCGCATCTATACTTGGAAAAACAAGTGAGCTGTTGTTTTGCTCGTATGCTTGTTGCGCCATAACAGCCAATGTAGAAACACCTACCAATGGTAAATTAGTTGAGTACGCTAACCCTTGAGCTATAGCAACACTAATTCTTACTCCTGTAAAACTACCGGGCCCTTGGCCAAAACCAATAACATCCAGTTCTTTTAATTTACAATTTGCTTTGGCCAATAACTCATCAATCAAAGGTAGAATTTTTTGACTATGCTGCTGAGGGCACTCTTCAAAATGATGAAATGTCTCTCCCTTATAATGTAAAACAAGTGATAGTGCTTCTGTTGAAGCATCAAGGGCAAGAATATTACTTTTGATCATTTTATTACTCTAATTAATTTGTTGTAAAAATGTATTAGCGACTTCTAAGCTTCGCGTACGACGCATTGCAGGTAAGCTTTTTAAGAACACTTGACCATATTGGCGTGTTACTAATCTATTATCACATATAACAAGCACGCCTTTATCTTTGCTATCGCGAATTAATCGCCCTACACCTTGCTTTAAGGCAATAACTGCTTGTGGTAATTGGATATGTGCAAATGGGTCTTTTCCCTGCATTTGGCAATCCTGCATTTTAGCTTGCAACAAGGGGTCGTCTGGCGCTGCAAAAGGCAATTTATCTATAATAACACAGCTTAATGTACTGCCTCTCACATCTACCCCTTCCCAAAATGATGCCGTACCGAGTAGAACTGCATTACCATGGCGGGTAAATTTTTCTAAAATAATCCGCTTAGACATTTGCCCTTGCATATAAACGGGGTAGTCTATTTGCGTTGTGAGCCCCTCTGCAACTAAATGCATCATACGGTAACTTGTAAAAAGCACAAAACAGCGCCCTTGCGCTGATTTTATAAGCTCAAGGGTTAATTTTACAATAGCATGAGGCATATTATCAGCATGCGATTCTGGCAAGTATCTTGGCAAACACAATAATGCTTGGTTTGGGTAATCAAACGGGCTGTCAACCATCATGCTTTGTGCTGGTTTTAGCCCTAAGCTTGCATTAAAGTGGTCAAGCTTATTATCAACCGAAAGCGTTGCAGAGGTAAACACAAATGCAGCACCGGTGTCTTGCATCATTTGTGAAAATTTTGCCGATACATTTAACGGCGTAATATTTATAGTTAAAAAGCGCCGTGTTGTCTCATACCAGTAACTAAAACCAGTTTGTGCTGTATCAAAAACCCGCTCTAATTGACCTTTAAATACTAAAGCCCGTTCAAACGGGTGTTCTATTTTATCGCTTCTGTCTAAGCATAGCTTTAGTACTTGATAAACAAAGTCCAAATCGCTAATGACACGATGCAGTGCTGCACATATTTGCTTATCGCTAAGCTTTTCTCGCCAATCACCTCTACTGCCATCGACACCAAACTGCAAGCGTAAATCAGCTACACTGGTCTCTAATTTATTTAAGCTTTTACCAAGTTGTAACATATCAGGAATTTCAGCTCGGTATATCGCGCGTAAATCGTTAATTAAATCCACCAGCTTTTTAGTACTTACACTTTCACCAAAATAGTCGCTGGCAATTTCGCTAAGTTGGTGAGCTTCATCAAAAATATAAGCGTCGGCTGTGGGCATCAATTCAGCAAAGCCACTTTCTTTAACAGCCATATCTGCAAAAAATAAGTGATGATTAATAACAACAACGTCAGCTTCAGCAGCATTTAAACGCGCTTTTCGTATGTAACACTCTTGAAAGTCTGGACACTCTTTACCTAAACAATTATCTGCAGTGGAGTTCACATAAGGTAAAACTTTTGCGTCATCTTCTATACCAATACAATCAGCTAAATCGCCTGATTGTGTTTCACTTGCAAATTTAGCAACCATGGCAAGTTGATGCATAACATCGGGATCGTCTGTAGGCACATGCGCAACATGTTGATTTAGCCTGTAAGTACATAAGTAATTAGCGCGACCTTTTAGTAAAGCCGTTTTTTTTGTAGCACTGAGTGCCTTTACTAATTGAGGTAAATCACGATGATACAGTTGCTCTTGCAATGCTTTAGAGCCAGTAGAAATAATTGTTCTACCCTTAGACTTAAGCGCGGGTGCCAAGTAAGCGAACGTTTTGCCCGTACCTGTGCCGGCCTCAACAACGAGTTGGGAACTGTTTTTTAACGCTTGGGCAACTGCAACGGCCATATCAATTTGCGGTTGACGTGGTGTGTAGCCATCAAAAGATAACGCTAAGGGGCCGGTTGCACTAAACAATTGTTTGATAACAGCAATCACATTTTAAAAACAATAGCGCGATTTTACGTAAGGCTGTAACCAAGGGCAAGCAAATCCCCCTCCTAACAAAATATAAAAAATTAAAATTAAGTAATAAAGACTGCAAAAGGAGCAACCCATATAAAATATTTACTTACCAATATTTGAAAAATCGAGAGCTAAATGCGGGTAATAGTGATCACAACTTTTGTTAATAAGTGTCGTTGGCATTGCATCAAATTGCCCATGATCTTTTAAATACTCCATATGCTTTTCGCCGTCAGCAGTAAATTGATGAAATAAAGAGTGGTTTACTCCATCAAATTCTAATGGCTTTATACTAACGAGGTCACATAGCTCTTTATTAAAGGCAGGTGTCGATTTCACCCACTTTCCCTCAATAAACTGCTCTACATAAGCGTGCATTGTAAACACATCATTTTTTAGTAACTTGTCTAACTTAGGTGTACTTAAATGATTACGAACATCTGCCAAACCCAAGCGGGCAGGAATATTAATAGCTCGGCTCAATGCAATTTGTAATGATGCCTTTGGAATACAGTATGCTGCTTTATTGTCTAAGCAATAGTCACTACTAAGTGACTTTGCCCCATCTAAAAGTGTAAAAGGATCATATTTAATTCCATCTCTTACAAGATAATAAATTGAAATGGCCTTAGTGCGATCGTCATGGCCTTTAACATTTTTCAACCAGTTATTTATTTCACTGTGCTTTTGATTAAAATAAGCATCATTTTGTATATACTGCTGCAAACCATTCCCCTTTGTGACTCTGATTTTTATAAATTAAAATATTTGAAATGCATTTAATATGAAACAAAACAACTTTAAAACAATCACTTAAAAAAATAACCGCTATTTAAAGTAGGTTTTAATGTTACTTTTACAAAAATTAAAATAATATGTCTGCACGGGTACTTTTAACAGTCCGATTGGGCCAAATGAAATTATGAAAAATATAGCAATTATTGCCTACGAGGGATGCTGGGCAGTCAGCGTATTATTAGCTAAAGACTTTTTTACCATTGTTTCGTTACTTGACTCGCATTATTCATTACCTCAAAGTTATAACGTAGAAATAGTTACGACAGACGGTGCACCTATAACAAGCTCAAGTAATTCAATTGTTGTTGCCGATAATTCGCTTTCTGACAAACCGTATGATTTAGTGATTATTCCACCAATTGAGGGCTCTAAATTAAAGAGTATGCCCTCTAGCAGTATATTAATAATTGAATGGTTAATACCTAAAATCAATAGTAGTACGTCTATTCTCAGCTTAAGCACTGGTTCTTATTTTTTAGCCGCCACAGGCGAGTTAAATAAAACAGCCATTGCAACTCATTGGAGTTTGGTTAAACCATTGAGTAAACTATTTCCCGACTGCCAGTTTATTAATCATAAATCGTATTTAAAAATGGGAAGTATCTATACAACGGGCTCTTTTGAGGCGGGAATAAGTGTACTACTAGAAATAGTTGCAAAAGACAAAGGCGATCGCTTTTCCCAGCAATGTGCCACACATTTACTTATTTCTGACTCTGGTAAGTTAAATTTTGCATTACCAAAATATAGTAGCCACAGAGACGAAAAAATTAGTGAAGTGCAAGACTGGATTTATAATCACTCAAGCAGCGTAATCACAATCGTTGAGTTAGCAAAATACTTTAATTTTAGTGAGCGCAATTTAAAGAGGCGATTTACGCAAGTAACCGGTATATCAATAAATAGGTACGTGCAAGAAGTGAGAATAGACAAAGCCAAAAAACTATTACTATCTACAGATAAAACCGTAAACGAAATATCAATTAACGTAGGCTACGAAAACAGCAGCTTCTTCACCCGCCTATTTAAAAGAAACACAGGGCTAACACCCGCAAAGTGGCGTAAAAATGAATAATAAGTTTTAATTTTATGAGCATTTAGGCCCATGTGTCTAAATGCTCAATACCATCGTCATCTTTATTAACGCTTTTTTTATGGGTTGACGGTTGAGTCTCATCACTTAAACCGTTTAGTTTTTTCTTTTTCTGTAATTCTCTCTTTTTTTTGTTTTCAAGTTCTACTTTTTCACTCGCCGCGCTACTTTGCACACCTGCAATATGGAATGCCCCTTTAGTTTCAATTGACAGTCGCGTTATTCTACCCAAATAAGGGATCATCATATCCATTAATACATCCTTAAAGCCAAAGCCTCGTTGTGAGTGAAAATCAACCAATTGATATAATACAAACTAATGCGGTTACATCTATAGTATCGGCAGTTATAAGATATGCTTTAATTAAGCTTAAAAAACACTTGCCATAGTGGTGCATAATATGTTTTTATAATCGCGAAATTTATTAAAACAGATATTTGTTGAGCGTTACGTTAGTAACGAGCAGCACAAAGGAAATAAAATGCGCTTAAACCTGACAACAGTACATCATCACCACCATTCACCGGAATAACCTGTCAGGTCTTTCGCTGAGAGGTTATTCCTAAAAGGAACCTCTGGCGATTCAAAACACATTGATTCATTTTCGCCCTGAGGTTCCCCTCGGGGTTTTTAGTTTTTAAATTAAAGGAAAATGAATAATGAATAACACAAATCGTCTACGTATCGCTATCCAAAAAGGCGGACGCCTGTCTAAAGATTGTCAAGATTTACTAAAGCAACTAGGTGTTAAATTAAATCTACGTGAGCAACGCTTAATTGCACACTCAACTAATATGCCAATTGACGTACTTCGTGTGCGCGATGACGATATTCCGGGCTTAGTAATGGACGGTGTTTGTGATTTAGGTATTGTTGGCGAAAACGTACTAGTAGAAGTACAAGCAGAACGTGAACGCCAAGGTGTACCAAGCGAAGTTAGCAAACTAGCAAAACTAGACTTTGGTTACTGCCGCCTTGCACTTGCATGGCCACAAGAGCTTGGTCCACGTGATAAAAGCTGGTTTGAAGGCAAACGTATTGCAACAACCTACCCAGAAATTTTAACACAGTGGTTAAAGCGCGAAGGCATTAATGCAAGCACTGTAATGCTTACAGGCTCTGTAGAAGTAGCCCCACGTGCCGGTCTTTCTGATGCAATTTGTGATTTAGTTTCTACCGGTGCAACGCTTGAAGCGAACGGCTTGATTCAAGGTGATACAATTTTAGAATCAAACGCGTGTTTAATTCAAAATAAAGACCTGCAAGATGAAGACAAACTAGCGCTAATCAATAAGCTTATGCCGCGCCTTCGTGGTGTTAAACAGGCTAAAGAAAGCAAATACATTATGCTACACGCGCCAAAAACTAAACTTGATGAAATTTGCGAAATTTTACCAGGCTCTGGCCAACCTACTCTACTTGCACTTGCTGGTAACGAAGAGTACGTAGCGCTTCACATGGTAAGCAGCGAAACATTATTTTGGGAAACAATGGAGCAGCTTAAAGCCCTAGGCGCTAACTCTATTTTAGTAATGCCAATTGAAAAAATGATGGAGTAAGTACCATGCTTCGTTGGAATGAGGAATCTTCACAAGTACAAGCAGCGGCGCTAATGCGCCCTGCGGTTTCTGCCAGCGCAAAGGTTGAAGCTATATGCCAAACAATTATGAGCGATGTGAAAGAGCAAGGCGATAAAGCCTTACTTGATATGGCTAAAAAGTTTGATAATAGAGCTAACCCTCGTTTACGTGTACCGCTTGATGAAATAAACGCATCAGAGCAAGCACTAAGCGCAGAGCTTAAATACGCAATTGACACCGCTTATGCAAACGTTAAACGTTTTCACGAAGCGCAATTGCCTAAAGATATTAAGTTATCAACCCAACCTGGCGTTGTATGTGAACTGAAATATCAGGCCATCGAAGCTGTGGGTATTTATGTACCAGGTGGCAGTGCTCCACTGCCATCATCTGTTATTATGCAAGGTGTACTTGCACAATTAAGTGGTGCTAAAACCGTCGTACTTGCAACCCCTGTGCAAGGTGATGAAAGCATTAACCCTGCAATATTATATGCAGCTAAGTTATGTGGCATTACAACTTTAATTGAAAGTGGTGGCGCAGGTGCAATTGCAGCAATGGCCTACGGCACTGAATCAGTGCCTAAAGTGAACAAAATTTTTGGCCCAGGTAATAGCTTTGTAACGATGGCCAAACAGCTTGTTGCGCAAACAATTCCTGGTATGGCAATCGATATGCCAGCAGGCCCTTCTGAAGTACTAGTTATTGCAGATGAGCGTGCAAACCCAGAATTTATAGCGGCAGATTTACTCTCGCAAGCTGAGCACGGCGCAGACTCGCAAGTTATTTTATTGTGTAACAGCGAAAGTATCATTGAGCAAACGCAGCAGGCTCTTACACGTCAGCTTGTTAAATTAAGCCGCAAAGAGACAGCCGAGCAAGCTCTGGCTAATTCATCACTTATTTTAGTGGACTCTGTTGAGCAAGCATTTGACGTATCAGCGCAATATGGCCCTGAGCACTTAATTTTGCAATTAGCAGATTCAACACCTTACTTAGATAAAGTAAAAAATGCAGGCTCGGTATTTGTTGGCGACTACACGCCAGAATCAGCGGGCGATTACGCATCGGGTACTAACCACGTGTTACCTACCTACGGTTACAGTGCAACCTATTCAAGCTTAAACTTGCTTGATTTTTTCCGCACTTACACAGTACAAACTATAAGTAAAAGTGGCCTAACACAGCTGTCAAAAGCTATTTTACCACTAGCAGATGCAGAAGGCCTTGATGCACACGCAAATGCGGTTTCAATTCGTTTAGAGGCAATTAAAAATGAGCAATGAGAGCGCACAAGCGACTAGCTTATTACCACAAAATATTGCAGCCCTTGCTGCCTACAGCTCTGCTAAAAGTGAAAAGCTAACAGGGTCAACGTGGTTAAATGCCAATGAAAGCCCGTACGCTAAAAATATTGAACTGAGTATTGAAGATTTAAATCGCTACCCAGATCCACAACCGCAATTGGTTATTGACCGCTATGCTGCGTATGCAGAGCTTGAAAGCGAAAACGTATTAATGACGCGCGGCGCCGATGAAGGCATTGAGCTTTTAGTACGTACCTACTGCGAACCTGCAAAAGACAGCATTGCGTTATTTTTGCCAACCTACGGTATGTACAAAGTAACCGCTGATACGCATAACGTTGCAATCAATGGCTTAACCCAAGCGCTATTACTTGATGGCAGTGTTGATGAAATAGTTGAGGCAGTGGGCAGCTCAAAACTGGTGTTTATTTGTAACCCAAATAACCCAACTGGTAGCTTAACCCCCCTTGAAAAAGTAAAAGCACTGGCAACAGCGCTTGCCGGTAAAGCCTTAGTTATTGTTGATGAAGCCTATATTGAGTTTTGCCCTGAGCAAAGTGCTACAGCGCTGATTAACAAATATAGTAATGTAGTGGTACTGCGCACTTTATCTAAAGCGTTTGCGCTTGCAGGGCTAAGAACCGGTTTTACACTTGCACAAGAAAGTGTACTTGCACCTATTCGTAAAGTTATTGCGCCGTATCCGGTATCGGGCGTGGTAGCAAGTATTGCTGCACAAGCCATAGCGCCTGATGCAATTACATCAATGCGCCGCCAAGTGACTATTTTAAATAGTTTAAAGGCTAAGCTTGTCCAGTGGTTAAACGCATCCCCTGCTGCATTAAAAATTCTCACTGGTGAAGGTAACTTTGTTACCTTAAAATTAGCCGACAAAAACTACTTTAAAGTAGCACTTGAACAAGGCTTAGTGATGCGCGCGTTTACCCTATACGGTGAAGACGATTGGCTACGTATCTCCATTGGTAATGAGCAAGAACTTGAGCAAGTAAAAATTTGGTTAGATGGCCTTGATAAGCCAGCAACCTCACCTCTTTTATCAGGACAAGAAGTATCATGAGTAACCCCTATTTATTTATTGACCGTGACGGCACCATAATTGAAGAGCCAATCACCGACAAACAGGTAGACAGCCTAGAAAAATTAGCGTTTTTACCTGGTGTTATCCCGGCTTTATTACAGTTACAAGCCGCAGGGTACCGTTTAGTTATGGTATCGAATCAAGATGGCTTAGGCACAGACAGCTTCCCGACTGCTGACTTTGACATAGCCCAAGATAAAATGATGGACATAATGCAAAGCCAAGGCATTAGCTTTGACGAGGTATTAATTTGTCCACACTTTGACGAGCAAAACTGTGATTGCCGTAAACCTAAAACAGGTTTATTAACTGAACTTATGCGCTCTGGCAAAGTTGATTTAGCACGTTCATATGTAATTGGCGATCGCCAAACAGATATTGGCCTTGCACAAAACTTATGTTGTGAAGGCATTTTGTATGATGGCAGCTGGCCTGCCATTGTTACAAAGCTAACCACGGCCAATCGCGAAGGCCGTGTTACGCGTAACACCAAAGAAACCCAAATTGATGTAGCCATAAACCTAGATCAAACTAAAAACGGCAGCATTGAAACAGGCCTTGGCTTTTTTGATCATATGCTTGATCAAATTCGCACCCACGCCAACATTGGTTTAAACATTAAAGCGAAAGGCGATTTACACATAGACGAGCACCACCTTGTTGAAGACATAGGTATTGCCCTAGGTGTCGCGCTTAAACAAGCGCTTGGCACTAAATCGCAAATAGCGCGCTATGGTTTTGCACTGCCAATGGATGAGTGTAAAGCTGAAGCACAAATTGATTTATCGGGCCGCGCTTCATTTGTATTAAACGCTAACTTTAGCCGTGAAAAAGCAGGCGATTTAGACGTACAAATGGTGGAGCACTTTTTCAAAAGCTTAAGCGATAATGCCGCTATTAGCCTTATTTTATCGGTGAGCGACGGTAACTGTCATCACCAAGTAGAAGGCTTATTTAAAGCATTTTCACGTGCCCTTCGTATGGCAGTAGCACAAGACACGACCCAACAAACAGCCAGCTCTAAGGGATGTTTATGATTGCTATAATTAATACCGGGTGTGCCAATATAAATTCAGTTCGTTTTGCGTTTGAACGCTTAGGTCAAACGCCAACGGTCATTACCTCGCCAGAGCAATTAGCCGGCTTTGAGCGTGCTATATTACCAGGCGTTGGACATGCATCTGTTGCCATGAAGCGTTTAGTAGATAACGGCTGGCAACAAGCTATAAATGAATACCAGCGCCCTCTTATGGGTATTTGCTTAGGTATGCAGTTACTGTGCGAAAGCACCGAAGAAGGTAACGTTCAATGCTTAGGTAAAATACCAGGCCAAGTAAAAGCCCTTGATGTTGGCAATTTAACATCGCCGCATATGGGTTGGAATAACTTAAGCGTAAATAAAGAGCATGCACTCACAAAAGGCTTAACACAAGACGAGCAAGTGTACTTTGTACATAGCTTTGCGCACACCGTAAACGATGCAACACTTGTAAGCGGCGAATACGGCCAAACCTTTTCAGCCATAGTTGCAAAAGACAACTATGCTGGCATGCAGTTTCACCCAGAGCGCAGTGCAAAAGTAGGCACTCGTTTATTACAAAATTTTGTTGATTGGCAGTTATAAACGGCCCATTAACCAACAATAAAGAGATTATTTGTGATTATCCCAGCATTAGACGTATTACAAAATCAAATTGTTCGTTTATACCAAGGTAAGTACGACACTGCTCAGTTTTACCCTTTTGAGCTTGGCGCACGTTTAAAAGAATACGCCGATAGCGGCGCAGGTAAATTGCACCTTGTAGATTTAGAAGGCGCACGCGATCCAAGTAAAAAACAGTGGCAACATATACAAGCTGCAACTAAAGCGCTTAACGTACCGTACCAAGTGGGCGGCGGTATTCGCTCAGAGCAAGATGTAAGCGATTGGCTAAAAGCCGGCGCTAACCAAGTTGTTATTGGTTCTATGGCGGTAGAAAAACGCGAGCAAGTAAAAGCCTGGATTGAACAATTTGGCGCAGAGCACTTTGTTATTGCCCTTGATGTAAATAAAACAGCCACGGGCTGGGCTCCTGCAACCCATGGTTGGTTAAGTGAATCTGAGTTTGGTTTACTTGAGCTTGTAGATTTTTATGTAAGCTTGGGCGTTATTGACTTTTTATGCACGGACATCAGTAAAGATGGCACCATGACTGGCCCATCGTTTGAGCTTTACGAAGATTTAACTCGCCATAACAGCAGCATTAAAGTGCAAGCTTCGGGTGGCGTAAGTTCACTTGATGACATTAAAAAGCTTAAAGAGCTTGGTGTAGGTGGCGTTATTTTAGGTAAGTCACTACTTGATGGCGCATTTAGTGTTGAGGAGGCGTTGGCATGTTATCAAAACGCATAATCCCGTGTTTAGATGTAAAAGACGGCCAAGTAGTAAAAGGCGTTAAATTTAAAGGCCACGAAATAGTGGGCGATATTTTAACAATGGCAAAAGCATACAGCGATGCCGGCGCCGATGAACTGGTTTTTTATGAAATCAGCGCAAGTGTTGAAAAACGCCTACTTGATGTAAATTGGGTAGAGAGCATTGCCCGCCACATCGATATTCCATTTTGTGTGGCTGGCGGTATTAAATCGGTAGCCGATGCAGCACGTGTACTAGAGCGTGGCGCTGACAAAATAAGTATTAACAGCCCTGCTATTGCCCGCCCTGAGCTTATAAAAGAGCTACACGATGAATTTGGTAAGCAATGTGTTGTTGTAGGTATTGATAGCTTTTACGATGAAGTGACCGGCGAGTATTTAGTGTATCAATTAACCGGCGATCCTAATGCATCAAGCCGTACACGTTACAAAACCGAGGAATGGGTTAAACGCGTACAAGACTTAGGCGCAGGCGAAATTGTTTTAAACTGTATGAACCAAGATGGCGTACGTAACGGTTACGACAATGAACAGCTAAGTAAAATGCGCGCATTGTGTAATATTCCTTTAATCGCATCAGGCGGTGCAGGCAGCATGCAAGACTTTGTTGATGTATTTAAACTAAGCGAAGTCGATGGCGCATTAGCAGCAAGCGTTTTTCACAAAAATGTGATTAACATTGGCGAATTAAAACAATTTTTAACTGATAACCAAGTGGCAGCAAGACTATGCAAGTAACACAACAAAACCAAACTCAAGTAGATTTTGCTAAAAGCGAAATGATCCCTGCGATTGTTCAAGATGCTCGCTCTGGTGTTATTTTAATGCAAGGCTTTATGAACAGCGAAGCACTAAAAGCGACGCTTGAAAGTAACAAAGTAACCTTTTACTCGCGTTCAAAGTCACGTTTATGGACCAAAGGTGAGTCATCAGAAAACTACTTAAACGTAGTATCGGTGCATACCGATTGTGACTACGACTCAATTTTAGTACTGGCTAACCCAGAAGGCCCAACATGTCACTTAGGCACACAAAGCTGCTTTGGTGATGATGCAAAACCTAGCCTAAGCTTTTTAGCACAATTAGAAGATGTGATTGTTGAGCGTAAAAATGATGACCCAGCAAAAAGCTACACCGCTTCATTATTTGCTAAAGACTTAAGCCGTAGCTGTCAAAAAGTGGGCGAAGAAGGCGTAGAAGTAGCGCTTGCCGCAATGAAACACGATAACGATGAGCTTACTAACGAATCGGCTGATTTAATTTATCATCTTACTGTATTACTACAACGCCAAGGCTTAGCCCTAGAAGACGTTGTAAAATGCCTACAAGGTCGCCATAAATAGCGCCTGCTAAAGTAAATTAAAAAGAGGCTCATATTTTATGGGCCTTTTTATTTTCCCTTTTAGTTGAATAAATGATGTGTGTTATAGTGCATGGCTCAATTTATCGGTTACTGTGAACTATGAAAAACTATATTATCCTTCTTATTATCGTGTTTATTTTAGCGGGCTGTACAAGCAAAACTAATCAGACTACAACCAAAGCTACTACAACGAATCAGTCTGTAAAAACCACAGTCACATCCGATGAATGTAGCAGCATAAATAAACTAATAAATGGTTATGAGTTTGGTTTTAATTCAATCAAAACAGATAATGTGAATAACCCGTTTTCAAACCAATGGCATACTAATACTCATATCATTGGATCTTCCTGTACAATTACTTTAAATAAGTCTGAGCAAGTAAGTTACCAATGCCAAACACCTGTTAAAGCGCAAACGCATGCAGTAAATTCGCATCAAACACTTGCTGAACAGTTACGCCAATGCCTATCAAAAACAGGTTGGTTTGAAAGCCAAAAAGAAACAGCCAGTTCAATTTACAACACCTTTGTACTTGATACTAAAAATCCGGTTATTACACTGTCTACAAATCAAGAAGGTAATGGGTTTTCTACTCGCTTTGAAATTGCTCCACCGTTAGGATTTTAATAATGCGAAAAACGAATAAAAACACATCTAAATTAAAAAGCGACTGTTTAGGCATATGTGAACGTCGCAGCGGTTATTGCACTGGGTGCGGTCGAACTAATGAAGAAATATTTGATTGGATCATTCTCTCTCAAGAAGAAAAAAACGCCATTTTAGCACAGCCGCGAGCTGACTTAAAAAATCCATAAATTTGCCATTTGCGTGTAACAGCCCCTCTTTAGTATTGCTGAAAACGCTAGGGGGTGAACATCATGGCGGCATTATTTGTAATAAACTTAGCGCGCTCAACGCAGCGACTCGCAAATACTCAAACGCAACTGGCACGTGTTAGCTTGCCTTTTGAACGTATTGATGCCGTAGATGGCGCACAATTGAGTACACTACAAAAGTACCTACATTACAGCCCGCAATTGAATAAACAACAGTATCACTATCCGCTAAGCAATGGCCAAATTGGCTGCTATTTAAGCCACCGTAAAGCATGGCAAAAAATAGTTGATGAGAAATTAAAATACGCGATTGTGCTAGAGGATGATTTTTATATTGATGACAGCATTCATAATGCGATAAAAAATATTGAGCAGCTACAGCAGCCCTGGCAGCTTATTAAACTTGCAGCCTATGAAAACCGCACACGCCCTATCGCCTATCAGCAAAAATTAAATAACCACCAGCAGTTAGTCATACATAAAAAACTAATGACCGGCTGCTGCGCCACAGCAATAAGCTATGAAGGCGCTAAGCGATTACTTAAAGCCACAGCTCAATTTGGCCGCCCTGTAGATTGCGACTTACAACATATTTGGGAAACCCACGTAAATGGTTTTTCGCTTATGCCATACCCTGTTTCACAAAATACCGACATACAGAGCGATATTGCAACCTGCGCTACTAAAACCAAGGTTAAAAAAGCTTTTTTGAGGCGTAAAGCACAACAAATTAAAAGCTGTATCTTTAATAAGGTTTATACCAGCGCCTTTGTAAAAAAATTTAAACATAATGAAAAAGGAGCCTCAAAGGCTCCAAGTTTAATTACTCAACGCTTATAACATCCTTAAAAGCTGAGAACCTGGTATGCCAGTTTGCGGTAATAACGCAGGGGTAACTGCAAATACTTCTGGGATTTTACTACTGATTTCGTTCATTTTTTTGCGGTTATTTTGTTTATCATAAACATAGTATTTAAGGATATTTCCGTATACATCATTTTTTGCATCTACCTGCTCTAGAGTTTTTAAAGCCTTATCGTAATCAGCAAGGTAAATGTATGCCAGTGCTAAGTTATCAGCAGATCCAACATGTAGTTTCCCTCCAAGCTGTTTTGATAAATCTTCAAGCTCTACAACTGCAAGCTCATAACGCCCTAGTTGTATATACGCGGTTGCTAGTGAATTTTTTAAAAAGTAAGGCGGGTTATTACCAGGCTCATACCATTTTTCGTAAGCACTCAATATATCTTCATATTGCTCGAGTTTAGAGTAAACGTGATTTAGCAGCCTAAAGCTTTGTAGTTTGATTTCAGCTTCTTCAAAACCAGCAAGTTTATCTCTATTTAAGTGCCATTGTTGAATGCCTTGCGCAGCTTGGGTTAACAGTTCAGAGTTATCACTTTTTGCCCCTGCTGCACTTTTAAGAAGTTGTGCAAGTTGTTGATTATAAGCTTCACTTTTTACAGGTACCTGAGAAGTTTTACTACTTTGCTGTTTACTACTCGTATTACCATCTACAATTTGCGCTGCAGCTAAAGCACTAAAAGACATTGCCGCCGCGACCATAACCAAATATTTACTTTTCATTGTTTTTTCCTTGTTTAACATTTTGATCCTCTGAATATTAAAGCTCTTAGAATGAGCAATATTCAAAAGTGGGGGGGTAAAAAAGTTGTTTTTACTTATAACGTTTTGCTTTTTAAGTAATAAGCTGGCTAAATCTAATTGGTATTTATCTTTTAGCTTTTGCATACACAACTCGTCACAGCTCAGTTCAAGTTGTTCTCGCGCTAAACCAGTTAACTTTAAGCAGATAGGATTCCACCATAAAACGCTTTCTATAAAACAAATAAGCCACGTCCAATAAATATCACCTTGTTGTAAATGGGTTGCCTCGTGCTGAATGACTGAATCTAATTCTTCACGATTTATCATCGTCGACTCTAACCAAATAACAGGCTTTATTAATCCGGTAGCAAAAGCTGGCTCCGTATGGGTTGTTAGCCTAATTGGATACTGATTGTTGATGTGTTTAAGTTCAGGACTTGGCTTTGAGTTAATGTATAGATTTTTTATAAGCTTTACATATAAGCCCATGCGTAATAAAAACAATCCAAAACCGGCTAAAACTAAAACCATAAAAACATTACTAAGTGATGGCAATAAGTCCCATATACCCATATCGCTTTGTAATTCGTCCTTAGTTGCTACTTGTTCAGCGTTTGGTATTAATGCTTTAACATCGGGAATTAATTGCGCCACGTTGAATGTGTAACGATTTGTCCCTTCAAATAACGGTAGCTGGGAAAAGTACTGCCAAGGGACAAACCAACATGCCAAGGCAATCATTAAAATGTAAAAGTTTAATCGTGCAGGGGCATTTTTTAATCCTTTTACTGTAAGTAAAATACATAAGCTAATAAGCGTGCAAGTTAGTAAATAATCCGTCATTACCCTCTCCTTTAATCTAACTTCTTATTTTTTAAAAGCGTTTGTAAGTATTCTATATCTTCATCATTTAACTTTTCTTCTTTGATAAAGTGGGCAATTAAACTACGAGAATTACCTTTAAAAAATCTTTGCATAAAACTAGGCATAGCTTGCTCCGATAACGTGTCTTGAGTCACGATTGTTCTAAATACGATAGCTCGCCCTTCAAGCCCACAGCGCTCTATAGCACCTTTTTGCTCTAGCCTATCAACAATGGTTTTAACCGTTGTATAAGCTACTTTTTTATCTTTTTGTTTATCTGATAAAAGTACTTTATGTAGTTGACTCGCAGTACAGGGTTCTTCCTGCCAGAGCAGCTGCATAATATCCATTTCAAAATCACTAAGTTTCATTGTCGCTCCTATTACTACATTTGTAGTTGTACTGTTACAAATGTAGTAGTAAGTAATCTAAGTGTCAATACAAAATTGTCATATGAATAAAAAATAAACGGTAGAAATATAAAGCCCTTAGGAAGGTTTTATAATAAAGGCCTATAATACAAGGAGGTATGTTTATTAATTGATTTTAGAAAAACATAAAAAACAAGAGTATATTTTCAACTAACGCTTTTTATGTTTTAAGCTTTTTATGACAGGCTGTGAGGTAACTATGCTTTATCGAGCGCTTGGCTTACATCCGCAATTATGTCAGCAATGTTTTCAATACCGACTGAAAGGCGAATTAAATCACGGCTCACACCTGCGCTTGCAAGCTCTTCATCATTTAATTGGCGGTGTGTGGTTGACGCTGGGTGACAAGCCAGCGATTTAGCATCGCCAATATTAACTAAACGCAGGATCATATTTAGCGCATCAATAAAACGCGTGCCTGCATCAAGTCCGCCCGCGATACCAAAACTTAAAATGCCTGAGGCCTTACCACTGGTAATTTTTTTACTCATTGCGTTATAAGGGCTTGATGTTAAACCCGCGTAATTAACCCAAAGCACTTTAGAGTGATTTTCTAAATACTCAGCCAATTGCTGCGCGTTTTCACAGTGGCGATCCATTCTTAAGCCTAAGGTTTCAAGGCCGATTAGAATGTCAGATGCGTTTTTAGGGGCAAGCGCTGCACCAGTATTTCTAAGTGGCACTACTCTACAACGCCCAATAAAGGCTGCTTCAACAAAGGCTTCGGTATAAACAACATTGTGATACGACGGATCGGGCTCATTCATCATTGCAAAGCGTGTGGCATTGGCTTTCCAATCAAACTTACCTGAATCAACAATCATACCGCCAATAGCTGTACCGTGTCCGTTTATATACTTTGTCAGTGAATGAACTACTATATCGGCACCTAACTCAAATGGGCGGCATAAATACGGTGTAGCCACAGTATTATCAACAATAAGTGGGACACCTTTGCCATGAGCAATCTTAGCTAAACGCTCAATATCAACAATATTACCTGCCGGGTTACCAATGGACTCACAAAATACTGCGCGGGTATTATCATCAATCGCGTCTTCAAAGGCGCTAAAATCATCAGCTTTAATCATGCGTGCTTCAATACCTTGGCGGGGTAATGTATGGGCAAATAAGTTATATGTACCGCCATATACTTGACTGGTGCTGACAATATTAGTGCCTACTTCACACAAGCATTGAATCGCATAGGTAATAGCTGCCATGCCCGAGGCTACCGCTAGCGCGCCAATGCCCCCTTCCATAGCAGCAATACGCTGTTCAAGCACGGCATTAGTAGGGTTCATTATGCGGGTGTAAATATTACCTGGTACTTTTAAGTCGAATAAATCAGCACCGTGTTGCGTGTTATCAAACGTGTAAGATGAGGTATTATAAATAGGTACTGCTGCTGATTTCGTGGTTTCTTCAGACTCGTAACCATGGTGCAGTGCTAATGACTCTAATTTCATAATTAATTCCTTTGGTAAATTATTAAAACATACCACTTAAGGGTAATTAAATGCACGTAAAAATATAAACCAAAAGTTAAGGAATAATATAATCAATAAAGGCGCAATTTAAGATTAAACTAGTTAATTTTATTTTAGAGTGCCTGCCAGCTAATACTAGAGCATGAACTAAACTTGTTAATTCTTATTGTCTATTAAATTATCACCTCAATACATAGCAGACGCTGAATGTGAAGTGCTAATATAACTCGACCGATTTAAGAGCCATGGCACAGTAAAAACCCAACAAATACGCCTTCATGCTGCTGTATATGGAAGTAATAAATTAAACGAAGTCTTAAATCGATTTATGTTTGAATTAGAAAACCATTTAAAAAATGTTATTTAAACACGGTAGTTACATCGCACCCGTTACAAGGTTTACTGCAAGTTAACTATAAAAACGTATCGAAAAATCAATGAGGTCCTGCTCAGGTATTGGTTTACTAAAGTAATATCCTTGAGCTAGATCGCAACCAAGTTCTTTTAATATTGTGAGTTGTTCTTTTGTTTCTACGCCTTCAGCGACAACTTTTAACCCTAAACCATGTGACATGGCAATTGTTGCTTCTACTAAACTGTAATCCTCATTATTTTTTGTAATCCCATTTATAAAACCACGGTCTATTTTTAGTACATTAAACGGGTACTTCCTTAAATAACTTAACGAGGAATAACCTGTGCCAAAATCATCCATTGACAATATAACACCTAAATTTTTTATATCGTTTAATGTGTCAGTAATGCTGGACTCTCCACTCATTAAAACACCTTCTGTAATTTCAAGTTCAAGACTTTGAGGTTCAATGTTCGCATTTGATAACGATGTTTTGATAAAGTTGAACAGGCTCAGGTCTTTAAATTGGCTAGGAGATAAATTTACTGCAATTGAAAAATTTCTGTTGAGCTGTTCTACGTTCTTCCATCGATTGAGTAAACTAAGTGACTCTTTAATAACAAACTCACCAATAGATATGATCACGCCTGTTTTCTCTGCAATAGGGATAAACTCATCTGGTGCCACACTGCCTAGTACAGGGTTTAGCCACCTGAGTAATGCTTCTGCCCCTATAATTTCGTTCTTTTTAACATCAAATTGCGGTTGGTAATAAAGAATGAATTCATTGCGCTGCAATGCACCTCGCATTTGCTCTTCTATTGTTAAGCGTCGTTGGATTACAGTATTCATTTGATTAGTAAAAAACGAGTATGTATTTCGACCCAGAGCTTTGGCTTGATACATTGCCGTGTCGGCGTTTCTTAATAAGTCAGACACAGATTTTCCGTTATCTGGAAACATTGCTACCCCAATGCTAATTGTTAACATTAACTCTCGCCCCTCAATTGTGAAAGGTTCTCGAAAATTTTGCAGGAGTTTTTCGGCAATACCCACAGCATTTTGTTGAGTGGAAATTCCTTTTGACAAAATAATGAATTCGTCGCCACCTAAGCGACCAATTGTGTCAGCTTTTCTTAATGCCCTTTGTAAACGATTGGCTGTTTCAATTAAAACTTTATCGCCTGCTTCATGACCTAGTGAATCGTTAATTTTTTTAAAATCATCTAAATCTAAGAAAAATACCGCTGCTTTTTCATCATTACGAGTCGCCTCAACTGTTAACTGTGATAAACGGTCAAGAGCGAGTAAACGGTTTGGTAATTGTGTAAGGCTATCGAAATAAGCTTGTTTACGAATGAGTTGCTCTGATTGGTGTTGTTCGGTTATATCTCGAATAATTATCATTATTTGGTCGTATTTTAAAACTTTGTTAATTCTTGCTTCAAAATACACCTGCCCTTGAGGAACGGACAGCTCATATTTAAACGTTACAATTTCATCTTGTTCAATTGCTTTTTCTATGTAAACTTCAAACTTTTTAGCAACACTCTTCGGTAAAATATCAAGCATATTATTACCAACAAATTGGTCAGGGGAGACATAGAGGGCATCTTGATTATTAGCATGGTAATCGATAATTATTCCGTTATAGTCCATTAAAAAAAGCAAATCTGGGATTGCTTCAAAAATGGTTTTTAGCATTTGTTCTTTAAATGTGGCAATGGCTTGGGCTTTTTTTACATCCGACAAATTAATGTCTATACAATACATTTGCTTGTTTTTAAATTCATTTTCAAACATTGCGTGGCTTGAATAAACGTATACATCAGTTCCATTTTTATGTTTAAGTAATATTTCTGCAGCAGGGATTGCTACGCCTTCATTGATCCACTTTGTATGAGCCTCAATTACCATGTCTCTCATAGGGGCTGGTACTATTAATTCTTCTAGCTTCTTTCCAAGTGCTTCCTCTTGTTTATAGCCATAAAGGAGTTCACTTCCTTTGTTCCAATACACAACTCGTCTTTGATCATCATAACCTTGCACTGAGATTGAATTAACACTTTCAAATAATTGGTGCAATGAATCGTTAGTTACAAACTGTTTAGATAATTGATTCACAATTGAGTTGGCAGTCATGCTGTGACTATCTCCTTTAAAATTTCCTTATTTTATAATAGAAGTTAATTGTTGAATTTCCATACACATATATTTAAAAAATAAGCTTAGGTTTATTTTTAATTGTTGGAACAATAAAAAAGGAGCCTTAGCTCCTTTTTTATTATTTTTAAATGCTATTTAGTATCATTGGGGTGCTCAACACCCATCCAAGCTTTGAAAAGGGCTTTTTGTTTCTCACTTGCTTGTAAATTAGCAGTTAACTTTTTAGGTTTATCAAACTTTTCAGTTAATACTAATGTGAGGCTTTGTAGTGCATCACGACGAATAAAGTCAATAACCACTTTATCTCCAGGTTTAAACGTCTCAAGGCTAGACTTTAAATCTTTACCAACATGGAGCTTATTAATAGCTACAATTTTATCGTTAGTTGTTAAGCCTGCTTTCCACGCGCTACCACCGCGTTGAACATGCGTTAATGTTAAAAGCTGGCCGGTATTTTTAGCCACTGCGTCTATGCTGGCAATAGCCTTAGCACCTTTCGGTCGCTCTAAAGTCAAACCTACTTTATTAAGCAACTCGTCAAAATTAATATTTGCAGGTGAGTCCACATGCCCTTCCCACCAGTCTGAATAATCGAGACCTGTCAGGTTTTGTAAAATGCTTAGTACGTCTTTTTCATCAAAGCCCGCTGGTAGCTTATGATTGTTATATAGTGCTTTATGCACATCACGGTAACTTACTTTACCCGCTGTTTTTTCTAGTAAGTCAATATCAAGTACCATTGATAACAATGAGCCTTCTGAATATATGTTGGTACTGTAGTTGCGTCCGTGATCCCCACCTTGGTTAATCCATTTATCAAAACTCGTTTCACTGGCACTTTGAACTTCTCTGCCTGGTGTTTGTAAGTGTCGATTTATGGTTTTTGTTAGGCCTTTAAAAAACTCATCTGTCGTTTCAATGCCTGAACGCACTAATAAATGATCCTCAAAGTAGCTTGTTGAGCCTTCTGCAATCCAAAGTAATTTTGAGTAATTCATATTGGTGTAATCGTAAGGTACCAATCCATTTGGACGATATGCTTTTACATTCCAAGTATGAATAAATTCATGAGCTGCTGTGCTTATGAAACCTAAATAATCTTCACGAGAGCCAAATCGATCACGCGGCCTTTGAATTATGGTCGAATTTAAATGCTCGGTTGCACCACCAGCGCCAGAAGTAGCATGCACCATAAATACATACCGCTCATATGGGTAACTATCCCAAATTACATTACCGGTTGTTACTAGCTTTTTAAGATCACGCAGCATTAATTCAACGTCGTAGTTACCCTCTCCCCAAATAACTAATTCGTACTCACGTCCATCAACGTTAAATGAGTGAAGTTGGTTAGTACCTGTTTCGATAGGCGAGTCCACAAGCACATCGTAATTAGCTGCCTTGAACGAATGAGTGGAATCTAAATTATCCATTCCAGATACTGAACGCCACTGTTTCGGAACATCTAAATTAACCGTTACAGGCTCTTGTCGAAATGATTCGCTAAACATAAAAAAGCCAGAAGCGTCTATAAAAGCGTGGCTATCATCAATATGGCGAGCACGTTTACCAAGCTCGTTTGCATAGACCTGATACCCTACACTTACTTCTGTTGGTGTATCAATGTGAACACGCCATGTGCTGTGATCAATTTTTTCCCACTTTAAAGGATTACCCTCTTTATCTGTTGGGTTAAAGTAACGTACGCCATTGGCAAGATTTAGTATTTCATAACGGCCGGTGCGCCAAGAAGGTAATTTAATATCAAGATGGGCTTGTGCTGATTTAGGGAATTGAACGCGCACATCACCAAGATGGTGTTGGGGCTCGTCAATACTCAATGAATAGTTAACATCTGCAAATGCAGATGCAGATAACGCAGCACAAATTGATAAAACTAATAACTTTTTCATAGAAACCTAATTAAGACCTTAATTGTGCTCAAGGTTAACAAGCGTACATTTAAATGTGAATTAAAAGCGATAAACACTCATGTATACGAGTTTGTACGCACTAGGTTAATAAAATTATAGAGTTTTTACCGAGATAACTACACTTAATATAAATTTGTTGTAGACTTAGAATAATAAAATTACAAATCATGGTGGCTTGCCTAGGTGTCAGAAAAATCTACTGCTACAGAGAAAAAACTTAAACAAGCAATTGGTGCGCGCATGGCACTTGAAGACGCGCGAAAACATCAAGTAGACACCCTCTCTATTTTCTCATCTAAACTATCTTTAGCCTGTAAGGGTCTAGACACGGAGCTTGATAACAGACTTGCTAACTTTAGAAGCGCATTAAATAAAGGCGTTGGTTTTGACGATTTATCCCCTTTAATCGACGAAACAATAGAGCTGTTAAAAAAGCAAGAAGCCATACAACTATCGCAGCAACGTGACCTGCAAGAAAGTGTTTTATCTGCTGGCAGACAACTACAAAAAACCAAAGGCTTGCCAGAGGGTACACGCCGCTCGTTAAGAAACTTACTTGATCACGAAATGAATAACGTCCACTCCACTCATGACTTTATTCCGCTACTAGAAAAATTAATAAGCTTTTATCATCAGGCGTTAAACACAAAGCTACGTGCTGATAGCAATATTAGCTGTGAGGCCACGCCTGCACTAGCGCAAAAGCTGCTTGAACTCGCTAACGATTTAGTTCTTGAAGATGAAGCAACTGTAGAAATTAAACGTATTAAGAGCATTATATCTGAAAGCGATAATTTAGGGTCTTTGCTCGATACGGCCATAAATATAATTACTGTTGTTGTTAAAAATATAAATAAAGAACGAGAATCAGCGCAAAGCTTTTTATCGTCGCTTAACCAAACAATTGAAGAACTACACAAATCAATAGTCGCTACAAGTAAGCACTCAACCTCAATGGGGACTGAGTTTGAAAACCTAAATAAAAGTATTAAAAGTAAAATAGAAAGCTTAAACGAAAAAACACAATCTGCGACTTCTATTTCATCATTAAAAGAGCTTGTTGATAATGAGTTAAAGTCGTTAACTCAAGACTTTATGGCAAAAGAAAAACTAGAACGCGAAGACAGAGAAATACTTGTATCTAGTTTTAGTGAGATTAATGGCCGTATTGGCACGCTTGAGACAAAGCTTACCAAATACAAAAAACGCTTAAACGATCAACGTTTTAAAAGCCTGCTGGACGGGTTAACAAAATTACCTAATAGAGCCGCTTTTGACGAACGCTACAATCACGAAATGCATTTATTTAATGTTCAGCAATCAAATGTTACGCTGGTCGTTATCGATGTTGACCACTTTAAGTCAATAAACGATAGGTTTGGCCACACAGCTGGCGATATAACGTTGCAAGTTATTGCAAAAGCATTACAAAAGTCGATACGAAAATCTGATTTTATAGCACGATATGGCGGTGAAGAATTTGTGCTATTAATGAGCGAAACCACTGTTGATAATGCAGTTGCACCGCTTGAAAAACTCAGAAAGGTTATAAAAAGTATCCCGTTTAAATTTAAAGACAAGCAAATTGAAATAACTATCTCCGTAGGCGCTACGCAATTAAAAAAAGGTGATACGCCAATTAAAGCTTTTGATAGAGCCGATGACGCTCTGTATGAAGCCAAAAATTCAGGTAGAGACCGCCTTTGTATAAGTAAATAATGTCATTCGATTATAAATATTGTAAATGTATGACTCAGTAGTAATTTACATAAATAGCAAGGAGTACGCCCATGTTAATACAGTTAAACCCAACTGGTGTATTAGATTTATTATCTCAGTTAGAGGTTGATTTATTAGAACAATCTTCTACCAGCGAACGTTATAAATTATTTAGAAATTGTGTGTTAGCGGTACTCAATGTAGGCAGCCACACAGACGAAAGTTCACAAATATACGACAAGTATAAAGATTTTGATATTCGCTTGCTCAGCCGAGAGCGCGGTATAAAAATTGAACTTGAAAACCCTCCAAAAACAGCCTTTGTAGATGGTGAAATAATCACCGGTATACACGAACACATATTTTCAGTTATCCGCGATATTTTATTTATTTGTCAAAAGTACGAAAAAGACCTGCAAGAACAAAAAGCCATAACTCATATGGTGTTTGATATGCTCAGAAATGCGCATGCACTTCGTGTAAACAGCGAGCCTAATATGGTGGTTTGTTGGGGTGGACATTCAATAAACGAAACTGAGTACAAGTACACCAAACAAGTGGGTTATGAACTTGGCTTGCGTGGATTGAATATTTGTACTGGTTGTGGACCTGGGGCAATGAAAGGTCCAATGAAAGGTGCCACCATTGGCCATGCTAAACAACGTATTAAAAACAATCGTTATTTAGGGTTAACAGAACCCAGCATTATTGCAGCTGAACCCCCTAACCCAATAGTAAACGAACTCGTTATTTTGCCAGATATAGAAAAACGGTTGGAAGCATTTATACGCACAGCTCATGCAATTATTATCTTTCCAGGAGGTGCGGGCACTGCCGAAGAACTATTGTATTTACTAGGGATTTTATTGCATCCTGATAACGAAAAGCAGTGTTTGCCCGTTATTTTAACAGGACCAAAACAAAGTAAAGATTACTTTGAAAAACTCTGTGAATTTATCGAAATGACACTCGGCAAAGAAGCATTAGACAAATTTGAAGTGATTATTGATGATCCGAGTTTAGTAGGTCAAAAGCTAAAATCTAAAATGGCCAATGTACGCGAGTATAGAAAAAGTGAAGGCGATGCGTATTACTTTAATTGGACGCTTAAAATTGATCACGATTTTCAGCAGCCTTTTGCACCCACACATGAAAATATGGCAAGCTTAGACCTACATTTGGATCAACCAAAACAACAGCTTGCAGCAAATTTACGACGTGCATTTTCAGGTATTGTTGCCGGTAATGTTAAAGATGAGGGTGTAAGCGCTATTAAACAACATGGACCTTACACTCTCAGCGGCGAGCCTGCCCTAATGCAAGATATGGATGTACTTTTACAAGCATTTGTTGATCAAGGTCGTATGAAACTTCCTGGTAGTAAGTATATTCCGTGTTACAAAATAAAAGCATGAGTCGTACAGTTTGAAACCCCATTTATTATTAATTGATGCGCTTAATTTAATTAGGCGCATTTACGCAGTTGACGCAAATCAAAAACATATCAACGAAGAGCAATTAGTGCTTACTTGCAGCGAGCGTGTAGCTCAAGCATGCAAAAAAATGCTTCGCATAACGGATGCAACACATGCTATTGCGGTATTTGATGGGGATAAAAGTTGGCGTTATCACTTTTATGAACATTACAAACACTCAAGAGCCCCAATGCCTGAAACGCTAAAAAGTGCGTTGCATCATTTTAAATCAGCAATAGAGGAAACCGGTATTGTTGTTTTTGAACCAATAAATGATGAAGCTGACGATATTATTGCTACCCTTGCTTGTAAAGCTGCTGATAATAAAATCACGAGTACTATCGTATCCACTGACAAGGGATTTTTACCGTATTTAAACAGTGAAATACATATTTACGATTACTTTAAAAGGCAGCATTTAGATGAACCTGCAATACATGAACGCTTTGGGGTAGATAAGAATAAACTCGTCGACTTTTGGGCGCTTGCAGGCGATAAAACGAATGATATACCTGGTGTTAAAGGCGTTGGTATAAAATCAGCTCAACAGCTTGTTAATAATTACACCTCTATAAATGAAGCATTGAGTGATGAATTACTTAATTCAGGACTACGCAAAAAACTTGAAACCAATATGGATATGTACGTTATCTCCAAACAATTGGTTAGTTTAAGAACAGATATAAATTTAGGGTTTAGTTTAAAGCAGCTCAGGCTTAATTAGTCGCAAGTAAATAGCGTGTATTTATAGCAAAACGTATACTAATACCCGTGGTAGTATTTAAGGTAAATAGTGTTGAAAAAGTTTATACGGTATTTAATTTTAGGATTGGGGCTATATGCGCTCATTGCAACTTTGGTGATTGCTTTTTACAAAGACGATCCTCAAGCTATGATTTGGCAAGATCGAGAGTCATTTAACAAGCGCTACATTGAAAAACTTTCGCTAGATTCTCAAACTACACTCAATACCGTACTTGATTATCTTGGTAGCCCAGACCTGACATTTGCTAAGCGGGATAACGAACAAGTATTACAGATTATTTTTTATCGTACTCAGCATATTACGTCAGACGGGATAACGACAATGGATGAATGCACAGGTTTATTATTTAAAAATGGCCAGCTCATTTTATGGGGACCTAGTGCGTACAGTAAATATCAGGAAGAAGTTAGGTGAAGGCATAATGGATGAGCCTCTTGCGAATCGTTTAAAGCAACTGCACGAAAATACGCAGCGTTTTTTAACCGGCTATAATAACAAAGAGCAATGGCAAGCCTTATACCCTATGGCTTGTAAATTAGCTGAACAATATAGAATCTTATACGAACACAGCCCTAATGCACTGTTGTCTAAATTAACGTTATTTAATCCTCAATACAGCTATTCGACTAATTTAGTTATAAGCCAATGTGTAATTACCGCCGGCTTATGCGCTAGCCAAAACTACGATAAAAAACTTACCGAACTTTATATTAGCGCTGCGCTTGTGGAGCATATATGTGTTTGTTCGCAGTTAAATAAGCTAGCTGAACAGTCTAAATTTAGTGCCAATGATAAAAAAATTTGGCAGCTTCGCCACCAATTTGCAGCAAAAATAATGTTGAGCTGCGGCAATAGCGCAGCCCCTATTACACATATACTCGCTAAACTAAATAAATATAAGCAAGCCCTTGTAAACACGCCTAAAACAATGCTTTACGATGGTGGAATTACGCTTGTTGCATTAGCTAATATAATAGCAATGAATATAACTCATACCCCTGCTAAAAAGCACATAAGTTTTTATCAAGCTTTGGCCGACTTATATTTGCGCACGCCAAATCTGTATGCACAACATTTGGTTAAGTCTTACGTGGCTGACGTGGGACCCTCTTTAGCTGGTAGCCGAGTTATATATCAAGATCAAAGTATGGTTTATTTAGCTACCGACAAACAAAACCGACACATTTTAGTTAACTCAGAAAATAAACAGAAATTAGCTTGGTATAGAATAAAAGCGTCACTAAAAGACAATCCCAAACAATGGAAGTGTGCAGATAAAAAGCTTATATACAGTGTATGGAACAGTGAACATATTACTATTAACGAGCCAAGCAGTTTAGATAAACCAAGGCAACTAATTGAGTTAATTAGTCAAATTAAAGTTAACCAAGAATATAGTTTTAAAGGTTTGAATAAAATAATGGGTCATCACCCTGAGATTATTGCGCGAGTATGTGAAGCCGTAAAACCTTATAATAAAGAACATCAAGCAGCTAAAGATCTCCGCCATAGCTTGTCGATGGTTGGATACAATAATGCACCTGCGATTATTCAGCGCGTTGTATTTGAACAATTGGTGAATTCAACACCTCACCCACTACAAAGGTTTATAGTAAATCGATTAGACAGCTTAGTAAAAATAATGGCTTTATTGGTAACTCACAATAAGCAGTATCAATTTGAGCACATAACTTTACCTCTGTATGCATATACTCATTTTATGTTAACCCAATGCAGTACTCACTTAACACGAAAAATAGCTATCGATGAAGTGCCTAACAAAACGCTAAGTTCACCATTTAGTGCATTTTTTGGTGTAGCAAGTATTAAAAATGAACACATCGAAGCATTGTTTTCACAATTACTGAGCGATAACCCTTGGGCAAACACGTTGTTACAGGCAGAGCAAACAGCAAAAAAACAGCTAACAAATAAACATAAGCTATGGGTCGCCTTAAAAGTTATTGCGCAACAGGTTTTCAAACCAGAACTAAAATTAACCCCATGGCAACAGCAAATTCTTAGTGAACAACTAAGCTTAAATGGCTGGAATGAAGAGCGCACTTTTTACGACCAATTAGGAAATCTTCAAATATATAACAATATTTAGTTCGGTTATTACCATTATAAATACAAGTTATACCCATTATTTATTCTATAAACTGGCAAAATAAGCGGTAAATTGGTATAAATGCGCCCTTAAAATTTTCAACCATTCACATAAATGACCTAACAAGCAGCTACTCTCTCAGAGTAATTATTTATGTGCACATCAAACTCTTTAAAGGAAAAGATAATGGCCAAACAAACCATCACAGTGATCAAAGGCGACGGCATCGGTCCTAGCATCATCGACTCAGCACTTGAAATACTAAAAGCCGCAGGATGCGATTTTGATTATGAATTTGTTGATGCTGGCCTAGCCGCTCTAGAAAAAACAGGTGAGTTACTTCCACAAGAGACAATTGATACAATTGCTAAAAACAAAATCACACTTAAGGGCCCGTTAACTACCCCTGTAGGTGAAGGTTTTACGTCTATTAACGTAACACTGCGCAAGCAATTTGGCTTATACGCTAACGTACGTCCAGTAAAATCATTTGTAGGCACTAAAGCACGTTACGATGATATTGATATCATCACTATTCGCGAAAACACACAAGGTATGTACTCAGGCGCTGGCCAAGTACTTAGCGAAGACGGCAATGAAGCAGAAGCAAAGTCTGTAATAACGCGTGAAGGCGCTGAAAAAATCGTAACATTTGCTTATGAGCTTGCGGTACGAGAAGGCCGTAAAAAAGTAACAGCGGTTCACAAAGCGAACATTTTAAAATCTACTTCTGGCTTATTTTTAAAAGTTGCTCGTGAAGTAGCTGAGCGTTACCCACAAATTGAATCAACAGAGATGATTGTTGATGCAACGTGTATGAAACTTGTAATGACACCAGAAGAGTTTGACGTTGTTGTAACGACTAACCTATTTGGTGATATTTTATCAGACCTATGTGCTGGCTTAGTAGGCGGTTTAGGTATGGCACCAGGTGCAAACATTGGTGAAGATGCTGCAATTTTTGAAGCTGTGCACGGTAGCGCACCAGATATCGCGGGTAAAAACCTAGCAAACCCTACCTCTGTAATTTTAGCGTCTATTCAAATGCTAGAGCACTTAAACATGGGTGACACAGCGGAGCGAATTCGTAGCGCTGTTGCTGATGTAATTAAATCAGGTGACCGTACTACACGTGATTTAGGTGGCAGCCACGGAACAACTGATTTCACACAGTCAGTGATCGATCGCCTGTAATTTAATAAAACGTTCAAAAAAGCCAGCATTTTTGCTGGCTTTTTTATGCCATTTAAGGGCGTTTAAATCTAATTGAAATTAACAACATAAAAATTAATAACCCGCCAAGCGCCCCTCCACTAGAGCTTGAACCGCTATTAGTTTGAGATTGTGCTACCGTTACGGATAAGTCATCACTAATAACCTCTCCCGTAATTGTGTCGGTTATAGTTAAAGTAACAGAATAACTGCCAGCATTTTGATAAGTATGACCTGGGTTTTGAACTTGAGAAAGCTCACTGCCGTCACCAAAATCCCAGCTATATGTATAATTTTTAAACCCACCTATGACATCCGCGTTAAATTGGACCGTTAAATTATTTGTTGAAAAAACGGTATTAACTGCAAGTGGAACATTTACGTTTACATTTACGTTTTGAGATACCGACATTCCTTGGTCGTCAGTCACTGTTAGCGACAATAAATAATCACCCGAGTGTAAATAGTCATATGAAATGGCTTGTGATGCTAGCGAACTGCCATCGCCTAAATTCCACAAATAACTGTATGGTGCTAACCCTCCTGCAACTTCAGCTTTTGCCGTTAGTAGCCCTTGTGTTATTTCGTAATCAATTTCAGTGATACTCAGGGGTGCGGCAATAATGACTGTTGTTGTTGCTACCTGCTCTTCTTCACCGTTGCTTGCCGTAAATGTTACATCATAGCGTCCGTAACTCTCAAAAACGTGCGAAGGGGATAACTCAGAACTTGTTCTGCCGTCACCAAAATCCCAAGTAAACGTATCGGATGGCGAAAGCGTCAATCCATCAACTGTAAAATCTGCTGTGAAATCTGAGAGTGAGTAACTAATGCCATTTGATGGCTCGTAATTTAATAATATTTCTATGCTTTGATTATCGTTTTCTTGGTTTGTGAGCGTAAAACCAAAGCCAACTTGTGGTAATTTAACACCCGATTCAGTTTGTTCTGCAAAGCCATAGTCCATCTCGTCACTAAAAGAGCTGATAGCAGATAAATCGTCATCTCCTAGCCCTGCTCGTTGAGCATAAAGGCTAAATGCGGCATCTCTTATTTGAATAGCGGTATTTGCTGGTGATTGCGTGCCTCCTTTATTGATAGCACGCTGATCTGCGTCAACAACCAATGCAAAACCACTACCGGGGTGCTCAGTTGTATTGTTATCAGTGTGCGACTCATCGCTGTACCACAGTAATAATCCCGGCGAGTAACCTTCTTTTTGTAATCCACTATCTATACCCGAATAGTCACGTAACTGCAGGTAGTAGTAAGATGGCATAGCAAATACATAACTCCCTACTTTTGCAAACCCGGATAAGGTCGTATTACTTTGAGTTTCTGCGTTATTTTGCCAAATTAATGAACCATTTTGCTCAATGCGCATATCGTCAATAACAAAACCATAATAATGCGTATTAGCGTCTGTTAAGTATTGTACTTGTAACTCTATTGTTTGCCCTGCATAAGCAGATAAATCAAATTGATGCGTTAAGTATCCGTTAGGAAGTTGTGCATCAGGATTTAAAAATGAATCACCTGTAATATAAGGACCAATATTGCCATAGAAAGGGTTAGTAGGTTGCGTATAGTTACCCGCGATTGGCACACCATTAACCTTTATTTGAACTAAGTCATAATCTTGCTCAATGCTATAAAAAGCAACAAAGCTCAGCATAAGCGATTCTGTCGTGCTTGGTAAATTAATGGTGTTCACTAAACGAGTATTAAGATTATCGCCGGTATTTGAATAATATTGAAAAACGCCTTCGACTGGCGTTTTAAATTTTTCAAGCCTTGGTGGCAATGTGACCTTTACTTGGCTTTGTGATTTAGACGTACTTGATGCGTTATTAATCACTTGCACTGGGTTCGTAACAACTTCATCCATATCAAGGCTAAGCTGGTTTACCCAATTACCTTGGTAGCGTGTTTGAAGATATTCTAGCGCATATGGGCTAAACATTACTGGCTCAGACCCGCGTGGTGAACCCGCCCACGTACCTGACGACATAACCGACCATGAGGCTACAGGCTCACCTACCGTATTAGACTGTAAATCGTATTCATCTTTTAAACCTAAATCGTGCCCAAACTCATGAACAACAACACCAATGGCGGCATCAATAGGGTTTATTGTGTAACCAAATAGCTTTATATCACTCCCAACAACTTCAGTTGGTTGGCTATTTTCGTCTAAAACATAATAACGATGTGACCAAATTGCATCTGTTGATAAATAACCCCCGCCCGACTCTTCACCAATACTAGAATGAAAAATCATAACATGATCGATTATCCCATTTGGTTCGTCGGTAATACCATCACCGTCTATGTCATCAAGATCAGTTAAGTCATAATCAGCCAAATTAATATTAAATTGTGCTACCGCTTTTTCAACAGCTTCTTTTACAAGGCTCGGCGCATTTTTATCTCGGGTAGAGCCTAAACGTTCACCATAAAATTTAGCGTTATTATTTGCAGTTACCCACCCGTAAACTTGCCCTTCAAAATTAAGGCTGTTGCCAGAAGCCGCTTTATAATAATCGGCCGCCGATAAAAGAACCTGTCCGTCAGGGCCTTCATAGCCGTTAGTGCTAAACAGCATCTGCTGGTAATGATCGGGGGAGTAGTCGGTATAAAACATATCAGTGTCTTGGGGAGTTAACTGGTTTTCGTCGTGCTTTAAATCAGGAAAATCAACTAAAATAGTTAATACTTTAACGGTATTGACTCGATCATCTGGGGTTAACCCCGCTGAAAAACTAGATTGTTCACTAGGTAAGAGCCCCTTTTGTATTGAGTTATATGTCGATAAACGAGGTAGCTGGCTAAACCCATTTTTTAAAGCTACTTGCACAGGTGATTGATTATTGATGTATTCATTGTAAGACGCTTCTAACTCATCGGAAGTTAAGTCTTCTTTTTTATTAAGCCAATACAAAATTCGTTCTTTGTTGGTCACACCTACATCGTGCGGAGTAGATGTTTTAGCTACAGTTATAGAGCTAAACAACGTAGTAATAAGAGTAAGTAACGCTATTTTGTTCACTGTATATTCCTCAAACAATTTGTTAAGCACATCATACCTAATAACAACTATTTAAACATGTTATAAACCAGCTTAAAGTATACGTAAGCAATCTATAATTGCTTACTACTAAAACAACAGCAAACAAAGCAAAAACAAGCACACTGCATATTATCTCCCTAAAAACTTCAAATTAAACGCACAAAAAGCAATAAACCACTAAAAAACAATAAAAAACGAATTTAAAATGCAAAAAACAACATTCAAGGTTGACATAAACACTTAAAACACTTAAAAATAAACCCATATAAAATTTCACATCAAAGCAGTGTTTTGCTGAGTAGAGTAAATAACTATGAAAACACAATTTAACCTTCTAGTCGTTCTCGTACTGGTCTTAGTAATAAGCCCAGCGGGGATGTATTAAAAGGTAATACTGCTTTTTAAAAACCCCCGCACCACGCGGGGGTTTTTTTATGCACAAAAAAGCGCAGAGGAATGAGGATGAGCAAACAAGAGTATAATGGCTCTGAACTAGTCGTTCAGGCATTAAAAGAATTAAAGGTAAAATATATATTTGGCTACCCAGGTGGCTCAGTATTAGATTTATACGATGCACTTTTTCAACAAAATGATATTGAGCACATCTTAGTTAGGCATGAACAAGCAGCAACACACATGGCTGACGGTTATGCACGTGCTACTGGTGAGGTCGGTGTTGTTCTTGCTACTTCAGGCCCTGGTGCTACAAATTGTATAACCGGTATTGCAACTGCGTACATGGACTCAATTCCGATGGTTGTATTATCTGGGCAGGTACCTACTAGTCTAATTGGTGACGACGCCTTCCAAGAAACAGACATAGTTGGTTGCTCTCGACCAATTGTAAAACACAGCTTTAACTGCAGAAGTGCACAAGAAATACCTGCAATATTGGCAAAAGCTTTTTATATTGCAAGCACTGGTCGCCCTGGGCCTGTTGTTGTTGAGCTACCAAAAGATATGCTTAATCCTGCTGTCAAATTTGAATACGACTTCCCTGCAACTACTGAACTTCGAACTTACAGCCCAAATACCAAAGGCCATTCAAAACAAATTAGAAAAGCAGTGGCCGCTATATTGGAAGCTAAAAAGCTAGTTATATATTCTGGGGGTGGCATTATCATTTCAAACACCTCAGAGCAATTAACGCGCTTAGTAGAATCATTGAATGCACCTATTACCAACACTTTAATGGGTCTGGGTGGTATTTCAGGGGTTCACCCTAACTTTATCGGTATGCTCGGGATGCACGGCACGCTAGAGGCCAACAAAGCTATGGCAAATGCCGACGTTATATTAGCATTAGGCGCTCGCTTTGATGATCGGGTTACAAATAACGTTAAAAAGTTTTGCCCTAATGCAACTATTGTTCACGTAGATGTAGACCCCACCTCTATTTCTAAAACCATTAAAGCGCATATACCTGTTGTAGGTTGTTTAGACACTGTACTTAAACAACTACAAGATGGAATAGACAAAAGTACAATTCAAATAGATCGCAGTGCACAAGAAGATTGGTGGCGACAAATTATTAGCTGGCGCGAACAAAAATGTTTGGGTTACAAACAAAGCCCTTCAGAAAAAATTAAGCCTCAAGCTGTTATTGAAGCGCTTTATAAAGCAACAGACGGCGAAGCCTACATCAGCTCTGATGTAGGGCAGCATCAAATGTTTGCAGCACAGTATTACCCATTTAAATACCCTCGCCAATGGATCAATTCAGGCGGATTAGGCACTATGGGCTTTGGTTTACCAGCTGCCATGGGTGTTAAGCTCGCATTTCCTGATAAAGAGTCGGTTTGCGTAACTGGCGATGGTTCTATTCAAATGAACATTCAAGAGCTTTCTACGTGTTTGCAGTACAACTTAGCCGTTAAAGTCGTCTCTCTTAACAACCGCTCATTAGGAATGGTACGCCAATGGCAAGATATGGTGTACGGCGGTCGTCATTCATCATCTTACATGGACTCACTACCTGACTTTATAAAATTAGTTGAAAGCTATGGCCACGTAGGCATTCAGGTAAACACTCTTGAAGAGCTCCAACCCGCGATTGATAAAGCAATGAGCATAACGGATCGTCTAGTATTTTTAGACATACTTGTCGATGAAAAAGAACATGTGTACCCAATGCAAATTAAACTAGGTGGCATTGACGAAATGTGGTTACGTAAAGGAGTTAAAGCATAATGCGTCGTATTTTATCGATATTATTAGAAAACGAACCCGGTGCACTATCTCGTATTGTTGGACTATTTTCACAACGAGCATACAACATTGACAGCTTGACGGTAGGTACTACTGACGATCAGTCTTTATCGCGTATTACCATAACAACAATGGGTGATGACCGAATTGTTGAACAAATTACCAAGCAAGTTAACAAGCTCGTTGATGTATTAAAAATTATTGATTTAACAGAAATGAGTCACATTGAACGAGAACTACTCCTTGTAAAAGTATTTGCACAAGACGAAACAACGCGTGCCGCAGTTACCCGGGTAGTAGATGTGTTTAAAGGTGATATTTTAGATATGGGCCGTCAAAGTTACAGCTTACAACTTGTGAGCAGCACAGACAAAATAGAATCATTTTTAGATACGCTACGCCATGAAACAGATATCATAGAAGTTGTACGTTCAGGTGCAGTTGGAATTGGTAGAGGCGATAAAGCCTTAAAAGCATAACTTTTCAAATACTGAGCCGTTACATTACGGCTTTTTCAACACAAAAAAAAAGGGCTTATTAGCCCTTTTTTCAATTAATTTGTAAAACCAATTATAGGTTTACTTGGTCTTTAAGACCTTTACCTGCTTTAAAGCTTGGGATAGTTGCCGCTGCGATTTGGATCTCAGCACCCGTTTGAGGGTTACGGCCTGTGCGTGCAGCACGTTCTTTAACTGAGAAAGTACCAAAACCAACTAATGCTACTGAATCACCTTCTTTTAGTGCAGAAGTTACAGCGCCAGTAAATGCGTCAAGAGCACGTGTAGCTGCGGCTTTAGAAATTTCCGCGTCAGTAGCAATTTTTTCAACTAATTGAGCTTTATTCATTGTTAGATTCCTATTCGTTATTATTTTGCCTTCGCAAAACCTATCTTTATGTATTTTTTAAAAGTTAGCAACAGCAAATTGCAATTTTTAGTTAAAATCTTATAAAACACATAAAATTATATTAATTTCCGCTAAAATACAGCATCTTGTGTTAACAAAGACTTAATTTTTGTACAATTTTGGTGCATGTTAATCAGCATATAAAAACTATATTTTTTCGATAACTAAGGTCACTTCCCCGACCTCGACACCAAACTTAACAATAGATGTGCGGTTAATCAAGCGCGATTGTGTTACCAAGTACATCCAATCATCAAAATTAACTTCTAAAGTACTTCCGTCATAAGGGAGTTCTACATTGTAGTTCCAATGAAATACACTGCCATCACTCTTACCTTGTGCAACGCCAAGAACGTCAGCGGCAGTCCCTGTAAGGGTGTTATCGTCATTAAGGGTTATTTTCCAGATGCGTTTTTGTGTTTCACCATCATCATATACAAAGTCTTCTTCTATGACGCCCTGGTTGCCCTCCCACGTAGCGTTCATATCAACTACCAACTTACGGGTTAGCTCACCTTTAAAGTCTTGCACTACGCCATATGCTTTTAATTTGCCGCTAAAGAAGGTTTTAAAGTCAAAATTGGGAGTTGTTTTACTGTAGTGTTCTACATTAGGGGCTGAGCAACTAACCAAAAGAAGTGCAAATACACACACAAAAATCGTTTTTAACGCGTTATTAATAATCATTTTAATTTCCTAATAGTTTTTTTCTTAAAGCTGGCTCTGACGTATTTTTACCTAACCAAATAGCTAAAAAATCACTTGAAAACGCAACATCATCAATTACGCCAACCTCGCTATCGTTATGCAAAAAAGTACTTTTGCCTTCCTTATCAGTTATCAGCGTTAACGAATCACCTTTACCTATGTTTGGCCAAATAGACAAAAGCACCTCATCGTACTTGCCGACTAGATTTTTTTTACCTATGTGCTCCCACTGCTCATTGGTTGCTTTAACTATATCTTTGGCGTCAAAATCACGTAAATAGGTCAGCTTAAATTTGACAGGGTGTTCACCCAAAGCATAATCGCCGGAAGGGGTATATAAGGTGGCGTCGTAAACATCCCAAAACAAGTATTCCATTCTACCCTCGCCCACTTTGCTAAATTCAACATTAGCAAAAGCAGAAGTAGACAATAAAAGACATAAAACAGTTGTCGTTATGATTGATTTCACAATTAAAGTCCTTATTTAAATAAAAAATAGTAGGGTAAACTAATTTTAACTTGCTAAAATAATCGACTTAATTTTTTGGTTTATAAATACAATAAACGTGAAGGCCGCCGACCAAATAACACCGTAGGCTACCCAAAACTGCCATAGCGGTAAGCCTAAATTAATTACGTTAAAACGTGCACCCGCCCAGTAGCTAGCTGGCGCAAAAATAAGGCAAACAACAAATACCTGCCAGAGTCTTAATCGACTTAAGAAATGCATCGATGTATTTAATGAAAGGAGCAAGGCGGCCCATAGAAGTACCAGCCAAATAGGAAAAGGATCAACTTTAAATGAAAGTAGACCAAGCTCCACCGCTATGTATTCAAGTAGCAAAGCAATAGGAAGCGCTTTAAATAGCAATAATGCATCTTGTTTTTTTTGCTTTGACAAATAAAACATTAATACAATGATGCCAGCGCTAAATAAAAGTGATTGTCCTTCAAGCAGTAATGATAAAAACCACACTGCTTGAAACAAGACAAAATTAATAAGCGAGTGCAATTTCATCTACATTGCTACTAAAGCGAGGTTTACGCGCCATTAAATGTACAGTACTGGTTGCACGCGTTCTAAATGCGCCTTCACAGTACGCAAAATAAAATAACCATAGCCTATAAAAGCGGTCATCAAATTTTGTGCGGTCTAGATCTGGCCAACTTTTGATAAAGCGTTCACGCCAGTCAGCTAACGTCCTTGCGTAATGCGTTCCAATATCACTAACAGTATGGATAACCATATCGGTGTTATTTTTGATTTGCTCACTCATTTCGTTTAATGAGGGTAAACACCCACCAGGGAAAATATACTGTTGAATAAAATCTGAATTTTTAAGGTAGTGCTTGTATCGCTGATCGCTTATGGTGATTGCTTGTATCAACATTGCGCCATCGTCTTTGAGTAGCGAACCGCACTGGGTAAAAAAGCTAGGTAAATATTCGTGGCCAACCGCTTCAATCATTTCAATCGAAACGAGTTTGTCGTATTTGCCCGTGAGTAGTCTGTAATCAAGCTTAAGAAGCGTAATTTTATTCTCTAAGCCTAACTGTTTAATTTTTTCTGCAACAAAGTCATGTTGCTCATCAGATATTGTAGTAGTCGTCACGTGGCAGTCGTAATGTGTTGCTGCGTAAATGGCAAATGCGCCCCATCCAGTGCCAATTTCTATAACGGAATCGCCAGGTTGCAATTCTACTTGTTCACATATGCGCTTTAATTTGTACTGCTGCGCGTCTTCAAGACTGGCATCTTTTGATGGATAAACAGCACACGAGTAAAGCATTTCTTTACTCAAAAACGATTCGTATAAATCGTTACCTAAATCATAGTGAGCAACTATATTTTTTTTAGAGCCTGACTCAGAATTTTTATTTTTTAAATGAGTTAGTCTGTGGGCAATGTTGCTGAAAAAAGCGAATTTTTTCTCAAACTCGTCTAACTGTTTTTCATTTATAGCAAATAACTCAATTAGTCGGGTTAAGTTGTCACAACTCCATTGACCTAAAATGTAAGACTCGCCTGCGCCAACACTTCCGGATAATGCAAACGCCTTGTACATCGCTTTGTCGTGAATTGTTACCGTTACTTTTAAGTCGGATGATGCATCTCCAAAAACAAGCTGCAGATCTTCATCAATAACGGTGATTTGCCCTGTTTCTATTGAAGAAAAAGCTTTAAATACTAATTTTTTATAAAGCCCTGTAAACCAGCCTGTGTTTTGTTCGCAATTTAAGCTAGACACTTTTTCCATTAGAACACCTATATTATTTTTATTACTGCTTGTATGTAATTTGTGACTTTTAAGAATGACCTAAAAAAGGCACTCTTTTTATAAACAGCTTCAACGCTTGGTAATAAATACCTTTAAATATTGTCCACGTCATTGCTGGGAATCGTTTTAACAACTGACTCATTTCTTTTTCAGTCAGTTCTTTGCGGGTTAATCGAAGAGTAGCATCAAATAGCAATTCTCCATCCCGTTTATTTTCAATATGAATCAATGTTTTATCTTGCGTTAACCTAATTGTCCAATGATAGTTCATATCGAGGTTCATAAAAGGTGATACGGAAAAGACTTTTTTAAAGTTCACTTTTTTTTCTAGTGGTATCAAGTAGTAGTGTCGCTCATTCCATGGCGTATTACTAACTTCAGCCACCATGTACTTAAATTCACTGTCGCTATGACCATAAAAGAAGAAGTTTACTGGGCTAAAGTAAATACCAAAGCAACGGAGCTGTCCAAGCATGTATACATGGTTAAAAGTCTCAGTTACACCAAGCGATAATAACTGATGATTTGCACGTTCAATGATTGACGCATCATTATTGTGGGGCTTATTAACAAAGTAGTCTGATTCGTTAAACTTTAATGCTTTTGAACCAGACGTACCTAACCATTTATGCTTATTGTTCAATTGCTCTGGGTTGTTGAGATCAACCCACATCATATAAAGTGGATTACTAAAATGATGAGTCTTAACAGCAAAACGGCGATGCTTAACATCGCCTAAATAAACAGCACTAGTCAAATTCAACCCCTAACTGCCTTGCCACATCTACACCACTGCGTACACCATCCTCATGAAAGCCGTTGTACCAATAGGCACCACAAAAATAACTATTATTTTGACCATCGATCGTTTGTTTAAGCCCTTGCGCAGCAATAGACTCTTTGTTGAAAACAGGGTGATGGTAAGTGAATTCACGCAATATTTTGCTTTTATCTATCCCTTCAAGGTGGTTTAACGTAACGCAAAACTGCGTGTCTGATTGAATACCTTGCAATATATTCATCTGGTAGGTAACAACAGCTGCTTTGTCGGTATTGTTATTTAATAAATAATTCCAACTAGCCCAAGCGGCTTTTCTGTCAGGTAGTAAATTTGTATCTGTATGAAGTACTACTGAATTTTCAGTATAAGGAATTGCGCCAAGTACTGATTTTTCTTGGTTTGTTGCATCACCAAGTAGTTTGAGTGCTTGGTCTGAGTGGCACGCAAAAATAACTTTGTCAAAAACGTGCTGCTCACCATTAGCAAGCTCAATGGTTACATCGTCATTTGCACGTGTTACCGATTTAATATCAGTGTTAAGCTTTATTCTGTCAGCAAACCCTTTAATTAATGGGTTTATGTATTCACGTGAACCACCAGGTACAACATACCATTGCGGCCTATTTGTGATATCTAAAAGGCCATGATTAAAGAAAAACTTTACAAAAAACTCTACGCCTACGTTTTCCATTTCTTTAATACTAGTAGACCAAATAGCTGCGCCCATAGGTAAAATATAATGATATTTAAAAAAGTCGTTAAACTGATTTTCATTAAGTAGCTGACCGAGTGTTTGCGATTGCTGATATTCGCCTTTTTCGTGTATGGCTTTACATAGTTTGTTAAATTTAACTATGTCAGATAACAAGCGCCAAAATTTAGGCCTAAAAATATTTCTTCTTTGTGCAAATAAACTGGTGAAGGTATGGCCATTGTACTCAAAGCCTGTTGCCTCATTATGAACACTGAAACTCATTTGGGTTTCTTGCTTTTTTATACCAATACGCGCAAGTAACTTTTCAAAATAAGGGTAGGTTCGGTTATTAAAAACAATAAATCCGGTATCCACGGCGTAATTAACGCCCTTAACATCTACGTCAACAGTCGCAGTGTGCCCGCCAATGTAATCGTTTTTTTCAAATAAAGTGACATCGTAGTGTTTGTGAAGCAAATGCCCACATGTTAAACCTGATACACCAGTTCCTATTATTGCTATTTTTTTCAACGGGTTAATCCTTTTGCTATTTTAAGCCAAAGCGGTAAAGGCAATATCCGCAATGCTTTTAATATAAGCGTAAAGCGATACGGAAAGTGTACCTCTTTACGTCGTTTGTTTATTCCTTTGATCATATAATCTGCCGCTTCTTCAGCGGTCACTGCCATAGGCATAGGAAAATCATTTTTTTCGGTCAGAGGAGTTTTTACAAACCCTGGGTGAACTAACGTGACATCCACATCCATCAAATCAACGGCTAGGCTTTTAGCTAAATAACTTACGCCCGCTTTAGACGCCCCATAAGCCTCGGAGCGTGGTAACGGTAAGTATGTAACGCTTGAGCTAACAATAACTAATTGACCGCCGCTTTTAACTTTAGGGAGTAATGCTTCTAAGCAGTAGCCAACCGACAGTAAATTTGCATTAATTACGCGCTCAAACAAAGCACTGTCAAAGTTTTTTGCGTCGTCTATGTATTCACAATTGCCCGCATTAAGAATTACTCGGTCAAAGTGTGGGTATCCAATGGTTGCTTCTTTAATATCTTTTAGGCTTGTTGCATCAAACTTACAACTCTCTATGTTGTTATGTTTTGAAAGCTCAGCTAGTTTTTCTGTATTACGTCCACATGCAATAACGGTGTCGCCCATTTTTGCATATTTAATAGCTAGTTGTTCGCCAATACCTGACGTTGCGCCTGTAATTAAGGTAACCATAATTAGCCCGCCCTCTTATCAATGTAACTAACCACACTACCTAGAATTGGAATATGCTTGTAAAGTAGTTCGCCTACGTTGAAATAATCACGATGCTTAACAATTTTATCATTATCAAAAATTAGCTTACTGTGGCCCTGCACAGATATGGTTTTGCCAGAGGCCAGTTTGGGATGTGAATAATGCATTGTCCAATAAACAAATGCATTGTTGTTGATACCAAACGAATCCGTTATATCAAATTGACAATGCTTAACATTGCTATATAAATTTGCAAAATAGTCACGCAAACTTTCAATGCCGTTAATTTCGTGCATCGGATCAATAAATTGAATATTGTCGGCATAAATGTCACTTAATAAGTCCAAATTAGAGCTATTAAGTTGCTGGTAAATATCAACAAATTTATCTACTGGTAACTGGTTATCCATATCATACCTTAAATGCAGCGAGCGCACGTTCACGTGCAGCTTTGTGATCAACAATTGCTGGCCAGTAACATTCACTTCCCTTGCCCGTTGCAGCTAAGTAGGTATGCGGAAAATGAATGTGTTTATCTGGCACATTTTCAAGCTCAGGCAAATACTTACGTATAAACTTACCTGTTGGATCAAAGCGCTCACTTTGGGTAATAGGGTTGAAAATCCTAAAATACGGTTGTGCATCACACCCTGTGCTTGCAGCCCACTGCCAGCCACCATTGTTAGAAGCTAAATCGCCATCAATAAGGTGCTGCATAAAAAAGCGCTCACCTTCACGCCAGTCAATTAATAGGTGTTTAGTTAAAAAACTGGCCACTACCATTCTTAAACGGTTATGCATCCATCCAGTTTGCTTAAGCTGTAACATAGCTGCGTCTACGAGTGGGTAACCAGTTCGACCTTCGCACCACGCGTTAAATTCTTTTTCACTTTTTCGCCATTCAACAGGATTGTATTTCTCGTTAAAGTTTTCACCACGAGAGAGCTTCGGGTACTCTGCAATAAGATGCCTGTAAAACTCTCGCCAAATAAGCTCGTTAACCCACGTGAATGTTTTACTTTTTGATGTAGTCAAAATGTCGGGGTAACGTTGCTGTATATTAATTAGCAACTGCTTTGGGCTAATAATGCCCAGCGCTAAATACGGGCTCAAACCAGATGTACCTTTAATACTGGGGATGTCACGCTGATCGTCGTAGCTTGTTAACTTATCGCAAATAAAATTATCAACAACGGTTAAAAGTGTTTCATCATCAACAGGCCATTTATCCGAACTACCATCGCTTTCAAGGTACTGGCTTTTTTCAATTTTTATAGGGTTTTGCTCTAGTGGCCATTGAGCCAGGCTAAAGTGAGTATCTTGATACTGTTTTAACCATGCGCGTTTAAATGGTGTGAATACTTTATACATTTCATTACTTTGGTTTTTAACGCTACCAACAGGCGCAATTAAATCTCCTTCGTATAATGTAAAGGTAATGGAACGTTTGTCACACTGTGCTAAAACAGCTTTGTCTCGATTTACTTCGTTAAGCTCATATTCTGTATTAGCAATAATATGCTGAATATCATGAGTTTCACAAAACGAAAGTAGCTCAGATTCACAATCACTAAAACTGGGAGCGTTTATTACATTAAGCGTTATGCCGAAATTGGCAAGTTGCTCTTGCAAATAAGTTACACGTCGCTTTAGTAGATCAATTTGTATTGGCGCTGCTTGGTGCTGTTGCCACTGCTTTTCGCAAACAAAAAAAATGGCGTGTTTAGCGCCATTATTTAGCGCTTCTATTAACGCTTCATTCGAAAAAAGGCGCAAATCGCGCCTAAACCAAAATAATGTATTCATTAAATACCAAATCGTAGTTTTAAATCATGAGGATAGGGATTAAAAAACACCTGTTTTTCTAGGTACTCTTTAGGGTGAACTTTTAGATGGTGCTTAAGTAAAGTAAGAGGCACATAAAGCGGCACTAAACCAGAGCGATACTCGTCTATTGCTTCACGTAGTTCTTGCTTTTCTACCTTAGCAAGGTCTTTTTTAAAGTAACCTTGTAAATGCATTAACGTATTACAGTTATTACGACGAGATGCAGGTTTTTTAAGCCCTGTCATTAAGCCTAAAATGTATTCATCAGCCAATGCGTTTATATCATCACCAGCGTAGGTTCCAAGTAACTTGCCAAGCTCACGATAAGCTTGGTAATTGTGTGCCATTAATAAATACTTATGCTTTGCATGGAATTGCGTTAAGTGATGAACACTTAATGGATCTTTTACAAGCTGCTGCCAACTGTTTAAAACGTACACACGCATTACAAAATTTTCACGCAGGTGTATGTCGTTTAACCTACCATTTTCCTCGCAAGGCAAAAGTGGGTTGTGCTTCATAATTTGTTCTGCAAAAAAACCAACGCCCTCTGAGGTGTTACCCGTCCCAGCCTCGTTGTATATTTTTATACGCTCCATGCCACAACTTGGGCTTTTGGCGCAAAATACAAAACCACTCAACTCTTTAGCTTGCTCAGTAGCAACCTTTTTACCGTATTCAGTTAACTGCGGTCCAACATCACCGGAGCCATCAGGACGGCAAACTTTAATTGTGTCGCCAACTCGAACTTGGCGAATTGTAGGTCGAGGAATTGGTAAGCCAACCGCAACCTCAGGACAAAAGCGTGTGTATTCAACATGCTTTGCAAGTTCGTCCATACAAAAGTTTGACCTTTTGTGACCTGTATCAAATCTAACTTTTTCGCCTGCTAAGCAGGCGCTTATACCTATTTTTATTGTAGTTTTTTGCATGTAATCTCTTAGTAGATTAAATTACCAATTGGATTTAGTAATTTACTTAGCCCTTTATTAAAATGTAGCGCACTGCTCACAACTGTAAAGCATAAACACCCATCTTTTGTTATTGGCGTGTGTTGATGACGACCATCTTGCCAAATAAAGTCACCTGGCACGTAGTGTCCGTCTTCATCACAAAACTCACCGTCAAGTAATAGGGTTATTTCAAAACCTGTGTGCGTATGTTCAGGAATTTCACCGCCCGCATCTATGTGCAGTAAACTTGAACGTAATGCACCATCATCTAGTGCTACACGTGAACGGGCTAATTTGCCAACTTGAGTAAACTTGCTGTGCGAAATACGAGTCAGAGCACGAGGGAGTTGGTAATTGTGATCATTTACACTTACTTTAACTGGCTCTACTTCATACACTTCGTCTACAGAATCGTCTGCAGTAATTAAGTCAAGCACATTCATATCAAACTCTTCAAGCAACTGAGATTGATTATTAACTGGTTGCTCAAAAGTTTCGGTGTCTTCACTAAACAGAGCATCTGCGTTGCTTGCTTCTATTTTTGCTACTTTTTCTTGGCAAACAGGACACATATCTACATGTATCGAAACTGCAAGGCTCAAAGAGGCACTTAACGACGCTGAACAATACTTTGTAAGTAGTGTTTCACTCGGGTGATGTTTAATCATGCTGATCTCCCATTTCATTACGTAATTTCTGCAAGGCTAAACGTAATCGTGATTTTACCGTGCCTACTGGAATATTAAGTTGTTGAGCTAATTGCTCTTGCGACATATCTTGAAAGTAAACACCACGAACAACCTCACGTTGAGCGATGGGCAATTTATCAAGGTAGCGTTTAATTTGTTTGTCTTCTAAATGGTCAGTGTATTCGTGATTTGTGTCTTCAGAATCATTAATTAAAGGCCAAATGTCTTCGCTGATGTTTTCTTCTTTATTGCTCTTCATTTTACGAAGCATATCAAATGACGCATTACGCATTACTGTATAAACCCACGTAGTAGCAGCACCCTTATCGCTGTTGTATAAGTGTGCTTTACGCCATACAGACGTTAATGTTTCCTGTACAAGCTCCATGGCTTGTGCTTCAACACCAAATTGCTTTATTCCAAAGCGCTTAATTTTTGGTGAAAAGTATTCAAATAAATAGGCAAATGCTTTTTTATCACGGTCTTGTGCAACCGATAGTAATGCTTGCATAAGTTCAGAACTAGGCGTTTCTGGCATGGCAGTATACTTACCTGTATTAGGTTCACAACGAGTTGACTGTTGTTGACTTACCATAGTAATTAATCCCATTATTGTTTTGATAAAGGTAATACGTGCAATAAATGGTACGAGATCACATTATTTAGGCAAATTCGTTATTAATTACAGTATGGAGGAAATTAAGTAAGTTATCAAAGTTAGTTTCGAACGCAAGTTGTTGTTTTTTCTCGATCGAAATAGGTAACAACTCAAGCCAACGGGCAGCTATCCAAGCTAAGTTATTAAAGTGAGTTGTTTTGTAAAGTAGGTTAAGTTCAGGGTTACCATAAAAAACGTTACGCAATGCGTCATGCAATAAAAAATGCTCACCAACTTGTTTGTTTTTATCGCTATACCAGTAAGGCGTTTTGCAATCAGATATTAAACCATGGCGAAGCTCTTCTTCGTCTTGGTAAACATCATTTATTTGAACACTTTTAGACGCAAAAACATCAATAAGCAGCACGTCATTATCGTCTTGGTCAAAGTCGATTATATCAACCAAGCATCCTTGGGCGCTAATGTTAAAAGGTGTGTCATGCTCAAACGTACATAGCACAAACCCCGTGTTATTTTTTAATGCGGTTTTAACCATGTTTAAATAACGAGGTTCAAAAATACGCAAACGCGTATAACCTTCAGGTAAAATAAAAATGGGTAATGGGAAAATCGCACGTTTCATAAAGTCTACTTCTATCAATAACACTGCCTTTATTTACGTGCGTTTTTAATAAGTCGATCAGCTTTAAGTAAACCGAATTAATTGCATTACACTTAATTGGTTAAATATTAAGCCACCCACCCATACTCTTTAGTGCTTGTACAGATATATACGCAGTTATAATACTCACTACGGGTGCCAACATAAGTGCAAATAATCCAAGCTCGGTACTCATCGCCTTATTCCTTTAAGTTGCTTATTTTACGTTATTAACTGCAGGGTCTTTACTTTCTGCCGCTTCATTACTCACTAAATCAGCAGGCTCAATTAACGTTTCCAGTGTTAATTTTGTATCAAAATAAAGTGTTTCTTTTATAGATTTTTCAAGCTCAATGGTGGTTTGCTTAATGTAGGTAGTTACACTGTTTGTTAAAATATCAGTTACATCTAGGTCCACTTCTGTCGCGTTTACTTGCGAAGAACCTAATACTAATAAACTAGCCATAGCGATTTTAATTGAATGTTTCATAATGGTATTCCTTGTTTGTGTATTGTTTAGACGTAGTTATATACTCAAGGGTTGTGCCAAGATGAAAATAAAGTTTAAATCGCTGATATTAATAAAGTTTTAATGAGCTGGTTAATTTGTTGAAATTCAGGGAAGGTTAATTTAACCACGTAATTTTATTTTTTAGCCACTTTTTAGTTAAAAAATAAATAGGGGTATGCTTAATTTTTTATGCTAGCTAAAAAATTTAAATACAAAATGGCACGGTGAATTACAAAGTCATTACGAAAAAAACACAACTTTAAATAATGGTATTGAAATAACAAAAAAGTGAATACAAAAAAATGGGGAGGCCTGGGTTTACTTTTTACCTAAACGATAGGCATCAACCATACTCAGCACCCAAATAATTATCATAAGTGGCAAATATTTGTACTCTGCAAGTTTTGCACATGCCAGTGACGGCTCTTTTGCAGCACCTAAAATAGAGGTGATGGTCATCGGTATTTTTCCTGCCACAATTTCATTGGCTGTACATTGTGCAACGGCAAATATATCTTTCATCGTTAAAATTAATAATACCGAAAACACACCAGCAAATATTGCACCTATTAAATGTTTTTTTAACGAAAAGTGTCCTGCCCCTGGGTAAATAATGGCTGTTAGTAATGCGGCTTTTAAATTTGCTTTCATGGTTATTAACTTGAGTTTTGTTGTAAATAGGCCAACCCATAGTGAATTATTTTTGTTTAAAATCAAGAAAAAGCTTTAACTTATACAGTGATTGAAACTTTCAGCGTACACTTGTACACTAAACGAAAATTAAATAGTGGTAGGAGCAGTAATGTCACTCGACGCCCCTTATTCTCGTAAAGAAGAACAGCTCAATGTTATAAGCCACGCACTCGGTATTTTTTTTGCTGTTTTTGTTATGTGGGATTTATTTAACCAAGCAACCAGCACTAAAGCCAATATAAGTACCGCAATATACGGTAGTAGCTTATTTATACTATTTTTATCTTCAACACTATACCACGCGAGCGTGCAACCTAAGTTGCGTGCCTTGTATAAAAAGTGTGACCACTGCGCCATTTATTTACTTATTGCAGGCACATACACTCCTTTTTTATTACTCTCACTATCGGGGGCCTGGTCATGGGGTACACTCAGCTTTATATGGACCGTTGCGATTGCAGGTGTTGCATACAAAATACTTGTTAAAAATGGTAACAAAAAAATATCCCTAGCCACCTACCTACTCATGGGGTGGTTTGCATTAGCAATTATTTATCCGTTGTATTCAAGCATTGATGTAAAAGCTTTGTATTGGCTACTCGCTGGCGGAATTTTTTATAGCGCAGGCACATTATTTTACAGCGCTAAAACAACTCAATTCAGTCACGCAATTTGGCACTTATTCGTAATAGCTGGTTGTATTTGTCATTATATTTCGATCAGCACCTACGTTTATTAATGGCTACTTAGAGCTTTAGTTAACAGTTACTTTTTAATTTCGTCAAAGTATATTGCTTGCATAGTCAGGAAAACGACCCAATCGCTCGTTTTTATCTTGCATTAAAAACCAGAACGACTGTATTTTATTAGTATTAGCAAATGCTTAAGAAGTTTGTTACAAATGAGTAATTAAGACAAACAAGCGATGCTGTGGTAGAAATACGCGCGATTAGCTCGCTATAAACATGTTAAGTGCCTATGAAGTTTTGTGTCACATTATTGATCGCTACAGTATGCTTATTTTGGACATGCATACATAAACCTGGTGGTTCATTAGATTACGAGTTGGTAATCAAACCATCTCCATCTTTATTGTTAAGTATTGGCGGTGGTGAGGAAGGAAATTACAAACGAAGAATGGAGAGAGGTGAGTTTCCTAGTTGGTTGACCAACAATAATTATAAAGTTATTGCTCATGGTAGTCTTGAGTCAAAGACTCAATATTGGGAGTATATTCGATGGGCTTTAATTTCATTTGTTTTTATCGGTTGGTTAGTAGTGTTACTGTCAGCTTTTCAAAGAGTGCTAAAGGCACTTAACAAGCAAAATAAGCGGGACTTGTAATCGTTGGCTCGGTTTCGCTTCGCTACACATTTTAGCCAACAATTACTCGCCCCTTTTTTGGGCGTTATAAACCTTAAAAGGACGTATCGTGCAAAAAATCATAAAATTAGCAATTACCATTTTAACCCTCAGCTTTTTAGGTGGCTGCGCTTCCACTTTAAAGCCAACTGAGCTGCAATCAGTCAAAACTGTTGGCATCATCAATCAATTTCCTGACACACCAAACTTTGTAACTATTGGAACCACAATATTTAATAATGAGTATGCTCAAGTAAATGATCCAACTTTTTCTAAGCTATTAACTGATTCGGTTATCAACAGGTTAAAAAATAAAGGGTTTCAAGTTCAACTGATTGAAGAGGCTCAAAGACAAAAATATGACATGATCATTGAGCTAATACCCCGTGATGTTTATGCAACTCCGGGCACATACGGCTATGGCGTCAATCAGCGGTCTGCTTTTGGAAATGCGATGCAGGCTAACACTTATGTAGCTTTGAATATCGCGCCATATATTAACGGTAAGAAAAAATGTAGTGCTTGTTATCTACAAAAGCTGATGCCTATTAACATTGAAGAATTACCAGCAACATGGGATGAGCTCTCTGACGCGGATAAACAGCATGTTTCTGAAGTACTAAGAAAAAACATAGAATCGTCTATAAACGAAATATTAATGCAAACAGGTTTATAACAAGCCAATTATGGCATGGACGCAAAACGCTTGGCTTGCGCTCCTTCGTCGCTAGTTTTAGCCAAGCATTTATGCGCCCCATATTGGAGCGTTATGTGTACAGGAAAGTATGAAGCAAGTTTTAATCACAGTATTGTTATTTATTTCATTGCAAAGTTATGCTCAGGAGATAAAGGTAAACCCTGGCAAGTATTCAAACTATTACCATATGAAATATGAACTGCGCTCGGGACAGTATGAATTAAATACTGAGTATGGATTTAATAAAGGTGGTCAGTTTGAAGTGTATGTGCCAAAAGAGCACTTTCCTATCGCTGCTCCAAATTGCAACGAAAACATAATAATTCGAATGCCATATTCTGAATCAGAAGCAAAAAAACGTGCTCTATTTGATTCGCTGGTTTCTTCACAAAACGTCACCGTTACACTAGAACTAAATCCTTACATAAATGTTTTAAAAACTGCGCCGCTGGAAATTGAGTTGCAATATTGCAATGTGTTTTTTAGGCATCGTTCAGGTGACTATTTTGACCGGTTGTAAGTACACATAACAAACTGTTCAAGCGGGACTCCTAACAGTTGGCTTGGGTTCCACTTCGTGTCACTATTTTAAGCCAACTATTATCCGCCCCTTAACAGGGCGTTATAAATATTTGAAACTATGAAGTACCTGAAACAAGTTCTATTCTTCGCGACTTTATTGGTGTTTGGCCTATGGGGTTTTGCCTTCCTTGTTGATGCTATCAATAAGCATGCAGACTACGTCGCCACTGGGATTATTGAAGATTCGTTAGTTTCGAATGCTGCATATGACTTGGATACACTAACTAAAATTAGGGAGTCATTAGCACGCGGAGAGGTTGAAGAGGCAAATGCTATCATCGACCAGCAAGTTGAGCTCAAGATGGAAATGCTAAAAGCTTGTGTGTCGGAAGCCTGTATCAACCTCAGGGATAGTCGAAATGTGCGATGATATTTATAACAAACGGCCGTTGATGCCACTGAAAAGCGTGGCGGGACGCGCAAAAAGCGCGCGCCCCAAGGCCGGGCGTTATATGCCTAAGGTGTTTACTTTGCGTTTAGTTATTTTTTTGACATTCTTTATTTTATTGGGGTGTTCTGAACAACAAGAAGCCGATACTAAAATTACCAAACAAGCAGTAGATAAGTGGAATGCCAAAATCGAAGAGCAACTTCAAATATCCACTGAATATAACGACTTTGAAGTTTGGTTATCTTCAAATGCAATAAAAGACGACAAGATAAGTAATATGGTAAAAAGCCTTTCTGGAATTTCTAACTCAGTAAAATTAGATAAGATAGTAAGCAAAACAGATTTGAATTGTTACAGTAATATATCTTTGCAATTTGAAGTGTCAGGGGATTCAATTGTTGTAAATTATAAAGTTAGTGCTACACAAGTATGCAGGTATAAAAACGGCATATAACAAGAGCATTAAGGCTCGTAAACTCGCTCGGACAATTAACAATGGGCTATTGTCGCTGCGCTCAATAATTTTAGCCCTTTATTAATCGCCGCTTATGCTGGCGTTAGGTTAATGAGGAAATCCATTAGTGTGTTTAAGCTAAATAAAACGGATAAGGAAATCTTACAAATTCTAAGGAAGATATTCCTTACTAAAAAAGTAAGACCGCTTGCTTCAGATGATCATCTAAGAATATGGATGATTCGGGTCTTCTTTTATATGTCTTTTGCGTTCATTATTTTAAAAATATTAATTGTTTTTTTTGGGCGTGAATTGCCAAGCGAATACTCAGCAATGGCAGCAACACCAATTGCATTTTTCTTTGGCACTTTATTTTTGTATATAAATTCAGAATCCGAAAATACTAGTATTTTAGTTTTTAGTTTAACTTGGGTTTCTATTGTCGTTGCTCTATTTATGGCTTAAATTCACCTAACAAACGCTTTAACCAAAGGACGCAAAACAGCATGCTTGAGCTCCTTCGTCGCTAACTTTAGCCTGCTATTTTTCGCCGTTTAAGCGAGGCGTTATGTGTAAAGGTATGTTTTGAGTGAAGTCGAAGTTAAGAAAAGTTTCAAAGTTATATTTACTGGTGTATTTAGTACAGTATTAACTGCTGGCTTTTTGTTTGTTGTTAGCTTTGCGTTAATACCCGATTTTGGCTTTTCAATACCAGGATTTTTTGGCTCATATTATCTAAACGTTAAAGGTTTACTAGTTTACGCAATTGATTTTTATGCCTTGTGGGCTGCATATAAAAAGAATGAACAATATTACGTAAAAAAACATTTAGAAGAACAGAAGTAATTTACACATAACAATTTGTTTAACAAGGACAATGCTCCTCACCCGTTTTAGTGGACACCTCCTCATTACTTTGAGGAGGCTAATATCCCTAGATATACTCAACCTAGAAAGAGATGGTTTTACCCCGTTAATTGCAAAATCAAATTAGTCAAACTAAGCTTACGAGACGATGCCATATCACTGGATGTTGCCGAGGCTTTAGGTGTTCATCCGTTAATACTGAGTACTTAGCAAAAATATCTAGAAGGTATTTTACTGTGCCGTATGGCACTAATTTATCGGACCTACACTGGCAATTAGCCTAAAGTGTTAACTTTACTGCCATCTACACTCACGCATATTTACTTTGTCGTTTTTAAAAAGCACACCTTCTGATAATAACTTTTGACGCTGTTCTTGGTACTTGTTACTGCCTACAGGGAACGCTATTTTACCTTGGCTGTTTACAACACGATGCCATGGAATAACCGAATCACTTGGCATTATTTTTAATAAACGGCCAACTAAACGTGAGTTTTGCGGAAATCCAGCCAACGTAGCAACTTGACCATAGCTTGCTACTTTTCCTGCTGGGATACCGGCTATTACAGTATAAATAAGGGTTTCTTTTTCAATATCCATTTTTATCAGCGTAAGCCTTACTTAGTTGTTTAAATTGCTCCCATACAGTGCGTGCCACAGGGCCATGATGAATAGCATGTTGCCTAAACGCTCTTATTTGTGCGCTAAATTTATGTTCGCGGTCTGTAATATGGATTTCTTGTAGTAAGCCTGCTTTTATTTCAGGTTTGCAATGCTCTAGGCTCATCATTGCCCATCCGGCCCCTGAAAGTAAAAACGACTTTAAAGTTGCTACGTCGTCTATTTTCATCATTGCAGAACCTTTAGAGTAAGATAGCCTATCGCTGTCTATGCTTAAATCGCTTTCAAACATAGCTAAACACGGATAGGTTTGTAATTGTGTGTATGTTAACTGTTGGGGTAATAACCCTTTAGCACTGACTATACCAATGTCGAGCTTACCTATGGGCACGCTTTCTAAGTCACCTGTAGCATGAAATAAATCAAACCAGGGGCCAATACCTAGCTCTGCTTGCCCACTATTAACTTGTTCTAACGATACAAACCGTTTGCCACTGGTAATACAAAACTCTGTACTCGTAAACTGCCTAAAAGTATTACTTATGATCTTGTTATAACTTTGTTTATGACAGAGCTGTTCGTAACAAATTCGATATTGGGGTTCATTTCCTAACGAAAGCTCTTCTGCGAGTTTGGCAAGCTCGTCATTTGCATGCAGTAACTGTTGTGCCTCACGATGAAAAATACGTCCTTTTTCAGTAAGCTGTAACCGGTACTTAGTTCTATCTAGCAGCTCAAAGCCTATTTGTGCTTCTAAGTTTTTTATAGCCAACGTTAGCGCGGGCTGTGTTTTATGAAGCTTTTGCGCAGCACCGCTCAAACTTGCGCTTTGCACTATGGCATCTAATATTACTAATTGATTCAGCTTCATATACCGCCTCAAAACATTATAAGTAAAACTTATTGAGTCTCTAAAATTTAATGAATTTTATTTTATATGTTTGCAGCGTATCCTGCACTTACTTATTTTGCCAATATTGCAATGGAGAAGACATGAAACTCTTTCGTCTATGTTTACTAACAACGACCCTACTTAGTTTAATTGCCTGTTCTGAGCCAGAACAACTAGTTAAAGAAGAGCCAATTCGCCCTGTTAAGTTGTTCAATATTGGTCATGACTCTCAAATTAATATTCGTAGTTTCCCTGCTGAGGTGGTTGCAAACCAAGGATCTTACCTTGCATTTAGGGTAAACGGAGAACTTATAGAGTTTCCAGTTCTTGCTGGGGAACACGTTGAAAAAGGCGATTTACTAGCCAAATTAGACCCTGAAGATTTTCAGCTCCAGTTTGACGAACGTAAAGCACGTTACGAACTGGCAAAATCGCAACTGAGCCGAATTGAACAATTATTCGAGAAAAAAATTACTAGCCAATCTGAGCTCGACCAAGCAACAGCCAATATGCAAATTGCTGAGTCGGCATTTAAAATTGCTGAAACCAACCTAGAGTACAGTGAATTGCGAGCCCCTTTTGCGGGCACTGTTGCCAAAGTGTTTGTAAAGAATTTTGAAAATATTCAAGCTAAACAAGATATTTTGCGCCTAGAAACGCGTGATTTAATGGACGTAGAAATTCAGGTTCCTGAAAAAATAGTGGCACGATTCAAAAAAGGCACGGATTACCACCCTACTGTTAAATTTGATGGTTTTGAAGATAAAGAATACTCGCTCGATATTAAAGAATGGGACACCCAAGCCGACCCAGCAACACTCACTTATAAAGTGGTGTTTTCGTTACCCGTGCCTGATGACTTTAATTTACTAGCAGGTATGACTGGCCGCGTTTTAATTGATTTAAGTAAAGTAACACGTTCGCAGGTTGCTTACACAATACTCCCTATTGAATCGGTTTTTTCTGATCCTCAAGAAGCAATTAAAAATAATGCCTATGTTTGGCTTTATGATGAAAATACCGGCCAAGTCCATAAACAAGCTGTTGAAGTTGGCCAATTACACCATGATGGCATAGAGGTACTTAGCGGTATTAAAGAGGGCCAAATTGTGGTGTCTGCGGGTGTTCACTCAATTGAAGAAGGCATGAAAGTTCGTCCATGGAATAAAGAGCGAGGCTTATAATTATGAGCTTTGCACAATTTTCTATAAAGAAAAAAGTAATTAGTTGGATGTTTGCCCTGCTGCTTTTAATTGGTGGTAGCGTATCGTATTTTGATTTAGGTCAGTTAGAAGACCCTGAATTTACACTTAAACAGGCCATGGTTATTACCATGTACCCTGGCGCATCACCGCAGCAAGTCGAGGAAGAAGTTACTTTTCCACTCGAAAATGCAATTCAACAGTTACCCTATGTTGACCACGTGACTTCTATTTCATCCAACGGGAAGTCGCAAATTGCCGTGGAAATGAAGAGCACTTATCGAAAAGAGCAACTTCGCCAAATTTGGGATGAAATGCGTCGTAAAATAAACGATCTTTCTCCGTCTTTACCCAGTGGTGTTTACCCAAGTACAATTTTAGATGACTTTGGCGATGTATATGGTGTTTTATATTCTGTTGTAGGTGACGGCTATTCTTACGATGAACTAAAAGACTACACCGACTATTTAAAGCGTGAACTGGTATTAGTTAAAGGGGTAAGCAAGGTAACGATTGCAGGTGAGCAACAGCCGCAAGTAATGGTAGAAATATCTACCCGTAAATTAGCCCAACTTGGTATTGCCCCCAGCCATATATTTGCATTGTTACAATCTCAAAACACGGTGTCTAACGCAGGTAAGATTAGAGTGGGCGATGAGTCGATTCGTTTTCATCCCACTGGCGAATTTAAAGATGTTAAAGAGCTTGAAACTCTGCTGATTTCTAAACCTGGTGCGAACGAGCTTATTTATTTGGGTGATGTTGCCGAAGTATTTAGAGAGTACGCTGAAGTACCCACTAATGTAATTAGATACAACTCTGAGCAAGCGCTATTAATTGGCATATCGTTTATGAATGGCGTTAATGTGGTTGATGTAGGTAAACGTATTGATGCTCACTTAGCAGAACTTGAGTACCAGCGCCCGCATGGTATTGACGTGAATGCTGTATACAACCAACCAAAAGAAGTAGAAACCTCGGTAGACGGTTTTATTGTTAGCCTGCTAGAAGCCATTGCAATAGTGATTGTGGTACTCCTTATTTTTATGGGCCTTAAAAGCGGCATTTTAATAGGCGGTATTTTATTACTAACTGTTTTAGGCACCTTTATTTTTATGAAGTTGTTTGCCATAGACTTACAACGTATATCGTTAGGTGCGCTTATTATAGCTCTTGGTATGCTGGTAGATAACGCCATAGTGGTTACCGAAGGAATTTTAATAAACCTAAAACGTGGCCAGACCAAACTCAAAGCCGCAGTTAACATTGTTGAGCAAACTAAATGGCCACTATTAGGTGCAACTATTATTGGTATTACTGCGTTTGCGCCAATTGGTTTAAGCTCTGACGCAACCGGTGAGTTTGCGGGCAGCTTGTTTTGGGTGTTGTTTATATCGCTGTTACTTAGCTGGATAACCGCCATTACTTTAACTCCATTTTTTGCAAACCTTATGTTTTCAGAAAATGAATTTAAAAAAGATAAAAACACCGAAGACGATTCAGATAACGACCCATACCACGGGTTTATCTTTACAGGCTATAAAGCGCTATTAGATTTAGCAATGCACTATCGTAAGTCAACAATGATCCTCATGGTTGTATTACTGTGCAGTGCCGTAGTGGGGTTTGGTTCGGTTAAGCAGTCGTTTTTCCCTGCCTCAAACACACCTATGTTTTACGTAGATTACTGGCAACAACAAGGTTCGGATATCCGTGCCACACTAGATGGCATAAAGAAGCTTGAAAACTATTTGCAACAAGAAGAACTTGTAGAAGAAGTAACAAGTACAACCGGGCAAGGTGCGCCGCGCTTTATGCTTACTTATGCGCCTCAAAAGTCTTACTCGTCGTATGGACAACTTATTATAAGAGTAAAAGACCGCGAAGCAGTTGCGGTTGTTATGCAAAAGGTCCGAGATTATTCTCAAAATACACCGTTATCAGCTCAACTAAAAATAAAGCCTATGGAGATTGGGCCTTCTACTGATGCAAAAATAGAAGCCCGTTTTACGGGCCCTGACCCTGTCATTCTTAGAAAACTCGCAGCTGAAGCTGAAAAGCTTATGGCTCAAGATGACGGCGCATTTAATATTCGTAATGATTGGCGTGCGCGAACCAAAATGATTCGTCCACAGTTTAACGAACAAAAAGCTCGACGCTTAGGCATAAGTAAATCAGATCTGGATGATGTGTTGCTTACAAGCCTGTCGGGTAAACAGGTGGGTGTATATCGTGATGGTACTCAATTACTGCCAATTATTGCGCGCTCCCCTGCTAATGAGCGTCTTAATGTAGATAGCGTTCATGATTTACAAATATACAGCCCTGTTTTAGGTGTATTTGTACCAGTAACTCAAGTGGTAGATGAGTTTATCGTTGAATGGGAAGACAGCCTAATAATGCGTCGCGATAGAAAGCGAACAATAACGGTAATGGCCGACCAAAATGTGCTGGGAGATGAAACAGCCGCTAAATTGTTTGCCCGAGTACGAGGCCCTATTGAATCTATAGAGCTACCTCATGGGTACTCATTAGAATGGGGCGGCGAATATGAATCTTCTAGCAAAGCTCAAAAAGCTATATTTGGGTCTTTGCCGCTTGGCTACTTAGCTATGTTTGCTATTACGGTTTTACTGTTTAACTCATTAAAACAGCCTCTTGTAATTTGGGCTACAGTTCCACTGGCAATTATTGGTGTCAGTGCCGGTTTGTTAGCAATGAACGCGCCGTTTAGTTTTATGGGCCTACTTGGGTTATTAAGCTTAAGTGGTATGCTCATTAAAAATGGCATTGTATTAGTCGACCAAATAAACCTTGAGCTAAAAGCGGGCAGCTCACCTTACCAAGCGGTTTTTGATTCTGGGGTGAGCCGTGTGCGGCCTGTAGCAATGGCTGCAATCACCACAATACTCGGTATGATCCCTTTGCTGTTTGATGTGTTCTTTCAATCTATGGCGGTCACAATTATGTTTGGTTTGGGCTTTGCGACCATACTTACATTAATAGTAGTGCCTGTTTTATATACTATGATTTTTAGAATTGAATACCAACCACATAAGTAACGACATATTAAGTACTTAACTAAATAAAAATGCCACAGCGTAAACTGTGGCATTTTTTATAACTTAAATAAATACAGTGGTAATTGCTTAGCTTATTTTTTTAAACTTAGCTTAGTGCGTGCGCCTGCTTTATTGCTAGATGCACTATTTGCTTTTGCCGTTTTTGGTTTACCAACATAGGTTGTAGAGCGCTTTTGATATGGTGCATTAGTTCGATTATTTTTTTGCTCATCGCCTCGCTCTTTTTGCTTATTACGACGAGGGTTTTCACCCTGAAAGTCACGCTTAGGTGATATACCCGCATTTTTATCAACTTGCTTGTTAGTATCTATCGAGTGCTCTTGGGTTTTGCCTGAGTCAGCAATTGAGTCGTTTATTTGCGCCATTTCAACATCGGATAAATGACGCCATTGACCCACTTTTAAGCCTTTTAATGTTACATTCATAATACGAGTGCGCTTTAAAGTCACCACTTCGTAACCTAAATACTCACACATTCGGCGAATTTGGCGGTTTAACCCCTGAGTTAAAATGATCTTAAATTCTTTAGGGGCTGTTTGTGTAACCTTACACTTTTTGGTGACAGTATCTAAAATAGGAATGCCGTTGGCCATTTTAGATACAAATTGGCGGTTAAGGGGCTTGTCTACGGTGACGACGTATTCTTTTTCGTGGTTATTACCCGCACGCAAAATTTTATTAACAATGTCGCCCTCGTTAGTTAAAAATATTAACCCTTCAGAGGGTCTATCTAGGCGCCCAATTGGAAATATACGATCGGGGTAATTAACCGCTTTGACAATATTGCTTTGAATTTTACGTTCGGTTGTACACGTTATACCCACCGGTTTATTGTAGGCAATATAAACACGTTTAGGTGGTGTTTTTAATGGTTTTCCATCGACCAATACTACGTCGGTTGCTGCAACCTTCACGCCCATTTCTGGCGCATTACCATTAACTGACACACGACCTTGCTCAATATATTTATCGGCTTCACGGCGTGAACAAAAACCTGTTTCACTAATAAATTTATTTAAACGTTTTAATTCGGTCATATCACTTAATGGTATTAATTTTTTAGGGTCGCTAGTGTATACCCAAACCACCTAAAAATGCGAGTTATGCCGCCGATTTAATGTCGGTTAATTTGCGCCACAGCACTTCAAGCGGGCCTTGTTTAAAATAACGACTATAAAATAACGTAAATAATAACTGCACAGCAACTAAGCTGCCAGCAACTAACCAGTAATCTATTCTATTAAAGCTAAGTATCCACTCTGGAAATAACACTCTATAAATAAGTAATTGCATGACGGTTTGGCTTATATACAGTGTGAATGCCATGCGACCCGCCTGCTGTATTAGTTTGCCAAACTGTGGGCTATTATTACAAAACTTAACAATTACATGAATATAAAGCCCAGCCATACACAGAGCAGCGAACATGTTAGAAATTTCTTGTAAACTCATACCCAAACCACCAGTAAGCGTTGATGTGCTTAGTCGTATACTACAAAATATAAGTACACCTAAGCCACACACCCACAACTGCTGATTTGATAGACCTTTGTTAAATATTCCCTCTTTATACGCGTAAATGCCAATTAGCATGATGCCAACGCACATCCACATCGTCATTAACGGTACTGTTACTAGCATAACGATATTTATAAAAAGATTTTCATTAAAGTAATCACTGTAATGAGGGCTAAATAACTCAATAAACTTGGCAGAATCACGAAAGCTCTGATCGTCAGGAATAGTGAATAACACTAAAAACGTAACCACCGCCGAGAGCCCAGTAAACTCGAGCCCTCTTTGCAATAGCTTAGGGTTGTCGGTGTCTAGATATTTAATAATAAACCAGCCAGACACTCCATAAACAAACAAAATATCACCAGCCCAAAGTAAAAAGCCATGTATAAGACCAAAAATTATGAGCCAATATAATCTACTTTTTATTTGCGCAGATGATTTAAAGCGCTGCCATTGAATATACAAACCTGCGCCAAAAAGTAAGCTAAACAACGTTCTAAATCGGCCTTCTATAAACAGTATATTAAAATATTCAATGATGGTGTCGCTTACAGGGGGGGTAGTTAAAGGCACATAACCAAATTCCATAAAACCAAAGGCATAGCCATTCATAAACACTAAGCCAAGCACGGCAATGCCGCGAATAAAGTCCATATTATAATTACGCATTAAAGCTGTTTTCCGTTAAATATTATTTTTATAGCTGTCGGCCCAGTCAACCGACTTCTGGTAAAGCTCTGGTAGTATATCACTTTGTATATTTAAAAATATAACAGCTTGTTCGAGTGCCCACCAGCTGCCGGTTTCGTATGCTTTAACAACTTTTAAAATGTAATACAGTGTGTTTTTTTCTTCGAGCAAGGCTGCTTTTATATCATCCTGAAAAGGTAATTTTTCAACAAGCAAGCTCATTGGTTGATCTAATATAGCGTCAAGAAGCGAAAATAAGCCGGTTAAAAACGCCTCTCCTGACTGATGCTTGGCCACTTTTTTAGCAATCAATTCACAAAAGCGGGCACGTACGACGCACACTTGCATTAACTCTGCAGGCTTTTTACCAGCGGTGTGAGCGGTAACAATTAAACTAACAAACTTTTTTAACCGCTCCTGACCCAAATAAACCAGCGCTTGCTTTAAGGAGGCTATTTTACTTTGTATGGGAAATACGCCGCTGTTAATTAAACGTAGTAATTTATAAGCCAGTGCGGCATCCAATTCAAACAACGCTGCTATTTTGGTTAAATCTGGATTGGGGCCCATTATTTCAGCATATATTGCAACGACTAACCCGTAGTTATAATCAATGTCGTTGTGCTTCATCATGGTGGGTTTTGCAAAAAAGTAACCTTGAAAGTAATCAAAGCCCATGCCAGCGGCAACTTCGTATTCTTCCTGAGTTTCTATTTTTTCTGCGAGTAACTTAATTTGTTTGTGATCTTTGAGCTTTTTTATAATAGGGTGAATGTCGTTTAATGGGGTTATGGTTATATCAAATTTTATGAGTTTAACCAGCTTTAAAAAGCGATCCCATTGCGGTTTATATACAAAGTCATCAAGGGCTAAATTAAAATTACTATGAAAGAGCTCTCGGCATAACTCGTAATTTGTATCAGTGGGCTCTATGCTTTCAAGAAGCTCTATTACAACGTCTTGGCACGGTAAAAAGGCACACAGGTCAAGCTCTAAAGATTCAGGCCCAATGTTGATGAGCGCTTTTTTACCAGAGGTGATATGGCGTGTGCCCAAATTAAGTTGATTTTCCATAATAAGCCGCGCAGTTGCCTGCCCTTCGGCTATATCAGGAAAAAAGTTTTTAGGACTGTCCCTAAAAAGTAGCTCGTAAGCAACTACTTTTTGACGCCGATTGAAAATTGCTTGCCTTGCAACAAATACAGACACTTTACCTACTTTATTTCATTCCATTAATACCAAGTTATTAATAGCGTAAATAATCTAAAATGTCACTGCGCTTAAGCTAAATTAAACAAACTTTATCGGTACAAGGTTGAAATGTAATCACTTGCAACCTGGGACCACGAAAAGCGTACTGCTTTAGCATTAGATTTTATTTGCTGCCATTTTTTGGGATGTTGTTTATAAAATGCTAGCGTTTCGGTTAAACATGAAAGCAAAGTATGTGTTTGCTCACGCAATGTTGCGCCATTAAAACTAAACCCATTTTGATTATGTTTTACCGTATCTTTTAATCCGCCAACACTATGTACCAAACAAGGTTGGCCTGCGCGCATTGCCAGCATTTGGCTTATTCCGCAAGGCTCAAACGAACTAGGCATTAAAAATAAATCACCTAATTGATACATTAAATCACCTACTCTTTGCGCATAACCTTTTAAAAATAGTAAATTTTCGTTACGTGCCATGGCTTTTGTAAACAATGCTTCTAGCGCTTTATCGCCAGAGCCTAATATGATTAAACGCCCACCCTGTTCATTAATACTATTACATACTGCGTCTATCGCAAGTTCACCATTTAATGGCTGACATAATAACAATACTTTTTGTTCTGTGAGTCTGCCTACGCTTGTAACAATTGGCCCATTATTTGGTGTTGCTTTAAATTGCTTTAATCGTTGGTGCGCAATGTAGTGAACGCTTTCAAGCTGTTCGCTGTTGCTCATCCAAGCAAATAAGCTTTTTTCTGCCTCGTTGTACAACTCGTCCATAACTGCATTTGCAACTTCCAATGCAGGGTATTCACAGCCATTCAAAATGCCGACCAATTTACCTTGTTCGGCTGCATTTTGTAGGTCTTGTTCAAGCCCCTCCCCACCAAAAAAGCCATCATTGTAATTACTGGGTTTAAGCACTTCTTGGCTGTAGGTAGGCGATACTAAATGAATTTTGTCTGCTAAATTAATGGCGCTTCGCATTGGGTTAAAACAATTTGAATACCTTGGGTCGCACAAGTGTTGCCCGTTGTAACTTAATGATGGAAACCAAGCTTCTAAGCTCGATTCATCGTGCTTAAAAGGCCTTATTCCTTGTAGTGCTAAATTGTGCACTGTGTACGCTAAATGTATATCGTGTAAAGCACTGTAACGTGGCTCAAACTTAAGTAAAACAGCAACGCATGCGCTATGCCAGTCATGTAAATGCAGCGTACTAGGGCGTTTAAGTAGTCCTTGCAATAATGCTTCGCAAACAGCCGCATTAAATAGCGCAAACTTTGTTGCATCGGTTGCAAATGGCCTACCCGGTGCATCATTACAATAAACGCTACCCGATTCACTAAACATTGGGTGGCTTATTACAATTTGAGTTATATTATTTTTTGTTTGATCCACTTTAAACAAGGTCATTACATGAGATTGAGCATTAAACGCCACGGTTACTTCACCTATGTAATGCCTATTTAATGGCTCAAATCCATAATCTGGGATCACCACATCAACCGATACGCCATGCTTCGCAAGAGCCTTCGGGGCATCACGGACTACATCTGCTACACCGCCTACTTTAGCGCCAGGTAACGCATCGTTCTCTGCTGCAACCATTAATACATGCATTAATTTACTACTTCCTTTGTTTTAATAAGCTCACCCGCTTTAGGGCAAGCTTGTTTTGCCTAACTCTGTATTAAGCTAGTTTCTTATTTTCTTGTGTTTGACGCTCTAACTTTTTAGCAAGTTCACTAAGCATGTCGCGGGTAACAAGTACGATGCCTTTTTTTGATACCCTAAAACCATTTTCTTCATCTGTTTTACGGTCAAATCCTATTTCAAGCCCTGCAGGTATTTCACAACTTCTGTCTATTATTGCACGTTTTATTTTACAACCGCGGTTAATAATAGCGCCCGGTAAAATAACCGATTGTTCAATTTCACAAAACGAGCGCACATGCACGTTAGAAAATAACAATGATTTTCTTACTGCCGAACCCGAAATAATACACCCTCCCGAAACTGTAGAATCAAGGGCCATTCCTCGCCTGTCGTCATCATCAAATATAAATTTAGCTGGGGGTAATTGCTCTTGGTATGTCCAAATTGGCCACGCTGGGTCGTATAAGTCAAGTTGAGGCTCAGGCATAACAAGTTCCATGTTAGCCTCCCAAAATGAGTCGAGTGTTCCTACATCGCGCCAATATGGCTGACCTTCTTGTTGAGGGTCTCTGAATGGGAATGCAAAAACGTTATGCTCTTCAATAATAGCGGGTATTATGTCATGCCCAAAATCACGTCCTGAGCCTTCATTTTCAGCATCTTTCTTAAGTTGCTCAAATAAGAACTCAGTATTAAATATGTAGTTACCCATTGATGCTAAGCATGTACCCGGCTTGCCTGGCACTGAGCTTGGCATAGCTGGCTTTTCATCAAAACGACAAACACGGCTTTCTTCATCTACTGTCATTACACCAAAGGTATCTGCAGCTTCTTCAACAGGTACTTCAATACAACACACGGTCATATCGGCCCCTTTTTGAACATGTTCAGCAAGCAATGCACCGTAATCCATACGATAAACGTGGTCGCCTGATAAAATCATTACATATTTAGGTAACTCATGACGAATAATATCCATATTTTGAAAAACAGCATCGGCGGTGCCGCAATACCATTCATCACCATGGCGTTGTGATGCAGGTAATATTTCAACCGATTCACCTAATTCCTTTTTAAAGTGCCCCCAAGCTCGATTTACGTGGCGAATAAGTGAGTGAGATTTATATTGTGTTGCTATACCCACACGCCTAACACCCGAGTTGATACAGTTAGACAAAGGAAAATCAATAATTCTGTGTTTACCACCAAAGTAAACGGCTGGCTTTGCACGCCAGTCGGTCAATTCGTGCAGGCGAGAACCACGACCACCAGCCAGTATTAACGCATACGTTTCTCTAGTTAGGCTACTTATGTAGCGATTTGCATAATTAGGCATACTATTCTCTCCATTTATCTAACTTTTAGTGGCTTTACTGGTAGTTGTCGTTGAGTCAGTGTCACTAGTATTGAGTGGGGTTAAATGCCAAATATCGTCACTGTATTGGCTTATGGTCCTATCACTTGAAAATATGCCACTGGCAGCGGTATTTAAAATACTCATTTGCGTCCAATAAGCTTGATCAGCATAGGCTTTATCTACTTGCTTTTGTGCAGATACATAGCTTTCGAAATCGTGTGCAACAAGCCATGGATCGTGTGGGCTCTTAATTGCATTAATTACATCGTCAAACAGGCAAGGTTCAAATAAATTAAAGTGCCCGCTTTCTAGCAAGTGCATAACATTGGCTAAGTCGCTATTTTGTTCAATTAAATGTGCGGGGTTATAACGCGACTTAATATCATCAATCTGATGTGCCTCTGCACCAAATAAGAAGAAATTATCGGCACCAACGGCATCTCTAATTTCGATATTGGCGCCATCTAACGTGCCAATAGTTAATGCACCATTCATCATGAACTTCATATTACCGGTGCCTGAAGCTTCTTTACCGGCGGTTGAAACTTGCTCAGACAAATCAGTAGCTGGACAAATAACTTCCATAGCTGTCACATTGTAATTAGGTAAAAAAGCCACGCGTAAATACGACGACGCGAGGGGATCTTTATTGATCACATCTGCCACATTATTGATTAGCTTAATTATTTTTTTAGCCATGTAGTAACCCGGCGCAGCCTTACCACCGAGTAAAACACAACGTGGCACTAATCCTTGTGTATCACCACGACGAATGCGGTCATATAAATGGATAACATGGAGTATATTTAGTAACTGACGCTTGTATTCATGAATCCGTTTAACTTGTACATCAAACATCATGGATACATCAAACTCTACACCACAGCGCTCTTTCACTAAATCAACTAAACGTTGTTTGTTTGTTACTTTGGCTTTTTGCCACTGTGCTTGAAATGATGTGTCATCATAAAAACGACGTAGCTGGTTTATTTGAGCAAAGTCACGTACCCAATCGGTGCCTATTTTCTCACTAATCAATTCACTCAATGTAGGGTTACAATGGGCAAGCCAACGGCGAGGTGTAACCCCATTGGTTTTGTTATTAAACTTGTTAGGCCAAAGTGTATAAAACTCTTTAAATAAACCCGCTTTTAATAGCTCTGTATGCAGTGCAGCAACACCATTAACTGAATAGCTGCCCACAATGGCTAAATAAGCCATGCGAATTTGCGGTTCGCCACCTTCCTCTATTAGCGATAGCTCTCGCTGTTTATCAACATCACCAGGCCAATGCTGTGCAACTTCGGCTAGAAAACGTGCGTTTATCTCAAATACTATTTCTAAAATACGGGGTAACAATTTTGAAAATAATGAAACTGACCATTTCTCTAACGCTTCAGGTAATAAGGTATGATTTGTGTAGGCCATTGTTTTTGTTGTTATTTGCCATGCATCATCCCAGTCAAGCTCGTAATCATCAACTAACACTCTCATAAGCTCTGCCACTGCAATACTTGGATGAGTATCGTTTAATTGAAATACATGGTAATCAGCAAAATCAGTAAAGCTTTCACCATGATCACTCACCCACTGATCAACAATGTCTTGAATACTCGCTGATGATAAAAAGTATTGTTGGCGTAGTCGTAGCTCTTTACCATTTTCACTGCTGTCGTTAGGGTAAAGTACCATAGTGATTTGTTCGGCTAAGTTTTTTTGTGCAACTGCTTCTGAATAACTACCCGCGTTAAATTCAGTTAGGTTAAATTCGTCGGTCGCTTCTGATTTCCATAAGCGTAGCGTGTTTACAATATTGTTTTTATAACCAGGAATGGGCACATCGTAAGGCACTGCTAACACGTCATGGCTACTAACCCACTGGCGGTGTTCCCTACCTTGTTTATCAGTATAACTATTTACATAACCACCGAACTTAATGCGCTTAGAATGCTCGGGAGCACTTAGCTCCCAAGGGTGACCCTCACGAAGCCAATTATCGGGTTGCTCTATTTGATTACCATCACTAATTGATTGGTTGAACATTCCGTATTCGTATCTAATGCCGTAACCCACAACGGGTAAAGCTAAACTTGCACAGCTATCTAAAAAACACGCAGCTAAGCGCCCTAAGCCACCATTACCAAGGCCTGCATCGTGCTCTGCGTCTTCGACTGTTTCAATTTCGGTACAATATTCTTGTAGTGCCGATGACACTTGATCCTCTAAATCAAGATTTAATACCGCATTGCCCAGGGCACGCCCCATTAAAAACTCAAGTGAAAGATAACTGGTTTTTCTGCTTTTTTGCTGTTTGATTTTTTTATTCGTTTCTCGACACCGTGCCACTAAACGATCGCGGATCGTCAATGCTAATGCATGGTACAAATACAGCTGCGACTCACCGACTTTGTCTCGCCCTAGGGTGTAATAAAAATGGCGCGTTAAATCATCTTTTAAGGTGCTTTCGTCTATTACAGGGCCTTCTTGCCACCCCTTTACAACACATACTTGTTCAACTTGCTTAGCCATTAGCTACGTCCTCTAAGTTAGCACTAAAAACCCAACTACTTTGTGCAGAAATTTCAACGGGTACATCTTGGTGAGTTGTTAAAGATGCATTATTTACACTTGATAAAACCATTTGCCACGAGGCATTAATAGGTGATGGAGGCAACTGACAACTGACTGATTTTTTATTAGCATTGAATACAATAAGTAATGCGTGTTTATTTTGCTTATCAAGCAAGCTATACATTAAAAATTGACGCGAATTCTCATGCCAATGCGAATCTGTCATAGTGTCACCTGTTTCGGTAAACCATTTAACAGTAAAGCGCTCGTCTATATCGTCTAAAAATACACTGTGTTTAAACGCACTATGTGCACGTCTAATTTTAAGGGCATCGTCTATAAAACGCGTTAAAGAATGATTCAGCTGTGATTCTTTCCATGCAAGCCAACTCGTGCGATTATTTTGACAATATGCATTGTTATTACCCCCTTGAGAATGTGCCATTTCGCTGCCAGCAGCAATCATAGGCACGCCTTTAGAAAGGATTAATGTGAGTAAAAAGTTTTTTTGTTGTTGTAATCTTAATGCGGCTATTTTTTCATCAGTGCTAAAGCCTTCTGCCCCGCAATTAAATGAGTAATTAGCACTGTGGCCATCTCTGTTTTGCTCGCCATTTGCTTCATTGTGTTTATGCTCGTAACTCACTAAATCAGCAAGGGTAAATCCATCATGGCTGGTTATAAAGTTTATGCTATTGAGTGGGCCTCGTTGGCTATGCTCAAATATATCAAACGAGCCATGTAAGCGTTTAGCTACGTTGGCTATAATCCCTTCATCGCCTTTCCAAAAACGACGAATTACATCTCGGTATTGGTCATTCCACTCTCGCCAAGGTGGAGGGAAAGCCCCGAGTTGATACCCACCAGGGCCAATATCCCATGGCTCACTAATTAACTTTACCTTATTTAAAACAGGGTCTTGAGCAATAGTTTGTAAAAACGTATGCGCTGAACTAAACCCAGCCTTTGAGCGGCCCAGTATTGTTGCTAAATCAAATCTAAAGCCATCAACCCCCATTACTTCAACCCAATATCGCAAGCTATCGAGCACGAGCTGCAACGTTTTTGGGTGATCTATATTAATGGTGTTACCACACCCCGTATCGTTTATGTATACATTGGGTTGAGCTTCTACTGTGCGGTAATAAGCAAGGTTGTCTAAGCCGCGCAACGACAATATGGGGCCATCATTACCCGCTTCAGCTGTATGGTTGTAAACAACATCTAAAATAACTTCAATATCTGCAGCATGAAGCTCCTTAACCATCTGTTTAAAATCGTTAATATCGTCGTTTACCAAATAGTCTTTGTGAGGAGTGAAAAAGTTAAGCGTGTTGTATCCCCAATAATTTTGTAGGCCTTTGCCTGTTAAAAATTGCTCGCTAATAAAGGCATGCACAGGGAGTAGCTCTATTGCTGTGACTCCAAAACTTTTTAAATGGTCAATAAAATGCGGGTGACTCAATCCTAAAAATTTGCCTTGCAGCGTCTTAGGTATTTTAGGATGACGACACGTAGTCCCTTTTACATGACACTCATAAATGACTGTTTTAGACCACCTGTGATTCGGTTTTTTATGTTCATAAAAATCAATTGATGACACTTTTGATTTTGGTATATCAATGACATTGTTAACGGTACTTTTGGTGCCTATTGGCATTTGTCCATAATGGCGTTCACTCCATGTAAACTCACCAAATAAATCTTTAGCGTAAGGGTCAATTAATAATTTATGTTCATTAAATAGCAGGCCATTATCAGGGTTATATTCGCCCTCAACCCTGAACCCATAAAGTGCCCCAGTATTAAGCGGTGCAATATGGATACTCCAAATACCACCTTCATTTATATTCATAGCCACTTTTAGTATTTCAGAGTGGCCACTTTTATCAAATAAACACACATACGCTTGTGTCGCTTTTGGCGCGTACAATGAAAAATTAACACCATTTAAATGCAAGCTCGAGCCAAGAGGCTCAACAAGACCGTGAGTTACTTCAAATTGATTACTCATCTTGTACCTTTTGCAAATAAATTGTTGTTAAGCCACCCATAGCAATAGTGATGCTTTGGTTAAAACCATGTTGAGGATTGTCGTTAGTGACAACAGTATTTGATTGGTTTTGCGATACTTTAATACCCGAGCCAAAAAATTCGCTTTCATCTGTGTTTATTATCACTTTATAAACGCCTTTGCTCGGAACGCCTAAGGTATATTCTTGATATGACATTGGCGTAAAGTTGGCAATCACAACTACAAAGTCATGGGCATTTTTAGCGTAACGTACAAAGCTTAAAATGCTTTGCTCGTTATTATTGTTGTCAATCCAATCAAATCCTGCGGCACTTGAGTCAAGTTCATACAGCGCGGGTTGATTTTTATAAACCTCATTTAACGTTTTTACTGTCTGCTTTATACCTTTATGACTTTCATGTTGTAGTAAATGCCAATCAATAGAATGATCATGCCCCCACTCAGCACGTTGAGCTATTTCCCCCCCCATAAATAATAACTTTTTACCTGGGTGTGCCCACATAAATGCATAATAAGCACGTAAATTTGCGAATTTTTGCCAATCATCGCCCGGCATTTTTTCAATTAGCGCGCCTTTCCCATGAACAACTTCATCGTGACTCAGCGGTAAAATAAAGTTTTCACTAAATGCATATACCATCGAAAACGTGATTTCGTGATGGTGATGTTGCTTATAAAGTGGATCGCGTTGCATATACAACAAGCTATCGTTCATCCACCCCATATTCCATTTATAGCCAAAGCCTAGGCCATTGTGCTCAACACTCTGCGTAACACCTGGCCAAGCAGTCGACTCTTCTGCCACCATCATAATGCCAGGGTTGTTTTTATAACTGCGTAAATTAACCTGTTTGAGGCATTCAATTGCACCGAGGTTTTCGCGACCGCCATAGCAATTAGGTATCCACTCACCTTCTTTACGGCTGTAATCTAAGTACAACATTGACGCAACGGCATCTACTCTTAAACCATCTAAGCCAAATTGATGAAGCCAATACATTGCATTAGAAATCAAAAAGCTCTTAACTTCTGGACGGTCATAATTATAAATATAAGTATTCCAATCTGGATGAAAGCCTTGGCGTATATCGGCATGTTCGTACAAGTGCGTACCATCAAATCGGTGTAAACCATGGGGATCACTTGGGAAATGCCCAGGAACCCAATCAAGTAAAATCCCTACGTTATATTTATGGCATTGCTCTACAAAATACTTAAAGCTGTTGTAATCACCAAAGCGACTGGTTGGAGCAAACAGCCCAACAGGCTGATACCCCCATGAACCGTCAAACGGGTATTCACTTATGGGCATAAGCTGTAAGTGGGTAAAGTTCATTTCAAGCGCGTAACTAACGAGTTTGTCGGCAAGTTCGGTATAACTTAAATAACGATTACCTTCACCTCGCTGCCACGACGCTAAGTGCACCTCATAAATACTGATTGGTGCGTCTATATGATTACGCTTTTGCCTATTGCTTATTGCTTGTTCACTTAACGCTATTGCCTCTGGTTTGTATTGAAGAACACTCGCGGTACCAGGAGCCTGTTGCATTTTAAAAGCGTAAGGGTCTGCTTTTTCTATTACCTCACCACTTTGCGCTGTAATGGCAAATTTGTAGCACATGTCTACTTTAAGCTCGGGAATAAATAACTCCCACACACCACTGGCAGGGTGAAAACGCATAAAATGTCGATTCGCTTGCCAAAAATTAAACTCACCAATAATTGAAACGCTGGCTGCATTAGGTGCCCACAAGCAAAAACGAACACCATTTACATCTTGCTGGTTGGTAAAGTGCGCGCCAAAGTGCAAGTATGCATGCTCTAAACTGCCCTCGTTAAATAAGTACATGGCATCTGTATCAAGCTCACTGTTAAAACTATATTCATCAAAAAACGTAGTCGAAGTGTCGCTATATTTGGCTGTACATAAATAAGGCAAGGTAGGCAACTGACTTACACGGGCTATAAATAAATCACTGTGCTTATATCTTTGCGTTTCGACTATTTGATTGTCAATTGACAAAGAAACATGGTGGGCATCAGGTAAATATACACGCACTTCTATATTTGATTCACTTACTTTATGTGCACCTAAAAAGCTAAATGGGTCTTTAAATCGCCCTATGTTAAGTGCATTAACTTGGGCATCGTAGTCAGCGCTTTGAGATTTAGGTAATGCCGAACTATTTGAAGCTGTACTGCTCATTTAACCTTTCCTTATTGAATCGATTGCAGCTAAAAGCCTGGCGTTGTTTGCAAAAATTTCTTCACATGTATGTGTTAATACACGTCGCCAATTTGGATATTCTTTGTCTGTACCAGGAATATTCACCGGATATTGCTGTTCATCTAAATCATCTATTTGAAGTGCAAACAATCGAGAATCTGAGCCAGCTAAACACTGGCTAAGCGCACGATAAACCGACTTAGCATCGCTGTGTATCGTTAATGTAAGATTAGATGTAGCATTGATAAAACGAAGCAATCGCGTTTTTTCATCGATTCTCTGGTTGGTAATTTGCGTTGATTGTTCGTCGTCAATTAAATGATATTGTTGTTTTATAGCTATGTCATCGTGCTGCCACCAGCCTGTAAAGGGCGGTACATCATGATTTGCAATCATCAATAAGCACTGAGGGGGTAATTCGTGTAACGGTAAAAAATCACCATCGTTTTGCTTTTCAAAATAAAATAAACTGTTTGAAAAAATACCACTGCATGATAATGCATGCTTTACTTCTGGAGGAACAATGCCTAAATCTTCACCTATAACTATGCTTTGATTAATATGCGACTCTATTTTCAAAATGGCCAACAAATGTTCAAAGGGGTAATAAATATAGCAACCATCTCGCTGACCATTATTTTCAAAACACCACCACAAGCGGCGAATAGCCATAACATGGTCGATTCTTAGCCCGCCTACACTCTGCATATTTTCACGAATTAACGAACGGTAAAATGAGTAGTTATTGTGTGCTAAACTTTGCGGGTTTAAAGCCGGTAACCCCCAATCTTGCCCGCCCTCAGCCCAAGGATCAGGCGGTGCACCCACACTGGCATTATCGGCGAATAATGACCGTTGTGATTTGAACTCAACACCATCGCCAGCGCACCCAACAGCTAAATCATTAATCAGACCTATTGCCATACCCCCTTTCATACACCGCTCTTGACATAAACCAAGTTGAAGATGCGCTTGCCACTGTAGGTAATAATCAAAAAGAGAGGTTTGTGAATCTATTGTTTGTAAGGTGGGCTGATGTTTATCGCAAAAAGCATTGAATGCATCACGACGAAGCTTACTGGCTGTTAATTCAAAATGGCCGTACAGTGCTTTAAATAATTTATATTTAACGCGACTAACATCCTCGTAATTAATAAACTGCCCGCATTTATTTAAAAGAGAAGTCGCCTCATTACTTTGCATAATTTTTGCTAATTCAGCATTGTTTTTACTGTCTTCGCACAAATCAACAGAAATGTATAAAGGGTTTAGTAACGCACGACTATTAGGGCTGTATGGGCTTGCACGCTCAGGCATTTCGCAAAACAACAAATGCAGAGGGTTGAGCAAAATGTAATCCATATTGTGCTCACAGCACAAATCAACAAGCGTGAGTAAGTCTGAAAAGTCGCCAATTCCCAGTCTTTCTTTATTTTTAAGCGTATATAACTGAACCGACAACCCCGTTTTTTTTGTATCTTCAACTTGAAAAACACGCTCGGGCACAGACCAGATATCAGTACTTGCGTGCTGTTCACCTACTGTAATGTCTGCGTGGTAATACCCTGTTGGTATTGAAGGTAAAGGCAGTGCAATTTCAATATAACGGACACCATTAAAGTAGTATTCACCTGTAATTATTAAATCATCAAGGTTAGTAAATTCACACTTTATTCCCAGTTGTTCAACACTTACTGATGCAGTTTGGCTAAGTTGTCTGTCATCTATTTTCACTTTTAAATAAAAGTCTGTTTGCTCAATTAAACTTACATTGGGCAAGAGCTGCATCCAAGGCTCTACATCGAGCTTGTAATTTAATTGAGCTATTTTGTTATAGTTGTTGGTATCAACACCACAACATTGCAGGGCACGCTTACGTGTATCTTCACTGAAAAATATCTGCTCGCCTGTGTATTTAGTAAACTCATAACCAATACCGTGTAAGTAAAACAACTGCGAAAGTTCGTTCATTTACAGGCCTTAATTAATACGTTGGGTATTAACAATACTATTTTCAGTTCCAAAACTGTTAGCCTCATAAGCGTCTGCTTTATGATCGTTATCCCAAAATTCGCCATTTATTAAATAACGAAAGTGGTATTGTTGATCTAGAGGAAGGCGTTGTTTGCATTTAAACACGCCTTGTTTTTTATTAAGCTTCATTGGCAAGGGTTGCCAACTGTTAAACTCGCCAATTAAGCAGACTTCTTGCGCATCTGGGTGAGCAAATTCAAAGGTGATTTCCGCTTCATCTTTTGTTTTAAAAAATCGTTTATGCAACATAGTAGGCTCCAACTAAACAGTAAAAGGTATTTAATTATTGCCACAGGGCCTATTTTTAAGCTGGCGATGTGGGATTGTATTCAGTCAAACTTTAAGCTAACCGTATTAAAGCAAAATTTTGTTTACGCAATATTACAGTGCAACAAGTCTTTTTTATCGCACTTTATTAGTGCGTAAAACATAAAATATAGATATTAAGAATGACATATTTAGTACACAGCAATTTTCAAACCAATTGGAGCGATTTAACTATTTAATACTTACCTTTATTACACTGATGACTTGGTTTGAAATAAAAAGAGAGCTTACCCAATAAACTGCTTTTGTTACGTATTCACATCAGTGATAATACACATCAAGTTAACGCTCTGAAATATCGTAAATTTCATGTTGAAAAAAAGCATTTTATTAACTACGGCATTAATTTTTTTAGTTGTCGCAGTGTTTATTATTTCCTCAATCTACACCTTATACAGTAAAAAGGAAATTTCATTCGACCCTAAACTCAAAGAAATATCAGGCATTGAATTTGATAAGCGCGATCGTTTGTGGGCAATTAACGATGGGGGTGACGATCCAAAGCTTTACCGCTTAAATAAAGATGGGTCGATTGCGCAAGAAATTTTAGTTTCTAATGCTAAAAACATTGATTGGGAAGACATGACTCAAAATAAATTTTGTCATTTCTTTTTAGGTGATTTTGGCAACAATAAAAATGATAGGCGTTGGCTGACTATTTATAAAATAGAGAATCCAATTGATATCAAAACCGATACAACAAATGCCGAAATAATAAAGTTTACTTACCCTGAAATGGATGGCAATCCAATAAAACCAAGTAATCGTAATTTTGATCTAGAAGCGTTTGTAGCTCTGGGTCGCCACCTTTTTTATTCACCAAAAACCGCACAGAACCTTTTGATGGCATTACAAATTTATACAAAGTAGGCGACCACGCTGCTAACTTTAAAGCCCAATTAATAGGATCTTTTAAAACCTGTACAACAATGGAAAAACTGTGCTGGATAACCTCTGCAGCGTTAAGCCCAGATCGTAAAAAACTCGTACTACTCGACTCTACCAGTATTTGGTTATTTGAGAACTTTAAAGGTGACCAGTTTTTCTCTGGTGATGTGTCTAAAATAGATTTAGGCATCGTTACGCAAAAAGAAGCCATCACTTTTTATGACGGTAATACAATTGTATTCACCGACGAGGAGTTTAAAGGAATTGGTGGTAATGCCTACTTTATAAAACTTGATAAAGCAAAAAAAGTGTTAAAAAGAAAGTAATAATATATTAATAAAACATACATTACTTTGTCTCTACTTATAATACTTCACCAATTCTGTTATATCCAAACCGTCATTCGTTACTTAATGACTAACGCACTTTATAAACTGCTCCGTTAGTCGCTTTACCTCGTGCTTGTCTTTGTAGAATTTTTTTGAATCTTTTCGTAAATAACTTGCACAGGTATTATTAGAAGAACTAACGTTAGCGTTACAACTTTCAACGGTATTACCTAGGACTTTCTGATAATCCTTATCGGCACACATTCTCAAAGCAAACTCTGTTGAACCAACGATTATGTCATCGATACTTATCGGTGAAGTTTCAAGTCTATAAAAAATATCACTATAGCTTTTAATTTCGAAATCTTTTTTAATAAAAATTCCCTGACTAGCTTTGGCTGTTAGGTAATAACTAAAAAACAAAACTAGAATAATTAATAAAATAGTTTTTTTCATCATTGTCCTTAATGCTATTTAAAACTGTTTCCATTCAAGAAAAGCAAAAAACTTTACATATTATCTAAATTTTAGGAATTGGGATGTGAAAAATTAAGGTAGGTCTTAGTACACATCCATGTAGTACTTACTAAGTTTCTATTGAGCGTTAGATTGATACTTTAGAAACCCAGCGCATATTAACAGATTAGTTATCCAATGCAACAATCGGTACAAAATATACTTTACCGCATAAACTTGGTTTCTAAAATAACCGAAGAAGTTGTGCGTTCCACACCATCTAAATTACCAATATCATCGAGTAAGTGGCTGAGTTTTTCTAAGTTTTGTGCTTGTACAACTGCAATTAAGTCAAACTCACCACTAATAGCATAAAGCTGTGATATCGCATCAATTTGCTTTAGCTCAATATTCGTCTTAGTAGTGAGCTTTTGAATCACCTTTATTGACACATGCGCCGATACCATTTTACTTAAAAAAGCATCGCCGTAATCAACGCTATAGCCTTTAATAACACCCGTTTCTTCTAATTTAAGCATCCTACTTTGCACTGTAGAACGCGATAAATTAAGGATTCTAGCTAAGTCAGAAATACTCGCTCTGGCGTTGGTTTTAAGAACAGAAAGTAGCTTTTCATCTTGTGGAGTTACCATATTGCTTATTTATTTCGTTATTTTGACTTTTATTGTAATCAATTTTCACAAAATAACACTGCAAATTTAACCTGTAACCTTCGATAATAACCACTAATAACAAAAATTATCTAGCTCAGAAAACGCTAACGTTTTTATTTTGCTAATCTTTATTCAACTTTCACAATTTTTAGGTGTACATAATGCAAGTAACAAGAGACTTATTTAATGATGTAATGGTGCCAAACTACAATCCATCGGCTGTTATTCCAGTGCGAGGCGAAGGCTCACGTGTATGGGATCAAAATGACAATGAGTTTATTGATTTTGCAGGCGGTATTGCCGTTAATTGTTTAGGCCACTGTCACCCAGCGCTTGTTAATGCACTTAAAGAGCAAGGCGAGAAAATTTGGCACTTATCAAATGTAATGACTAATGAGCCAGCCCTGCGTTTAGCACAAAAAATGGTTGAAGCTACATTTGCAGATAAAGTGTATTTTGCAAACTCAGGCGCAGAGGCTAACGAAGCGGCTCTGAAGCTTGCTCGTCGCTTCGCACTTGATAAGTTTGGCGCAGAAAAATCACAAATAATCGCCTTTAACAAAGGTTTTCACGGTCGTACATTTTTTACTGTAACGGTGGGCGGACAAGCTGCATACTCTGATGGCTTTGGCCCTAAACCTGGCGACATTATGCATTGTGATTACAACGATATCGAAGCATTTGAAGCACTTATCAGTGATAAAACATGTGCCGTGATGATGGAGCCACTTCAAGGTGAAGGCGGTATTATTTCACCTACCGACGAATTTGCTAAAAAAGTACGCGAGTTATGTACTAAACACAATGCACTACTAATTTTTGATGAAGTACAAACAGGCGTTGGCCGCACTGGCGATTTATACGCTTACGAAGGCTTAGGTGTAGTACCCGATATTTTAACGACTGCTAAAGCGTTAGGTGGTGGTTTTCCTATAGGTGCTATGATCACTCGCACTGCTATTGCAGAGCATTTAAAAATAGGTACGCACGGCTCTACGTACGGTGGCAACCCACTTGCCTGTGCAGTAGCAGAAGCTGCCTTTGATACCGTAAATACACCTGATGTACTAAACGGCGTTAAAGAGCGCGAACAGTTATTCCGCGATGGCTTAAACGCAATAAACGAAAAATACAACGTATTTAGCGAAGTACGTGGTAAAGGTTTACTTATTGGCGCTGTATTAAACGATGAATTTGAAGGACGCGCACGCGACTTTTTAGTTGCCAGTGCTAACAATGGTTTAATGAACCTTGTTGCAGGCATGAACGTGATTCGTTTTACCCCTTCTTTAGTAATTCCATTTGAAGACATTAAAGAAGGCCTAGCACGCTTTGAAAAAGCAGTAAGCGACGTAGTAAACGGCTAATTTAATTAAGCGCGCCTCAGGGCGCGCTGTTGGAGCAAGTAATAAATGCAAGTATTACGTCCTATTACCACTGCAGATTTTGCTGCACTTAAGCAAATTGCAATCGAGTCAGGCCATGGCTTTACCTCACTGCCTGTAGATGATGAGCAATTAAAAGAAAAAATAGATCGCGCCGAAAAAAGCTTTGCTAAAAATATCAATCAGCCGTTAGATGAAAGCTACCTATTTGTTTTAGAAGACAGTGAAACAGCTGAGGTCATTGGCACAACCGCCATAGAAGCCGCTGTTGGTTTATCCGTGCCTTTGTACCATTACCATTTAGGTAAAACAGTACACCACTCGCCTACACTTAATGTTTATAACACCGTTGATATTTTAAGCATGTGTAACGATTACACCGGATGCTCTGAAATATGTACTTTGTTTTTGCGCGAAAACAACCGCAAAGGTTTAACCGGTCGATTTTTATCACGCTCACGCTTTTTATTTATGGCCCAGCACAGCGAGCGTTTTGCCGATACCGTCATTGCTGAAATGCGCGGCGTAAGTGACGAAGATGGTCATTCACCGTTTTGGCAGTGGTTGCAAGAGCACTTTTTTAGTATTGAGTTTCCCAAGGCCGATCACTTAGTGGGGCTTGGCGATAAAGTGTTTATTAGTGAATTAATGCCTAAATACCCTATTTACGTCAACTTACTCAGTAAAAAAGCCCAAGCAGTGATTGGCAACGTGCATGATAAAACTAAACCGGCGCTCAAACTGCTTGAAAAAGAAGGTTTTGAGCATCGTGGCTACGTTGATTTGTTTGATGCAGGGCCAACGGTAGAAGCTAAGCTTGGTAATATTCGCAGTGTTCGTGAGTCTCAAGTATGCCCTATTACAATTGGCGAGCTGGAACATATTAGCCAGCACAGCTCAGATACTTTAGCCGTTTGCAATCAAGGTGTAAGTGGGTTTAGAGCAACCTTTACCCAGCACGCCCACTATAACCACGCTAAGCACACATTAGTAATAAGCCAAGAAGTGGCTGATGCCCTTAATCTATCCCAAGGAGATGCAGCGCGTTTTTTCCGCCTGTAAAACAAATATGAACACACACCTTATAAATAACCAATGGCATACAGGCCAAGGCCCCGCTTTTAACTCTGTTAACCCAAGTAACGGCGAAGTTGTATGGCAAGGTAATGGCGCAAATGCCGAGCAAGTAGATTCTGCAATTAATGCAGCTAGAGCCGCACAAGTACAGTGGGCCGATACGCCAATTGAGTCGCGTATTACCATACTTGAAAACTTTGTAGCACAATTAAAAGAGCACAGCGAAGAATTTGCAGCCATTATAGCGCGCGAAACCGGCAAGCCTCTTTGGGAAACACGCACAGAAGTAGGCGCTATGACAGGTAAAGTAGCCATTTCTATCAAAGCCTATAATGAACGCACCGGCACAACAGAAAACCCAATGCCGGGTGCTAAAGCCTTTATACGCCATAAACCACACGGTGTTGTAGCTATATTTGGTCCTTACAACTTCCCTGGGCATTTACCTAATGGCCATATCGTACCGGCTATTTTAGCGGGTAACACCGTGGTATTTAAACCGTCTGAGCTTACACCTCACGTTGCTGAATTTACTTTAGCACTTTGGTTAAAAGCAGGATTACCAGCGGGTGTTATTAACCTAGTGCAAGGTGAGGTAGAAACAGGTAAAGCACTTGCTTCACATAAAGACATAGACGGCTTATTTTTTACCGGCAGCTCAAACACCGGCCATTTATTACATAAACAGTTTGCAGGCCACCCAGGTAAAATATTAGCACTTGAAATGGGCGGTAATAACCCATTAATAGTTAAAGATGTAGCCGATGTAAACGCTGCAGTGCACGATATTATTCAGTCTGGCTTTATTACTTCTGGCCAGCGCTGTACTTGTGCCCGCCGCGTGTTTATTGAGAATTCAACCAATGGCGATGCCATTTTAGAAAAACTAATTAGCGCGACTAAAAATATCGTTGTTGACGACAGTTTTGCAACTGACCAGCCATTTATGGGTGCAATGATAAGCGAAAGAGCAGCCCTTGGTATGGTTGCTGCGCAAAAAGAATTAGTTGAAAGCGGCGGCGAAATACTCGTTGAGCTTAAGCAGCTAAAAGCAGGCACCGGCTTTGTAAGCCCAGGTATTATTGATGTTACACATATCGCTAACATGGCCGATGAAGAACACTTTGGCCCGCTTATAAAAGTTTACCGCTACAACAACTTTAACAGCGCAATAGCAGAGGCTAATAACACCAGCTTTGGTTTATCAGCAGGCTTACTTGGCGATAACGAAGATGATTACAGCCACTTTTTAAAGCGTATTCGTGCTGGCATTGTAAATTGGAACCGCCCTATTACGGGTGCATCTAGTGCTGCACCGTTTGGTGGTATTGGTGCAAGTGGTAATCACCGTGCTAGCGCTTATTATGCTGCAGATTACTGCGCTTACCCTGTTGCGTCGGTTGAATCAGAAAAAGTGAATTTACCGCAAACTTTAGCACCTGGCTTAGTAATAGAATAATACCCATTTTTAAGGATTTAACATGCATACTAACGTAAATACATTATTTGAAAACCTATGGGATAACTATTTAGCCGTTACTCCATCGGCAGATAAAATACATGACCTTTTAGGTTCAACCCAAAAAAACGACATAATTAACGACCATATTGCGCTACGTACGTTCAATATTGAAAAAGTAGGCCTTGAAAAACTAGCAGCACACTTTTTAGCGTTAGGTTACACAGAGTGCGGCGAATACCACTTTGAAGCTAAAAAGCTATACGCTAAACACTACGAACACAGCGATCCTAAGCAACCTAAAGTATTTATCTCTGAGTTATTAGTAGAAAAGTGCTCGCCAAAGTTACAAGCTATTGTGACAGATATGGTAGAGCAAATAGATGAAAACGCAGTAATTGCCGATAACTTTTTATACTCAGGCACCCATTGGCAAGTAAGTAGCGACACTTATAAGCAATTACTCGCTGAAAGTGAGTACGCAGCGTGGATGTCGGCATGGGGCTACCGTGCAAACCACTTTACTGTAAATATTAATATGCTTGCCAAGTTTGATAACATTCACGATGTTAACCAAGCGCTTAAAGATGCAGGCTTTGCGCTTAATACATCAGGCGGCGAAGTAAAAGGCTCACCAGAAGTGCTATTAGAACAATCATCAACGCTTGCTGATGATTACGCCGTTACCTTTAGCGATGGCGAGCTACGCATCCCTAGTTGTTTTTATGAATTTGCCATTCGATACCCGAAAGCCGATGGCGAACTTTACACGGGGTTTGTTGCAGCGTCTGCAGATAAAATATTTGAAAGCACTAACTCACGCTAATTTGATGAAAACAAAAAAAAGCCCTTACGGGCTTTTTTTATGCTCACGAACTTAAGCATGCAGATAAAATACCTACATCATAAAAACAAGGGTTTATAGTCGTTTTCTAGTTGTTCAAAAGATAAATCACCAATAAAGCGCCCAAAACTCAACCATGTTGCTAGTCCGCGTAAATCTTTAAAATGCGGGGGAACAAACTTAGGGCTTTCAATCACACCTAAATCATGAAGCTGGGAAATTAATCTAAAATCATCAATAGACAACTTACCGACTAATAACAACGGTAACTGATCGATTCGCCCTAACTGAATTGCCACACGTATTAAGTTATACACTAAAACAAAGCCTTTTATGTAGGCAATGTCTTTAGTAAACGGTAACCCTGTTGCTGTGCTGCCTCTAAATACACGCTGAGCCAACGTATAACTATCGTCTTTAGATATTCCTTGAGCTACGTAATCTCGGTATATATCAACAAATTCAGCCCCATCAATTACTTTGGTGACCGCTTGAATCCGATTAACTAATTTCGATAAGCGCCTAGGGGTAGATTTTAGAGTAATAATTTCAGTTAATACTGCTAAGCCCTCTTGTGTTACTGTTGAGCTTGGTGTGCCCTTACTTAAACAGGTTAAATAAGGTTGGGCTAAACCATTTTGAGTCGTGCCCACATGAATCCACCCTTCATGTACTTCTAATATATCTAATTCACGTTGTGAAAATTTAACATCTTGGTTTAGCTTTATATTGTTAGCACCTGCTGCTGCGTCGCTTACAATCCCATCGCTCAACATAACCTCTACATTTATACCTGGCATACTGGCATTAACTTGCTCTGATAAAATTCGCACCGCGTCGCTAGCATCTATATTTTTAGGATCATCGGGTAAAATGTCGGCCATTAATAAATTTTGCAGTGGTTGCTCTAGCATATTCGCAAGCTCGGAGAGTGAAGGCTCACCCGCATGGAATAAATCTTTAGGATGACCAAAAAGCTCAACTGATAAATCATGAAATTCAGGAGTACCTCGGTACTCCAACATACTTAATACCGTTTTATATTCGCCACACATTTTACCCATATATTGAGAAATGGGGTTTAACTGACCTAACTGGTTAATAATGTTTCGGTGTAATGTTGAAAACGCTTGACGCAACTCGCTAGGCACAAAGCCTAAATCGCGCTGTTGGTAGTATGCACGATCTATTAGAGGGTTTTTTTGACACTTTTGCCTAAAAAATTCCTCTTTGATCTGTTTATCCCAATTTATTGCATCAAGAATTCGAATAGGTGTTTGAAGTGCAATTAGTTGGTCTGATAACTCACGAGTTTTAAGCAGTAACGCCTTGTCTATCATGGTGAAAGCTCAATAAAAAATGAACCATGAGCATAATTTATAAACAGTAAATCGCCAAGTATTATCAATCAATTTTATCTGTTGTTTTAAGCTGATCGACCCTCATATCTAATACGTATTGAATCTTAAATTAAAGGTGTGATATATGAAAAATGAACTCGACAATAAACAAATACTTGCCGTATATGAGCGAATACAAAAGCGCGGAGAGCTAAACGACGAAGGTAAGCATTATCAAGGTGTTACTGCATTTTCAGATATAGATGGATACACAATTTATTTACAAGGTAGTGGCGTACTATTACGCTTTGGTTTTCATAACACTTATCATCTTGATTACGAGCACGATAAACATAAAGATGATTTCTTAAAAAAATTACACAATATCGCCAACGAGGAATAATGTATCCAAGAAAAGTAAGAAAGCGCAGCGACAGCAATCTCAATACAGCCTTTATTAATCAGGTAATAGCTGCGCTTAAATCAGATCCATCAAAACTCGCCGTCATTCAAGAAAATCTGGAACAATACAGAAGCCAACGCCATTTAAAACGGGGGTTTTTACTCGCAATTGAACGCTTTGACTGGGTATTTGAGGCAAGTGATGATGTTAATTTTATTTGTGAACAAATACTAGCTGACGACTATATTGGAAATCGCCTAAGACGTTACCCCCTTCTATTCAAAGGCGTGATTAGCGAACAATAATAGCTATTATTTATACTAAATAACATCTATACAAGCCAGATAAAAAGCCTCTGGTAATTTCCAAATTAGCGTGGTTAATATTATTTAGCCAGAGCTAGCTGCCTTACCGCGCCCCTAGTAATACTAACCTTCCCTAAGTTATTAGTGCACTAAGTAATTGTTGTGTTTGTGCTCACTTGGATTAAAAAAATACTATTAGTACTCTAATTATTACCACTCAAATAAATTTATTCATCTTTTATTTCATAACAAGGAGTAAAGATATAATTACACTCTTAAGCATTTCTAAAACAACATTTAAACTACTGTTTTAAATAGTAATTAACCATCTATTGCATCTATTTGCTTAAGTACTTCTCCTGTTGGTTTTATTAATAATTCATCTACATTTTAGTATCTGACTATTTACTTCACCCTTGAATTGTTAGAGCTATTACCTTAAGCTTATCTTTATTGAACGTTCAATTAATAAAAATTATGCCTAAAGTTGGAATGGAACCTGTCAGGCGTCAACAGTTAATTGACGCAACAATTGAGTCAGTGGCGATGCGTGGACTACAAGCAACTACCATTAACAGCATTAGTAAAAATGCAGGTTTATCTTCAGGCATTATTAGTCATTACTTTGGTGGTAAGCAGGGTTTAATAGAAGCAACTGTTCGTTATTTGCTTTCTAATCTTAAAAAAGACCTTATTGAAAAAGTTAGCAACAACACCAGCGCTACACAGCGCCTTATGTTTATTGTTGAAGCTAACTTTGCGCTTGTACAACAGCGCAGTGATACAACCAAAACTTGGTTGAGCTTTTGGGCGCAATCAATGCACGATGACGAACTTCACCGACTGCAAAATGTAAACAGTAAACGCTTGCAAAGTAATTTAGCATTCTCATTTAAGCAATTAATGCCTATTGAGCAAGCAAAACAAGCTGCTGAACTTAGCGCCGCTATGATTGATGGCCTATGGTTGAGAGCAGTATTGAGTAAATCAGACAAAAACCAGTTTAAACACAGTGAAACTCTAGCAAAAAGCTATGTAAATTCACTCATCAAGCAATATGGAGCCTAGCGTGAGCACACCAGTCTATCAAAATTTTATTAATGGCCATTTTCTTGCTAACCAAAGCGGTGAAACTTTTGATGTAACTAACCCTGCAACAGGTGAAGTTATTTACAGTGTCGAAGTTGCCGATGAATTTGTTCAAAACGCAGCCATTGAAAGTGCAAAGCAAGGTTTTGCACAGTGGTCAAAAATGGCCCCTATTGAACGCAGCCGTATTTTATTAAACGCTGTGGCAATACTTCGCGAACGTAACGATGAGCTTGCCTTAATAGAAGTGCTTGATACCGGTAAGCCAATGCAAGAAGCAAACTGTGTTGATATAGAAACCGGCGCCGATGTAATTGAATACTTTGCAGGCCTAGCACCTGCGCAAGTTGGCCAACAACAAATGGTAGGCGAAGACTTTTACTATACACGTAAAGAGCCATTAGGGATTTGTGCCGGTATTGGTGCATGGAACTACCCGCTACAAATAGCATGTTGGAAATCAGGCCCAGCCCTTGCAGCTGGCAACGCATTTATATTTAAACCATCTGAAGAAACGCCACTAGGCGCTATTAAACTTGCTGAAATTTTTATAGAAGCGGGCGTACCTGCTGGCGTATTTAACGTAGTACAAGGTGCGGGTGATGTAGGGCAATGGTTAACTGCACATAGTGAGATTGACAAAGTGTCGTTCACTGGCGAAGTAGGCACAGGTAAAAAGGTAGTCGCAAGTGCTTCAGGTACATTAAAAGACGTAACCATGGAGCTTGGCGGTAAGTCGCCGCTTGTTGTGTTTGATGATGCAAATATAGAGCAAGCAGTAAGCGCAGCCATGCTAGGTAACTTTTATACCCAAGGCGAAATTTGCACTAACTGTACACGTATTTACGTTCATAAAAATATATACCAGCAATTTATTGATGAGCTTAAAACGCGAACAGAGAAAAATATTATTGCGGGCGACCCGCAAGATTTAAACACTAACTTTGGTGCGCTCATCTCTAAAAAGCATCAAGACTTAGTAATGAGTTATGTTAATAAAGGGATTGAAGAAGGCGCAACACTGCTTACCGGTGGTTCAACGCTTTCACCTGAATCAGCGCCTAATGGCTACTTTGTTGCACCTACTGTGTTCATAGATTGCAACGATGAAATGACGATTGTTAAAGAAGAAATATTCGGCCCAGTAATGAGCGTACTCGTTTTTGAAGACGAAGACGATGTAATTGCACGGGCTAATGGTACTCACCTAGGCCTAGCTGCAGGCGTATTTACTAGCGATATTAAACGCGCACACCGCGTAATTCATCAATTAGAAGCCGGTATTTGTTGGATTAATGCCTATGGTAACTCACCTGCTGAAATGCCTGTTGGTGGTTATAAGCAATCTGGTATTGGCCGTGAAAATGGCATAGAAACACTTGATCATTACACGCAAACCAAGTCTATTTATGTTGGTATGGCCGACATAGAAAGCCCATTTTAAGGCGCCCTTTTATGAGTAATCATTACGACTATATTATTGTTGGTGCGGGATCTGCGGGTTGTGTTTTAGCTAACCGATTATCTGAAGATTCAAGCAACAAAGTGTTACTACTAGAAACCGGTGGCAGTGATAAAAGTATTTTTATTAAAATGCCAACGGCGTTGTCTATTCCTATGAATACTGACAAGTATGCTTGGCAATTTCATACTCAGCCAGAGCCGTACTTAGATAACCGTGAAATGCATTGCCCTCGTGGTAAGGTACTCGGTGGCTCGTCATCGATTAATGGCATGGTGTATGTACGCGGCCACGCAAAAGATTTTGATGAGTGGCAACAGCATGGTGCTAATGGTTGGGACTACCAATCGTGTTTACCGTATTTTCAAAAAGCGGAAAGCTTTTACCTTGGTGAAAACGCATATCGAGGTGGCAATGGCCCACTTGGCGTTAATAACGGTAACGAAATGCAAAACCCGTTGTACACCACGTTTATAAAAGCAGGTGTAGAAGCCGGTTACGCTAGTACAGACGATTATAACGCGTCACAGCAAGAAGGCTTTGGCCCAATGCACATGACCGTTAAAAACGGTGTACGCAGCTCGGCTTCTCGTGAATATTTAGACCCTGTAAAATCACGTAGTAATTTAACAGTCATTACTGGCGCACTTGCTCAAAAAGTTATTCTAGACGGTAAAAAAGCCACAGGCATTGAGTACAAGGTAAACGGTAATGTTCAAACAGCACATGCAGCAAAAGAGGTTGTTTTAAGTGCAGGCCCTATTGGCTCTCCGCATATATTACAGCTATCTGGTATTGGCGATAAAGACATCCTTGAAAAAGCAGGCGTTGAAGTTAAACACCACTTACCGGGTGTGGGTCAAAATTTACAAGACCATCTTGAATTTTACTTTCAATACAAATGTAAGCAGCCAATTACACTAAACGGAAAATTGGGTCTTATTTCCAAGGGCTTGATCGGCGCTAAATGGTTACTTACTCGAAAAGGTTTAGGCGCTACTAACCACTTTGAGTCATGTGCATTTATCCGCTCAAAGCCTGGAGTTGAATGGCCTGATATTCAGTATCACTTTTTACCAGCGGCTATGCGATACGATGGGCGTAGTGCATTTGCAGGTCATGGTTTTCAAGTTCACGTAGGTCATAACAAACCAAAAAGCCGTGGCAGCGTTACTATTCAATCAGCTAACCCTGAGCAACCGCCACAAATTTTGTTTAATTACTTGCAGCACAAAGACGACATTGAAGGCTTTAGAGCCTGTGTGCGTTTAACTCGCGACATTATTGAGCAAAGTGCCTTTGATGATTACCGTGATGAAGAAATTCAACCAGGTAAACATATTCAAACCGACGAAGAAATAGATGCCTTTGTACGCCAAGCCGTAGAGAGTGCTTACCACCCTTCTTGCTCATGCAAAATGGGTGAAGACGACATGGCCGTAGTTAATTCAAATACCCAAGTACATGGTATTGAAGGCTTACGTGTTGTTGACTCTTCTATTTTTCCAACGGTTCCTAACGGAAACCTTAATGCACCTACGATTATGGTTGCAGAAAAAGCGGCTGACATCATTTTAGGAAATGTTGCATTACAAAAAGCAAATGCTGATGTTGCTATGACTCAAAATTGGCAAGAAACACAGCGTGAAGCAAAAATTTAATCAGCTACTTATAGGGTTAGCCTCGTCAGACTAACCCTATAAGCCTTGCAGTGGCGAACAACATAAATTGGTTATGTTGTAATAATGCAAGATTGAACAATAAAAAACGGAGTGCTTATGAATAACTCACTATTGGAGGGTAGCAATGACCATTTGGCTTAATGCTGGTATTATTTTTACCCTACTTGCAATTACAATCATTTTATTAAAATGGGGTAATGTACGTGTTGTTGGTGTTACACCAGTTAAAACACTTACTTTTATAGCAATACTCTTTACCTCAGGCCTTGATGTTGGCCTTATAATGTTTCCTTTAACTGAGTTTGCAGGTTATGCAGACATAAAAGCAAGCCCAGAATACGCGTTTGCAAATCCACTGGCCATTGAGTTTGGTTACTGGGGATTTTTGATCTGGGGATTTTACTTTCTTACGTGCTTTTATTTCTGTGTAATAGAACCTAAAGTTAAATTTTTCGAAATCCCTTGGGTTAAATTTATCAATAATGTAGTAATTATTGGTACGTGTGCTTTTACCGCATACCTTTTACTTTCAAACCTTCCGTGGTATTTACCTGAAATTGGTGATGGTTCAAGTGTTGTTTCTGAGTTTTACTTAATTGTATTTGCAGCAATTTGTTTTGCGGTATATTCAAGTACAGATATTAAGTACGTACGATTTTTAAGTATTTCTACAACTTGGTTATTCATAGCACTAATTGGGTTTATGTGGGCTGGTGCCTTTGTAATGGGTGACAGTCAAATGTCAGCATTCACAGATAACTTAGCCTCTATCGGCACATACTTTGCCAACATAAATGAATTTGTTTTACCGCTTAACGATTACCATGAGTTTTACCTATTTTGGTGGTTTGCTTGGAGTATTATGATTGGACAGTTTACTTCTCGTTTTGTTGGCGGGTTAAAAACTTACCAAGTACTTGGCGCTATGTTGATTTTCCCTTCAATACCAATCGCAATTTGGTTCAGTGTACTTTACCACTATCATGAAGCGGGTATTCCAACGCAAGGCATTAAAAACTTTGCCATGGTATTTGTAGGTATTGTGTTTGTAATTAATTCACTTGATTCGTTAGTGCGTTTATATACAGATAATTTAAATATCACTGTAAAACGCTTTGGTAAAGCGAAGTATATGATTGGAAACATACTTGCGCTTTCATTATTAACACTTTTGTTCAAGCTAGAGTTTTTACAAATACAGTGGGTCGGCGCATTAGTGATTGCCTTGTTTTTCCTATGTGCTGGCTTTATTGGCTATAGCAAATTTAAAACCGTTAATAGTATTGATAGCTCACCAAAAGCAAACAAGATTGACTACACTAAAATTGAGACACAAAGTTAGGGATTTATAATGAACAACAAACTAAAACAACTTGCAGTAGCATTGCCACTAGCACTTTTATCAACAACGGCAGCTGCAGACTGGTCAACAACTATTACAGCAGCATCAGATTACACTTTTAATGGCGTTAGCCAAACAGATAACGACCCTGCCTTACAAGCAAGTTTAGATTATGCTTTTGATAATGGCGTGTATGCCGGTGTATGGGCGTCAAACGTTGACTTTGGTGACGATACTGATTTTGAACTAGATGGCTATGTTGGTCGATATGTACAATTAAACGACAAGTTTAGCGTTGACTACGGTATTGCATACTATACATACCAAGGTAATAACAGTGATGGAAATTACCCAGAGGTTTATACTAAATTTGGTTACGCAAGTGACTACGGCCAAACAGAGCTTAACTTTTGGTACAGCTGGGATTATTTTGGAACAAGTGCGGGCCATGTAGTTTCAATGATTGCTCATACTTATGAACTTGCACCAAATCATGCAATACGTGCAAGTTTTGATATCTCTAATTCACTTGACGGTGAAAAATGGGCTTGGGATGTAAACCAAAAGAAATCGTATAATCACTACCGTCTTGCTTATCAAACAAGTTACGAAGGTTTTGGTATTGAAGTAGCAGCTGAAAATACTAGCCTTGACTACGATTACGCCGATGAGCGCATCGTGTTAGCAATTTCAAGAACATTTGATTTATAAAGATTAATTAATTTTAACTCTGTACATAAAGTTAGCGAACCACAACCCAGGTTCGTTAAACTGAAAAAAGCCTCTTTATGAGGCTTTTTTATTGTTTAAATATTCAATTAATGCGCTTGAGGTCAGCGGTCTTGAAAAGTAATACCCTTGCAAATGCGTTACGCCAAGTTGAGTAAGCTTTTTGCACTGCAAAGGTGTTTCAACCCCTTCAGCAATAACATTAAAATTAAACGAACTTGCCATTTGCACTACTGCGTTAACAATGCTTAAGCCTCTTTCATCCTCATCTTGAACAAAACTTTTATCTACTTTTACAATATCTACACCAACATCAAGCATACTTGATAAAGAAGAGTAACCGGTTCCAAAATCATCTATTGAAATTCTAACACCCAACTCTTGTAATGATTTAACCACATACAAAAATGTATGCTTATCGTTTGCAAATACAGATTCAGTTACTTCTAAATGAAGCTTATGAGCAGGAAAATTTAAATCCGCCAAAATGCTTTTAACCTTACTGGCAAACTCTATCTCCTTAAGCTGCATTACAGATACATTAATACTGACTGATAAATCTGGAGTTAATTTTTGAAAAGTAAGTGCTTGTTGGCATGCCGTTTCGAGTACCCAAAAACCTATTTTTGAAATTAACCCATACTGCTCAGCAATAGGTATAAACTCGTCAGGAGGAATGTTTTCTCCTTTCAATTGCCAACGTATAAGCGCCTCAATCGCATAAATATCATGTGTTTTAGAGTCAATAATGGGCTGGTATACTAACGAAAAACAATTGTTGATGAGCGCTGATAAAAGCTCTTCGCTAAGTAGGCGCTTTCTTTCTAATTCTGAACGAAGCGACTCGCTAAAAAAACTTATTTGCCCACGATTCATTCTCTTTTGATGATACATTGCCATATCGGCATTTAAAATTAAGGCATCCAGATCTCTACCATGCTCTGGGTAAAGTGCAATACCTATGGTTGCCCCTACCCGTGCACCGTGCTCTGTTTCTGGATGATCCTGCGTAATTGCATCAATAATTTCTTTAGCAAAATCGTATGTATTTTCTTTGCATACAAAATCACTTAAAATTAAAAACTCATCGCCACCCCAGCGGCACTTTTGCTGATTATGAGCACACACGTCAGAAATACGTTTCGCTGTTCTTCTTAAAACATTATCGCCTACCTTGTGACCCATCACGTCATTTATATTCTTAAACCCATCTAGGTCTATAAAAAATAGCGCAAAAGGTGGGTCTGGATAATGCTTAATTCTCTTTTTTGCATCATTTAAAAATGCATTTCGATTTAATAATTGAGTTAGCGAATCAGAGTTTGATAAATGCATTATTTCTTTAGTACGCGCGTCAACTCTTAGCTCCATTCTTTCTAGCAAATCGCTGTTTTGATTTTTTAAATGTATTGCCTGTTGTGTAAATGCAGATGCTTTATTTAGAGTTAACAAGGTAATTGAGCCATAGCCAATACCCAAAAAGCCGAGTACATTTTCGTAATAGTCTTCAGACATTATTAGCACTAAAGCGTAGGGAAATAACAGAATAAAAGCATAAGCAAAACAGGTCAGCTTATGTGCTGACAAAACATTGGCAGAGCCACCACCAAGAGCGGATAATATAATTATGATACTTGTGGCTTCTAGGGGGGCAAAAGAAGTGTGAAAATACAAGGCATAACTGCACCATATAATGGCAGTTATAATAACCCCTGTTGAAAACTTTAGTAGGTCTAATTGGGTAGCCGTTTTGTTTGTTTTTAAAAATAGACGAATATCTAAAAAACGGATCCCCAAAGCAAGCAGCATAATAAGCCACCAAACTAGCTTGTCGTTATAGCTTAACAATCCGCCTTTATTAAAACTAAAAGCAATACATGCGCTGGCAAATAAAGAGACGAGTAAACCTGAATAAGCGTTCTCGTAAAGCAATCTAACGGTATCATTAAGGTTTTCTTTGATTAGGGAGCTTCGATGCATATTATCTAAGCCTTTACATTCGTTTTTATTATTAGTTTAACTAAAGCTATGCCTTAATTAAAAAATTGTCCAGTAAACGCCCTAGCAACACATTTATTTAGAAATTTCCCAGGCGCTAGAGCCAGATGCAGATAAATTAGCGTTATTATTACGTAACACTTTATTTCCTACATTAATTGACGACTCAGGTCGACTGACTAAATAACCTTGAACTGAGCTCACACCTAATTTTTTCACAAGCTCAAACTGGGCGATTTCTTCAACGCCTTCTGCGACAATTTTAAGCCCCAATCTTTGCCCAAGCTCACTAATTGTATTGAGTATGTCGTTATATTTTTTGCTTTTGTTAGCTTGTGTAATAAACGAGCGATCTATTTTTATAACATCGATGGGTAAATCTGCTAGCGTACTTAAAGAGCTAAACCCGGTACCAAAATCGTCTATAGCAATAGTTACACCGTCTTCTCTTAGCTTGCTCAACTCATCAATAATTCTAGAGCTCGCCTGAATAAAGGTAGACTCTGTTACTTCTAGCATTAAAGACGTTGCCGGTAACCCCGTACTTTTGAGGATTTTTGTGATCCAATCGTATATATCACGATGTTTTAACTGAATACCGGAAATATTCACTGATATTTTTACTTTACGCATACCCGCATTGTGCCAAGCAGCCATTTGTCTGCATGACTCAAGCATAATCCAATCACCTAACTCTAATATTAAATTTGATTCTTCAGCAATAGGAATAAATTCAGCGGGAGAGATCATACCTTCAACGGGGTGATTCCATCGAGTGAGCGCTTCAAAATAGTCAATCATGCAATCTTCTACGTGCACAATTGGCTGAAAAGACAAATAAAAGTCTTTGCATGCAATGGCTAAACGCAGCTCTTCAAGTAAGTAATGATAGCGACGCATTTTATTACCCATTTCTGGAGAATAAACTTTAAAAATACCTTTACCATCACTTTTAGCACGATACATTGCTACATCAGCTAGTTGTAATAGTGCTTGTGGTGTAGATGCGCTTTCTGGATAAGTAGCAATACCAATGCTTGCGCTAATTTTTACAATCTTATTGCCAAGCACAAAGTCTTTTTCAAGCTCACTAAGTACTTGCTTGGCTATGTCGACTACTTTGTCACTTTCGTCCAACGATTCAATAAATATAGAGAATTCATCACCGCCTAAACGCGATAAATTTTGTTCTAACTGGTTTGCAGAATTGATATTACTCAACTTATGGTGACGCAACACATTAGCTAATCGCGTGGCAACTTGCACCAATATTTCGTCGCCAAAACTATGACCAAATGAATCATTTACTTGCTTAAACCCATCTAAATCTATAAACAACAATGCACAATTGAGTTCTTTTTGACCGGTTTGATTTATGTGCCTACCAATATGCTCTATGTAGGCATGTCTATCGATGAGTTGTGTTAATTTATCTTGGCATATACTTGTTTGTGTTTGTTTCACATAATTCACTACATGCATATTTAAGGTCGTGATAGATTTGCTTAAATTACTAATACCATTAGGGTTTTGAGCAGGTTCAATATCTAAGTTAAACGACTCTAAAAGTTTATTAGCCTGCTGATTAAGTTGGCTTAGCTTATGTTTGTGATTTTGTTTCCTGCTTTGTTTTTTTATGTAGACAGCAAGCACAAGTATACAAGAGAAGAAAATAATAATGTTTTTAGGCGACGTTAACACCATCAAGATGAGTGCGTTTGAATCAGCCGCAATAAAATGTTGATCCGTTGTTTTAACAAGAAGTAATGTTTGAGAAGCACTGTCAATTGTATAATGACCGCTTAAAACAGGGTTATACCAAGGAGCAATATCTAAACTGGTGCTGCTTATATCAAATTTTTTAACACTAAAATTAGACTGAAACAGATTGGTACGGCTTATTTGGCTCGTTAATTCAGCATTTAGGTAAAAGCAAAATAACAAAGTGACTAAGGAAATTAATCCAACATGCTTTAATTTGTTCATGAAAAATTCCCTAACAATACTAATCCTTAATAACTAAATGCTCATTATATCCCCTATTTTTGTTTGTAAGCAATTATTAATGACTTGTATGCTATTTTTTGTTCATTTTAATATAGCTAAGTTATTGTTTATTCGTTAAGGCAATTATTTTTAGCGCAAAGTATCCGCAAAGTCAGACCATGTATTTGATAGATTGCTCACAAACAGCTTATGTGTATATTTTGCTTGTGAGCTTAAATCTATCTATGCTTTTAAAGCTGCCATGCGTAACTTACTTTTGTAAAAAAGGTGCGTTGGTCGCGCTCAATATTTTCTAGTGTATCATCCTGATACCCTCTATCTGAGTAACCTAGGTAAAATAACGTTTGTGCGTTAATTTTATACGAATAAACGAGTTGGCTGCCATAGTCTTTATTTGTTTTGCTTACTTGATAAAAATAAGCGTCTTTGTTTCTGTCTATATCTTCAACCTGTAAAATCAGCTTTAACATTGATCGCATATTAAATTTATAATGCAGTCTAAAGTCGACTAAATTAGCTGTGTAAACGCGGTCATCTCGTGGGTTATCTAACTTACTATAACTGTGTCTTATATCCACTTGCCAATGATCGTTTATATCCCAAACTGCTTGCGTTTGTGTATTAAGTACATCGCCAAGCTCTAAATTTGTATAGTCAATACGGCTTGCATATTCTAAGTAAAACGATAAGTTCAAGTCTTTTGTCGGTTTAAGCGAAGTGTAAAGATAACCTATATTCTGATTGTAAAATTCATCGTAATAACTTTCTTTACGATGGATAAAACCAATATTAAATAAAGACTGCTTTTGCCCCTTAAAACTTAAAAAGCCTTCGTATTCTTCCTCAAGCAAGTCACCACTTTGCGACCAGGTTTTATCCCAATCAGCTTCATAAGACCATGAAGTAATTAAATCTAACTCATCTCGATACCACGTTTGACCGCCACCAATTAGCACTTTTTCATAATCAACTTTTGCTTGGTATCCTAAATCGGTGCGATAATCCTCACCAATATTTTCATAAGATGTGTAAAGTTTATAGTCTCGCTTGTCACGCGTTAACTCAATTGCGTATGCCTGATCAGATTGCGTTTTGGATAGTCCATAGTTATCAACCAAAAAGTCAGAATTTTGTGTGTCAGCTGACGAAACCTGATAAAGCAATGTATCTGACTGATTAAACCAATAACTGCCATCAACTGATAGTACCGTATTACGATAATTATCGCTTTGTCGGTGTGTACTTGAAACGCCCAACGTTCCTTGATCACCTAAGTCATATTGATAACGGCCTACTGCTGCCTGTGTTTTTTCATTTAATGAAGCAAAACCAGAGCCTTGATTTGAAGGAAGTAGAATATTACTGTTTTTATCATCAGCTAACATAAGTGCATAGCTATGCCCATCCGTTTTACCGGTTAACTTAGCGCCTAAAGTTGGCTCTGCAATGGTTCGGGTGTATAAAAGCTCAAATAAGCTACTTTTAAAATATGAGGCACCATCTAAAAAGAAAGGTCTTTTTTCTGCATAATAAATTGAGTAGGTTGTATTTACATCAAGCTCTAGAGAATCAGTCTCTACCTGCGAAAAATCAGGATTAATAGTCGCATTTAATACCGCGTCTTTTGTTATTCCCCAGCGTAAATCTAAACCGGCTTCAGTATCTATGTTACCGTTCTCCCAGTCACCGGGGAGTTGCGCTTTATCATCGTGACGAAGCGCTGTAAGCGTTGGGGTAAGTTGTACATTTTTACTTGATTCAATTTCACTTAAGCCCGTTAACTTATCGAACTGGCAAAGGCTACATTTGACATCGCGGTCGAACCCCATGTTAGATATTTGATAGAGCACGTCCCGTGGGTAATTCCTCATTAACAAAAACCCCCACGTTAAGTCTTTTTTATCTTCTGGAAAACGCAATGCTTTAAAAGGAATACGCATTTCAACTACATAACCTTCATCGGTAATTTTTCCGGCACTATCCCAAATTGCATTCCACGACGGATCAGACTGCCAACCATCGGTATCGCTCATGCGTAAATCGCCTTGTGCACCTAACGGATTAACAAAAAACTCATAGCCTGAGCGCTCATCATTAAAGGTGTCTATTACAAGTATGACAGTATCATCTTGCCAAAGGGTATCTCGGTCACGAAGTGAAGCACGTATTTGATCTGGGTCAGGGTCGTAAGCAATAAAACCAACATACAAATTTGTGCCATCTTCGTACATGTAGGCATCGGTTTTTACCGGAGGCGCGCCTCTTTCATTAGGCTCATCTTGAACGAGTAAAGGAACGTAGGTCGCTTTTTGCCACTGCGCTTCATCAAGTACGCCATCAACACTAATATTTTGATTGATTCGTGCTAGCGATACCTGCTCTTTTTCTGCAAATACACAGAAGCTATTAAATAGGAGAAAAAAGGATAAAATTAAAAGCGTGAGTGGTTTTTTTATAGTTATAAAGTACTGCATAAACATCCATTTAGAACAACTTTACCCAATATGAGTAATTTCTAAGCCGGAGTGTAATTTAAGCGAGTACATTTGTTAATACCTTGCAAACAAAATTTCGCTGAATATTAACTAATTAATAATAAAGGGTTATTTTAATTGGACGGTTAGGTGTCGAGTAGCTTTAGCTTATTCTCAACTCCATTCCATGTGTCTGCATCATCTGGGGCAGATTTGACTTGGGTAATGCGCGGCCAAATTAAGGCAAGCTCTGCATTAAGTTCAGTGAACTCTTTTTGAGAGTCGGGTAACTCATCTTCTTGATAAATTGCTTCAGCTGGGCATTCCGGTACGCATAATCCACAATCAATACAATCAATTGGGCTAATTGCTAAAAAATTAGGGCCTTCAAAAAATGCATCGGCAGGACACACTGATACGCAATCGGTGTACTTACATTTTATGCAATTTTCAGTAACTACAAACGCCATAAATTTTTTGTACCATAAAGCTAATTTAATAGTGCGCGATCATACCCTTTCACCTCAAAAATACAATAAATAACTGCCATAATTAGCCAATTTAACGTAATATATGCGCCCTTAATGTAAAGCCAATTCGCGCCCTACACTTTCTTATTGTGAGCGGATATACAACCGCTAAGACACCAAATAGAGATATTAATGATACGTTTAACTGAAATAAAATTGCCACTTGATCATGATGAAAATGCCATTGGCCAAGCCATTATCAACAAACTAAAAATACAACCAGAACAATTACACAGTTATAACGTATTTAAACGTGGCTACGACGCGCGAAAAAAAACAGCCATATTACTCATTTACACCCTTGATATAGAAGTTGATAACGAAGCTGAGCTTTTAGCTGCATTTGCAAAAGATCAACATGTTAAAACAGCGCCCGACACATCCTATAAATTTGTAGCTCAAGCAAATAAAAACATCACAGAGCGCCCCGTTGTTATAGGTTTTGGCCCCTGTGGTTTATTTGCAGGCTTAGTGCTTGCACAAATGGGATTTAATCCAATTATTGTTGAACGTGGTAAAGAAGTACGTGAGCGTACCAAAGATACCTTTGGCTTTTGGCGTAAAAAAGCACTAAACACCGAATCAAATGTGCAGTTTGGTGAAGGCGGCGCGGGTACATTCTCAGATGGCAAATTATATAGCCAAGTAAAAGACCCTAAGCATTATGGCCGTAAAGTTATTACCGAATTTGTTGAAGCAGGCGCACCTGAAGAAATTTTGTATGTAAGTAAGCCTCACATTGGTACGTTTAAACTTGTGACAATGATTGAAAAAATGCGCGCTCGTATTATAGAGTTAGGTGGTGAAATTCGCTTTAGTACCCGTGTAGATGATATTCACTTAGATGACGGTCAAGTAACAGGCTTAACCCTTTCTAACGGTGAACATGTTGAAACACGACACGTTGTTCTTGCCGTTGGGCACAGCGCACGCGATACCTTTAAAATGATTCACGATAAAGGCATTTATGTAGAAGCCAAGCCCTTTTCAGTTGGCTTTAGAATAGAACACAAGCAATCAATGATTGACGAGTGTCGCTTTGGACCAAATGCTGGCAACCCAATTTTAGGCTCTGCCGACTACAAGCTCGTGCATCATTGTAATAACGGACGCACTGTATATAGCTTTTGCATGTGCCCTGGTGGCACTGTCGTTGCGGCAACATCTGAAGAAGGCCGAGTTGTTACCAATGGTATGAGCCAATATTCACGCAGTGAGCGCAATGCAAATAGTGCTATTGTTGTGGGTATTTCACCTGAAAAAGATTTCCCAGGCCATCCTTTAGCGGGTATTGAGCTGCAACGCAAATTAGAGGAGCAAGCTTACAAGCTAGGCGGCGAAAACTATGATGCACCAGCCCAGCTTATCGGCGACTTTTTAAAAGGCAAATCTTCTGCTGATTTAGGCGATGTTAAACCCTCTTACACACCAGGAATTAAGTTAACTGACTTAAGTAACGTATTGCCTGCGTTTGCTATTGAAGCGTTACGTGAGGCTATTCCTGCTTTTAATAAGCAAATACGTGGGTTTTCTACTAATGATGGATTACTAACGGGTGTTGAAACGCGCACGTCATCACCCATTAGTATAAAACGTGATAGAAGCTTTCAGAGCATTAACACCAAAGGACTCTACCCTGCAGGTGAAGGCGCAGGTTACGCTGGCGGTATATTATCAGCGGGTATTGATGGCATTAAAGCTGCCGAAGCTGTTGCGCTTTCAATGCTTGAAAACGCTTAAACGCGCTATTTAGTTAATTATCGTAAAGCCTCACATTGTGGGGCTTTTTTGTGTTAAAAGTAACCAAAAAATTATTTGTGTACTTTTTTATGATAAAAAAATTATTAGGGCTATTAATCTGGGTCGTTGCTTTTAATATTTCAGCTCACGAGTTAAAAACAATAGATGAGATCCACTCGGCGTATAAAAATAATAAAATTACCGCTCAACAACTTACTCAAGGCTATATTAAACGAATTAATCAGCTTAACCCTCAATTTAATGCCGTCATTAACATTGAACCTACAGCTGTTACGCAAGCAAAAAAAATTGATGAACTTAGTGCTCAAGGGCTTTGGGCTGGGCCTCTTCATGGAATACCCGTACTTTTAAAAGATAACATAGAAACCACTGGATCATTACCAACAACAGCTGGCTCTTTAGCTCTTAAAAATAATATAACTAATAACGATGCATTTGTTGTTAAGCAGTTAAGAAATGCGGGCGCTATTATTTTAGGTAAAACCAATTTAAGTGAGTGGGCAAATTTTAGATCGTCTTACTCATCGTCTGGATGGAGTGCAGTTGGCGGGCAAACACACAATGCGCATGATACAACCCGAAATCCCTGTGGTTCGAGCTCAGGATCAGCGGTTGCCATCGCACTTAACTTTGCCCCTGTAGCCCTTGGAACAGAAACCGATGGCTCTATTACCTGCCCCGCTTCTGTAAATGGCGTTTATGCTATAAAACCAAGCATGGGCCAAGTATCGCGCTCTGGTGTAGTGCCACTTTCTAGTAGCCAAGACAGTGTTGGCCCAATGGCACACTCATTAAAAGATGCCCGCCTAGTATTATCTGTGCTACAAGGACGCGATCCGCTTGATACTTCAACACATAGCTTTGAATTGCAAGCACAATATAAAGTTACAAAACCATCATTAGTTATTGGTGCGTTGCCCAGTGATAAGTTTACAGTGGAGACTCAGCGTTTATACAAAAAACAGCTCTCAGCGCTCAAACAGGCAGGTCATACAGTAGCCAATATTGATATATCTGATGATCTAGCTACGCTTTTTGTCGATGAATATTACGTGTTACTTTATGATTTTAAAAATGAAATAAACCAGTATTTAGCAAATACCCCTGACCAAGTGAAGATAAAAAGTTTAAGTGCATTGATTGATTTTAATATACAAAACAAAGCAGCTGAAATGCCCCACTTTGGGCAAGATATTTTAATACAAGCCAATGCTATCGACTTAACACAAACAGACAAATACCAAAAAGCTAAACACCGTTACCGCAAACTGGCCACAGCTGCAATTACTAATTTATACAAAAATAATAATGTGGATGTTGTCATTGCCCCAACAACATCACCTGCATGGAAAACAGACTTAGTAAATGGTGATAACTTTCAAGGCAGTAGTAGTTCTTTATCAGCAATTGCCGGCACAACTCATATTACTCTTCCTGCTGGTCAAGTTAGTGGACTACCTGTTGGGTTATCTATTATTGCAAATAAAAACCAGCCACAGGCAGCTTACACACATGCTCAAATAATCGACGAAGCCTTTATTTCGACCATAAAAAAACCTGAGTAAAAACTCAGGTTTTATTAATTCTTATATGAGTTGTTATTTTTTAAGTGACAACTTTGCACCTTTTAAGCTTTTACGCACATTAGATATACGCGAACGGTTTACCGCGCGAGCTTCGCCCGTTGCTTGCCCTGATAACTTATTAGAACGAGTACGGCGTAAGTGAGCCGGCTTTTTACCTATTTTATCAATAAGCACTTCGCGGTTACTCACTTCATAGCCTTCGAGGTAAACACGCTTAATTTTTTGACCAATTAATGCTTCGATTTCAAATAATGTATTTTCTTCTTCACGGCTTACAAACGATATTGCTTGGCCTTGATTACCAGCACGGCCTGTACGGCCAATACGGTGAACGTAATCTTCAGCAAGCCATGGTAAGTCAATATTAATTACACGCGGTAATCCATCAATATCAATACCACGCGCAGCAACTTCAGTGGCCACTAGCACACGTACCTTACCTTCTTTAAACTCACGTAAAGCACGGCGTCGGTTACCTTGTGACTTATCGCCATGGCAAACGGTTGCAGGAATGCCATCGAGATTTAATTCTTTAACTAGCTCATCCGCTGTGTCTTTCATATTTACAAACACAAGTACTTGCTGCCAGTTCTTTTTACCAATCAGCTCAGAAAGAAGTTCTTGTTTGCGGCGCTCTTCCACTGGGTATACAACGTGCTGTACAGTAGATGCGGTACTATTAGTTTGGTCAACACGCACAATTTCAGGTTGCTTAAGTACCTTAGAAGCAAATTGTTTAATAGCTGCAGGGAATGTAGCCGAAAATAATAAAATTTGACGGTCATCAGCACAGCTTTTAATCACAGTTTGCATATCTGTGATAAAGCCCATATCAAGCATACGGTCGGCTTCATCAAGTACTAGGTGCTTTACATTGGCCAAGCTTAAGTTACCTAGGCGAATGTGATCGAGTAAACGACCCGGAGTTGCGACTACAATATCAACGCCTGCTTTTAATGCGTTTTCTTGGCCTGCGGTATTTACTCCACCAAATAAACTCACTACTTTTAGTGAGGTATGCTTTGCATATTCTTTACAGTTATTGGCTATTTGCTCTGCTAATTCTCGTGTTGGTGCTAAAACCAAAGCAGTAGGTGCATTGGTTGTACTTAAGTCTGACTCAATTAATTTTTGGATAACAGGTAAAGCAAACGCGGCAGTTTTACCGGTACCAGTTTGTGCACTGGCTAAAACGTCTTTACCTTTACGAACAGCTGGAATTGCTGCGCGTTGAATGGGCGTAAGAGTGTGATAGTTGAGTTCGTCTAATGCCTGGATGATTTCAGGTGCGAAACTAAAAGATTTAAAATTCATGCTGTATAACCTACGGCCACATTATCAAGGGTCGCAAATTATACAGTAAAAATGAGCCAAGAGTTAGTTTTAAACAATATTACTATTTAAATATTTTGTTTTATTAAAGTACCTTACCTGTAACCCAGAGTTTCTTTCACAAAGTAGCCGCAATCTCACTTCTCGCAAAAATATTTACCTCATAAAAATTTACAAAATATACTTATTATTAATTTTTTTTAAACGTGTTATTGCTCTACAGCTTTCTTATGTATAGAATTCAAGCCCCATTTAAGGGACATTTAAATAAGGATTTAATAATGATAAAAAGATGTTTAACTGCAGCAGTATTAGCAAGTGCTTTCGTAGTAACCCCAGCGCAAGCAGATGTTAACCCATGGCAACAATGTGGTATCGGTGCAATGGTTTTTCCTGATAATGGTACAGCCGCTGCTATCTCAAACATTATTTGGGATTTAGGAACAACAGCTGTTTCTTCAAATGTTTCATCTGTAGAAAGCTGTAAAGGTGCAAACGTTAAAACTGCACAATTTATTCAACAAACATTCCCAATCTTAGAGCAAGAAATTGCACAAGGTGAAGGCGAGTACATCTCAGCAATGCTTAATGTACGTGGTTGTGACAGCGCAGCTCACACGCAAATGATCTCAACAATACGTAATGATTTTGCTCAAACATCTGTAAACGATGCTCAGGCTCTTTACACACTTGTTGAAAGCAACATTGCTAGCCAGTTCTCAGCTAACTGTTCTGCAATATAATATATAAAAGGGCTAATTTAGCCCTTTTAGCTCTTCTACCCCAAGCCCGTTGGGTATTTATGAAAATTCATTCTTCAATAATTTTTATTTTTTTTATTGCTTCGTTTAATATTCAAGCATCAACAACATTAAAACAATTAGCACAACATCCCACATGGCTAAGTTTAGGCCATTACAAAAAACCAGCGTTTAATGAGAGCTATATTACAAACACGTCATTTTTTATATCTCCACTGGGAGCAACAAGCCCTTTTGAAGAACTAAAAGCGACTGTGCAAAGCTTTAATTCAAATCCATTAACACAATGCAAATACCCAGCAAGATACACGTGGCTACAAAAACAAGGGCTCACATTTACGCAGCCTAAATCCTCCTGTATTGAACTAGAACAATGGCGAGATGAGCAGCCTATACATTCTATAAGCCTAATATTTGCATCGGGTTATATGAGTAACCCCGCATCACTTTATGGGCATTTGTTGTTAAAACTAAATCGGTCATCAGCCAAAAATAATAAACTACTCGATTACAGCATAAACTATGGTGCTCATGTACCGGATAACGAAAATGGACTAGTTTATATAACAAAAGGCTTGTTTGGCGGTTATAAAGCGGGATTTTCAGATCAATTGTTTTACCGCCACCAACATAATTATGGCGAGATAGAACTAAGAGACCTTTGGGAATATAAGTTAGCCTTAAAAAATAACGATACAAGGTTTATTGCTAATCATTTATGGGAAATACTCGGTGCGCAATTCGATTACTATTTTGCTGATGAAAACTGTGCTTTTCATATTGCGCAGCTAATAGAGCTTGTTATAGGAGAGCAGTTAACAAATAACAGTTCGCCTTGGATGATCCCTACAACTGTATTTTCAAAATTAAATCAGGCAACTTATAACAATAAAAAGCTGGTTCAAGACGTACTCTTTACGCCATCTAGGAGTACTGTTTTTATTGAGTACATGAAAAAGCTGACTGCCAACGAATCAAACATTGCAGAGAAAATATACAAAACACCTGATTTTCTTGAGCAAAATGATTTCACCTCACTCAATATAAAAAGTAAAAAGCGAATTATTGAAACATTATTTGAACTAGTCCAATTACAGCAAATAAAAAAACACAATATTGACCATATTAAAAGCTTAAAAAAGGCGCTTATTAAAACGCGTTTAACACTCCCAATTGGTAATGAAGTGCTAGTCTCATCATATACCCAACAAGCGCCTCACAAAGGGCAAAAGCCGTCAAACATTTCTGTTTCTTCAACACGAGTAAATGAACAGCACAACCTAGGGTTAGGATTTAGGCTAAGTTATTTTGATTCCTTAGCGTCAGATGTTGCACGCATTGCGTTTTCTAATTTAGAAATGGTTGATACCGAAGTCTCAATTTTAAACTCTAAGGTGTACCTAGATAAACTACACTTACTGGATCTAGAGTCCTTTTCACCAGCCTACGTTGAATGGCCACAAGAAAATAACTTATCATGGAAAATTAATGCTGGTTTTGAAAGACAGAATACACTTTGCCGAAGCTGCACAAACACGTTTTTAATGGGGGGAATAGGTAAATCTTATCTCACTAACAATAATAAAACCTTAATATTCACGCTTGCTAACGGGTATATTGGAGATCTCGCTGCTACAGACAAGATTTATGATTCATCGTTAGAACTAGGTGTAATAACAACACTATACTCAGATATAAAATTAAGAGCTTCTCACGAACAATTTATTTTAGGAAATGATGAGAAGTCATCAACTCAAGCTGAAATATCAATTCCAATTAATCAAAATTTTGACATTCGTTTCAGTTATAAGCATGCAAACTTAACAAGCTGGAAATTTAAATTAAATTATTACTGGCAATAAAGTAGGCCAAAAGTGAAATCGTCTGAGCACGTTTCACTTTTGGCTTAAATCTTAATTAAGAAAGAGTTAATACTTCATCGCTGTTAAGTACACTAGCCTTGCCACCTACTACATCGGCCTCATTTAACTGATTAATGAGTGGCAACCCTATTTGTTGCTGCTCATCATTCAATGGTAAATACGGCAATCTAAATACGGGGTTTACAGCGCCCGTCATCATCAATGCCGTGTTTATTGCAATCGGGTTAGGCTCACAAAACAACCAGTTCATTAAAGGTTGTAATGAGCTATTTAACGCATCATTTTTAGTATCCATTAGCTGGCGGAACACCCCAGGAATAAGATTAGATGTCACCGATATAACACCGTGGGCTTTGTGTACATGGCGTGCGTCGTGCGCTTCGTCATCGTTACCAGACCAGCACGCAATACCTTGCTGCTCGTAATGTGCAATTCGCTCGTTACCACCGCATTCTTTTACACCAATTAAGTTAGGGTGTTTTGCTAATGGCTCAATAATATCAGGTGTTAAATCTTGCCCTGTGCGCCCTGCTACGTTGTAAATAAACGCAGGGCCTATATCGAGCACGCGTTTAAAGTGCTCTTTTACACCCGCAATAGACGTACGGCCATAATATGGATTAATTTGCAGCGCTGCATGCATTCCACTTGCAAAGCCATATTTAGTGGCCTTTATTGCCTCGCGCGTATTATTACTGCCTGTATTACCAACAATTAGTAACTGATTGCCATACTTGTTTGCACTGTGCGCAATAAGCATTAAATGCTCTTCCCAGTTCATTAACTGACCTTCGCCGGTTGTACCACCAACCACAATGCCATCTACACCCGCTGCAATTTGTATTTCGACGAGTTCATCATACTTGACTAAATCTATTTCACCATTAGCTAAATACGGGGTTTTAATAGCAGTAATTAAGCTTGCTTGTTTAATTTGTTCTAGGGTGCGCATAAAAATTCATTATTTATAAAACTTGCGCTATTTGTAACATACTTACACGCATTTTTGCAGGCCTAAGCTAATAATAAACGTAAAATGGCTTGTGTTATTTAGTTTGATAATACAAAATACAAATACTGTACATTTAAACAGTGTTTGTATTTTTAACTTTAAGCGAGCCTTTATGCGTTTATCTGACTACTTAGCCACTCATTTTTATACCACCGATGAGCTTTGCCATGCTTTAAATATTGACGCCGAGCAACTAGATACATGGCAGCAGCAAAGTATTTTTCCTAAACCAAGTTATTGTATAAAAAGCCAGTTAAGTTGCAGCTCGTATTCTGGTTTGTATGAATGTGAAGAGTACGATGATTATTACCCGCGAGGTTGTGTAAATTGGGGGCAAGGGCTAATAAAACAAAAAATTGAATCCTCAAGCAATGCCTTTAATTACTTTGCGCAGCAGTACACAGCAAGCCTGAGCAAACTTGCTCAGCAAGGCTTTAATTTTAATGAAGAATTATTTGGCTGCGAAATAGACGAGCATTTACAGCAAGTGTGGCAACAGTTTTTATGCAGCAAATACGGTGTACTGACACAAAACGGGTTAATTGACGAAATAGTCTGTGTGGATATAGGCCGCTTGCTAGTAGACGATATTACTGAATTGCGCACTAAAGGAAGTTTAAACCAACAAGAGCGTACGCAGCTTCACCCCGCGATGAAACTGCTCAATAAAGCATTAGGGCACGGGGCTGATCACGAAAAACAACACACATTGCGTGCCCGTTACATAGATGCACTTATTTTAAAGTACGATTTATCGATTAAATAAATATAAATACGGCTGAGATTTATACAAGCTTGGGGTTTAAAATACAGAGTAACGCAAATGGCGATATAAGTTTACGTCGCCACTGTATTTTACTAACTAACTAATAAGAGTGCTTTTTACTAGCCAATGGTGTTGTACACGTCAATATTACTGCTTGTTAGAAGCCCGGTAACTTGTGTTCCAAAAGCTTTAAAATGTGGCTCGTTTTTGTGCGATTCAAAGTGCTCATCTAATGCCCACTGCTCAGTCACCAAATAAGTCGTTTGCTGCGCATCATTCTTAACCGATAGCTCATAACGTAGACAGCCTACTTCTTGCCGTGAGTACTTTTGTAGATTTTCGAGCGCGGTTAATACAACCTCTGCGTCAATATTTTTGCTCGCGATTGTGGCAATTACCGTTAACATACGGAGTCCTTTTAAAAATAAAGGTGCAGCTTTGCTACACCTAATATCGTGTTGCGTATTTTATTACTGATCCCACTGTGGCGCAAAATCAGGCGTTGCTTGTCGGTCGCCACAATCAAGTGCATCAATACGGGCAATGTCTTCATCGTCTAACTTAACATGGTCGTTAAAGTTATCTTCCAAGTTTTTACGCTTAGTTGACGATGGAATAGTAGTCATATCATTTGCGTTTTCCCAAGCAATTACAATTTGCGCAGGTGAAGCGTTATGCTTATTCGCTATATCAAGAATCGTTTCATCTTTTAGTACTTTACCGACCACAAACGGCATATAAGCCGTTACGTGTATACCGTGCTGAGCGCAAAACGCACGTAATTTTGTATTGGTTAAGTACGGATGTACCTCAACTTGGTTAGTAAATATTTCACGCGAGTCTAGCGTTTGCATTGCTTCGTTTAAGTTTGCAATAGTGAAATTAGACACGCCAATATGTTTTGTTAAACCAAGCTGTTTAGCTTTTAAAAGCTCAGTTAGGTACTCACTCATTGGCTCATCGTTTGATGGCGCAGGCCAATGAATAAGCAATAAATCAACGGAGTCTACTTGCAGCTTTTCTAAAGACTTTTCTACGCTTGCAATAAAATCAGTTTTATTGAGTTTGTTATTCCACACTTTGGTCGTTAAAAATATTTCGCTGCGAGGAATGTTACTATCTTTAATGGCTTGGCCTACTTGCTCTTCGTTACCATAAATTTGCGCTGTGTCTATATGGCGAAACCCGACATCTAATGCCATTTTTACCGAGTTGTATGCAGTATCGCCTTCTAAACGAAATGTTCCAACACCTAAATTCGGCATTTCAATTACACGTTGTGTCATGAATCTATCCTTATACGTTGGTTTAAAATACAGCTATTGAATAGCGTTAAAAAATACACCTTTTACTTTCTCAAAAAATAACCTCACAGTAGCTATGAGGTTATAAAAATGCGTTTCAAGGGTTTAATGATACAAAGTTTACACTTTATGCTCGCTGAATTTCACGCTTATCAAGCAAGCCACTGTAACGAGTCACTATAAGTGCCAATACAGAAATGACGGCGCCTATCCATGCTGTGTCTCGCAGAGTCATACTTTCCACTACGCTTCCACCAATGATTGAGCCAAGTGCAATACCAATATTAAAAGCGGCTATATTTAATCCAGATGCAACATCCACAGCATTAGGTGTATGTTTTTGTGCTTGTTTTACAACGTAAAGCTGTAAGCCTGGCACGTTACCAAACGCAAAGGCGCCCCAAACTAAAATTGTAAGTACGGCAGCTACTTTATTATCCATGGTAAATGTAAGTGCCAATAAAATAATGCTAAGAGCACTAAATATAATACTGAGTGCACTTATTGGGCCGCGTTTATCCGCAAGTTTTCCACCCCAAATATTGCCTACCGCTACAGATGCACCATAAACCAGCATAATTAAGCCAATAGCTGAGGGTGCAAAGCCAGTTTCCTGCTCTAAAATCGGCGCTAAATAAGTAAATGCTGTAAACGTGCCGCCATAACCTAAAATAGTCATTAAATATACGAGTAATAAGCGCGGTTTAACAATAACCTGAAGCTGTTCTTTAAAGGTTGCAGGGATAGACTGCTTCAAGTTTTTGGGTACCAAAATAGCACTTCCTACCAAAGCAATTAAGCCCAACACTGATACCACTAAAAATGTTGCACGCCAGCCAAAATGCTGACCTATCCACGTTCCTAATGGCACTCCTGTTACAAGTGCAACCGTGAGTCCCGTAAACATAATTGCAATAGCGCTGGCCTCTTTATCTTTACTTACTAAGCTTGTGGCAATCATAGAACCAATTGAGAAAAATACCCCATGGGCTAAGCCTGTTAAAATACGCGCAAGTATTAATGTTTCATAACTTGGCGCTTGCCATGCTAATAAGTTCCCCAGCACAAATAAGCCCATTAAGCTTATAAGTACAATTTTACGATTCCATTTCCCGGTGAGTGCAGTAAGTACCGGTGCACCAATAGCCACACCTACCGCATATAAACTCACTAGCAAACCCGCTGAAGGTAGGCTTACGCCTAAATCGTTTGCAATAGTAGGCACTAATCCCACTATTACAAACTCGGTTGTTCCTATTGCAAATGCGCTTAAGGTTAGCGCCCACAAAGCCAATGGCATAATTAAATCCTCATTATTAGTTAAGAATTACAGTTTGACTAAAAATGTGTTTGCAAAAAATAGCATTAGTGACAAAATACTTTTGTAAAAAATGCAAAAGTAAGGTGCTAAAATATGGCTCAGCATGCAAAAACCGAAGACTTAGAAATGTTTTTAACGGTAGTAGATAGCGGGAGTTTTTCAGCAGCCGCTAATTTGCTTGATCAGCAAGTAGCAAAAGTGTCGCGTGCCGTGTCTCGTCTTGAAAATACGTTACAATGTACGTTACTAAACAGGACCACTCGCCGATTAGAGCTAACCGAAGAGGGCCATACCTTTATTAAATATGCTCGTGATGGCTTAAACACCTTACAAACCGGCGAAGAGGCAATCAAACTGTTAAAACAGTCGCCCAGTGGAAAGTTACGTATTGATGCAGCGAGTCCTTTTGTACTGCACCAATTGGTACCTTTGATTGCTGAATTTAATATGCAATACCCCCACATTACGCTTGATATAACCTCCCACGATAGCATTATTGATTTACTAGAGCATAAAACTGACTTAGCCATACGTATTGGTGATTTAAAAGATTCAAACCTGTATGCAAAAAAGTTGGGGGCCAGTAAATTGCATTTGGTCGCAAGCCCTGAGTATTTGAAAAAAGCACCTGAACTTACTCAAGCAAGCGATTTGGGCCAACATAAACTTATCGGCTTTACCGACTCACCCGCGCTCAATAACTGGCCTCTTAACATACCCTCAAAGCTTTCGTTTGAAATCACAGCAAGCAGCGGCGAAACAATTAGACAACTATGTATAGCAAACCAAGGCATTGCTTTACTCTCGCATTTTATGATTGGAAACGACTTAAAAGCTGGCAGGTTAGTCAATGTTTTACCAAATAGTATTAAAACACCAAACCACCGAGAAGATATACAAGCCGTTTATTACAAAAACAGTGCGGTGTCGTCTCGCATTGTTGCATTTTTAGATTTTATAAAACCAAAGCTTGCATTATAAGTGGCCTTTTTACGCTTTTAATCAGTATAAACAGACTTATAATTAATAAAGGATTGATATGGACTCGTTAACACAGGTTGCTTTGGGTAGTGCTGTAGGCTACGCCGTGCTAGGCAATAAAATTGGTCGTAAAGCGGTATTTTGGGGTGCAGCGCTTGGCACCTTGCCCGACTTAGATGTTTTTTTACCTTATGGCGGCCCTGTAGAGTCATTTACTTATCATCGCGGTTTTAGCCATTCCTTCTTTATCCATTTATTAATAAGCCCACTTATCGTATGGCTTATATTAAAATTACACTCAGGTATGCAAACTTACAAAGTGAGATGGTTTTGGTTAGTGTTTTTGTGCTTGTCAACCCACGCATTGCTAGATAGTTTTACCGTATATGGCACCCAATTAATGTGGCCGTTTACTGAGCACCCTTTTGCGTTATCAAATATGTTTATAATTGATCCCCTTTATACACTTCCATTATTGCTAGGAGTGGTGTGTACGTTACTTCCTAAAGTATCATCAAACACCGCCTACAAAATTAATAGTATTGCGCTTGGATTAAGCTCACTTTATTTATGTATGTCTTTTGCATTGAAAGTCATGATTGATGACAAAGTAAAAACGGCGCTAAACAACAAAAATATTACGCATGAGAAGTATATAAGCACACCAGCCCCACTTACCACATTGCTTTGGCGAGTCGTTGTTATGTCTGACGAGAAGTACTATGAAGGCTATGCCTCTGTATTTGATGAACCCGACGAGGTAACACTTAGTGCATATTCTACAAATCCCTCGCTATTAAATAACATTAAAAATGAATGGGGTGTAAAACGCTTGCAATGGTTTACAAAAGGGTTCTATTCAGTAAGAGAGCAGCAAAACAAAGTGATTTTGTCAGACTTGCGCATGGGAATGGAATGTCAGTATGTGTTTAATTTTCAAGTAGGTGAAATAAATTCAGAGGGAGTCACAGCCAGTAATTTTGACAAAATAAGTCAACGTCCTAGCTTTAATGATATTGATAAAATATGGGATAGAATTTGGCAACCTAGCAATTCACTCCTCAACAATACATGCAACAACGATACTAATCATTAAAAATTGTTATCGTTCTCAAACAGCTGAGTTCTATTTTTACCAAGCGATTTTGCTTGGTAAACAGCGTTGTCTGCTTGTGTAAATAAATCTATAAATGTGTTTATTGTATTACTTATGGTCATACCTATACTCACAGTCACAGGCTTATTATCGACTAATATGTCCGCAATAATGGCATGCAATCTATTACAAAATAGTAAGGCCCCTTTTTTATCTGTGTCTGGTAGCATGATTAAAAATTCTTCACCACCATAGCGGGAAATTAAATCGGTTTGTCGTCCAAAACTTTTTAGTGCTTGCCCAAGCTCTTTTAAAACACGATCGCCTTCTAAGTGGCCAAAAGTATCATTAATTAATTTAAAATTATCTATATCTATAACAAGCAAGGCTACAGACTGCTTTGATCTTAACGATTGTTCTAACAGTAAAGTACTGCGGTAATTCATTTCTCTTCTGTTTAACAAATTAGTTAGCTCATCAGTAGAAGCTAATGACTTTAATTCTTCAGCCTGCTCTTCTAGTTTTTCTCGTGTTTTAATTAGCTCATCATAAAGTTGATCCTGCTTTGATGAATTAAAAAGGCTCCAAAAAACCTTCCCCTCTTCATTTATTTGAGCATTAATAGTCATGGGGGTTTTTCTCCCTTGTCCATTAAAAATAATTAGCTGCATTTCTTCGGATGTTTTTTCGTGAAGCAAGGTAGGAATAAGATAACTTTGAAAAAATATTCTTGATGATTTGGTCAAAATTTTATTTATGTTTTGACCCACTAGTTCATCACTTTTCCAATAAAGGTGCTCTTCAAAATAGCTATTTACATAAATAATCGTATTTTTAGAATCTGTGATCAAGGCACCACTGAGAAAACAGTCAGCTGAATAAGATGCTTTTTTGTTTTCTGTTTTAATGGATTTCACGCTTATTGCTTTACGTAATCAGTAATAGATTGACTTACAACCTCTGGGTGAGTCATTTGCAAGCAATGGCCTTGTGCACTTATAACAACAAGTGAACTCGATTGTATTTCCTTTTCAATGTACTGGCCAACAGAAACATCAGCGAGTGCATCATCTTCGCTTTGTAAAATGAGTGTAGGTTGTATAATTTTTGTGAGTAAAAAACGATAGTCAGAAAAAAAGGTCGCCTCTGCAAAATTTTTGGCTATGACAGGATCAGTTGAACAAAAACTACCTGAAAGCTCCCCAATCAACTCAGCTGAGTTAGTATTACCTATAACCAGTGGTGCTAAATAGTCAGCCCAACCAATATAATTTTTATCCATTAAGCTTAATAATTCTTGCAGGTCTTCTTTGTCGAACCCGCCTTGGTAATCTGGCGGGAAATTTAAGAAGCAAGGAGAAGGACACACCATAATTAATTTACTAATTAAATCAGGCCTTTCAACTGCCGCAAGCGCGCCTATCATTCCACTTACTGAATGGCCAACAAATACGACATCCGATAAATTTAACTCTGTGCACACCTCTATTACATCTAAGGCATAACCTTCTAGTTTTTTGTATCGTTGTTTATTGTATTGAGATATGTCTGAATTACCTGAACCCACATAATCAAACAGTACAATTTTAAACTGCTTTTCTAAATAAGGAGTTAAAAAACGCCACATGTTTTGGTCACATCCAAATCCATGTCCAAATAGCAATGTTTTAGAGCCGCTACCAATTACCTTTACATTGTTTCTCGTTTTTATCGATTCTGAATTTAGCACTTTAAAGCACGCCTTTATCTGTAATATAAGTAATGTTATCGACAAAATGTTAAAAGCTAACTTGTATTAACTCTTACTCAAATTAACCGCCGTATAATCTTTATCAATAAATCTTAGTACACAACCAATACAAGCTATTAATTAAATAAAGATTTAATTTTGATGTTCGTATTGGCCTCTATATACCTCAAATACTTTTAAAACAGTATGTTGGTCTTTTGATAGATTATCGTACCAGTCATCAAATAATTCATCATTTTCTTGCTCGCTCAACGCCATATAATGAGCTAGTAGCTCAATAATGTCGTTATTATCGCAGCCAAGATGGTTAACTTGCTGTGCTAAGGCACTATGGTCGCGCTCTTTTAAGGTCTCCATTACCCCTTGATCTATTTGTTCTTGTTGTATTGCGTCGCTCATAAAATACCTCAGTATCTACTGTAAATATGTTTAACTATTTTTATTGTTGTGTTTATAGTTATAACAGCCTAAACATGAATAGCCAGTATTTTTGAACTAAGTGATTACTTTTTGATTTATTTGTTTAAATAGCCACCAAGAGTGCTTATAAAAGCATCACATATTGAAAAACCAATAAAAAACACACCAAATTACAACTCGTAATTGTTGTGTTTATAGCTATCTAAAAACGTCGTATTTTAGGGTGAGCGGCAAGGCAAGGGTATTAAAATGAAAGAGGTAACTCGTTAAAGTTACCTACATATTGGTGGATTTATTTTACAACAACAGAAAACTCAGGCACAGCTTGAATTACTTTTTTAACAGTACATGTATTTACTGCCGCAATTAAAGCTTTTTTATACTTTTGAGGAAAACCATCAGGCAAATTAATTTCGATTGAAAATAACTTTTTACCATTTTCATCTACATTTTCGTTGTTTTGTGTAAGTGTCATACCTTCTGTAGAAATGTCACGTTGCTCACAAAATTTTCGCGCATAAAACCCTGCACACAAAACCATACTCACTAAAAAGTAGTCAAATGGTTCTGGGTGCTCTGCACCACCACCAGCCGAAATACTCTGATCGCTAATGACTTCCAAATCACCAAATTTAGCACTTTGCTTTTGGCCTTCTAATAATGAAACCGAAATTTCCATAACTATTCCTTACTTTCCAAACAATAATTCAAAAAAGCCTGGTGGCTCATGTAGTTTATGATATTTTTTTCGTAAATCATCAATGCGTTTAAGCGGTACTTTAGCAGCAGTAAGCCCTTGCTGATTAGCCGCTTTTTTTGCAAGCCTTGCTTGTGTAAGCACTTTATCAAGCCCCTTAACCGACTGTTCGGGCTTCTTGTAAAACTTTGCCGTTTTGCTTACTTCCACCAGCTTAATAAATTCATCAATTGCGGTATTAAACTCTGTTAACTGGCTAGCTTGTACCGCTTTTTTATAAGCAAGCCCTGTGTTTTTCATGTTTAATTCTAGATCAATAGTCTCGCTGGCATAACTGAGCGAGCTAAATAAAATGACAATAATGAGGTAAGTGTATTTCATGAAAAGCCCTAATAAAACTGATAATACAAATTGTATCAAGTAAACAGAATAAAGTAACGAATCAGCAATCACTCTTTATATGCTGTAAAGGGGGTTTACAACTTATTATTGGTAATAGTCATCATTAAGTTAAAATCAAATAACTACCTATCTTACTAACATTGAATATATCTAGATCAACAAATGAATAACGACACATTTAATAAAGATGATGAAATTTACTCAATTTAAACATTTATTTTAATAACACCATTGAACGCCCCGCTCGCTAAATCAGCAAAAATATACATTTAAGTAACTTAATAGCACAATTAACAAACACACCTGTTAATTACATCTGCAATTTAACTATCATTTTGACGAGTCAAATAAACAGCAAATAGATCAAAAATACCGCGCCAATTTTAATATTAATAACTCAATGTAAACAACGTGGCCAAAAAAGGTAAACAACCAAGAAAAACCCCATCTTATTGTCATCATAATTTAAACAAAACTAACAACTTAAAACACTATAAATAAAATTAATTTCAAACCTTAACACAACAATATAGAGGCTTTCAGAGGGTTTAATCTTATTTACGAGCGTGTAATAATCGTTAGTTCTTTAGCCAAATGTGATGACAATGTTGCTATTTAACTATGCCAATTTTGTTAAGCATTTTTTCATAACAAACACCCATTAGGGAACTCATGAAACATTATTCTTTAATTTCTAACAGCATTAAATGTGCACTACTAACCGCTGCTGCAACAGCGAGTAGCACAGTATTAGCTCAAGATGAGCAAGTAGCAAAAAAAATAGAACGCGTTGAAGTAACAGGCTCACGCATATTGCGTGAAGGCGCAATTGCACCGGCACCCGTAACCGTAATCAGTGGCGATCAACTTGTAAATAGTGGCGCTGTTAATATTGGTGAAGCATTAAATAACCTTCCTGCACTGGGTAGCACTTATTCAATGGCTAACTCTGGTCGTTTTATAGGTACTGCAGGTTTAAACATCCTTGATTTACGTAATATGGGAACAGACCGCACACTTGTACTTGTAAACGGTAAACGTCACGTATCAAGCTCTGCGGGCTCTCAATCAGTTGACACTAATACAATTCCAAGCGTATGGATTGAACGTGTTGAAATTATTACTGGTGGCGCCTCTGCTGTATATGGTGCTGACGCCGTAACGGGTGTAGTTAACTTTATTTTAAAAGATAATATTGAAGGTTTAGATGTAAGCCTAACCCGTGGCTTTGCCGACCTAAATAGCTATAACAACAAAAAAGCGACTTTTTCATACGGTTCAAACTTTAATGATGATCGTGGTAATGCAGCTTTTGCAGTAGAGTATTCTTCACAAGAGTCGTTAAATGCCCTAGACCACCCATGGACTAGCACATCGTTCAGAAGCCTTCGTAATCAGGCACAAACCGATGAAAACAAAGACAGCGCAGACTTTCCAGACAAAATACTAACTCCTAACGCTGGTTACTACGCGATCAACAACGCAGGTGTTTATGCATTAGAAAATGGTTACACAAATAGCTTCAACCCAGATAGTACCGCTCGCGATTTATACATTGGTGACAATGTTGACGGCCTTTCATGTGCTAACTGTGACTTTTTTAACCTAGGTCAGTTTGAAGAAATTCAACCTGAGTTTGAACGTTACAACGTAAACTTTAAAGTTAACTACGATGTGACTGATGATTTAAATGCTTACTTCGACGCTAAATATGTAAATAGCCAAGGCGAAAGCATAGGCCAACCTGCGTTTTTCTTTTTTGACAGCGACAACAGCATTAAGCTAGATAACCCATACCTAGACCCAAGCATTAAAGCGCGTATGGAAGAAGAAGGTGTTGAGTCAATCATGGTTAACCGCATGATGACTGACTTAGGCCGCCGCGTTGAAAACAACACCCGTGAAACAACCCGTTTTGTTACAGGCTTACAAGGCACTGTATTTGAAGATTGGGAACTAGATACATCAATCGTATACGGTAAAACAGAATTAGAGCGCGAAAATGGCGCTAATATGATTTTAGCAAACTACTTTAATGCGCTTGATGCCGTTGAAGATGCAAATGGTAATATTGTGTGTCGTAGCGCAGAGGCGCAAGCTGATGGCTGTGTACCTGTTAATATTATGGGCTTTGGCGCACCAACCCAACAAGCCATTGATTACATAAACACAGTGTCTATTGGCGACTCCACCATTGAGCAAACTGTTGTATCAGCTTCGCTTGCAAACGGCGCTATTTTTGAGCTACCAGCCGGTTATGTAGGTATTGCTTTTGGCGCAGAGTATCGTAAAGAAGAAAGCGAAACGAACGAGCCAGATAACGCAGAAGGTACATTTTTTAACGCACTAGGCGAAGATAAAGGCTCGTTTAACGTGCGTGAAGTGTTTTTTGAAGCTTCAATGCCTATCTTAACTGATTTACCGCTTATTCAAGACTTAGTGTTTGATACCGCGGTACGCCATGCCGATTACAGTACTATTGGCGAAGCAACTAGCTGGAAACTAGGCCTTGATTGGACAGTAAACGACGAGCTACGCGTGCGTGTAACGCAATCTGCTGCCCTTAGAGCGCCTAATATTGGTGAAGTTTTTGGCGCACCTAGCCAAACTTTCTACAGTGTTGACGATCCATGTCGTGCTGAAAACCTAAATGACTTGTCAAACAGCACGACCCGCCGCGCTAACTGTGCCGCATTAGGTGTAGCAACCGATTTTAACTCAGACTACGATTCAGCGTCTTTAAATGGCTTAACAAGCGGTAACCGTGACGTAAAAGGTGAAGAGTCATCAAGTACAACGGTAGGTATTGTTTACCAACCAGAGTTTATTGACAACGCAGTATTAACTATCGATTACTGGGAAATTGAACTTGAAGATGCCATTGATACAATCAGCGCGCAAGATATTCTTGACCGCTGTGTAGACAGCACAACTGGCATCAACAACCAGTACTGTAATTTAATTACGCGCGATGCAAACAGCGAAATTTCGTTAATCCAAAACTCTGTATTAAACGTGGCGGGTCAAAAAGCATCAGGTGTTGATTTCGAACTAGGCTACGATTTTGAAGCCCTAGAAGGTAGCTTTAAAACACGTTTAATTGGTACTTACTTAATTGAACGAAAAGACTACCCTTTCCAAGATGATCCAAGCAACTTTATTGAAGCAGCAGGTACTTCTGGCGAAGCTAAATGGCAAGCAAATCTATCTGTAAGCTACTCAATTGACCGCTTTTTCAGCACTGTTGAAACACGCTTTATTGACGAAGTAGACCTTTATACAAATGTTGAACTTGCTCAAAACTCAAACCCTAATAGCAACATGAGCTACGGTAAATACTTTATTACCGATATGACTGTAGGTTACAACTTCGATAGCGGTGTTGGCGTTAAAGTAGGTGTAGATAACCTATTTAACCGTGAACTACCATACGGTACACGCGGTACAGGCGCCGGTAGCGCAAGCTACGATAACATTGGCCGCTTTGGTTATGTAAGCTTTTCTTACAAGCTTTAATTTAAAGTGAATAATAGGCCAGGCAACGCTTGCCCGGCCTATTTGTTATTTTATATTACTTAGCCAAACACATTGATACGGTTCAAGTTCAATCGTTAACTGCCCTTCCTCTATTGTTTTTCCTGACACTAAGTCAAACCACTGCTGAGTATTAATTAAGTTTAAGTCAGCCAATAAAAGTGTTTGCGGTTTATCGCTAATATTAAATACACAAAAAATACTTTGTCTGCGGTCTATACTCTGGCGCCAAAAGCCAAATAATCCACCAGAAAGATGTAACGTAAACTGAGTGGCATTAGGATGGAATGCACGTTGTTTTTTGCGCACACCTAATAAGTTTTTAATTGAAGTGAACACTTTGTGATGATGGCTGTATTTTTCGCCAATTGCGGCTAACAGTTTTGATTCTTGCCAACGATGACGATTAATTGCCCTGTTGTGTTGCGAGTTTTCAAAACGTTCATAATCGTTGGTGGTGGCAAGTAAACTATGAATATATAAGCCAGGTATCCCCTCAAGCGCGAACATAATGGCATGCGCGCACATAAAACGCTCAAAGCCAAATTTGTCAGGCCCATTATGTGTTCCTTGCATTGCATCAAATAACGCAATATTTAACTCATATGGTGTATGGGTGCCATCGTTACTGGTTCGCATTGAAACGCGACCACCAAATTGCATGGTTGTACTGACCAGCGACGCCACTTCAGTTGGCTGCAATAATCCCTCAATTGGACGAAGCCCTATACCATCATGAGACGCAATAAAATTAAAGTATGCGGTACCGTTTTGCGCAGGTGGCATGCTCATCATCCAATGCTTGAGTGCCGAACTATCACCACTTAATAAGGTATGCAGTAGTAACGGAGGTAAAGCAAAGTTATAAATAGCATGCGCTTCATTGGCATTACCAAAATACGACAGGTTTTCTTGGTTTGGTATATTTGTCTCAGTGATGATCACCACACTTGGCTCAACATGCTCAATAAGTGTGCGCATTAGCCTAACGGCTTCGTGGGTTTGTGGCAGGTTAATACAACTTGTATTAAGTTGTTTCCACAAAAACGCCACTGCATCGAGCCTAAAAAGCCTCACACCGTTATCTAAATAATGACGAATAATGCCTACAAACTCTTTCAAAACTTCCGGGTTTGCAAAATCAAAGTCAACTTGATCATGGCTAAACGTACACCATACATGCTTTTCACCACTGGGAGTTGTTACTGTATTGAGTAAAGACGATGTGCGCGGACGAACAACTTGGCTTAAATCATCGCTTAAGCTTGCAGTTTTAAAGTAATCTTTGCCGGGGTGTAAATCATTTAAAAAATTTTCAAACCAAACACTTCGGCTAGAGCAATGGTTAATAACTAAGTCAGCCATTAGCTTTACATCTTTAGCAATGCGTTTTATGTCTTCCCAATCACCTAACGACTCGTTGACTTGCACGTAGTTCATCACCGCAAACCCCTCGTCAGAGCTATACGGGTAAAAAGGTAAAATATGCAGGGCGTTAATTTGCATATCGCACTGCTCTTTTATAAATCGATGCAAGGTTTTTAGTGGTGCTTCGATTGGGTTTGCTACCGCAAACTCAGTGTCGTCGTGCTTAATAATCGAATCACCATAAGCAATCAGTACAATGTCTTGCTCATCCCATCGGTTAGTGTGTGGAGTTGGGTCGCGAAGTGGACTGTCACCTAAAATAATTTTAATGAGTTGCTGTGCAAACTCTGCTATCGATATAGGCAGCTCAACATCTTGGTAAATAATGTGTAGGTGCTGCTCTACTCGCTGTAAAAATAATTCATTCACTGTACTCACACGCGACTCCTTTAACCGTTTTTATATTTATTTTTTTAACTTAACTGTATTCTTCGTTATCGAGCTCTACCGCCTCTTTTAAACGTTCAAATACATCAGGCATAGCCGATACCACTCGGTTCCAACTTGGTACAAATGGCGCTTCCATTGGGTTATCTAAAAAGTGTTGGCCTGCTTCCATAATGTTTTGTGCAAACATTTCTACGGCTTTTTCTTCTTGGTGAACATCCAGTGTTAGTCCGTTCATAAGCGCATCATTGTGGTAGGTTTCAATAAAATCTAAGCCAATTCGGTAGTACGTTGCTTTTAATGAACGAATTGTTTCGCTAGTAAATGTCACCCCTTGGGTAGCGAGTTTTCTAAATAATGCCTTGGTAATATCAATCGACATTTTAGACAAACCGGCACTTTGATCGTCAAGCGACAACGCTTGATGTTTGTGATCGTAGTTATCGGCAATATCTACTTGGCATAAACGGTTATGCGAATAGTTTCGATACATTTCACTTAATACGCCTATTTCAAGCCCCCAGTCACTTGGAATACGAATATCGTTTAATACGTCGCGCCTAAACGAAAACTCACCCGCTAATGGGTATCTAAACGAATCCATATATTCAAGGTAGTCTGTATTACCTAAAATGGTTTTAAATGAGCGCAACAAAGGTGTGACTAATAAACGCGATACGCGCCCATTAATTTTGCCGTTGGCTGTACGCGGGTAAAATCCTTTACAAAACTCGTAGTTAAAACGAGGGTGTGCAACCGGATAAATAAGACGTGCAAGTAAGCTTCTGTCATAGGTTAAAATATCGCAGTCATGAAGCGCTATAGACTCAACCTCGGCGGTTGCAAGCTTATAACCCATGCAATACCAAACGTTACGCCCTTTACCCAGCTCTCTTGGTGCAACGCCTAATTCTTGAAGCTCTTTATCAAGTGCTTGCAAACGTGGGCCGTCGTTCCACAACACTTTGTGATTTTGGTTTAACTCTTTAAAAAAACCAAGTGCATGGCGGTATTGCTGCTCATCGGCTCTATCTAAGCCAATTGTTATTTGCGACAAGTACGGCACTTCTCTTAACTCTTTTATTATATTTTGTAGTGCCGGACCTTCTAACTCACTAAATAAAGAAGGCAGAATTAGCCCCATAGGGCGTTGTTTACTAAAGCTTATTAGCTCTTCTTCTAGTGCTTCAATCGGTCTATCTGCAATATTATGTAAAGTCGTGATAATGCCATTTTGATAAAAATCAGCCATGTGATTTTTGCTCCTCAATAGTATTTAAAATGCTGCTAATGCTTGGCAATGTTGTTATTTCTTCAACCCAGCCCTGCGGCGCGGGCGATTGAGAATAACGTGCCTTGTTATGCGATAATTTAACCGGCTTTTTACTGCTTGGGTTATTGATGATGATGGCGATATCAGCGTGTTCTAACATCTGCTTATCGTTGTCGCTATCACCTAGGGCTATTACTGTGAGAGGCTTTCTAAAATGTTGAGTAAATTGTTTAACTAACCACTGCTGCGCAGCGCTTTTATCTGTATTTTTAGCAATATGGATAAATCGGCCACCTATCTTTATTTCGTAGCCAAGTGCTGTTACGTCATTTACAAAGGTATTGAGTAATTCGTCACTGCCATACCAGTACAAAGGATCGGAGTAATCGCGTGTTTGAGCGCGCCTAGCTTGCGCATTGTTTAATCCGGTAAGCTCGCTTATTTGCTCGCTGCTTAACTCACTAAATAATTTATAGTGTGCTTTGTATTGTGCATCTAATGAGTCTAAATCACTTAACAAGCTTGATAGCGGAGACGCTAAAGCGTAACACCAATAACCTGCTACTTCTTTACAGCCTATTGGCTTAAGCTCAAAATAATTTTGCGGTATAAATACTGCTGCGCCATTTTCAACAATAAAAGGTTGCTGAATGTTTAACTCGTTTTTTATTTCAACCACTTCGCAAAATGTTTTGCTGGTATTAAATACCACAGGAATGTGTGCGCTTTGTAACTGCTGAAGTAGCTCGCTTACATTGCTTGTGTTGTAATCTGTATGGTCGAGTAAAGTACCGTCTAAGTCAGTAAAAATAATAGGCTGTAAGGTATCATCACTTGTTAAGTGCATGCTTACTATGTCTCGATTGCTATCAAGCTCAATGAGTGCGTTTGCTTTACGACTCAATGTATTTAAGTTTTCACGCGTTATACGCTCAAAATGAGAAATAAAATAAACTAACTGCTCGTCTGTCATCGTGCCTGTACCAACACCACTTTTCGCTATTAGCTTTTGTTCTTGCTCTTTTCGCCACGTAAAAACATCTGAAAAGCTAGGCGCTTTGAGCATAATTTTATAATCTATTTTATTAAAAATAGATTTATATTCGTTTGCTAAGCAGCTATTTATACAACGACGCCACACACCTTCTTTATCATTTAATTGTTCTAATTCATTCAGTGGCTCGCTTAGTGAAAATAGCGGCTGTGGCTCGCTTCCTACACACCACCCTTCTAAAAACACAATATCAACAGGCGCTACATTTTTAACCCAATCTTGCTCTGCAACGCAGTCGTCTTGGTGTTTGTTAAAACGCGGTAATGCTACTCCCACCTCACCGGCTAATAACTGAGTAATTGTTTTATTCATCAGGTCGGTATCGTGTGTACCGGGTACGCCACGTGTTACAAATAAAGGATGTACGTCTTGAGCTAGTTGCTTACGGCTTTCTTTACCTAGATAAAAATCGTCGATTGATAAAGCGACCGTATTTAACGACGTATTGTTGCTAAACCACGTGACTAAAAAGTCTGCAAGGGTTGTTTTGCCGGAGCCTTGGCAACCATTAATGCCAACAAAAAGAGGAGTTGATGATTTTTTTGATTCGAGAATGTCATGCGCAAGAGGTACAAAGTACTGCTCACTTAAATATTGATACTTTAAAGGCAGTTGATGCTTTGCTAAAAACGGGGTTATATCCACAATATTGGCCTCTGACATAGTAACTCCTTAAATACATAGTGTTCAGAGTACTAAATGCAGGGACTAGACCAACATTATTTTTATAACCTTTTTAATAGGTTATAAAAAAGGCGCGTTTAAAACGCGCCAAATTGGTGCAAATATTTTAACTAATGTTCAAAGTTAAGCAGCGGGTTGCTCTACTTTGGGGAGTACTAAATTAAGCACTATACCTAAAACGGCACACAAGCTAACGCCCTCTAAACTAAATTGACTGCTACCTATGTGCATACCGCCAATGCCACACACTAAAATAAGGGCAACAATACTTAAGTTACGAGGCGCTGTTAAATCGTCACCCGACTTAACCAACGTATTGAGTCCAACGACCGCAATCGAACCAAATAATAAAATCATAATACCGCCCATCACAGGCACCGGTATGGTTTGTAACCCAGCCCCCATTTTTGCAATAAACGCCAGAGCAATAGCAATAATAGCGGTCCACATCATTACTTTTGGATTAAAGTTTTTAGTTAACATTACCGCGCCAGTCACCTCTGAATACGTCGTGTTTGGCGGGCCTCCAAATAACGACGCCGCAGATGTTGCTAATCCATCACCAAACAAAGTACGGTGCAGACCTGGCTTTTTTAAAAAGTCTTTTTTAGTCACTTGGCTTATAGCCATCATATCGCCTATATGCTCAATAGCTGGCGCAATGGCCACAGGCACCATAAACAAAATAGCCTGCCATTTAAACTCTGGCAGTGTAAAGTTTGGAATAGCAAACCAATGTGCATTACTTACCGCATCAAACTGTACTACCCCCAACGCAAGCGATAAACCATAGCCCGATATTACGCCTGCCAATATAGGAATTAACTTAAATACTCCTTTACCCCACACGGCAAAAATAAGCGTTACCACAAGTGAAAACATGGAAATTAAAATAGCACTGTTGTAATCAATAAGCTGAACGCTGCCATCACCTGTTTTACCCATTGCCATATTAACTGCAACAGGCGCAAGCGCTAAACCTATCACCATAATAACGGGGCCAACAACAACCGGTGGTAAAATTTTATGAAGAGTCGCCACACCTTTAAATTTAACTAACAAACCTAACAGCATATAAGCAACGCCAGCGGCCATTAACCCACCCATCGTAGCGGGTACGCCCCACATTTGTACACCTGCAATAATGGGTGCTATAAACGCAAACGAAGAGGCTAAAAATATTGGTACCTGCCCTTTAGTCACTAATTGAAATAGTAATGTGCCAACACCTGCAGTAAATAGCGCCACACTAGGATCAAGCCCCGTTAATAACGGCACCAATACCAATGCACCAAATGCAACAAATAGCATTTGTGCGCCGGTTAAAATTGTTTTAATTGAAAACGTTGCGTTACTTTTCACTACACACTCCTAAATTTAAACATTGCTTTTTGCAGTTATAAAGTAATAAACAAACACGAAAAAGGCCTTCCTCAGAAAGCCTCTTTAATGATTGCGTTGCCCATAACGCGAAACACAATTAACGCTAATTAATGACGACTACACCGTACCAAATATTTTATCACCCGCATCACCTAAACCAGGCACTATATATCCTTTCTCGTTTAAGTGGCTATCTACCGCTGCGGTAAATATTTCTACATCAGGGTGAGCTGCTAACGTTTTTTCTACCCCTTCAGGGGCTGCAACTAACACTATAACTTTGATTTCTTTACAGCCCGCTTTTTTTAACATGTCTATTGTGGCAATCATCGAGCCACCTGTTGCAAGCATCGGGTCAATAACCAAGCTAAGACGTTGTTCAATGTTACCAACCAACTTCTCAAAATAAGGAATTGGCTCAAGCGTTTCTTCGTTGCGTTGAAGGCCAACTACACTCACTTTAGCCGCAGGCAACAACTGCATAACACCATCCATCATACCTAAACCTGCACGTAAGATAGGCACCACTGTAATTTTTTTGCCTTTAATATGCTGTACGTTAAGTTTGTTGCCGTCCCAACTGGTTATTTCATTGTCTTCAAGGGGAATATTTTTCGTTGCTTCGTACGTTAATAATGTGCCAACTTCTGAGCACAGCTCACGAAAGCTTTTAGTGCTAATGCCGAAAGCGCGCATTAAACCTAATTTATGTTGAACAAGTGGATGAGTAATAACGTGAATAGCCATGATGAAAACCTACTTAGACAATAATTAGCGATATTTTATATTAAAAATGATCATTTGACCTGTAGTTTTAAATCAATTCTCATACATTGTGCGCAAATATATGTGTTTGTTTGATATTTATGCACAACACAATTGTAAAAGTTCAGCTGTTGGTTTCAAACCAACTAACAACTTGGTCATGCATATAACTATTTATTTTATAATGCTCCGGGCTCCAGCCGGCTAAAAAGCGATAAAAATCAGCCCAAGCAGCAGGCCACAACGCCTTCCATTCCTTTATTACCGCTTGAGCAGGTATATTAGGTTGATACTGAGTGAGTGCATGTTCTAACTCATAAAAATAATAGGTAAGTTCGCTTGTTGCATGAGCATGTAATTCTTCACAGCTATAGCAGCTCGTCATAAAATACATAGCGTCAACTATACCAGCGCCAGCGCCTGTGTACTGAAAGTCGTAACCACGTATCTCATTATTTGAATTAACGGCAAAATTGGCCACTTTAGCATCGCCATGTAGTAACGTTTTATATCTAGCGTGTTCTAACTGATAAGCTAATTTTTTAGCAACTACTTTTATATCAAACTGATTATTAGAGTTTGATACAAGCGCGTTAAATTCATCTGGCCGGGTATTTAAATGCCAATAACACCCTTGCTCCCACAAATCATCATGTTGCTTATTTAAATTAAACGCATGAAAGTGAGCAAGCCACTTTAATATTGGCTTTATATGCAACGAGCTGGCTTGCGTAAACCCAAACTGAGTAAAATTTTTAAACACCAGCGCATACTCATCGCCACAATTAATAGCATTCACACATTCAATACTGTTTGCTGTTTTAGGTAAATGCTGGCTGTAATGCTTATAAAAGTTATATTCAACATTATAAGACTGCTGCTTTCTTTTTAATGCAAATTCGCTTTGCTTAATTTTTGGATGGTTTATGTGGCTGGGTATTCTAATCGCCTTAATAACACAAGGCACATTATCAAGCCTGCACTCAATAATACTGCCACACCCGCTCCAAAGCGAAGTAAGTGTTGCACCTATTTCAATATGTTTAAAGTGAGGCTGTAATAAGGAAAGGTAAAATGCCATAGCTGTATTAAGTAATTAATTTTTTGTAGTTTAGCATTAGACGGTATTATTAGTGAAAGTACTTAATTAAACCCAATGCTTTAACAAGCCCACAGCTTTTATTTTTAAATGGCACCCATTTTTAATTTTTTAGTTGTACTTCTCGCTGTCGCATATACATGGCATCTATAATTGAATAAAGTGCTTTAACATCAATGGTGCTTCCTTGAGATTTAATGCCCCCATCTTTTCCTATTAAAGTAACGGTATTGTTTTTGAGTTGATATTGCTGCCTAACATTTGACATGAACGACTCGGATAACCGACCAGAGTAGTTAGTTAAAGCCTCACTTTCTTTCAAAATAAACCAAACTATGTGTCGGTCATTAATCCCTTCTGAACTGTTTTTCATAAGGCTTAATGCGTGATCAGTATTTGTAGGTTTATTTAATATAATCAGGCGATTTTCCCATCGTAAACTGGATAAGTCATTCAATGGAATACTTTCACTAGCATTCGAAAACACGCTGAATACGAGTAAGAAAAGGTATTTGAGATATTTCATAATATAACCTAAAAATAGAGTGTATAAGTAAAATACGTTCTATTTGGCTTTGCGGTTTTGCTTATTTTATTTTTAACCGTTTATTGCTGTAAAATATTTGCGTGGGCGACATTGTTGTTTTAACCCGTTTAAAGTGCAAAATTTAGAATGGATGTCTTGTTAATTTTTTAATAGTCACTTTTTAGGTACAACTTATCCATCAAAGTTATTTAGGTCTTTACTATCATATTTATGCAACTGGTTGAGTTTAACTTTTTTTAATAAACGCAACAGGCTTAAAATAGAAAACAATAAAGCTAAACCAAAAAATATGAATGTAATAACACCAACAGATTGAAAGTCACTACATACTGCGCCATAACATCCACTTCTTGGAACACTCACGACGGATAAAATACCAAACGAAAGAGCTAGAATTATATATACGAATGTTAATTTCATCTCTAACCTCTAGTTGTTCCTAACGCCGTTTAAAGCGCCGAGTAATAGCTTGCTAAAATGTGAAACGAAGTAGAACCGAGCAAGCTTTTTCAAGTCCAACTTGAAAACCCTTGTATGGATAATACATCCATCTTAATGACTATTTAAACCCCTTTCGGGTAATGTGAGACCCAGGCTTAAGCAGCAACTTAAGCTTTCCTTGTCGTAGTTCGATTGAGCAAAGGCTCCTCTGTTGAGAGACCGATAACAAGAACGAACGCGACAAAGGACTCCAAGCACCACACTCGAATAGTCTACTGGGTCTCGAACCCGCATTATGCAAGTAAGAGTTAGCTTATTATGAATACAAAAACAAAGCAAAACATAAACGTAGGTGTTGATACCGGAAAGTACCAACTTGATATTTATATCCGTCCATTGGACATTTACTTCACTGTTCCAAATGATGATAAAGGCATTAAAGAAGCCGTCAAAACGATTAAGAAATACAAGCCTGAGCGCATCGTAATTGAAGCCACTGGTAGGCTTGAAATGCCCTTTATTTTGGCTTGCGCTAATGCCAATTTACCTTTCACAACCGCTAACCCTATTCATGTTAAACGGTTTGCGGGAGCAATAGGTCAACGAGCCAAAACCGATAAGCTAGATGCGCAATTAATTGCGCATTATAGTGAAGCGATTAAACCTAAATTATCACAGCTTAAGCCAGATACCATGCAGGCAATGAGTGATTTAGTGACTCGACGTAACCAGTTACTTACGATGCAAACAATGGAGAAAAATCGCTTACAAATAATGCCCAAAGCACTGGCGATGACAATCAAACCAGTACTAACTTTATTTAATAATCAGATAAAAAAGATTGAAGAAAAAAGCGTTAAACTCATTGAAAGCTGCCCTGAATACCAAGCTAAAAATATGATATTACAGAGTATGACTGGTATTGGAAAAATAGCTGCTGCATCAATCATCAGTAACCTACCTGAGCTGGGTTACATCAACAGCAAACAAGCAAGTAGTCTGATTGGTGTTGCCCCAATGAACCGAGAAAGTGGTCGATATAAAGGCCATCGAAAAATTCAGGGGGGTCGACCTCAAGTGAGAACGGTTTTATACATGGCGATGATGTCAGCGATGCAATCAAACCCAGTTTTCAAAGTAACATATCAACGTTTATTGGCAGCAGGGAAACCCAAAAAAGTAGCCATCATCGCCTGTATTAGAAAGATGATTGTGATATTAAATTCGATGCTAAGAGACGGTGTAATGTGGGAAGCGCCAAAAGTTAATAATTAACTATTGACGCCATAGTCTCTTGTTATATACAAATTACCAACTATGACCTAGTTCTGAGCCAAAGAAGTAAGTCATTAAAATTAGAATACCAAAGGATATAAAAAACTTAATGCGATTTTTATTGAATGAGAGCAAATAAGTAATAGTCAGCATCATGTTGAAAATTATAAATAGTATGCAAACTAAGAGCGATAGCCAAGTCCCTAAAGACAAATGTGTGCCACGCAAATCGAAAATGAAATCAAACGGTGTAGAAAACACTTTAGGTTCAAAAGCAATGAGCAAGCCTAAAGTGCAAATAAGAATCATTTTATAATTTTTAAGGGATTTGTTCACAACTCTCATTTGTATATAACTTTTAAATAAGGGGCGCAGACGCGTGGGCTATAATGCGAAGCAGCCCACGTGTATGCGTCTCAGCGAACGCAGTGAGTGGCTTAATTTTTTTGTTAGGTAGTATTGCCGGAAAAACGAACATTTTCAACCTTCGTAATTTTAGGGCTTTCACTACAAATGACTTCCAAGCATTCATCGTTTGTTACCAGCATATGTGACCACTCCTGATTATTTCCCATAGCGAATGAAAGCGGACTCTCTTCATGCCATGGGTGACCTTTTAGCTTAAAAGTATTCTTTTTGGGGCGTTCAGATGACCACAGATAGAGAAGACCATGCTCATCTAATAAACGATATGCATTAACCGTTTCAAAGGCTAACTCGTAAAGCGCTTCGGTTTCTTCATGGAAAACACGAGCGATCAAATCGATGTCCTTATGTTTGGGATTGCCGAGAATTTCAACTTTTGCGCCAGAAGATTTTGTCAGTGACCATTTATCGATACTCCACGATACATCAATGATCCAAGCAGTGCCTTCTTCAAAAGGAGATTCCCAAGTTTCAAATTCCATCTTGCTACCTAACGCTTTGCCAATGGGCAAATGCGAACGTTGTAGGGCGAAGCCCTGTGAGTATTTATCCCAGCCGCGTTTTTTGCGGCGATTTTGGGCAACTTGTTATATGTACGTAGCATATTGTTACTTCGTAACTAAAAAGGCAAACCATGCTGCAGGTAAACCTGATGCACTCACATAGAAGAGAATATGCCTAATTTTCGATGAATCATTCCCCGGAATTCCTGATATCAAAACTATCCAGCAAGCGAATGAGAACATACCTAGGAAAGCTTGAAGGTCAAGCGAAGATAATACGCCAACCAATAGTCCTAAGACTGCTCCAATTATTAGATTCGTAGATTTTTTAAACTTAATTTCATCCATGATCTGAGAATTTCAAGAGTACATATAACGCCTAATTAACAGGCAAAAAATTGTTGGCTAAAATAAGCGACGAAGGAGCAAAAGCCAACTGTTTTTTGTCCTTGTTTAATTTCTTGTTAGCTGTACTTTTATAACCAGCCTTAAGTGTGGTTATTTCTGTTGGGCAGTGTTTAAAAGCGACTTTATATAACTCCCTAAATTCTTTTTGTTCTTTAGTATTTGTACCTAGCTCGAGAGTTATGTTCTCAATTACACTAGTCATTAATGATAGTTCTTTAGAAATAGTATGTTCGGGGTTTGTTATTTCACTGTCAGGGATGTTTTGCAAACACTCCATAACCTTTAATACGGGATTGACGCTTTTGTTCTCAGGAGGGAGACTATTGCTATACCCTGAAAAAGAAAAGCTAAAAAGCAAAAACAATATCCAAATTTTCATCGAAACTCCTTGTACAGCTAACGCCCCAATCACCGGGCCGGCGGAGTGGAGCAATTTTTGTGGTACAAAGGAGCGGAGCGACACCACATAAAATTGTGCAACCTAGCTGGCTCCGCGTGCATTGGCTTGTTAGGCGCATCATGCATTAGCATCGGCAGCCATCTCCATTGCCTGTGATAGTGCTTCGGAAAACGGCAGGAGTTTTTTATCTAGCTTCTGTTCAATAACTGCTATCCGGACTCCGTCATTAACATCGACTGCATAGCCAGAAATTCCATGGGCACAATCCGATTTATCGTCTCTTTTTATTTGAAAGATGCAAACGCTTTGTTCTGTTACATTTCTAGTCATAATGTCACAACTAGAAAGGTAGCTAAGGACTCCACGAACCGGATCAATGCTCGCTGAAGTAGACGTCCAATGGGCGTGTTCGCGCCCATCTCTATCGAAAGACTGGCCTCGAATTACTAGGCCATCGAAGTCCTGCTCAAAGTGTTCAACCACATAGCGAAGATCATTGTTATGCCCTCGGAAGTATCCGATCCAAGTTCCGTGCAAAAAAGATGGACCAAAAACTTTTGCACGAAGCCATACCCATTTTCTTAGAACAATGTCTACTCCCCATGCGATTAGCCTGAATACTGCTAAGGAGCTGGTTACTGTGATGACGAATTTTGGAATAGTTCCCCATGTATGAAGTACCAATGGGACAAGGTGTACGATGATTAGGTACATCGATACAACAGTTATCGTGCAGACAATCAAGTAAAAACGTCCAGCTGTGTTGATCATAATATTCTCTTAGTGCCTGCTGATGTTTGCTTTCGCCTAACATGTTTATAGCGAGCTAATCGCGCGTATTTCTACCACAGCGTAGCTCGTTTTCTTATTGGTTTATTATTAACAAACTTGCCAACTAATTGCCAGTGTTATTAAAATTCACCCGCGCGCGTTTTCTTCTTAGTATAAAACGAGCGAATGGGTCGTTTTCTTGACTATGCGAGCGACGAAGCCATGGCTGTGCATATATACAGCGCTAATTTGACGAATTGAAAATAAAAACTTGCTCAGCGTATTTAAATTACATTGCCGACTATATGCTCACTCGACAGTATTCATTAAGAACTATTAATGCTTATTTGAGTCGGGTCCAACTTTATTCACTTTCACGACAAACGCCACCCAAGCTCAATGGGAAATTCAGAAGTCGAAGCGTTTTTAGACCATATTCTATTAAAACGTAACATGTCAGCTAAAACACAAGCTGCTAATGGAGTTGTTAGCCCTTTTTCAAAATTATGAGCGTCTTTTTTTAATCCTCTAGCGTTACATATTCGCTTTAAGACCAATATCGCTATCTATTGCTACTTTAAAAAACACATAAAAAAGCCCCGTTTGGTTTTAATCAAACGGGGCTCCACACTAATTAGTCACTTAAGAATAAAAGCGCCGATTTTGCTGGCGCTTTGCATCATTGAATTAGCTTTGTAGCTTACTGGTTAACCACACTTTTAAGTGGGTTAACTGGTTGTGCGTTGTCATCTAATATGTTCATATCAAAATCGAACTCATCAACACGAATCGCTTTTTCACGTTTCTTGTTGTAATCAATTAACTGAGCAAACTCAGCATCTGTAATTACGTTTGCAGCAAGTGCGTTTTCAAGCGTAATGCTAAAACGAGCACCTGGCTTGATGGTTCTTGCACGTAATGCTTTTTTAACTTTTGCAAGTTCAGCTAGTGATGCAATTTTAGCTTTATAAGCTTGCTCGTTGATATGATGACCGTCGCCTTCAATAGGCTTAACTAAATGCGTTATTTGCGCTTTAAATGCTGTATCAAGCTGTGCTTGTTCAGCTAATTCGCGGATTAAATCATCGCTGATTTTTGGCATTTTAGTTGAGTAGTTCATTGTAACGAAACGAATAAACTTACGAGTACCACTTGCAGGGAAGTTATCTAAGAACTTGTGCAATGCTTCTTCTGCGCTTTGTAGTGCAAAACGAGTTGCATAATGGAAGTAAGGTGCTGCTTGCTCGCGCTCGCTGCTCGCCACTTTTTGCTCGTAGTATTTAATTGATGCCATAGCTGCATACAAGAAGCTCATTACATCGCCTAAACGTGCTGATAGCATTTCTGCTTGCTTTAATTTACCGCCAAGTACTAACAACGAGAAGTCAGCGTATACTGCAAGTTTTGCAGATAGTTTGTGAACTGCTTTTTCGTAGTCACGTACTTCTGGTAATGCTGAGCTTGCGCCAGCTGTAAATGGTAATACACCTAAACGGAATGCACGTAAGCTGTTTGCTGTACTGTAACCAATTGTTTTACGTAAAATACCGTTAAATTCTGCATCAGCGCCTTTGTCGTCGCTGTGGATTGATTCAACCATAGATTGTAAGTATGGGTGACAACGCATAACACCTTGACCAAATATCATCAGGTTACGAGTAAGGATGTTTGCGCCTTCTACAGTAATTGCAATAGGTTGTGCAACGTAGCCACTTGCTAGTGTATTTTGTGGACCGTTTTGAATCGCTTTACCGGCTTGAATATCCATCGCCGAGTCTAATACGTCGCGACCAAGCTCAGTCATGTGGTATTTAGCAATTGCCGTTACTACCGATGGTTTTAAGCCCATGCCTAAACCTTCAGTTGTCAATACTCGCATTGCTTCTTGAAGGTATGTTTTACCTGCAATGTCAGCAAGCTTTTCTTGAATACCTTCAAACTGACCGATTGATAGGCCAAACTGCTCTCGTACTGCTGCGTATTCAGATGCAGATTTAAGTGCAACTTGCGCTGTACTTACACCTAGCGCGGGTAGTGAAATACCACGGCCAGCACCTAAACAGCTAACCAGCATTTGCCAACCACGGCCGATGTTTTTCTGACCACCAATAACAAAATCCATTGGTACAAATACTTTGTTACCACGTGTAGTACCGTTGTAAAAACGGATACCCATTGGATCGTGGCGATTACCAAGTTCTACACCTGGGTGCTCTTTTGGTATTAAGGCACACGTGATACCTAGGTTTTCTTTACCACCTAATAAACCGTCTGGGTCAACTACTTTAAATGCTAAACCAAGAACAGTTGCGATTGGTGCAAGTGTGATATAACGCTTGTCCCATGTAATTTCTAGGCCAAGCACTTCTTCGCCGTTGTGCATGCCTTTGGTTACTTTACCAACGTCTGGAATGCCGCCTGCATCAGAACCCGCTTCAGGGCTTGTTAGGGCAAAACATGGGATGTCTGTGCCGTTTGCTAAGCGTGGTAAGTAATGCGCTTGTTGCTCTTGCGTACCGAAGTGAAGAAGTAGCTCACCCGGACCTAATGAGTTAGGTACCATTACTGTTACTGCTACTGCAGAACTTTTAGTTGCAATTGTGCCAACAATTGTTGAGTTTGCGTAAGGGCTAAACTCTAAACCGCCAAATGACTTAGGAATAATAAGCGAGAAGAAACGTTCTTTTTTCAAAAACTCTAAAATGTCATTCGGTAAGTGAATGCCATTTTGAATTACTGAATCGTCAATCATGCCTAGTAGCTCTTGTACAGGGCCGTCAAGGAATGCTTGTTCGTCAGCTGTTAGTGTAGCTGCTGGTACATCGCGTAATGCACTGAAATCAGGCTTACCTTGATAGATAGAACCTTCAAGCCAAACATCACCCGCGTCTAGCGCTTCTTGCTCAGTGATAGAAATACTTGGTAAAACTTTTTTTAACTTTGTACGTAAACTCATGATTGAACTCATCCGACCAGATAAATAATACCTACATTACGTCATAAAAATCGCTTTAGATCAATTACTCTATTCAATTAATTAACAGTTTTTTCAATTTATTTCCTTTACTCGAACGTAAACTGTTGAAACACAAAGGCTTACACCTGTACGCTGAAAATGATAAATTTTTTAAGATTGATTGATAAAACGCCGTGCAAAGGCACCAAAAAGCAAATAATCTGCAAAGCGGGTAATGAATTAGGGTGTTTTTTTAAATACAGACTGTTTTAATTTTTAAATTTAAGCCTGATTTATTGTATTGAACAGGGTAAGTTGACACGTTAAATACGTGATTTATGGCCACTCAAGTTTTTAAAATGCTTTTGCTTATTAGTGTAAATGTATAAAAAATAATAAGTGAATGACACCTAAAAAAGGCATAAAAAAACGCAGCTTAAACAGGCTGCGTTTTGTATTAATCAGAGTTTTTTAACAGCCTATTTTTACGACATGCTTGCCTGTAAAACCACCCGCGAGCTGCGTGTTTAAGGCATTAGATACCGCATTTGCGTTAAACTCAACAGGCGTTAAGGTCGGTGCTTTAATATCACCATTAGTGGCGCCTTCGAGTAATAAATTACCCATAAAGCTCAAGCGTTGCTGCGCACATAAACTATTAGCGAGCCATGCACCACCAAGCGACACAACACTTATATTTGGCGCGCGCCGGTACATTAGATCTTGTTCAAAACAAGGTAATGGGTTTAAACACGCTATTTTTCCGCAAAAACGCATGAGTTCGATATTACGCGCTGTCGACTCACCACCCACGGTATCGATTACTGCATCGAACCCTTGCGGCCCTAGCTCTCTACGAATTTTTTCACACAACTTTTTATCGTTGTAGTCAAACACAACATCCGCGCCAAGCTGTTTAACGAGTTTATGGTTTTTCTTAGAGGCTGTTGCAAATACATCAGCGCCACGCTGTTTAGCGTACTGAATAGCAAACTGCCCCACTGCACCTGCCCCACCTTCAATAAAAACAGTTTGACCTTCAGTGATACTAATTTTATCTAAGCTAATTAGTGCTGCCATTCCGGCGCAAGGCAGCACAGCAGCAACCGCTGGGTTTAACTCTTGCGGTACAATAGACACTGCAAAATTAGGCACTTTTGTGTATTCACTCAGTACCCCTTGCCCACCTACGTTGGCGTGCCACATGACTCGCTCGCCAACATTAGGAAAAATCCCTTTACTTGCTTTTACTACAACACCTACCGCATCAAGCCCCAAAATATGAGGGTACTGCCACTGACAAAAACCTGATTTTGCAAAATGCCCATCAACGGGATTTAAACCAACATATTCTACTTTTATCAGTAGCTCGTTATCTGAACACTCAGGAACAGGTAACTCAATGTCAGCTAAATTTATTTGATCATTCGGTTTTTCCAATACAATGGCACGCATTGTGTGCGGTATAGTATTTTGCGTTAAAATATCAGTATCAGACATCGTTAAACTCTACTTATTTGTGTTACTTAGTGCATAGCTCCATTGCCCATTAAATGATTGGTACGCATTGACCTTAGCAAGTAACGATAAAATGGTTGTTTCAACTGCATTTTCTTGTGCTATTAAAACATCCTGCCGCGCATCTAACAACTCTAGATAAGGGATTTGGCCTTCTTCATACATGGCTTCTGCTTGTAAAAAGGCTTTATTAGCAAAGTCATAACGTTCATCTGCAAAACGTTTTTGCTGTGCCTGATTAACTAACCCCTGCAACGAAAGCTCACTTTCACTAAGTGCTTTAAGCACCACGTTTTGATAATCGCTGTAAGCGGCTTCACTTAAAAACTGTTGTGCGTCTCGTTGTGCTAAAAGAGCAGGATAGCTTAAGATTGACCATTGCAACTTAGGCGCAATTTGCCATTGCTGCTGTGTATCGCTAAAGCCATTACTACCTAGACTTAACACACCTGCAAAGCCACTTAGGCTTACATCAGGTAGTAAAGCTTTACTGGCTGCCACACTTAAACTATTGGCTTGGCTAAAGTCATAAATTGCACGGCTAATATCTGGCCTCAGTGCAATAGCGGCATTTGGCTTACTAAGTGTTACGTCAAATTTATTGCGTAACACACTCAGTTCATTTGTTAATTCAATATTTTGAGTTAAACGCCCTGTAAGAACAGCAAGCGTTGATAAATCACTGTACTTGGCAAACTCAATGGCAGGAATTAACGCTTGTTGCTGGCGTAATTGCGCTAGGGTGCGGTTTAAATCAAGCTCACTTGCAACACCTTCATCAACACGCGCTTGTAACACATCAATACTTTGCTCAAGCGCTTGTATTTGTAAGCTAATAATACGCTGTTTTTCAGCATTGCCTTGATAGCTAACAAACCCTTTAACAACCGCTGAAACAACTTCAATTTTGAGTAAACGAACTTGCTCTGCTTGGCTCATAGCCGATGCATTTGCCGCATCAACTAAAGCAGTCACTCGGCCAAATAAATCAAGCTGCCAATTAAGTGCAAAATTAGCACTTGATTGGCGTGAGTTTGTATCTCCTAAGCCGCTTCTTTGAGCGCCTACCTCAACACCACCTTGCGGTAAATATTGTGCTTTTTGCTCACCCAACCTAGCTAATGCACTTTTTAGTACAAGCTGACTTGTTTTTAGGTCGTAGTTTTTAGCGAGTGCATCTGTGACTAATTGGTTTAGCTGCTCAGACTTAAGCGCGTGCCACCAGTTAGTTTCATCCGCACCACTTAGTTGGTCAGCAACTGCAGCACTGGCAACAAATTCGTTAACTGTTTTTTGCTCGTCAAGCACGTCAACCTTACTTGCGCAACCAGATATGAGCGTGACCATTAATACAGAAGCTACGGTTAACTGTGTTTTAAACCGCTTTGCTATTTGATTAGTCATTTGATAACTCCTGTGTGTTACCTTTTTTCTTTACAACAAGCATGTAAAACACCGGGGTAAACAATAAACCAAACACGGTTACACCAATCATCCCAGAGAACACGGCATTACCCATTGCATGGCGCATTTCAGCCCCTGCACCCGTTGCTAGTACAAGTGGTATAACACCCGCTGTAAACGCGATTGATGTCATAAGTATTGGGCGTAAACGCATACGACATGCCGCTAATATTGCATCAATATGCGATAAGCCTGTATCGTTTTTATCTTTTGCAAATTCAACCATTAATATCGCATTTTTAGAGGCCAAGGCCACCAGCACAATAAGCGCTATTTGCGTAAATATATTGTTGTCTGAACCCACAAACCAAACACCGAGTAATGCTGAAAATATCGTCATTGGAACAATTAAGATAATTGCCAATGGTAAGCGTAAGCTTTCATATTGTGCAGCCAATACCATAAACACCAGTAACACAACTAATGGGAACACATACACCATAGTGTTGCCTGCTAATACTTGTTGGTACGTTACTTCAGTCCATTCGTACTCAATACCACTGGGTAAGTTTTCGGCCAAAATAGCCTCAATTGCCAGTTGAGCTTGGTCAGAACTAAAACCAGGTGCAGGACTGCCGTTAAGCTCTGCGCTTGGGTAACCGTTGTAGTGCATTACACGGTCTGGACCAATTGTTGGCGTAACCGTTAGGATTGAGCCTAATGGCACCATGTTACCTTCACGATTTCTTACTTTGAGATTAAGAATTTGATCAGGGTCTAGGCGATAATCAGCATCAGCTTGCGCATTTACTTGGTACGTTCTGCCAAACATATTAAAGTCGTTTACATACACAGAACCCAAGTAAATTTGTAAAGCATTAAACACTTCGTCAAGCGGAATGCCTTGAATTAACGCTTGTTCACGGTCAATATCAATATCCATTTGTGGAACTTGAATTCTAAAGCTTGAGTAAAGCCCCATTAATGCTGGATCTTGTTGCGCTTTACCAATCACTGTTTGTAGGCTGTTAAATAACGCTTCAAAACCTTTGTTTGCTCTGTCTTCAATTTGAAGTTTAAAGCCACCTGTAGTACCTAAACCTTGAATTGGCGGCGGTGGAAATACTGCGACAAACGCTTCGTCAATTGCTGCAAATCGTTGATTTAACTGCGCGGCTATAGCCATGGCCGATTTACTCGGATCGGTTCTATCTTCAAATGCATCTAATGGGGTAAACACAATCCCGCTGTTAGGGCTGTTGGTAAAGCCATTTACTGATAAACCTGGAAACGCAACCGTATTAGCTACACCTGGTACTTCAAGTGCAATTTGCTGCATTTGTCTAAGTACATCCTCAGTACGGTCAAGGCTTGCTGCATCAGGTAATTGTGCAATGGCAACTAAGTACTGTTTGTCTTGTTGTGGAATAAACCCACCAGGTACTGCATCAAACAGCTTAATGGTTCCACCTACTAGGGCAACATAACCGATCATTACAATAAAGCTCATACGAATTAGTTTTTTAACTAATTTTTCGTAGCCTTTGGCCCCTCGGTCAAATACACGGTTAAAGGGTTTAAATAACCAGCGGCCAAATAGTTTATTTAACAAACGTGTGAATGCATCTGGCTTAGTATCGTGAGACTTTAACAACAGTGCTGCTAATGCTGGCGACAGCGTTAACGAGTTAATTGCTGAAATCACCGTTGAAATAGTAATTGTTAAGGCAAATTGCTTATAAAATTGACCTGACAGTCCGGTAATAAATGCCGTAGGAATAAACACAGCACACAATACAAGTGCAATGGCAATAATTGGCCCTGTTACTTCGCTCATAGCAACACGTGTTGCCTCAAGCGGCGATAACCCTTGTTCAATGTTACGCTCAACATTTTCAACTACAACTATGGCGTCATCCACCACAATACCAATGGCAAGTACTAAACCAAACAGCGACAAGGTGTTAATAGATACGCCTAACCACTGCATTACCGCAAAGGTACCAATGAGTGAAATAGGCACCGCAATAAGTGGAATAATAGAAGCACGCCATGTTTGTAAAAACACAATGACAACAATCACTACTAGTACAATAGCTTCAAGCAACGTTGCAATAACAGCATCAATAGAGCCACGAACAAATACAGTAGGGTCATAAACTATGTCGTATTCTACACCTTCAGGAAAGTCTTTTGATAAGCGAGCCATGGTTTCGCGTACTTGGTCCGAAAGCTCAATTGCATTAGACCCTGGGCGTTGAAATATAGGCATTGCAAGTGCAGGTTGTGAGTCAAGCTCAGCACGCAAAGAATAGCTGTCTTGGCCAAGCTCTACGCGGGCAATATCAGTAAGGCGTGTTATTTGGCCTTGATCGCCCACTTTAATAATTACTTGTTCAAACTCTTCAATACTGTTTAAACGCCCTTTTACATTTAACAGTACTTGAAATTGACTGTCGTTAGAAACCGGCTGTGCACCCAAGCTACCTGCTGCTACTTGTTGGTTTTGTGAACGAAGTGCGGTTATTACATCGGTTGCTGTTAGCTCGCGTGCTGCTAGCGCATCTGGGTTTAACCATACACGCATGGCGTATTTACCTGCGCCAAATAAACGCAAATCACCCACACCCGGTAAACGTGCTATTTCGTCTTTAATATATAGGTCGGCATAGTTAGACAAATACGCGGTATCGTGGGATTTTTCTGGTGAGTACAAGTGCACCACCATGGTTAAATCGGGTGACGATTTTTCAGCCACCACACCTAAACGTTGCACCTCTTCAGGTAAACGTGGCAAGGCGCTGTTTACACGGTTTTGTACTTGTACTTGGGCGCGGTCTAAATCAGTCCCTAGTGCAAATGTAACCGTCAGCGTCATACGACCATCACTGGTTGCTTGAGAAAACATATACAGCATGTTTTCTGTACCATTAATTTCTTGCTCTAACGGCGTTGCTACCGTTTGCGCTATTACCGTTGGGTTAGCTCCTGGGTAGCTTGCTGTTACAACTACGGTAGGAGGCACGACTTCTGGGTATTCACTTACCGGCAGTTGGAATAACGAAATACCACCAGCAATTAATATAACCAAAGACAGCATGGCCGCAAAAATGGGTCGCTGTATAAAAAAGTGTGAAAATTTCATCTAAAAAACCTTATTGCTTTGCGACTAAGCTTGAATCGTCATTGTTCATGGTGAACGCAACATCACTGCTATCAATGGTTACTTTGTTCGGTGCCACAGGCATACCTGGTCCAACACGAGCAGGGCCATTTACGGCTATTACATCGCCCTCTGAAAGACCTGAGGTGATAGCACGAAGAGAGCCATAACGCTCACCCACTGTAACTAATTTGTACTGCAGCACATTGTTTTCACCCACAGTCAAAACAAAGCGGTTTTTTAAATCAGTTCCTATTGCTCTATCTGGCACAATTATTTGCTCTGTGACTGAATTAGCAGCAAGCTTAATACGCGCAAACGACCCTGCACGTAATTGGCTGTTATCCTGATCAAATACAGCACGCACACGCAGCGTACCTGTTGATGAGTTAATTTGATTATCAATAAAGTTAATGTACCCTTTGTAAGCAAAATCGCGTTCGCCTACTTTTTGCATTACAACGGCTTGGCGGCTTTTTGAGGTCACGTTACTAAAATCGCTATTCCAAGTGCGTTCGTCCACATCAAAATAGGCGTACATTTTTTCGTTAGAAACAATGCTGGTAAGCACGCTTTGCCCTGCAATGATGTTGTTACCTTTCGTGATATTGGCACGCGAGATCACACCGTCGATAGGTGACACAATGGCTGTAAATTCTAAATCAAGTTCAGCTGATGTTAGCTGTGCTTGTAATGCAGCAAGTTGAGCTTCGCGTTGGCGTAATACAGAGGTACGTGACTCTGCTTGCTCAGTTGAAATTGCTTTACGTTCAGTTAAGCGCTCAGCGCGTTTAGCTTCGCTTTTTGCTTGCTCAAGCGCAGCTTGTGCACTGCTAACTTGGGCTTTTAAACTAGCAACAACCGCCGCAAACGGACGGTCATCAAGCTTAAATAATACATCGCCTTTTTTAACAAGGTCGCCTTCATTAAACGTAATTTGTTCTATAACACCAGATACTCGTGGCATAAGTGCAACTTCTTGCGGTGACTCTAAGCGAGTTGTGTAGGTGTGCCAGCTTTGTACTGGTTTAACAAGTACGTTAGCAACATCTATAGGTTGAAGAAATTGTGCTTGAGCCGAAGGCGGTGTGCTTTCATCAGCACAACCAGCAAGTGTTAAAAATGCGCCTGCAAATGCAGCAGCGATAAGGTGTTTTTTCATGAAGACGCTCCTTTAATTGATTAAGAACGCATACTACGGGTTATACCTGCGGACAAAAACCATAGATTTTTAAATTCATTAATGCCAAAATGGCATCAATAGTATTGTTTTGGTGGTTTTATGGATACGACAAGTCGGCTTTTAATGTTGCTTGAAGTGGTTGAGCAAGGCTCTTTTGCTAAAGCTGCCGAATTACGTAATATCGATCGCTCTGTGATCTCTAAACAAATTAGTCGTTTAGAAGATGAGCTAGGGGTTAGATTGCTAAACCGCACTACTCGCTCATTTTCACTCACTGCCGCTGGTGCAGAAATGATAAAAAAAGCCGGTGAGCTCAGAGAGCTGCTTGGCGAAACCGTGCGCATGGCCGAAAACTACCACTTAGAGCCTCGTGGCGTCCTCAAAATTACTTCATCAACACTCATTGGTAGGCGCTACTTACAACCAGTACTTAATGACTTTCAAAAGCGCTTTCCTCAAGTTGAAGTTGAATTAAGGCTTGATGACAGATTAGTAGATATTGTATCTGAAGGGTTCGATTTAGCATTTCGTATTGGTGAGCCAAAAGATTCATCACTCATCGCAAGAAAAATTGCACGTAATCGCTTATTAATTGTTGCCGCCCCCGAGTTTATAAGCACGTATGGTATGCCATCCTCCATGGAAGAACTAGCAGATTTGCCTGCGGCAAGTTATGCGAGCAACTCTATGAGAGTTGAAACAGTGGACTATTACAATAGCTCTGGTGAGCCATGTGAGCAAAAAATAAAAAGTGTATACCGCGCCAACGACGCTGAAGCACTGCTAATGAAGGCCATATCTGGCACCGCTTATTTTGTAGCACCGGCATTTATAATCGGTGACGAAATTACTGAGGGTAAATTAATTCCTATATTAACGGATGTGAAGTTAATGGATTACAGTGCTATGTATGCTGTTTATCCGCACAGAGATTTACCTGTACGTACACGGTTATTTTTTGATGCAGTGCGCGAATATTTAGGAAAAGATAAACCAATTTGGGAACGCGGCATCCCAAACTTTGAAAAAATGTATTAAGCAGGTACTTCTATTTGCTTTAATTGCTCTTTTGAACTTGCATATACTTTATTTCGACCTAAGCGTTTTGCTTTGTAAAGCTGTTTATCAGCTGCAATGAAAATAGATTCAAGCGAGGGGTTAGCTTGATAGTCAGCTACACCAATACTAATAGTAAGTTTAATTGCATGCCCCTCAATATTAAACGGTGTTTTTTCAACAGTTTCTCTTAACTTTTCAGCTGCAAATAAGGCTTCGTCTTTGCTATTAAAAGAATGAATAACGGCAAACTCCTCACCGCCAACCCTAAACACGTACCCCTTTACTAAGGTTATTCTTAAAAGCGTTGCAATTTCAGTAAGTACTTTATCGCCTACATCATGGCCAAATTTGTCATTTATTTGTTTGAAGTAATCTAAGTCGAGTAAAAATAAATAGGTATTTGTTTTATCAACCAGCTCTACTTCAAAATAGTGGTTCATTGATAACCGGTTACCTGCGCCAGTTAATGGATCAAGTAGTGCTAGGTTTTTTAAACGTTTGGATGAAAGCGCGCGGCTTCCCTCAAAAATATGCGAAACAGTCCAAATACTGACATAGGCCAATAGTAAGTTAATCGCCATATTTAAATTTACTATAGGATCAGGCGAAGATTTACTTAATAAAATCAGTGATTGAATAAAGAGGACAGTACCTGAGAAGAAAATTCCGTATCGCTTTCCCATTAATAAGTAACACAATACAGGCAAAGCGAATGACCATACAAATAAGCCATATTTAGGTTCTGATATATAATTGGCGTACAAAACTATAATACAAACCAATACACACATTACAACAGACTGCCAAAACCGCAATGCATGCTTACTTAAATGATGAATGGTATACAGGCAATAAATTGAAAAACAGAGCTCTAAAAAGCCGAGCAAATAGACACCACTGAATACGTTTAATGCGCTAAAAAACAATGACACAGAACCAAAAAACAAACACATCCATATAAGAACGTGCTTTCTTAATGCTTTAGTACTATTTAGAGCGGTGATATCCATTCAATTAACTCAATAACGTCGAACTAAGGGATTATTCTACCCTGTAATAAATATATAACAAGTGTAACCGAGCGTTATTACACCACATTGTGGCATTTTTAACCGCTAACCACCCAGCATTGAAAGGTTAGTTGTTACACCTGTTTCGCCCTGATGTAGCAAATGAGTTGGTTTTTTAGTTTTAATATAACGAGATAACTGATCTATAAGTGCTTGGTTTGAGTTTTCATTCATGTGCTCTCGTAATGAAATACCTTGCTCTGAAAACAAACAAAGGTGTAATTTACCCAAAGAAGACACTCTCAGCCTGTTACATGTGTTACAAAAGTCGTTGCTGTAAGGCATTATTAAGCCGATACGCCCTTGGTAATCAGGATGGTAAAACTCCTGAGCAGGACCGTCTGTAATGCTTCTAATGACAGGTTGCCACCCCGCTGCACGTAATCGTGCTTTGATTGACTGGCCGGATACGTGATTTTTATCAAAAAACGCCTTATTGTCGTTAGTCTGCATTAGTTCAATAAAGCGCATAGTGACTGGGCGATGCTTTAAATACGCTAAAAATGTGTCGAGCTCTTGACCATTATATTGCTTCATTAACACGCTGTTTATTTTTACCGATTCAATACCGCTTTCTAACGCGGCGTCTATGCCTTTCATCACGGTATTAAATTTATCGTGACCGGTAATAGTATTAAACATTCTTGGATCAAGTGTATCAATACTCACATTAATCGCATTAAGCCCTGCATCTACCCAATTGTTAATGTGCTTATGCATTGAAAAACCGTTTGTTGTAGCGGCTATTTTTGTAATGCCCGGCGTATCTTTTGCCACACGAATAACATCTATGAAATCTTTTCTAAGGGTGGGTTCACCGCCAGTAATACGCAGCTTGGTAATACCATGATGCGCAAAAGCGCTAATAGTATTACTAATTTCATTCAGTGAAAGGAATTCTCTGTCATGGTCACATTGGTAGCCATCGGGTAAACAATAAACACATTTAAAGTTACACACATCGGTAATCGATAAACGTAAGTAACTAAATTTTCGCCCTGCTGGGTCGATGAGCATAAAAAACCTTCACTTTACTTTGTTTGACTGGGCCTGTGAGTATTACAGGTTATGCTTTTGTTATGGTTGTAGGTTAACACACGGAATTTGGCTTTATTAATATAAAATAAAGGCCTTATGTATTTAATCTAATATGAGCCTAATAACTCGCACTGCAAAAGCGTGTAAATTTAAGGTTTACACGCTTTTGGTGTTTATTTAGGCTTTTAAACCTTTTACAACGGCACTTGGTTTCATTGGTAAGTCACGTAAACGTACACCTACTGCATTGTATACGGCATTGCCAATTGCTGGCGCAACGCCAATAACACC